>JACSRX010000068.1 GCA_014879535.1 Chthoniobacterales bacterium
GACGACGCTGACCCCGACGCCTGTGCCGGCCAGGTCGCCGCTGAGACCGAAGGCGAAACCCCGGAGTCCGAACTTGCTGGCGTTGTAGATGGATGATCGCGGGCTCCCCGCCTTGCCGGCCAGCGATCCGATCAGCAGCGTGATCGTCTATGCCAGCAAGGGCATCACCGGCCAGGGTGCATCCTGGACCGACGACTTGGTGCTGGCGGGCATCATCCTCGTCGTGGGGCTGGCCACCCTGTTCTCCCTCGCGGTGGCTGATCCGGCGCGCCGCCTGCTCGGCGAGACCGGCATCAATGTCTTCACCCGCATCTCCGGCATCCTCGTCGCCGCCATCGCCCTCGGCCTCGTGAACGAGGGGCTCGTCATGCTTTATCCGCAACTGGCCCGCTGACCACCTTCTCCGGAGATGCCGTTTCCTCATCCATCGCACGGATCCACTCCCGCCACACCGCCACAAGAAGGGCCATCAGCACCGGCCCCACGAAGAGGCCGACAAGCCCCATGGTTTTCACACCGCCGATGAGCCCGAAGAATGTCGGCAGGAACGGCAGGCGGATCGGGCCGCCCACCAGCTTCGGGCGGAGCGTCTTGTCCACGATGAACAGTTCGACCGAGCCCCAAGCGAAGAGGGCGATGCCCGCCACCACGTTGCCCGTCGCCACCAAGTAGGCGGAGACGAGGGTGAAGGCCGTCGGCGCGCCTCCGGGGATCAGCGCCATGATCCCGGTGATCACGCCGAGGATGAACGCCGAGTGCATCCCCGCGATCTTGTAGGCGATGCCGAGCACGATGCCCTCGCCGATCGCGATGATGGTCATCCCCGTGACCGTCGAGCTGACCGTGGCCGGGACGACCCGCGAGAAATGCTGCCAGCGCGCGGGCAGCAGACGCTCCCCGATCTTGTCGAGCTGGGCGACCATCGCGCTCCCGTCCTTGTAGATGAAAAACAGCGTGATGAGGATGAAGACGACGTTGAGCAGCGCCCCCAGCGTGCCCGTGCCGACCGCCAGAACCCACCGCGAGATGCTCGCGATGTTCTGGCCGCTGACGAGCTGGACGATTTCACCGAGCACCTTGGGCTCCGCGAGGTTCCGAGCCCATTCCTCGGCCAGCGCCTCCCCGACGAAGGGCACGTCGCCCAGCCACTTCGGGACGGCCACCCCGTGCCGGTTCGCCTCCTCCAGCCACAATATGGGTGCCCGCAACTCCCCGATCACGTAAGCTAGGAGCAGGGCCGAGGGGATCACGAGGACGAGAAGCACCGCGCAGAGCGCAAGCGACGCGGAGAGCGTCGTCCGTCCGCCGCAGAACGCCACCAGCCTGCGGTAGAGCGGCCAGCTTGCAAACCCGATCACCAGCGCCGCCAGCACGGGCACGACGAAACCGTGGAAAAAATACACGCCGGCCAGGATCAGAAGCAGCACCATCCACCGCACGGCGGAACTCACGGGCGGCGCGGCGGTGGTCGGAACCGGATGGACGGGGCTCATTTCGGAAGATTGGTGTATCCGATTCAGGACATTCCAAGCAGGAAATTGTTCGCGCGCCCGATCTGGTCCGGGTCGCCGATCAGCAGCAGCCGGTCCCCGCCCTGCAGTTCCTCGTCCGGCGCGGGATTGATGATCCTCGCCGAACCGCGCTCGAGGCCGACGATGCTCGCGCCCGTCTCCGTGCGGAGCCGGATCTCGGAGATCATTTTCCCGGAATGCGGGGAGACGGCCGGCAGCACGATCGTGGACAACTCGGCGTTCTCCAGCAGGGAAGGCAAGCCGGTTGTCTCCTTGTGCTCCGGAACCTGCTCGAAGGTCTCGCGCAAGGCATGATGCGCGCGCGCGTAGAGCTTCACCGAGGACCGGTAGAGCACGAAACAGGCGCCGACCGCCGCCACGGCCGCAAGGATGAAGACGTTCATCGAGGGCAGCAGCGCCGAGCTCAAGACCAGCAGCCACAACCCCATGACCAGTGTCCCCGCCACGATGATCGTGTTCGCCACGATCGCCCGGAACGCCCCCGTGTTCTCGCCCGCCGCGGGACGGCCGACGCTGATTTCGGACACCATCATCGCCCCCGCCTCGAGTTTCCTCCAGATCGCCACCAGCAGGGGAAAGCTCACGATCATCGTCCCGAGCCACGCGAGCGCCTTCACGCCGTCCTCCCCGCCGGGCATCCCCGTCCACCCGGTGAGGTAGCGCTGGTGCACGAACACGGCTGCGATGAAGACGCCCGTCACAAGCAGGACGTTCATCCCGATCTGCCAGCACAGCTTGGTGAGGATCCGCGCCGCCATGCTGTTGCCGCGCTGCTCGCCCATCGTTCCGACCCACCGCGTGTAGGCCTCCAGCGACCGCGAAAGCGGCGGCGGAGCAAGGCGGTCGATGAGATTCACGAAGCCGTCCGAGCTCCTGATGAGATACGGGGTGAGGAGGGTGGTGACGGCGGAAACCGCCACGGCAATCGGATAGATGAAATCGCTCGTGACCCCGCGTTGGAGGCCGAAGGCGGCGATGATGAACGAAAATTCGCCGATCTGCGCCAAGCCCATCCCGACCCGCATCGAGGTCTTCATGTCGTTGCCGGCGAGGAAACAGCCGATCGAACAACTCACGACCTTGCCGACCACCACGACCACCGTGATGATCGCGATGGGAAGCGCGTATTTCGCAAGCAGGGCGGGATCGATGAGCAGTCCGATGGAGACGAAGAATACCGCGCTGAACAGGTCGCGCACCGGGTGCATCAGGGCCTCGATTTTCGCGATCTGCCGCGCCTCCGCGATGATCGCGCCGATCATGAAGGCTCCCAGCGCCACGCTGTAGCCGAGCTTCACGGTCAGAAGCGACACCCCGAAGCACAGTCCGACAACGGTCACGAGCAACATCTCGTTGCTCTTGAACTTCGCCACGTAGTCGAGCAGGCGGGGCACGAAAATGAGGCCCGCGACAAGGAGCACCCCGAGGAAGGAACTGAGGGTGAGCACCGTCTTCCCGACCACCGCCGGCTCCAGGGTCCCCGTGGTCGCGAAACCCGAAAGCAGGGCGATCATCACGATCGCGAGGATGTCCTCCACGATCAGGATGCCGAAGATCAGGCTCGCGAAACGCTCCTTGGTTTTTCCAAGCCCCTCGAGCGCCTTGATGATGATCGTCGTCGAGGAGATTGCGAGGATCGCCCCGAGGAAGATGCTGTCCATCTGGTTCCACCCGAAGAGCTGCCCGAGGTGGAAGCCCACCCAGATCATGAGCAGGATCTCCAGCGTGGCCGCGATGACCGCCGTCGTGCCGACCGCCTTCAGCTTCCGGAGGCTGAACTCGAGACCCAGCGCGAACATCAGGAAGATGATGCCGAGCTCCGCCAGCGTCTCGATCGTCTCGCCGCTGGAAATCAGGGCGAACGGTGGCGTGTGCGGGCCGATCAGGAACCCCGCGAGGATGTAGCCGAGCACAACCGGCTGCTTGAACTGCCGGAACAGGATCGTCGCCACGGCGGCGACGATCATCACGATCGCAAGATCCTGGAGAAAGGCGATGTGGTGCATGGTCCTGGGTCTTCCGATGGCTTCGTGCGCAGCAGGGTCCTCCCGCGACGGCTCGCCGCGGCATCTCAGACGAACAGGGGAAAAATGGGAACTTCAAAACACGGACAATGGAAATCATTCCGGCAGCCACTCCGCCCGCGGCTTCCCGCCCCCGACGCGCCATGCCCGGCCCGTGGAAAATTTTTGTGCAAACGGCATTGACGCCGCCCGCCCGGCGCCATACATACCAACCAGTTTGTATGCCTCGGACACTACAGAAACAACGCCGGCCGGAGGAGACGCGCAAGCGGCTCGTCGCGGCGGCGCAGGAACTCGTTCTGGAACGCGGCTTCAGCGCCTCCGGGGTGGACCAGATCTGCGAACGCGCCGGGGTGACGAAGGGCGCGTTCTTCCATCATTTCAAATCGAAGGACGAGATCGGCATCGCCGCGCTGGGGGCGTGGGCGGAATTCGGCATGGCGGCCTACGCCGAGGCGCGGAAGGCCCCCGCGAAGCCCCCGCTTGCGCGAGTGCACCGCTTCTTCGACATCATGACCGGCTTCGTGACAGACTCCACCTCCCCCGTGACCTGCGTCGTGGGGATGATGTCCCAAGAGCTCGCCCAAGCGAATCCCGTGCTGCGCGGCGTCTGCTCGGGTTACCTCGGGGATTGGACCGATTTCGCGAAGGAACTCCTCGAGGAGGCAAAGGCTGCGCAGAAGCCGCGGGTGGATTTCGATGCCGCCGAGGCGGCGTGGTTCCTCAATGCGCTGTGGCAGGGATCGATGCTCGTGGCCAAGACCCGGCAGGACCCGCACATCGTCATCCGCAACCTCGCCCACGCGCGCGCCTTCATCGACGGCCTTTTTTCCGGAACGGCGACGTTGCCGCCACGGAAGTCACCCCAACCCCGAACCAAAAGGAGAACAAAATGAGCAAATACGTTGATGGATTCGTGCTGTCCGTGCCGAAGGACAAACTGGAAACCTACCGCGAGATCGCCGGAAAGGCCTCCAAGATCTGGAAGGAACACGGCGCGCTGGATTACCGCGAGTGCGTGATCGAGGACGCGAACGCACCCGAAATGGTGTCCTTCCCCCAACTCGCGGGAGCCAAGGACGGCGAAGTCGTCGTCTTCGCCTACATCGTTTACGCCTCGCGCGAGCAGCGCGACGCCGTGAACGCCAAGGTGATGGCCGACCCGCGCCTCAGCGAGGGCTGCGACCCGGACAACATGCCCTTCGACTGCAAGCGCATGGCCTACGGCGGATTCCAGACCATCGTCGGAGACTGAACGTCATGGCCGCAGCCCCCTGCATCACAGACGAATCCCTGCGGACGCATCCCGTCGTCACGCGGGAGGAATGGCTTGCCTCCCGGAAGGAATTGCTTGCCGAGGAAAAACGTCACCTCCGGGAATGGGACGCCCTCGCGGCCAAGCGGCGCGCCCTCCCCTGGGTGAAGGTCACCAAGCCCTACCGATTCCAGTCGCCGGACGGTGAGAAGACGCTCGGGGATCTTTTCCGCGGCCGCAGCCAGCTCTTTGTCTATCACTTCATGCTCGCACCGGACGACGATCACCTCTGCGATGGCTGCTGCTTCGTTGCCGACCATGTGGATGCGGCGCGCCGGCATTTCGAGCACAACGATCTGGCCTTTGCCGCCATTTCACGGGCCAGCCCCGACGAGATCGCCGCCGTGCGGGAGCGCATGGGATGGACCTTCCCTTGGGTTTCCTCGGGAGCGACCGATTTCAACTACGATTACGGCGTGTCGTTCACACCGGAACAGGTCGCAACCGGCAATGTCGGCTACAACTTCGCCACGTCACCCTACGCGCATGAGGACCTGCACGGCATCAGCCTCTTCTACAGGAATCCCGACGGGGACATCTTCCACACTTACTCGACGTATGCGCGGGGCTCCGAGGTGATCGTCGGCGCCTACCGCTTCCTTGACCTCGCCCCGAAGGGGCGCAATGAGCGCGAAATCATGGATTGGGTCCGTCACCACGACCGCTACGAGACAAGTCCGAGGGCCTGTTCCTGCAGGCACTGATACGATGCCCACCAAAGTCTTCATCAACCTGCCCGTCCGGGACCTCCCGGCCTCGATGGGGTTTTTCCGCACGCTCGGATTTTCCTTCAACCCGGAATTCACCAACGACCACGCCGCCTGCATGGTGGTCAGCGACACGATCTTCGTCATGCTGGTCACGCACGGCTTGTTCGGGACCTTCACGACCAAGCCCATCGCGGATGCGAAAGCCGCGTCCGAAGTCCTCGTGGCCTTCAGTTGCGAGAGCCGTGAGGCGGTGAATGCCATGGTGGCGCGCGCCCTCGCCGCAGGCGGACGGCCCAACAAGGAGCCTCAGGACCACGGATTCATGTATGCCCACAGTTTCCATGACTTGGACGGCCATATCTGGGAACCTCTCTGGCTCGATCCCTCAAAATAAACCCACCATGATCAAAAAAATCCTCCTCATCTTCGCCGCCCTCGTTGCCGCCCTGGTCGTCGTCATCGCGCTGCAGCCTTCGGACTTCCGCGTCACCCGCTCGGCCGTCCTTCCGGGCTCCCCCGAAACCGTCTTCGAGCATGTGAACGACCTGCGGAAGTGGGAAGGCTGGTCGCCATGGGCGAAGCTCGATCCGGATTCCACCGCCACCTTCGCCGGCCCCGCATCCGGCACCGGCAGCTCGATGACATGGTCCGGCAACAACGACGTCGGCGAAGGCACCATGACCATCACCGAGAGCAAACCGGGCGAGCGGATCGAAATGCGCCTCGCGTTCGTCCGCCCGTTCGAGGGCGTGAGCACGACCGAGTTCACCTTCGTCCCGGATGCCGGCGGAACGCTCGTCACATGGACGATGTCCGGCACCAACGACTTCGTCGCCAAGGCCATCGGCTTGGTCATGGACTGCGACAAGATGGTCGGCGGCGAGTTCGAGAAGGGGCTGGAGAACCTGAAAAAAGTCGTGCCAGGCTCCCGTTGAGGCGCACCCATGAAAACCCCCGCCCAGCGCATCACCCCCTTCCTCTGGTTCGACGGCTGCGCCGAGGAAGCCGCCGCGCATTACGTTTCGATCTTCCCGGATTCCCGCATCAAGTCCGTCACCCGCTACGACGCCGCGGGCGCCGGGGCCTCGGGGCAACCCGAGGGCAGCGTCATGACCGTCGCCTTCCAACTGGACGGACAGGAATTCGTCGCCATCAACGGCGGCCCGCAGTTCCCCCACAGTTGCGCGGTGTCCTTCGTCGTCAATTGCACGACCCAAGCCGAAGTGGACCACTATTGGGAAAAACTCTCCGCCGGCGGCGATCCCTCCGCGCAAATGTGCGGCTGGCTCGCGGACAAATTCGGCGTCAGCTGGCAGATCGTGCCCGTGCAGATTCCGGAAATCCTCACCGGCCCGGACGCCGCAAAAGCCCAGCGCGTCATGAAAGCCGTCCTCGGCATGAAAAAAATCGACCTTGCCGCCGTGGAACAAGCCGCCAACCTCTGACCCCTCTCTCAACTCTCATCCCTCAACCCTCAACCTTTCCCCAATGAAACATCTGCCCACCATCGCCGGAGTCCTGCTCGGTCTCCTCTTCATCTTCGCCGCATCCATGGTGCTGCTGAACCTCGCCCCGGCCCCTCCATTGCCCGAAGGTTCTCCCGCCGCGCTCTTCATGGCCGCCTTCGCGCCCACCGGCTACCTCACCTTCGTCAAAGTCTGCCAGCTCCTCGGTGGCATCCTCGTCATCATCCCACGCACCCGGAACTTCGGACTCCTCGTGCTCGGCCCCATCATCATCAACATCGTCGCCTACCACACCTTCATCATGAAGGGCGAAGGCCTGCTCAACCCCATCCTCATCGCCATCGTCCTGCTCGCCCTCTACCTCCTCTGGCACGCCCGCAAATCCTTCGCCGCCCTCCTGAACTGACAACCCATCACGAAACAATTCAAAATTATTTCCGGTAGGGCCCGCGGGCTCAGCGGGCCGGTGCTCTCTCTGCGAAGCCTGTGGACGACTGAGGCCAGTCGTCCCTGCCAATGATTCCTCACACAACAACCGCCCACACCCATGAACCTCCCCCTCATCCAACCCTACCTGTTCTTCGGCGGACGCTGCGAAGAAGCGCTCGACTTCTACGGCAAAGCCCTCGGCGCCAAAGTCGAGATGCTCATGCGCTTCAAGGACAGTCCCGAGCCCCCGCAACCCGGCATGGTGTCCGCCGACTGGAACGAAAAAGTCATGCACGCCAGCTTCCGAATCGGTGACAACATCGTCATGGCTTCCGACGGCTGCGAAGGCGGCGGAAAATTCGACGGCTTCTCGCTCTCCATCAGTGTCGCCGACGAATCCGAAGCCCGGCGCGTCTTCACCGCGCTCTCCGAAGGCGGCGAAGTCACCATGCCCTTGGCCAAAACCTTCTGGTCCCCCTGCTTCGGCATGCTCGCCGACCGCTTCGGCATCGGCTGGATGATCGGCGTCCACGGCGAAACGGCGTAGCCGCCATTACGGACAGCAACATCCCCATGGTAGGGTCGGCTGGCCCAGCCGACCGCCACCCACCCCCAGCTAAACGCCGATCACCTGCCCGGCATTTACGCGCTCACGCATGAGTGCTCTTCCAGCGCTGCATCTCTTCGTCGATGAAGTGGTTCACCAAGTCGGAGAACATGCGCTCAATGGCGTCAGGGCTCAGGCCTTCCTGCTCAGCCCATTGACGGCGCCTTTCAAGCATGGCTTTGAAGCGCTCAGGCGCACGAACAGAGGTGGCTGACGTTTTGAACTTTGCTGCCGCGAGGACGTATTGGTAGCGTTTGCCGATGAGGCTGACAACAGCCCTATCAAGCAAGTCGATTTCGGCGCGGATGTCGTCCATTCCCGCGCATTGCTCTGGCGATAACCTGTTTTCGATTTGCATCCCTGTTCCTTATGTGTGTGCGCCTAACGTCCGCGATCACCGGCACCGGACCGACGGCGCGACAGCTGCAGGCGAGGAACGAGCCTCAGCATCTGGCGTGACGGCGGGTAGGTGTTCGGTGGATCGCATTGTTCGCAATTTATGTTTTAGTGGCTTCGATCCAATACAAATCGTGATCTGATAGCCCTTGGGCAGAAACTCGAAATGACCGATGCAAAGTCCAGTCTGCAGGGATCGCAATATGGTCGATTGTGTGAGACCCTTGTAGTCTGTGCGGTAGCTTGCGGGTTGCAACCTGTAGCCCGAGTGACTCAACCGTCGACTCGATGACATCCCGCATTGCTCTGCTGCCGACGTGTTCCGACGCTCCTTCGAGATTTTGGTTCCAGTCTCCTCCCCATACATTCCTCTTGTTCTTTAGTAGTTCTTTGATTGGTTCGATTGCATTCTTCGTCTTCTCTCCGAGAGAAGGGCCCCTCCAGGGCTGAGCGGGTTCGGCCCCGCATGTTGCCCACGGCAGTATAGAGGAACAGTAGGCAATATCACCGATCAATGCGGCTGCGCTTGCCGGGTGGGGGTCGGAGATTGGAGTGAGCTTGTCGATGCTTAGAATGGCTGCCCAATACTTCAACGGCTGCATGAGCTGGCTTGTATGATGGACGTGGAACTCCGAGGCGATTGTTGTGGGAACCTCGGTCAGCAACCAAATCTGACAATTCTGTGCTGAAAGGAGTGCGTGGTGATCCGCGGTCCATTTCCCTTCGAGATTCCATGTGCCAATCCGAATTGTCGATTTAGGCGGCGGTGTCACAACAGCAATATCTTTAGCGAACGTCCTCCGTCACCGCATCCCTGCTCGCTTCTGGCATCCGAGCCTGCTCCGCAGGCGAAATGCCAGA
>JACSRX010000005.1 GCA_014879535.1 Chthoniobacterales bacterium
CCGACCTCCATGTGGTCGCCCAGGTGGCGGGCGATCAGCGTGGTCAATTCGCGGGCGTTTCCGACGTGGTGGCAGAAGGCGGCGAGAGCCTTTTCGTTGCTGGTTTGGCGGGTGTTTTTGGCGGGTGCGATTGGTGTTTTCATCGTCGCCATGTGATTGCTCTGAGGGCCGAACACCCCAAGGGAAATCGTCATCATTTTTGAAGATTTATTTCCGGGCAAAAACCGCCGTATTGGCGACATTGGCACAGATGCTGCGAGGGGCGTTTTTGGGCCTCCCACCAGCTCAAAATCAGGACCGCGTCAGCCTCATTGTCGTCGGCCACGACACGGCCCCACGGCGGCGGCAGGTTGGCCACTGCGGCCACCATCGCCTCCTTGCGGGCATTGCCCGCGCCCGTGGCAAACTTTTTGAGCGTTCCGGTGTGGACGCACGCCACATGCAGAGATCGAGCGGCCATCCAGACCGCCGCACGCAGTGACGCCCACAACTGGCTCTGCGCCTGGCTGGAAAGAAAAAGCACGTCCTCAAAAGCGACGCTCTCAATAGAGTGTTGGCGGATCGAATCCTCGATGCGTTCGCGCAGCCGGAAGAACCGTATGTCGCCGGTTCGCTCTCTGCCGACCTTTCGTTGCTGTCGCAATTCCTTCGGCGTCGCGAGCACCCAGCTTCCCGAGAGAACCTCACCGGGTTTGCGGATTGCCCATCCCGTTGTCGTGCCGATGTCGAGTGCCAGTGCGTTGCCCATCGGCAAGGGCCGCTGTGTCAAACCTCTGCGTTGACACCCCCCCCCGTCGGCATGCCCGACCAACCCGCCGAAATCAAACCCAAGGCCCTCGCCGGAGGCATCGAAGTCTGGTGCGCCTTCGACCAACTCGTCCCCATCGAGGAACTCCGCCCCAATCCGCGCAATTCCAACAAGCACCCCGATGGCCAAATCGACCTTCTGGCAAAGGCCATCAAATATTTCGGCTGGCGGCACACGATCCTGGTTTCCAAACGCAGCGGGTTGATCGTCGCCGGTCACGGTCGTCTGCTTGCCGCACAGAAACTCGGGCTCCCACTCGTGCCCGTGGATTACCAGGACTTCGCTTCCGATGCGGACGAAATGGGCTGGTTGTGGAAGCAGGAGGCGGGCGACGAAACGAGCGAATCGATCAAATGCCGACCCCTGCTGTCTGCGGGCTACGCCCCATGCCAAACTCCGCGACGGGTTCGCGGCCTTGCAGCCACTCGGCCATGTTCAGCACGAGGTAATTCCAGTTCTGGAATCCGGGATTGAGAATGGGTTCGCCGTTCTCGGGTTGATAGTATTCGTGCAGGACGCCGAAGCGCTCAAGGTCGTGCCCGAAGAGCCGGACCGTCTTTTCCGCAAGTTCCGTGGCTTCGGAGGAGAACCCGTAGTTCACCAGGCCGCGCCAGACCATGTAGTTGGCGATGCCCCAGACCGGACCGAGCCACGAGGAAGGGTTTCCCGTGCCGCGCAGGTTGTACATTTTTTCCATGCGCGAGAGCGTGCGGATGCCGAAGGGGGCGTTGAAGGTTTTCGGATTGTGAAAATGTTCGGCCACGATGCGCGCCGCCTGCTCGGGCGTGGCGATGCCGGCCCACAGCGCGAGAAACCCCGACCAAACCCCGATGCGCTGAATGAGACACGGCCAGTCGCGCGGCATTCCCTGATGCAGGCCGAAATCCGAACGCGCCTCGACGGGCAGCAGGTTGAGGTCCACGCTGTAATAAAACCCGTCCCGCTCGTCCCAGCAGTGCTCGCGCACCGCCGCCAGCAGCGCGCGCGCGTCGGCCGCATAATGCCGTCCGACCTCCTCAAGGCCGAGTTTTTCGCAGAGAAATTCCATCGCCCGCAACTCGACGAGCATGAGGCAATTCAGATAAATGGACCCCGAACTGCGCTTCGGGCGGTAATACGTGCAGGGATCGTTGTCCACGCCGATGGCGCGGTCGTTCTGCCAGAAATACAGGCCGCACGCGTGCCGGTGGTGGTTGCGGTAGTTGTTGAGGAAGCTCTGCAGATGATAAAACTTCGGGCGGAGCCACTCGGCGTCGCCGTCGGCCTGGACGAGAAACGCGGCATGCTGCGCAAGGCAGGGCTTGTGCATGTTTTCCTCGTAAATGTGCTCGGAACGAAACGGCCCGTCCCTGCCGACGATGAAGGGCACCCAGCCGTCCAGACCGCCGTATTCGAGAAAGTTCAGCACGCAGCCGCGTTCATACGGACGCGCCTGTTCCCGTTCGCCCGGACCGCCGGTCTTTATCAGGATCTGCCGCAACGCCACATCGCTGAACCAACTGTCCCAGTCCCACAGGATGTCCGCGTAGTTCTCGCTTCCGGGCGTCAGGAACGGATGCTTCAGCGCGCCACCCGGCTCGCGAAACATGCCCGCGTAGCCGCTACACAGCTTTTCTTCGATGAGGGACAAATGCGCGTTCATTGCGGACGGACCGAACCCTCAGAGCACTTCCTCGAGCACCGCCGCCGCGCGGCGCGGCGCGCCCGGACGACGGACTCCGGGAACCGCCACGCGGAACGACGCCCGTAGCGGACCCTCCTGCCCGCCGCCCACGGCCACGCGATACTCCCCGGGCTCGACGACCCAGTTTCCCTCCCGGCTCCACAGCCGCATCTCGCGCGTTCCCACCGTGAAGCGGACGCGGCGGCTCTCGCCGGGCTGCAGGGTCACCCGCGCGCAGCCGGCCAGCCAATGGACCGGACGGGTGACACTGGCCACCGGGTCGGACAAATACAACTGCGTCACCTCGCCGCCCTCGCGCGCGCCGGTGTTGGTCACCACGCAGGACACCTCCAGCGCCTCGCCGGTGGAAAGGATGTCCGTCGAAAGCTCCAGGTCCGAATATTCAAACGTCGTGTAGCTGAGTCCGAACCCGAACGGCCAGAGCGGCGTGCCGTCCATTTCCACATAGCGTCCGCGATGGGACGGCTTGCGGTCATACGTGAGCGGAAGCTGGCCGACATGGCGGGGAAACGTCACCGGCAGTTTTCCGCTGGGATTCACCCGCCCCACCAAGACCTCGGCAATCGCCTGACCGCCGAACTCCCCGGGGAACCACGCCTCCAGAACCGCCGGCACGCGGGCCGCAAGCTCCGACACCGCCAGCGGACGCCCGTTTTGCAAAACCACAATCGTCGGCGTGCCGGTGGCCAGCACCGCGCGCAGAAGTTCCATCTGACGGCCGGGCAATTCCAGATCGCACCGGTCAATGCCTTCGCCGCTCGTCTTGTCGCTCTCGCCGAGCATCAGGACGGCGACCTCGGACTCCCGCGCCGCCTCCACCGCGTATTCCATGCCGTTGAGTTTTTCGCCGATGCCGAGGAACACGACCGACCCGCAGCCGCGCTTCTGCCATTCGATGCGCAGCCCGATGGTGGCGCCTTCCTTCCAGTCCACGGGAATGGCCAGCGTCGCCGGCGCCCCGTGCGTGCTGTCCCAGGCGTCGATGACCAGGTTGCCGTCCAGCCAGACGCGGACGCGGTCGGAGGTGACAAAACCAAACGTGCCCTCGAAGTCCCGGTCGGGCACCACGCACCCGGTCCAACACACCGCAAACCCATCCGCCGGCAATTCGGCCGCGGCAAGTGCCAGCGCCCAGTTGAAATCAATGAGCGTGTCGCGCCGCACCACATCCGGCTCGCCCTCGAAATACCCGGACGCAAAATAATGTCCGAGCAGTCCGAAGTTTCCCGCCGCATCCTGCAACCAGGACTCCGGCATCGCATGCAGGTCGCGGGAATCGATATCCACCCCCCGTTGGTACACGATCTGGGTGTCGGGAAGCATTTCCGGCAGGCAGTCCAGAACGCTCCGGCACTTCCCGTCGCCACTCCCCGCATAGTCGCCAAAGCGCGGCACATCCGCGCTCGGCCCCAGCAGGGCCAGTTTCCGGATTCCCGGGTCCAGCGGCAGAAGCCCCTGGTCGTTCTTCAACAATACGATGGACTTCTGCGCGGCCTCCAGGCTCAGCGCGAGATGCGCGGTGCTCCGGCACACCCGCGCGTTGAGCGACGGGTCCGTCTCCGGATCATCAAAAAGCCCCAGCCGAAACTTCAGCGCCAGCACACGGCCGACGGCCCGGTCCAGCACCGCCGTGTCCAGATCGCCGTCGCGGCAGGCGCCCACGATCTCGCGCATCCACGTGGCGTGATCAAAGTCGTAAAACTGCACGTCCACCCCGGCGCGCATGGCCTGACAGATGGCTTCCCGCGCCGTGGCGGCGACATGGTGTTTGTCGAGCAACTGGCGGATCGCGCCGAGATCGCTAATCACGATGCCGCCAAAATCCCATTCGCCCCGCAATAGGTCGGTCAGCAACCCCTCATTGCCCGCACACGGAATGCCGTCGATCTCGTGATACGCACACATCGCCCCGAGTGCCCCGCCGTCCACAAACGCCGGCTCGAACGCCCGCAACATCACCTCGCGCAACTCCCGCTCGCCGTAATGCGCCGGAGCCTGATTCAGTCCACCCTGCGGACTCCCGTGCCCCGCGAAATGCTTCGGCTCGGCCACCACGTTGAGCGGTCCCAGATCCCCCTGCATCCCCAACACGCACGTCCGGCCCATCTCGCCGGCCAGCCAGGGATCCTCGCCAAAGGTCTCCTCGCTGCGCCCCCACCGCGCGTCCCGCGCCAGACACAGCACGGGCGACAGCGCCAGATGCACGCCCACCGCCCGCATCTCCGCGGCAATCGCCGCCCCGATCCGCCCCACAAGCGGTGCGTCAAACGTCGCCCCCAGCCCGATGCATTGCGGAAAAACCGTGCTGTCCGGCCGCCCAAATCCATGCAGCGATTCCTCCACCATCAACACCGGAATTCCCAGCCGCGTGTGCTCCCGGAACCAACGCTGCACCTCGTTCGCCGCCCCCGCGTGCACCGGATACAAATCGTGAATCACCCCGCACCCCCGCTCCCCGATCGCCGCCGCCGCCTTCCCGGGGTCCAAGCGTCCATCCACCGCCATCTGCGTGTACGTCCGCATCCGATCCATCACGTCCGACCCCATGAACATGTCCAACTGACGCGCCTTTTCCTCCAGCGTCATGAGGGCCAGCAGGTCCGCGACGCGCTCGGCAACAGGAAGCTCAGGGTCTTGATACAAAGGACGATTCATAGTTTGGCCGGTGCCCCATGCGCACAACGATCTCTCGGATGACCCCGCCGTTTCTTCCGACGGATCGAACTCGGGGGACGAAACGCATTCACACTTTCCGAAGAATAGACCATTGAATCACATCGTCAACCAAAAACATACAATTAACATCCAGAAAGTCCGAACCAACTCGAAAAACATCGTCTGTCCCGCAGTGACACAAGAACGATCCCCGCTGAACGCGTGCCAACGGCGCGAAATCCCATAGCCCAGGGCAACGCCCTGGGTTATGGGCGGGGAGGATTATGCGGCCTGAAGGGCCGCGATTCCGATCGGACCACCAAACCCGGACCATCGCCGAGGCTGTGGAATCACCGCGCCTTCGGCGCTCGAGCCCTCTCCCCCAAAAACGCGCAACGCCTCGCCCGGAGAACCGGGCGAGGCGGATGCGATTCGTTTACGTTTCGAAGCGACTTAGGCGCGACGGTTGCGGCGGACGCCGAAGAGCGTCGTGGCCAGGCCGAGACCGATCAGAGCCACCACGGAGGGTTCCGGCACCGCGATCACGGAGAGGACACCCGTATTGCTCAGGTCGAACTCGTACCCTGCTGCGGCTCCCGTGCCGGTGATCCAGGATTCCGATCCCGCACCCACTCCGTTCACCGTGGCACCGGAGAAGAAGATGCTGTCCTGTTTGTCGATCACGTCGAAGACCTGCCAGGAGTCGCCGACTCCGATAGTGTAGCCATCGAGCAGGCTGACCACGATCGTGCTGCCGAGGTCGAAGGTGAAGCCGGTCTTGCCGCCGGTTTCGTCCCACAGGCTGAGCTTGTCGAACTGAGTGTCGCTCTGGAGGCCGACATACAGGGTGGATCCGCTGTTGAACTTCACGCCCTGGATGTTGTTTCCGAAGATCAACTGTCCGGCTTCCTGCACGCCGCCGGTCGGATCGCCGGGGCTGATGAAGGCGCCATTGCCCACGGTCACCTGTTGGTTGGCCGCACCCGCCACCGAGGCGCCCACGTTGAACTGCCGGATGCCCTCGTCGCCGAGGCGGCCCACGCCAGAGAGACTCGAAACATTGATGTCCTGGGTGTATTGGAAGACGCCCCAGTCATTGCCGTCCTTGTCCTGGCGGTAGTTCACGCCGCTGCCGCCAGCCAGAATGAGGCTGGTGTTGGCATTGAGGATCGCGTTGGTTTCCACACGGAGAGAGCCCTGCACGACAACCGGACCGCTGAGCCCGTCATTACTGCTGTTGCTGTCGAACATCACATTTCCGGAAGCGATCACCACCCCGCCACTGCCGCTGAGGCCCGTGCCGATGCGCACGTCGGCGCTGCTATTCTTGCCGGCCCAGATGTAGCCGGTATTCGCACCGAAGGCGATTGTGCCAGCGGCCCCGGTGAAGTTCGCCCTGGGGTCACCGCCGGTTCTGCCGACATTCATGATGCCGCCGCTCGTCACCGTGAGCGTGTTTGAGCCAAGAGCAATCGTCGCATCCCCGCTGTTGTTGTAGAAGAGGACCGAGTTCACCGTCTGATTGCCGGTGAGCGAATAGGTCCCGCCGCCGCTGTACTTGGCATTGGCATCCGAAGCCGCCCCGGAGATGTCCGCGTATTCCGTGGTGAGATTCAGCGCACGGAAACCGCCGGTGCTGTCATAGGTGAGGAAACCGCCGGTCGTCGGGTTGTTCCGGACGACAGGCACGTAGGCGCCCTGATCCCGCTGCGAAGTCGCCGCCGCCCAGGGCAGGATGGCGAGGTTCGTGGTTCCAGGCGTCGTGCTTGTTCCGATCCTGCTGGCAAGGATGCCCGCATCATTGGTCACGTGCATCTCGAAGCCGCCGGTTCCGACCAGCACCGGAACATTGTCACCGCCGCCCAGCATCAAAGTGCCATTGTTCGAGCGACTGAAATCCGTGAAATGAACGGCCTTCGGTTGGCTATTGTGTCGGTCGATGAAGGCATTCCGGCCCCCGGTGAGGTTCAGGGAACCGGCCGTCAGCGCGTTGGCCTGAGTGCCGTTTTCGAACCAGATCGAGCCGCCATTCATGTTCAGCGCGGTGGTGCTGCTGTTGATCGGCGTCGGATTCGTGTCATTACGAATGATCAGAACACCGCCGGAGCCGTTCGCTCCAGAATATCCGAGATTCAGGTTGTCGGGAGCCCAACCGGCGGACGCAGCCATTCCGAAAAGCTGCGTGCGGCCTTGCAGGATGGTGAAGTCGCCGCCGCTCAGATTGTTGGCCGTGTGCGTGCGCATTTCCAGATCGCCCTCGCCGAGCTTGATCAGACTGCCATTCGAAATGCTGCCCCGCATTTGACTAGTGGAGCGCTTGTCCCGGAAGCCAGGCTGAACCGTCAATTCGCGCGTTCCGCCATTCAGATTGATATTGAGCGGCTGACTGCTGCTGTCATTGCCCAGTTCGATGCCCTTATTGTTGTTGCCGGGGTCGAACGTGAGGTTCCCGTTGAGCGTGAGCACCGTGGGTGTTCCGAACGTCGAGTTCGGCGTGCGCAAGCGGAAGTTTTGATTGACCGTCGTGATGTTCAGGTCGCCGAGCGTGGTGTGGTTTCCGGTCAGGTTTACGTCATAAGGATCGCCGCCCCCCGCGAGATTAAATTGATCATTGATCACACCGCCATTCCAGTTGCCGGTGTTGAGGTAATCGCCTGTGCTGCTGCCGGTCCACTGGGCACTTGCCGAGGGAAGCCATGCAAGGGCGGCTACACTGATCGACGCTAATACGATATGGAGAGGAGGAGGATTTTTCATAGCAAGGTGGAGACTACACAGTTCAATCAATCAGTGTCAACAAATAAAATACAATGGGAACAAAAGAAATTTTTCTCTCCTCAAAACCGGGTGCGCGTCAGGTCGGCGCGCGCGGGAAAGCGCGCGCCGAAAAAAGACTGTTTTCAAACAACCACGCCTCGAAAAACCATCGATCCGGGATGGGCGAACTTCAGAAATGGGGAGCAGGCGTCCCGCGTGCAGCGGGAGGTTGGGCATCATCCGCACCAACGGTGCGGGCATCCAACGGCCTGGGTTCGGGGGTCCGACGAGGGGTCCGGCCTGAAAGGCCGGGATTCTCAATCCCACACCACGATTGCGGCATCCCGGCAGAGGGAATCGCGGCCCTTCAGGCCGCACAATTTCCCCCGGACCACAACCCAGGCCGGTGGCCTGGGCTATGGGATGATGCGCCTTTGGCGCGGTCACGATTTCCCCTGGACCATAACCCAGGCCGGTGGCCTGGGCTATGGGATTGTGCGCCTTTGGCGCGGTCAACGTTTGCGTTTCCGACGAACCGTCCGGACCCCACGCGTTCCCATGCCCCGTCAAGGACCACCCGCCCGGCCCTACGAAGCGGGGGCGACGGGCGGGGGGACAGGGACGCGGGTGAGGGCGCCTTTCGCCTTCGGGAGCAGAAAACTCACGGATTGCGGGGGGACCTTGCCGGAAGCGTCGGGCAGGGCAGGCGGTGCCTGGAACTGGAGCGAGAGCATGCGGGACTTGCCGCCGGGCGCGAGGGTCACAAGCACCTCGGGGTAGGGATAGACGATGTGGGGCGGCGCCACGGGGGGCAACGCGGGGTATCGACTGCCCGTGGTCTCATCGATCATGGTGGTGGCGGCGATGGAGAACGGTTTGGGGTCGTAGCGCCCGGAGCGGATGTCATCGGGATTCGCGTTGGGAGGGATGGGGGTCGGCACGCCGACGAAGGTGCCCTTTGGCGCGGCCCCCTTGCCGGCGGCGATCTGAAACAACACAAGAAGGCGGTTCTCCGGAAGGCGTTCGATGCGCACCACTTCGTAGGACACACCGGGCCATTCGGTGGCCACGGCGGGAAGCTCGGGCGTCTGGGCCGTGAGGGACAAAGGCAGGAGGCCGAGGAGAAGGATCGAACACAGGCGGGCGGTCATGGCGCGGATGGGTGGATGGAAGGGCTTCGGGAGGGATCAGCGCAGCTCCTCGGAGGAGAGCACGCGGTAGAGGTAGCGGGGCTGGAAGGGGTGCGCATTGGCATCCATGGGGTCGTCGAAACTGCCCACCCGTCCGTCGGGGCCGGGGGCGGTGTTGTTGCCGTAGATGCCATCGGTTCCGGGATCGAGGTAGCGTTCCACGACATAGTGGACGCGGACCTCGGATTGCACAAGGTCGCCGGTTTCGAACGCGCCGTAATCGGTGTTGCGGGGGACTTTTTTCACCGCCTGGCCGACGGCCCAGACGGAGAAGACATTGCTCTGCGTGGTGAGGGCACCGATGGCGTCGCGCACGAGGTCGTTGCGGGTCGTGTTGGCGGGGGCGCGCAGGGCGGAGACGGCGGAGACGTTGCAAATCTCGCCGGGGATGCGCAGCGGGCCGTTGGCGCGGATGTGGGTTTCGATGGCGGCCGCGACGGCGTCGGCGTCCACAGTGCTGGTCGCCGGGCCGCTCAGGCGGGCGGTGGTTCCCGTTCCCAGAACCTGAAGATTGACGCGGAGTCCGCTCAGGACGGCCTGCAAGGGAAGGCGGCGGGAAATGGCGGGGTCCGGAGTGTCCACATCGGTGGTGTAGGCGACGACGCCATTCGGGTTGATGCGCCCGGCCGTCGAACCACCAAAGGTGCCGAACTTCGCCAGACGGGCGACGGCGGTCTCCGCGGCGGCGGAGCCGGGGTTCACGGTCGAGGGATTGTAGGGACTGCCGTAGGGCGCGAGCGTCGAGGGCACGTAGAGCAGGTCCAGCATGGCCCAGTCGGGGTAATTTTGGCCGCCGGCCGTGGCCTGCGCGGAGTCGCCCGAAGGGGCATAGCTCAAGAGCCGGAACGGGGTGCCGTGCTGGTTCTCGTAGGCGACCAGATCGAGGGTTTTGTCGGGCATGATGCCGGTGCGGACGTATTGCAGGTAGCCGATGCTGGGGAAGCGGGCGCTGCGGGGAATGACGGTTCGGGTGCGCAGATCGCTCCACCGCGACACCGGGCAGTCCATTTGCGGCATCCAGTACGAATCGGGGTCCGGGCCGTAGGCCGACGACGAGGTCGAGAAGGGATTCGTGGCGGATTGGTTGCCCTCAATCATCGTATTGGCGGCGCCCCCGGTGTTCATACCGGTCGGCGTGGTGGTGCCGGTCTTCCAATCGGCGGGAAATTTGTTCACCAGGGGATCCTCCACCCACGCTGAGGCGGTGTAGGAACTCCCCAACCCGCCATTGGGCTGGATGGGCACGGTGAGCGACACCGGAATCACGGCCTTGCGCACGCGGTCCTCCACCGTGTCGCCTCCGGTCCCGTAGTCGGCGGCGTTCTGATAGTCCTCGTAGTTGAGCGAGCTGTTGTGGGTCCAGGACGGACGGGTGGCGGAGGCGCTGTTGCGTCCGCCGCGCCAGGCTTCGAGGGGTGTGGGGTCGGGGTCGCTGTAATTGCCGAGCTTCATGGCGGCCAGGATCGCGAGGCCGCCCTCGATGTTGAGGGTTCCCCCGCCGTTGGCCGAGGTGGACATGGGGAGGCGGTTGATGCCGCCGCCCCAGCGATTGTGGGCGACGCGCAGTTTGCCATTGTCCCAATCCACAGAACCCGGGCTGGCCTCCTGGAATTTCGGCATGAAGAACGGGGTGCCGAAATTCTCCTCCTCGCCTCCGCCCCCCCAGAAGGATCCATAATACCTGCCGCCGGAGTACGTCATGGCGTCCACCGGCACCTGGTGGGGGTTCAGAAGGGCGGCCCAGTCCTGCCGCTTGTCCTCGATGAGATTGCCGTCGCGGCGGCGCAGGTTGGCCGCGAAGTCGATGTGCTGGTTGTTGCGCAGCAGTTGGTTGCCCCAGTAGTTTCCGATGCTGTCCGCCGGCAAAGAGGCCAGCGTGGGGCCGCGTCCCGCTCCGCCGTCCGGGCTGACGTCCGCGATATTGACCGCGCTGAAATTGCGGCGGGAGAGGGCGATCTCGCCGGCGGAGATCGGGACGTTCTGCGAGCCGCGGAAGTATCCGGCGGGCAGCCAGTATTCCACCCAGATGTCGAGATCGAGTCCGGGCGGCACATAGCTGGTATTGGCTGCGGAGGGCGCGCCACCAGAGGCCGCCCAGGTGGTGGCGCGGACAAACAGCCGGGAAACCTTGGGCGAGCGGGCCATGCCGCTGACCCAGTCGCGGCTCAGCCAGCCGGTGTAGATGTAGGGTGCCATGGCGGTGTAGCGTCCCACATGTTCCTGGTAGCCGGAGGGGTTTTCGTCAAAATTGGAAAACGGATAGTCGTAGCTGATCGCCTTGGAGCCGAGGCTGGCGATCTGGGTGACGATGCTGTCCATCTGGCGCGGAGTGTATTTGTCGGCGTATCCCGTCGCCGCAGTCGAGCCCGCAAAGGCCGGCCAGCGGATTGCCTGTCCGGCGGAGTTTCTTCCGTTGAGGTAGTGCGCCAGCAGGCTGCCGACGGTGTAGGGGTAGTTGTCGGCCCGGTAGAGCCAGTTGCCGTCCCAGGGTCCGCCCCCCTCGCCCATCGTATAGACGCCCATCGCGCTGCGGAAGGCCAGCGGCCAGTTCACCCGGAGGTCGTTCGGATTCGAAATCACCGTGGGCGCGCCCGTGGTGTGGTCGCCGGAGAGATTCACGATCTGCGGCATCTGGTATTGCGGCAACTGCTCGGGCGTCGGATAAATTTCCCGCACCGGGAGCAGAGTGAGGCCGTTGGTGGTCATGTCCGTGTCCCACGACCGCCCCAGAATGGGCATCATGGCCACGCGCGGCTGACCGAAGACATTGAGTTCCGGGCTGCGGCTTGCGGCGGTGAGATGGAACACATTGGCCGCGTAGGTGTTGGTGGTGGTTCCGGCCACGCGCAGAATTTCGGCCGGGGAGGCGAACCCCTGTTCGCGCGCGAATTTGACCATGTTCGTCGCGGTGCTGGTCGAGACGCCGAGCACGGTGAGCGCGATCTCACCGGGTGCCCCCACCCCGAGACCGTAGCGCTTCGTCGTCGAGGTGAGCGCAACCGAATCCGGATACTTTGGATCGGTTCCGCTGGCGACGTTGACATTGATCTTCGCGCTCTCGTCGTCGATCCAGAACGCATAGCGCCCGACGATGGAATTGCTGCTCGAGGCGGCGGCGGTTGGATCGCGCAGCACCTCGACATATTTCACCGAAAGCTCCGGCGCGCTCGCGCCGCCATTGGTCGAGCCGATGATGGGAAAGGTGCCGTCAAGCAGGCGGCGGTTGAGGTTCACCAGATTCGTGCCGGTCGCATTGGTGGAAAACAGGGGGATTTTGGCGCGCGGATTGGTCGAGGCATAATCCCACTGCGTCAGCCGCCCCGGCGAAATTGACCAAAAGAACGTCGGGGGGGTGGTGGCAAAGTTCCGGTAGGGATCGTCCCAGGATTCCGCGCCGGTGCCGAGTCCCTCGCGCAGCCTGGCCACGGCGGCATCGACGCCCATCACAGCAAGATGACCGGCGCGCTGTTGGTGCAGAACGGACCCCGCCACCTTGGTTTCCAGCGTGACGCTGGAAAAATAGGCCACGACAATGACCGTGACGAGGACAACAAAAACGAGCGTGATCGTCAGCGCGGAACCCAGACGGCAACGGAGTTTCAGCAGGGCGTTCATTGGGGAGCGTTGGCTTTGGGGGCGACTACCAGGGGAAACACCGTGCTGTAAATCTGCGCACCCTTTTTTATCGGAGCCGGGAGGCTGTTATAAAAGGTGTGGATGTCACTCCAAAAGTCGTCGGTCGAAGTTTGCGGACGCTCGGCGGCGGCTCCCGTGAGCTTCTTCGCCGTGCGCGCATCAATCACCACAATCGCCACTTCGATGCTTGAGGGCAACGCCCGTTGATAAGTAACGCCCTCGCTGGACCGATACCCCTCGCTCGAATCGAATGCGCCCGCAGGGAAGGCGGTGCCAGCGGCGTTGGTGCGGATCGTCTCGCCCACCTGGTCGAGCGGGCGCACCCAGAGGCCAAGGACATTCTCGGCGAGTTGTCCGGCGTAATTTCCCGCCTGGGAAGCCGGCGCGTTGGCATCCAGCACCGCGTCGGTGATCCAGTTCGCCGAGGCATCCGTCGCCGGATAGTTTGGAGCTCCGGGGTTCACCATCACCCGGCACAGCTTGGGAATGGCAGGGGCTGTACCCTCGGCCACAGGGCGCACAAAGTAGCCTACCACCGCCTGGTCGCCATTCGTGCGCACCGTTGCCGAAGGTGCCAGCCAGAAAATGGCCTGGGGCATGACATGGGTGACACCGGGGGGATTGATAACAAAATCCAACCGCCCGCCATTGAAATCCGCGGGCAGGCTCGCGTTGCGCAGATCGCGGCCCATCTGCGCCAACATCACCATCGCCGCAGTTCGCCGGTCATTGTGCGCAATGCCCTGCTGCCAGATCGCGGAGGTCGAACTCGCGAAGGACGCCAGAACCACTGCCAGCAGAAAAAAGACCGCCGTCGCCACCAAAAGTTCCAGGATGGTGAATCCCGCAGAGGACTTCGTGCGTGCTCGCCTATTCATAATTGGAAATGGAGAACACCGTCACGTTCGAGGAGGTGAACTGGGGATTCGGCCAGCGGATGTTTAATTGCAGCAAGGCTACGTAATTCAGCGGATAGTTCGCGTCCGCCGACGGAGTGACATTCGCCACATCACACCGGAAGTAGCCCGCCGCTGCATTGGTCTCCACCCCGGAAAAATCGAAATACATGGTCGCCGGCAGATTCGAGGCGGCGAGAGCATTCGAAAAACCCATCGATTGATACCGCGCCGCCAGCCGCGAAAAAAGCATCGCCTGTTGCTGGCAGATATCGGACTCCATCGTCCCCCGCAACGCCAACGTCAACAGCCCGAAAATCGAAACCAGAACAAATCCCGTGATACCAACCGCAACCACCACCTCGACAAGAGAAAACCCCCATGCCTCCCTCGAAAAAAATGCCCGCCTTCCTACGTCCGCAGGAACAGAACCAAGGACATCAGAGTGGGCACCGGGCGCTTTCATCGTGAGAAGTGGGAAAAATCTATAAAGTTTTTTTACAATGTAAAGACGAAATTGTGTTTTTTATATTGATTGTGTTATTTTTGTTTATATTGTCTTTCTCGAAACCTTCCTCCACGATGAAACCCGCCATGAATTCTTCTTGTTCCCGGCAGTGCTATCATGCGGCGTTTTCTCTGGTTGAACTGCTTGCCACAGTGGCAGTCCTTTCACTTCTTGCGACACTGGTCATTCCTTCGCTGGGCGGCACCAACAGCAACAAGATCACGAGCGGCGGCAATCAACTGGCGGAAACCCTCACCCTCGCGAGGCAAAATTCCCTTTCGCGCCGGACCTACACATCGCTGGTGGTGAAGGTGACCGGAGAAGGTGCGCGATCCGCCTACTGCCTCGTGGAATATGCCCGGGCGGACGACGGTACATTCACGGCCGCGACGCCTCTGACGCCCTGGCGGCGGCTTCCGACCGGGATCTATTTCATGAACGCCGCGTCCAACAATTTCCTCGCCGCCGCCACCAGCCCGGTGGACGCGCCGCTCTCCGATCTCGTTTATCAGGGCCAGGCCCTTGATCCGGCCAACGACCTGATTGCGCAGACCTTTCAGCCCGACGGCTTGCTGACGACCGGGCAGCTTCTGCGCCTGCGCGTAGCGGAAGGGGTGATCGACGGTTCCGGGACCGTAACGATGAAAAACCCAGGCTCTGACGATCAGCCGAAAAACTATTACGACATCGTCGTGTTGCGCGACACGGGGCTGACCAAGATCGAACGTTTGTAGGACATCCCGCGCGACACCGGAGTGCCTGAGCCGGTCAGGATGTCTTGCGCTTCGAAACGTCACGGGGCAGTTTGGCGATGGGGAACGTCATCGGTGCGGACGCCGCGTCTCTGGGAAACGCCGATGGACGCACCACGAGTTCCGGCATTACGACGCGTCGTTCGCCCTTGGCGAAGAGCTTTCCCTCGATGCGCTCAGCCAGCAAGTCCAGCAGATTCGCTCCGATCTCAAGATTTCGCTTGTCGACGGTGGCGACCGGCCCGAGCGGCTCCCACTCCCGGACTTCCAAGTCATCCCACATATTGTCATAGCCGGCCAGGAGGACATCGTCATTCACCTTGCGGCCATGCACGCGCAAAGCGGCGGAAAGATGGCCGATCATGCCATCACTCGGTGCTATGATCGCGTCCACTGGCTCGTTCCCCAGAAGGTGTTCGATCAAATAGCCGGCCATGATGCGGGCCCGGAACTCAAAATTCTCCTTTGTATTTCCAAAGTTGTGGTAACCGGGATCATACACCTCAAGAGCCGGTAGCGGTTCGAGACCGGCATCCTTCATGGCCCGCTCGTATCCGCGATCACGCTGGAGGAGCCAAAGTTCCTTCTCTTGAGGCCCGCGCATGTGCAGCTGCCAAAACCGAAGAATGCGGCGGCGCCCCTGTTTGATCAACCACTGTGTGAGCGCATAAGCACCCGCTTCGTGATCCGATACGACGGAATCCACTCCCTGCAGTGCACTCACCCCTGCTGCCAAACCCAAGTCTCCGTAAATCACAAAGGGCACGTTCCCCTCGTGCAATGCTTTTCCGATCCGCTGGCCTGATTCTTGCTGGAGCACCCGCGACAGCACAATCACCCCCCGCGGACGCTGCGCAATGATGCGTTGAATCATATCTCCTGCCACCCTGTCCGGATGGATGGTATACGCGTCAAAACCGGCGTTGCGAATCGCAGCCACCGCACCGGTATGCACAAAATCGATGTGCCAAGTGTGATGAATGTGATTGGAGTATTCCGCTTGGTCGGGCGGCTCCATGATCAGGGCAACCGCGTCGGACAGAAACCCCCGGGATGGCTTGACGTTCTCCCTGACGATCCAGCGCCTGCGATCCGATTGGATGATCTCTTGGCCAGCCAGATCAGAGAGTGCCAGACGGATCGTGGTGCGGGACACCTTGAGCTTGTTCGCCAACTGTAACTCCGAAGGAAGGCGCGAGCCGGCGGAAAGACGGCCATCCATGACCCATTCCAGTAAATGCCGAACGGTTCGTGCGCGTGGACTGTTGTCCACAATCCCCAAGGTGTTGGAGTTATCAAGTGCCATGCGCTGAGATTTTCAGTCTCCGTCCGAGAGAATTCAATCCTATAGTTGTGCGTCTCCGCGCATTCCGGTTCTCTTGGAGTGAAACATATTGAATCGAAGCTAAAAAACACAGCAGAAATGTTAAAAAAAATGTTTTCATTGCATTAAAATTGATTTTTGATCTCCATTCTCTCATGAGACACTGTCTTTTCCTTCTTCTTGGTTCCGTTACATGGATATCAATGGCCGTGGCGGAGGAACCGGTTTTGGATCTGACCTTTGACGACCCCGATGTCGTTTTGGGAGCCTATTCGGAAGGGGCGTCGCGGACAGAGTATCAAGCGGATCCCAAATTGGAGCGGCTGCCGGTTTCGTCGGGATCGGGTGGGGAGGCATTTCTTCGGGAGGATACTTCGAATTGGGACGCCGAGACGGTGCTGCCGCCACGAATTTTTCAGGTGGTCACTGATCCTGTGGTGTGGGCGAAGCCGTTTGTGCGGCTGACGAGTCACCGGCTCCAGAGGGAAGACGACGAGTCCCCGGGCACCGGTGGCAGATTGGAAATCGTGCCTGAGGGGCAGGAGACCTCCTTCGCCGGATTTGCGGAGGTGAAGGACGGCAAGATTTTCCTGAACGGGGCGTTTGACGTGTTTTTTCGGTATGAGGAAAAACGGGCGGTGGCGTCCGTTCCGGTGCCGCACCTGATCAGCCTCATTGGCGACGGGCGGCTTCGGATGTTTGTGGAGTCCGATTCCGAAGGGCTGATGGCGGCGCGGATTCTCGCGGAAAAGGCGCATGAGGACGACGACAATGTGGTGTTTGACACCGACCTCGACGGTGAGGCCGATGAGGCCCGCGCGGAAACCACCCTGGTGAACGCGGTGCCCATTGGCACCGACCCGTACCACCTTGCGGTCACCTTTCAGACGGATGATGAGGGCACTGTCACCGTCCGCGTCTATGTCAAGCAGGGGAGCGGAGAGATTCACACGGAAAGCGAGGACAACCTCGCGTCCGAGGGCAGGTTTCGCATCCTCTCGAAGGACGAGGGCCTGAAGTTCACGGAAAAATTCAAGCTGGGTCCGCAGTCGCGTCAGCGGGCCGACGAGATCGTCCTGGACCTTGCTGCGTTCCGAATTTTCGATACCACGCCGAAGGTGTTCCCCGCGCTTCCGGGAGCTCCTACGAAAAAACGCTGACGCCCGCCCGGAGATTCATGCGTTTTCGACACGATCCGCCGAATGTTCACGCCTCCATTTCCCGGAGTGTCCCGGAGGCACTCCGGCGGGTCGCGGGACTGATCGGCGCGCTGGTCCTTGGCGCCTGTGCGCCCGGGGGCAGACCGCCGGACGCCCTCCTTCGTCAGGCCTGGGAGGACTATCGGAACAGCGAGTTCGCGCTTGCGACGCAAACCTTCCGCGCTCTCCAGGCGAGCCAGCCCGCAGGGGCGGAGATTGCCGTGGAGGCGCTCTACGGGGAGGCGTCGTGCTGGAACCACCGGCGTTCGGGCCGCAACATTGCCAAAGCCGTCGCCCTCTACGACGCGCTTTTGGACCAGCACCCCGACAGTCCGCTCGCGCCCTGGGCGGCGTTGGACCGGGTGCGCACGCGCCACCTGGCACCGGCGGATCAGGACATCGACTTTCCGCAACTGATCCAGGACTACGCCGCGCTGGAACGCCGCTATCCGGGAACCCCCGCCGCGGCGGACGCCTTTCTGTATCGCATCCGCTTGGCCGTCTCGCTGGCCGACGCCGCGCAGGCCGCTGTCCTTGCGACGGAGATCGAAGCCCATCTTGCCGCCCATCCGGAGGAGCCCTACCGCTCGCCCCTGCTCAAGATTCTGGCCGAGGCGCACCACAAACGGGGCGCGGAGGATCGCCGCCTGGCCAGCCTGGTCGGGGCGCTGGAAAGCCGGGAAGACGATCCCTCGACGCCGTTTTTCGAGCGTTCCACCGCCTACTGGGAGATCGCCTACGCGGCGGAGTTCGACGCCGGGGATTTTGCCCTGGCCCGCAAATTCCACCGCCTCCTGCTGGAGGAATTCCCCAACGACGACCGCGCCTTCGCCGCCGAAAAGGCACTGGCCCGTATGGACCGCGTGGAGGCCGACGTCCGCGCGGGCCGGATGCCTCCCGCCGACCGGATCGCCCCGTCGCCGCAATGAAAGCCGTTTTCTCCGCCCTTTCCTCCCGCCTCCCGTGGATCGTCATCGGGCTGTTGTTCCTCTGGGCGGCGGCGGCGGTCGCCCGGCGGCACGGCCAAAAAGAAGCCGACGGCGGGATCGTGATTCGTCTCGCCCACTGGCAGCTTGAAGCCGGCGTGCGCGAGGGCTTCGCGGAAGCCGCCGCCGCCTATGCGAAGCTGCACCCCCATGTGCGCATCGTCCAGGAGGCCATCCCGGAGAGCACGTATGGCCAATGGCTGAGCACCCAGCTCATGGGCGGCACCGCCCCCGACATCATCGAAGCCGGCATGGTCGAGCCGCCGCTCATGACCGCCTTTTACAATCGCTACCTCCTGCCGATCTCGCCCTACATCACGCAGCCCAATCCCTACAACGCCGGCACACCGCTCGCAAATGTCCCGCTCCACCGCACGTTCAAGGACGGTCTCATCCGCTCCTTCGTGCCCGAGGTCCAGGAGTTCATGGTCCTCCCCCTCGCCATGTCGAGCCTCCGGCTCTACTACAACCGCTCCCTGCTCCACCAACTCACCGGACTGGAGGAGCCGCCCACGGAATTCCGGGCCTTCATGAAGATGGTGGACACCATCCAGTCCCAAAATACGCCCCACGGCGAACCCTACCGCGCCTTCACCGGATCGAAATTTCACTTCGTGCGCATGGAGGACGCCATGGCCAAACCGCTGACCTATGGCGCCCTGCGCAAGATCGACTTCAACCGCGACGGGCGCTTCAGCATCGACGAAATGTTCCTGGGCTTCGCCACCGAAAAAATCGGCTTCGACGATCCCGCCTACCGCGCCTTCTTCCGAATGGTCGGGGAACTCACCCGCGTGCTGCCCCCCGGCTGGGCCGGTCTCGCGCGCGACGAAGCCCTTTTTCAATTCGCCCAGCAGCGAGCCGTCTTCACCGCCGCCGGCATCTACGAGGCCGCCGGCATCCAGGACCAGGCCCGCGGCAAATTCGAGCTCGGCGTGATGGATTTTCCCGTGCCCCTCCCCACCGACCCGGAGTTCGGTGCCGTTCTCGAAGGTCCGCGCTACGAAAAGCCCGACGGCAACATGCCCATGGCGATCACACGGACCTCCAAGCATCCCGAGATCGCCGCCGACTTCCTGCTCTTCCTGACCAGCCTCCGTCAGAACGAAATCTTCAACGCCCGCCTGAAGTGGATTCCCATCATCACCGGCGCGCGGGGCGATCCGTCCGTCCGGGTCTTCGAGCCCAACCTCCGGGGCGTCTTCCCGGCCTTCGATCCCAACATCTTCGGCAACACCTTCATCAAGTGGAACCAGCTCTACACCCTCCACCAGATCGGCCAGCTTTCCTACGAGGACCTCGCCCATCAGTTCACGGCCTACTACACCACCCAGGGACGCGAGGATTTTCGCGAGTTCCTGCGCAACCGCCGCCGCGCGCAGTTGCAGGACGAACAACTCCTCGTGGGCCTCCGCCAATCCGCCCGCGCCCAAACCGGAACCGCCTCGGACTGGATCAAATACCGCACCATCGTCGCCACGCGTCAGGCCGACGGCGACAAGACCCTCCTCCAACAGAACCGCGTCTTCACCGAACCCGAAGCCCTGGCGCGGGAAACCTTCTATCAATACAGCCCCGCCGCGCTGGAAAACATCGCCCGTCAGGCCGCTCCGTCCACGCCATGAGCGCAAAAAAAGTCCGCTGGAACCAGGTCCGGCACCATTGGGAAATCTATCTCTTCATCCTGCCGGTGATCGCGCTCGTCGCGCTTTTCCAGTATTATCCGGCGGCCAGCGGCATCTTCCACAGCTTCTACCGGTGGAACGGCGCGGATGTCTCGGAATGGGTCGGCTTCAAAAACTACACCGACCTCCTCGGCTCGCCGGAGTTCTGGCAATCGTTCCGCGTCGCCTTCCTGCTGGGTGTCTGGAACGTCGTGAAGATGCTTCCCGCCATCGCGGTGGCCGTGTGGATTCACCGCTGCCGCAGCGAGCGCATGCAGTTTCTCTACCGCCTGCTCTTCGTCGTGCCGATGGTCGTGCCCATGCTGGTCGTCGCGCTCATTTGGCGCACCTTCTTCTTCGAGGCGACCCAGGGGTATCTGAATTGGTTCCTCGACCACAGCGGCCTCTTCCCCCTGCTGTGTCGGCTCGACCAATGGCTGCACTGGGGCGGTATTTTCGTCGAAGGAACGCGTCCCGCCTGGCTGGGCGACCCCCGCCTCATTCTCGTGGCCTGCGTCGTCTGGGGCTTCCCGTGGGTCGGATCCTTCGCCGTGCTCACGCACCTCGCGAAACTGCAAAACATCCCCCGGGAAATCTACGAGGCGGCGGACATCGACGGCGCGGGCTGGTGGACGAAATTCACCCGCATCGAGGCGCCGCTCATCATGAGTTCCATCCACCTGATGCTCGTCTTCGTGATCATCGGCACCATCAAGGACGCCGGCATGATCATCGCGCTCACCGGCGGCATGGAGGGCGGCCCGGGCGGCCTCGCCACCGTGCCCGCCCTCTTCATGCTGCGCAAGGCCTTCGTCAACCAGGAAATGGGTGCCGCCTGCGCCGTCGGCATCGTGCTGACCCTCGTGGTCATGGCCCTTCAGAAACTCAGCACCCTGCTTCTCGACGACACCCAGGGCGTCGGATGGCTGAGACGCGCCGCCCGCCCCGCCGGGCTGCTTCTCGGTGTCCTGCTGTGGTTCTTCGCCCCGGGCTGGGGCACCATCGCGGTGTTCCTCCTGCTGGCCGCCTTCCCCTATGGCGCGGTGTTGGCACTGGCGCGCCGCCTGGTCCCCGCGCGGGACGCCGCGCCGCACCGCCCGCGGTCTCCCATCCCCCCCGCCCTCGCGCGCCTGGGTTCCGGCTTCCTGCGGTGCGCCAAGCACGCGGGCATCTTGGGCGTGCTCCTGATCGCGTTTTTGCCTGTGATCCTCATGCTCATCGTGAGCCTGAAAACCAACCAGCAGTTCTACGAAGCGCCCGGTCGGCTCACCCCGCCCTTCCAGTGGAACAACTGGTCCGACGCCTGGAGCCTCATCGCCCCCAGCGTCGCCAACAGCCTCACCGTCTGCACCCTCAGCACCGCCCTCACCCTCGCGCTCGCGCTCGGAGGTTCGTATTTCTTCGCCCGCCTGCGGGTGCCGCTCTCCGGCTTCCTTTGGAACGCGCTGCTCGTCCTGTTGATGATGCCTACCGTCGCAAACCTGGTGCCGCTCTTCCGCCTGCTGGGCGACCTCAACCTGCTCAACACCCTGTCCGCCCTCATCCTCGTCGGCGCGTCCGCCGGGCAGGTCTTTGCCATCTTCGTGCTGCGCAACTTCGTCGCCGAAATTCCCTTCGACCTTTTCGAGGCCGCCGAGATCGACGGTGCCAACCATTTCCAGCAAATGGCCACCATCGTGCTGCCCCTGTGCGGCCCCATCCTCGGCACGGTCGGCGTGATGCATTTCATCACCGAGTGGAACGAATTCGTCCTGCCCCTCATCGTCATTCGCGACGCGGACCTGCTGCCCGTCATGGTCCAGCTTCAGCGGCTGGCGGGCGAATACATCAAATTCTTCGGCCCCCTCATGGCGGGCTACGCGCTGGCCAGCCTGCCCATCATCGTGCTCTTTCTCTTCTCGATGCGCCTGTTCACACGCGGCCTCACCGAGGGCGGCACGAAGGGATAACATGCATTGCAATTTGCCCACCATCGAACAGATCGAGCGGAAATTGGAAGGGAGGGTTTCACGATGGATGATGCCCGCATCAAAAAGCTGGGTGACGGCAACTACTGGAAGGGATCGTGGAAGCGTATCCGTTCCAGAAAAAGCACCTTACGGAAAGTCTGAAAAATGGTTTGATTGTTTGAAAAATGTATGCCTAATGAATGTGTTCATTTTATGCTTCCGCAAAGGGAGCGTTCTTCTCACATGAAATTCCTCAAATTTTCCTCCTTGCGGTGGGTGCTGCCGCTCTCCGTCGTTCTTTGGCTGCCGGGTCGGGCTGCGGCCGACGAGAACATCATGATTCAGCCCGACAACATGAAGGAGTTGAACTGTGCGATGCCGGATGAGCAGTTTCGGTTTGCGGGCAGCAGCGCGCCGGGGCAGTTGTTTTTTACCGGGGATCCGGTGGATCTGCGCTTTGTGTTTCGGAAAGGGAGTCTTTCGGGCCGGGTGCCTTTCACGTTGGAGATTCAGGAGGTGGGCACGCGCACGCCGGGGAAGGTGTCCGGCGGCATGGCGGGGTGGACCGACACGACCGGGAAGGCGCCGCTTTTTGATCGCCTTGGGGCTCCGGTGACGCGGGAGTTCACGGTGGATTTTTCGCGGGACGAAGTGCCTGTGGAAATCAAGGGGGCGCCGGTGCCGGCGCATTATGGCACGTATGCGCTGATTCTCCGGCATGGCGGGGAGCGGCGGTTTCTGGGGACGGTGGCGCGGGTGCCGCGGCCCGATCCCAACGGAACCATCGACAACGTGCCCATTTTTGGGGAGGGCAATTTCATCAAGACGCCCGGCCGGGCCGCTGTCTATGCCCGGATGGGGGTGCGCGGCTGGCGCACCGAAGGCAGTTGGAATCAGAAGAAGGACGGCACTTTCGACTGGGCGCATTACGACGAGATCTTCAAGGCGGCGAAGGATGCGGGCTGTCAGGTGATGTCCACGCCCGGTGCCACGCCGGATTGGACGTGGCCGTTTGCGCCGCACCAGACGCCGGCGGCGGTCGGGCCGGACTGGGACGGGGCACCCTACGGCGGGCAGGCCGACTGGGTGTGCGATCCGAAATACTACCCCGCCTATGAAAAGTGGATGAAGGAATTTGTAGGGCGCTACGGCAGCAAGGGCCTCGGGGTGCTTTGGGGGGTGGAGAACTACAACGAGCCGTGGGAGGGCGGCGGGATCTCGGGCTGGGCGCGCGACATGGTGCAGTATCGCGAGATTCAAAAACTGATCGCGCGGGCGGTGAAGGCGGTCGATCCCGGCGTGAAGGTGCTGGCCGCTTCGTCGATCATGAACACGGAAGACAAGCTCTTTCCGGACGGCTCGGATGAGTTCGATCAGTATGTGGACATCTTCACCGATCACTACGTGGCGCCGCGCGGGTGTTACGGCCCGATGGTCGCGCGGGCGAAGGGCAAGCACTCGATGGAAACCGAAACGTGGTTCGTCGGCACGGAATACCAGCTGCCCCAGGGCGTGGCGCAGTTTCTCGCCTCGGGACAAAAACATATTTCCCCATGGCATCCGCGCGCGCTGTATGAAAACCTTCCCGGCGGCAACGAGGATTCCATCATTCCGAGTCCGGTCGTCACCGCGACCGCAGCCTTCAATCATTTTGTCACCGGCCGTCCGTTCGAGAAGATCGTCTTCAAGGACCATCTTCCGTGGGTGTTTCAGTTCGGCGGGGACGCGGACAAGGACGCGTTGCTGGTGGTGTTCGGGCAGCTTGTGCCCATCGGTTCGAGCGATCCGCGCGACCTGCTCTGGGCCCAGGTGAACGCCGCGGAGGGCGGCGAGATCACCATCGACAACGCGGACGGGCTGCTGCAGTTCTTCGACCTGAGCGGCAATCCGGCCCATGTCGGCGAGAAATCGGTGACCCTGCCGCTGACCATTTTCCCGACCTATATTCGCAGCGCGCAGGGGCCGCAGGCCGCGGCGGCGCGCCTCGCGGCGGCAAAGATCTCCGGCAAGCGTCCGGTGGAAATCCTGCCGCGCGATTTCACCACGCTCCTGACCCGCCCCGACGCCATGCTGCAGGTGGGGGTGCACAACTGCCTGAACCGTCCGATCCAGGGACGGCTCGCGGTCAAGGCTCCGGACGGGTTCGCGCTCAAGGAGGCGGCGTTGGACGTCGCGCTGGCCGCCGGGGAAACCAAGGTGCTCGATTTTCCAGTCACCTCGGCCCAACCGAACGCGGAAAACGCCTATCCCTTTGCGTTCGCCTTCACCTCCGACGCCGGGGACGCCGGTTATGAGGAGGTGATGCATGTGGCCGCCGCCCCCAAGGCCGCGATCACCGTCGATGGCGACCTTGGCGAGTGGAAGGATATTCCCGGAGTGGCGATTTTTGGCGGCGACGAAAAGGTGGACACCGCCGAGCTGCTGCGGCGTCCGTGGCTGGCCCTGCAAAAGGAACACCCCGGCATGGTCTCCGGACGGCTGAAGATGGCGTGGGATGACGAGCACCTCTACCTCTGCGCCGAGGTCAACGATCCGACTGACCAAAAGAACACGACGCCCATGGCGGGCCGCGACGAGAACAAATACTTTCACAGCGCTGCCTCCGACACGCGCGAACCCTTCAAACGCTGGCTGGCGAAACACGCGCCCGGACGCAGCTTTGCCGAGGTGCCCTACGTGTATGCGGACAGCCCGGAAACCCCGCGCCAGTCCGACCTGCCCTGGCTGCCCTTCCGGCGCGACCGCCTGCAGTTCGCCCTCGATGTCACCGAAGGCTGGCACGACATGGCGGGCGACGCGGACCGCGTGCCGTATGGATTCCATGCCGTGCCGGACACCGATTACGAATACAGCCTCTATGCCTGCGACGGCGGCACCAGCGAGTTGTGGCGTCACCTCGCGCCCGGCGTGCCCCGCATCCACGACATGCCCCGCCAGCCGCATGGGGCACGGACGACGGGATTGGTGGGCGGTGCCACCCATGTCGTCCAGCGCGACGGCGCGACGTATCGCTACGAACTCGCCATTCCGAAATCCGAACTCGCCGATCTGAAACTGGAGCCGGGCACCGATTTCGGCTTCCTGTTCAAGATCGGCAATGGCGACGGCCCGAGCGTGGAGTCCGGCACGGACAAGGCCGTGACGAAAACCAACAGCCTCAGTCTGCATCCGTATTGGAACCCGCACGTGAACTGCGGCGTGCGGTGGACCTTGCGCGAATGAATGCTCTCTCCGGCCTGCGCCGCGGCGTGGCGGTGTTGATCCTTGCGGCGGCTGTTCCGACTTTTGCCGCGGACACAGACGGGGACGCCGCCCGCTCCGAGGAAGTCGTCGTGGATCTCGCGTCGGACGGACAGGTCACCACGCAGATTCTCGACACGGAGGGAAAAATCCTCCGCACCATCCGCGCGGCCCGGTCCATGAAGGCGGGGCCGTATCGGTTCCGGTGGGACGGTCGGGATGATCGTGGCGAGGCGCTGCCGCCCGGTCGTTATGTCGCCCGGGTGCTCGTGAATCGGGCGACCTACACCACCGCCGGGGCGCTTGGCAACACGGCCCAGCCGCCCACACTGAATCAAAACCCCGCTGACATCGTGTCCGTCGCCGTGGACGCGGACGGCCACATTTACACCGCGAACTTCTGGGAGGAGGCCGCGCAGGATTTTCGCAAGGTGGATCGCGACACGGGCAACCATGTGTACAATTCCCGCGCCAGCATCCGCAACGGCTCGCCGAATGCCCTGCCTTATGCCATCGCCGTGGATGACACCTACCTCTACTGCTCCACGCGCTCGCACACCGCCCGCTGGCAGCAACACCTGCGCCGCTTCCAGGTGTCCGACGGACGCCCCGCCCCCTGGCCCGCCCGCTCGGCGACCGACGGCCACATTCTCCTGCACGAGGATCCGGAAAAGGAAATCGCCCCCGACGCGTCCGACGCGGTGCGCGAGCTTCAGAAGCTGCCCCTGCGCGCGCTGGCGGCGGCGGACGGTCGGCTTCTTGTCGCTGATGCGCTTGCGGGCCGGGTCCGTGTGTTTGACCGCGAAACCGGCGCGGAGACCGGCGGGTTCGACGTCGCCCTGCCGCACGCCCTTGCCCTCGACTCCGCCGGACGGATTTGGGTCGGCCATGCCCACGGCCGAATCTCCGTCTTCGACCGGAACGGCACCAAGCTCGGCGAACCCGTTACCGACCTTGGCCAGATCGCCTCGCTCGCCTTCGGACCCGGCGACACGCTCCATGTCGCGGACAGCGCCGTGCGCAAAATTTTCCGCTATCAAACCCACCCAAAAACGGCGTCCGTTGGCGAACGGCGTGAGTTCGGCGGACCGGCCGGGCCCGGCGACGCGGACCCCGCGCGGTTCTATCGTCTCAAGGGTGCCGCCGTGGACCGGCAGGGCCGTCTCACCGTCGCGCAGGGTTTCCCGACCATGGGCTCGCGGCTGGCCCACTTTTCCCCCGAAGGCGCGCTCCTCTGGGACCAGTTGGGAACCGAGTTCTGCACCACCGGCAACATGGCCGAGGAACGGCCCGACGAAGTGATCTCGCACTATTTCCACCGCTACGAGGTGGACAAAACGACGGGCGCCTGGACGTTTCGCGGCAACGTGCTCGCCGGGGATCCGAAATACATCCAGCACCACCATGGCCCCATGCGGCGCCTGAAACTCCGCGGCGTCGAATTCGTCTTCCAGTCCTACGGCGACGGGCTGCAGGTCTATCGCCGCGCGGACGACGGAACCTACCGGCTCTCCGCGATGTTCGGCCGCAACAACCCCTTTCCCGACGGACGCTTCCGCGACCTCATTCCCGAGGACGAACGCCCGGAGGAAATTCTGCCCTGGGCGTGGCACGACGCCAACGGGGACGGCACGGTGAACGAGGAGGAAATCACTCGCATGGCCGCCCTGCCGCCCGATTTCAATTTCTTCAACTTCGGCGTCACGGTGGACCGCTCCGGCAACGCCCTCATGTGCAACGACGCCATCACGGAGATCCCGCTCACCGACTTCGACGCCCACGGCAATCCGATCTACGACCTCTCCCGCATGCGCGTCCTCATGCGGCGGGATCCGTCGGACACCGCCGTCATTCATCAGCCCACCATGGCGGTGCGCGCCGACGACGGCACCATCTACGCCCTCGCCAAAAGCCGGGCTTTCCCCAAGCCTCCCGAGGCCAATTTTGGCTGGATGACCGGCTGGGTGCTGGCCCGCTTCACCAAGGACGGCGAAAGGCTCTGGGCCGTGCCGCTGCGGGAGGCCTGTCCCGGCATCGACGTCATCCCCGGTCCCGACGGCGGGGTCATGGTGGTCGGCATCAAATGGAGGGATCGCGTCGGAAGCACCCTCTATCATTATGCCTCCGACGGCTCACTCGTCGGAACCACGTCGCCCTCGAAAAAATTCCTCGGCTACGGCGGCATCCCGGACAACACCGCGTCGCTCGCCATCAGCCGCGACCCCCGCGATGGCATCCTCGATGTGTTCGTCGAGGACTGCGTCGGCAATCGCTTCCTTTGGTACCGCGTGGACGACCGGCAGAAACCGGAGGTTCTCCTGCGCGATGTTGTTCTCCGCGAGTTGGCACCCTAATATCATTCCTACTTTATGAAACCCTTGGTCCGCATTTGTTCCCTTTGGATGGTTCTCCCCGTGCTTGCGCAGGCGGCTCCCGTGTTGTCGGATGTGCGCTTCGAGCAAAAGATTCTCAAGGAGGAGGGGCTCTATGAGGCGTCTCCGGCGGCGAGCCTTTCCTTCACTCTCGCGCAGCCCGAGGAGGTGACGGTGACGGTGGGGCGTCACCTGGCCGGCTACCGCGAGCACCAATGGCCGTGGTTGGAGAATCCGTTTCCGGTGCGCACGTTCCGACTCGGAAAGCTGGCGGCGGGAACGCACACGGTGGAGTGGGATGGCTTGGACGAGAAGGGACGCCCGGTGGTGGAGGTGCGCAACACCCGCCCGGATGAACTGGAGCGCCTCGAAACCAAGCCGCCGACGCCGGAGCAACTGACCACGACGACGCCTGTCGAGCGGTTTCAGGTCCGGGTGGAGGCCGGCAGGGAGCGACAGCATGTCAATCTGGAACGCGCGACGGGCACGTTGCGCCCGGATCGCAAAAGTTTTCCCTTTCGCTCGGCCGTGGTGGACAAGCAGGGGCGGTTCTATGTGAGCCATTTTGGCGGCGGTCAGGTGGTCCGCTATTCCCCCGACTGGATTCCCGAGGCGGTCTGGCCGCGGCATCGCAAGGGACAGGGTTATGACCCCGACGAAACCGTCGATGTCGGCATCGACAGCAAGGGGAATGTTTTTGCCATGACCACCAGCGGCGTCTATCGCCACGGCGCGGACGCGGAGGGGGATCCCTCGCCGTGGCCGCATCGCGAGGACTACATGCGCGACCAACCCTTCGGCCACAAGCTGGGCGTCAAGACGGATGACCCGGAATTGGGAAAAATGCCCGGATTCGGCAGACAGTTCAGCGGCTTTGCCATTGACGACCGGGATCAGATTTATCTGGGGCGTCGCGAACCGGCTCCGGCGATCATGGTGTTTGACAACGACGGACGTCACTTGCGCGACCTCGTGCTGCCGGAGGACCGGTTTCCCGCCAAGATCCGCTGGCTGGGGGAGAACACGCTGGCGGTGACCGGCGTCGGACGCGACCCGGAGGGGATATTGTTTTTCCTTGATGCGCAGACCGGGGCGGTGCGCAAGCGCATCGATGAGAATAATCCGATCGAGTTGTGGGCCGGTCCCGACGGCAGCGTGCTGGCGGGGCATGGAGCCAGCGACGTGCGCCGCTACGACCGCAAGGGAGATCCGCTTCCGTTTACGTCCGGCCTGCCCCACCTCAAGGGCAATGAAATCCGGCTGTATGCGCACGAGGTCGGCCTGCCGAAGGGCGCCCCCGGATTCCCGCGGCAGGCGCGGGCGTATGCCATCGCGCCGGACGGATCGTTCGTGGTGTCCGAGGATCCTGCCTCCAACGACCGCACGCTCCAGGGTGAGATCACCCGCTACGAGGCGGACGGCGCCCACGCGCCCGAGGAAGTGACCGTTGAGCCCGGACACCACAAGCCGGGCAATGTGTATTTCGACGACGAGCCCGCTGTTTTTGAGATCTTTGCAAACAATCTTTCGGAGACCGACCAGCCGCTTGAGGTGAAGTGGACGGTGACGGATTTTGACGGCAAGGAAACGCGGGGAACCTCGCGGGTGACGGCGCGGCCGCTGGCGCGTCAGAGCCTGCTCTTCCCGGTGGACGCGTCGGCGCTCGGCCACTACACGCTCGAGGCGGATGTGTTGCGGGAAGGTCGCCGCATCGGACACCTGGAAACGCAGTTCGGGCGCATCGCCGCGCGGGAGACCGGTGAGAATCGCTGGTCGCCCTTTGCCATGTGCGGCACGGGCGAGAGCGCGTTGATGGCGCAGGTCGGCGTGAAGAGCTTCCGCGGCGACTCGGCGTCCTGGGGGCGCATGTTTGAACCCTTTTCCGGACTCTTCTATCAGGAACATCCCGAGGCCGTGCAATACGGTCACAGCGGTCCCGACAGCCTGCGCCAATGGGCCCGCGCACACGGGATCCTTCCGCTCAACGGCATCAACTACGGCGAGAACTGGCTCGGCGGCGACTGGGAGGGAAGCCCGCGCCATTTCCTCTACGACTATGACCGCTTCTACGACTACGCGGTGAAGGTGCTCGATCTCTTTGGCGGCAAGGGCGAGGCGTTTTACCAATTCTGGAACGAGCCGAATTTTTTCTGGCATCCGCGCGACAAGCCGTTCGGCCGCGAGCATTTTGTGGTTTGTCAGAAGCAGATCTGGAGCCTCGTCAAGGCGCGCGACAAGGACGCGCTCATCATAGCAGACGGGGACGCCGGGCAGGTCAAAATGATGGAGGAATTCGCCGAACTCGGCGGTGCCGATTGGAATGACACGGTGCAGATCCACTATCCCGCGACCCAGGCCTTTGCCTGGAACGACATGAAATTTCCGGACCTGCCGGAGGCCAAGGTGCCCGTGGTCGAGCAGCTCGTCGCCATTCGCGACCGGGACTTCCCCGGCAAGGAAATCTGGAACACCGAGGAAGGCATCCCCACCAATCCGCCGTCCGCGAAAACCTCCGCCATCAATCTCCCCCGCGTCTATATCCCGCAAATGGCGGCGGGGATGGATAAAATCTACTGGTTCCGCTGCGAGCAGGACGTGACCGGTGCCTTCGACGTGCATGGACATGTCTTTCCGAGCTATGTCGCCTATGCGGCGATGAGTCGGGTTCTGGAAGGGGCGGTTTTCGCCGGAAAGATGGATCTCGGCGAAGGTGCCCACGGCTATCTTTTTGCGGGCGGAAAGGACTTTGTCTTTGCGGGAAACACCATCTCCGGAACGAAGGACATCACTCTTCAGGCCGGTGCGCCGCAGGTGGCCGTGTTCGATCTGCTGGGACGCAAACGGGATGTGGTCACCACGGCGGGAAACCTGAAGCTCACGCTCTCGCCCCACATTCAATACGCCATCCTGCCCCGCACCAGCCCCGGCGCGCTCGCCATCGCAAAGGACGAATTGCAAAAGCGCCTGAAAGCTCTGGGCCTGTCCAACGCGACGGACATTCCCGGTGCCCTCGCAGACGCGGCGAAAGCCGTCGCCACCGACAAGGCGGCGCTGACCCGGTTGTTCTATCTCGTCAAGGCCGCCGAGATCGCGGGCTTCGCTGGTCAGGCCCCCGCATCCCCGTCGGGAAATCCCGCACAGGAAGCCCGTGCCGCCGTGGAAAAGAAGGAAGGGGCCGACGGTTATCTGCGCGCGACGCGGCTAGTGCTCGATTGGACGGAGCGGCTCGCGAGCCGGGCGCAAAACGATCCCTCCGCCGCCTGGGCGCTCGCGCTGGCCGCGCGGGCCACGGAACACCTCGCCGCGGCGGAAGCCCCGATGTTTCCCGGTGTGGCCGTCAGCGTCTTCATCGGGGAGCCAGGCGAAATCGCCAAAGTCCGCTCCATCGAGCCCGTGAAGGACAAGCGGGAAACTTCGATCGACGACCACTTCCGCTTCCAGATCGACCGCAAGGCCGGCGAGTCCTTCGAGGCCGAACTCACGGTCACGAATTATTACAAACACAAGATCGAGGGCAAAGTGGCGCCCCGTCTGCCGGAGGGATGGACCGCGCAGGAAGGGGCGCAACCCTATGCGCTCGAACCCGGCCAGCGCGCGCGCTTTGTGTTCACGGTGGACATTCCCAAGGGAGCAAAGCGGGGCGTGCATGCCGTGGGCGGCGCGACCGAATATAACGACCGCTCTGTGCAGGAAATCCACCCTTCCCGCGTGAAATTGTAGGCGTCAGCAGGAATCCGGCCGGGGCGGTGCCACGGGATGCCGCCGCCACGCGCCGGGCGGCACGCCGAAGTGCCGGCGGAAGAGGCGGCAAAAGTGGCTGACATTGGGAAACCCCGCCGTCGCAGCGACCTCTTTCACGGAAAGCCGTCCCTCGCGCAGCAGGCGGGCCGCCTCGTCCAGGCGCAGGCCGCGGAGAACCTCCGCCGGCGCGGCGCCCGTCGTGCGCTGAAAATGGTGTGCGAAGTTCGACCGGCTCATGCCGAAGGCGTCGGCCAGCGCGTCGATGCGCAGCGGTTCGTCGAGTCGCTCGAGCAGCATGCGCCGCACGGTGTCGAGCAGCCGTTGGCGCGGCTCGGGCGGATGCATCCGCGCGAAGGCCCGGCGTTCCATCCCGATCATCCAGTCAAACAACGCCGCCTCCACGTCAAAATCCTCGCGTTTGAAATGCGCCGCCTCCAGCACCGCCGCCGCCTGGCGGGCCACCTCCGCCGTTTCCCCGGGCGGAATCACCACGTTGCGCAGATTGCGATGGCGCGCCAGCCGCGCGTCCACTTCCGGCTGCTCGATCAACATCCAGAAAAATTCCCACTCCGGACAGTCCGCCGCTGCGTGGTAGCGGTGCGCCGAGGGCAGCCGCACCAGAAACGCGGCCTCCGCAGGCACGCGCAGGACCGCGCCCCGCGTCTCCAGCACGCCCCAGCCCCGCAGCGTGTACTGGAAAAGCCAGGCCGGTCGCTTTGGGTCCGCGCCGCGCCGCAGGCCGTCCCAATCATAGGCGCGCTCCGGACGCACCGTCTCACGACCCGCGACGAGGGCGCCGCCGCCGAACAACTCCGCCCGCGCGGCAAAATCCCGTCCCGGCTTCCCGAGGCGGTCCAGCAGACGATTCACATTTGGAACATGCATAGCAGGAATTGAGCATTCAAAGGAATGGGAGGATCAGTCTGCGGCGATTATTTTCAACATTCCAACACGTTTTTCCCATGCCTCTCAAAATTGCGATGATCGGTGCCGGCTCGGTCGGCTTCACCCGCGGACTCGTCAAGGACATCGTTGCGGTGCCCGAACTGGCGGATGCCGCATTTTCCTTCACGGACATTTCCGCCAAGAATCTCGAAATGGTCGCCACGCTCTGTCGGCGGGACATCGCAGAGAACGGGCTGCCCGCGCAGGTGCGGGCATCGGGCGATCGCCGGGAGGCGCTGGAGGGGGCGGACTACGTGTTTTGCACGATCCGCCAGGGTGGGCTGGAGGCGTTTCAGACCGACATCGACATTCCGCTGCAATACGGGGTGGACCAGTGTGTCGGAGACACGCTTTGTCCCGGCGGATTGATGTATGCCCAGCGCACGATTCCCGCGCTGCTGGAGATGTGCCGGGACATGCGCGAACTGGCGCGTCCGGGCGCGTTGTTGCTCAACTATGCGAACCCGATGGCGATGAACACGTGGGCCTGCAACACCTTCGGCGGCGTTCCCACGATCGGTCTTTGTCACGGCGTGCAGGGTGCCCACCAACAGATCGTCGAATGCACCGAGGGGTGGGCCAAACGGCACGGGCACCTCGCGCCGGAGGCCGCTCTCACGAAGAAGGACGTGGAGGTTGTCTTTGCCGGAATCAATCACCAGACCTGGTGCATCCAGGCGCGGTGGGGCGCGTTCGACATGATCCCGCACCTGCTGGAGGCGTTCGAGGCGCATCCGCGCTGGAGCCGCGTGGAAAAGGTCCGCATCGACGTGCTGCGCCGCTTCGGGTACTACAGCACCGAATCGAACGGCCACCTGAGCGAGTATCTGCCCTGGTATCGCAAACGCCCCGAGGAAATCCCCCGCTGGATCGACCTCGACTCCTGGATTCATGGCGAAACCGGCGGCTACCTGCGCGTCTGCACGGAGGGCCGGAATTGGTTCGAAACCGATTTTCCGAACTGGCTCAACGAACCCGCGCCGAAAATCACCCCGGGAAGCCGCAGCGAGGAACATGGATCCTACATCATCGAGGCGCTCGAGACCGGGCGGGTGTATCGGGGGCATTTCAATGTGATCAACCGCGGGCATCTCACGAACCTGCCCGACGGGTGCGTGATCGAGATCCCCGGCTATGTGGACCGCACCGGCATTCACATGCCGGTGGTGGGTGCTCTGCCGCTGGCCTGCGCGGCAACCTGTTCCGCCTCCGTTCGCGTCCAGGAAATGGGCACGGAAGCCGCCGTGCGCGGCGACGTGACCCTCTTGAAGCAGGCGATGCTGCACGATCCGCTCACCGGCGCCGTGTGCAACCCCGAGGAGGTCTGGCAGATGGCCGACGAGATGCTCGTCGCGCAGGCCCAATGGCTGCCGCAATACCGCGACGCCCTTCCGGCGGCCGCGCAACGCCTCGCCGCGCATGAGGCGGCCGGCACACGCGTGAAACTTGCCCAAACCCCAGGCGCCGCCCGCCTGCGCACGCGCACCGTCGAGGAAATGGCCGGGGATGCCTCCGCCGCCCGCGACAACGCCGGCGCCGCCGACAAGGCCGGAATGACCCGGGCGGGGTGACGGGCTTCCGGGCGGAACACGCCCTCTCCCGGCTCCGGCCTTCGCTGGGCGAGCAAATGTTTTCGCCCGTGGATCCCTCCACCGGATTGAGCCGCGACCAAGCGACCTTGCAAAGGCGCGACAAGAAGATTGTTCGGACCGGACAGGCGAACAATGGCCCGGTCGGATTCAGGATTTTCCAACGATCCGGCGCGGAGCTTTGAGATGAGGCGGGTCGGAAAACCCCAGAAAGGCTTCGCTGGATTTCCAATCACCCAAAGCGTAAGTGCGTTTATTCCTCAAGGTACTTACACCTTCATGCCATGCTTT
>JACSRX010000069.1 GCA_014879535.1 Chthoniobacterales bacterium
GGCCGGCGGCGGGGACGGCGCGGATTGCGAAGCGGGCGGGGGTTTCCGAGGGGATTTTGTTTCAGCGCTTCAAGACGAAGGAGGCACTCATTGAGGCCGCGCTGACCGTGGCGACGGAGGCCAGTCCGTGGCGGGACGCCCTGCTCGCGAGCGCGGGAAAAAACACGCCGCAGATCAACCTGCGCAAGGCGATTCGGGCGTTGTTTGAGAAGGTGGAGCAATTGGTGCCGAAGCTGATGATGCTGGAGGGACGCGGGCACCGGCGTCCGCCGTGCCACAAAGCTCCGCCCCTGGAGGATGCGATGGCCATTGCGACGTATCTGAAGAAGGAAATCGCGCTCGGAAGGCTGCGCATGACGCATCCCGAATTGCACGCCCACGAGATCGTGGGAGCGGTTCTGCACGGCACGATGCTCAAGTTTCGTCATCAGGTGGCGGTCTGCGATCCGGCGAAATGGGCGAACCACCTGGTCGCCGTGCATCTGCCACGACCCGCAAACGCGCGCAAGCGGTCCTCATCACCTGGAAAGGCGCACACATGACCTCCAAACATCCCTGGCAAATTTTGTGTTCTGTCGATTTAATTCCGGCACGCCGGCTTGCGGCGTGGATGGTCGCCGGAGGCATTCTGGCCGGATGCGCAGGTCCCCGGGAGACCTGGAAAAACGAGATCGAAGTACCCGCGACCTGGCAGTCCCGTCAGGCCACGCCCGGCGCGTTGAATCCGGCCCGGATCCGGCAGTGGTGGAAGCGTTTCAACGATCCGGTGCTCGACAGCCTCATTGCGCAGGCCCTCACGGCGAGCCCTGACATCAAGACGGCTCTGGAGCGAATCACGGAATCCCGCGGCGAGCGCAGCGTGCAGCTGGCGGGGTTGCTTCCCGTCGTCTCGGTGAACGCCTCCGACCGCATCGATCGGCGCGACGAGCAGAGCACGGGGTTGGTGACCCGCAGCGAAACAGCCAATGTGTCGGCGGACCTGAGTTGGGAGATCGATCTCTTCGGACGCCAACTCCAGAATCTTCAGGCGGCGACGAAGGATGTCGCGCAGACCGTGGAGAATTATTATGCCGCCCAGGTCACGTTGACCGCCGACGTGGCGACGGCCTACATCACGTTGCGCGGCACGCAGGCCCAACTGGAGGCGCTCCGGCGCAATGTGGCCACGCGCCGTGAGACCACGGACATCACGCGCTGGAAACAGGAAGCCGGTCTCACCGACATGCTGGAGGTGCAGCAGACGGTCAGCACGCTGGAACAGGCCCGCGCGGCGATTCCGTCTCTGGAAAAAACCCTTTCGGAAACCCGAAACCAACTGGCCGTTCTGTGCGGGCAGACGCCGGGCAAGCTGGACGGCCTGCTGGCGCGGTCCCGCCCGCTCCCCCGCGTGCCCGCAAAGATCGCGACCGGCATTCCTTCCGAGGCATTGAACAACCGGCCGGACGTGCGGGCGGCAGTGGACGCCGTGCTGGCGGCCTATCATCGCAAGACCGCTGCGGAATTGGAACGCCTGCCGACCCTCAATCTGAGCGGCTCGTTCGGCCTGGAAGGTTTGCGGACCGGGGTGATTTTCTCGCCCGAGGCCGCCGCCCGGACCCTGGCCGGGAATCTCATGGCGAGCCTGGCCCAGCCGATCTTTGAAGGCGGACGGATCACGGCCAACATCCACATCAACGCCTCCCAGGCCCGGCAGGCGGTCTTCAGCTATCAATCCACCGTCCTGACCGCGCTCTCCGAGGTCGAGGACGCGTTGGTGGCGATTCACCGGACCACCGAGCGCCTGGACGTGCTCCGGAACGCGGACACCGCAGCCTCCGAGGCGTCCGAACTGGCGACGCGTCAGTATGAGGCCGGCCAGGTCGATTTGCTCACCGTGCTGGACGTGCAACGCACGCAGCTCAGCGTCGAGGAATCCCGCGTCCTCACCGAGACCGACCAACTCAACGCCTGCGTGCAACTCTACAAATCCCTCGGCGGCGGATGGCAACCCTTATGAACAATCCCGATCTTTCCGACATCGTCCATGCGGCCCAATCCCCGTCCCGGCTGAAGCGCTTTCTCCTGCCCGGCACGATTGTCGTGCTGCTCGCGGCGGCGTTTGTGCTCTGGCGCAGTCTGGCCACAGCGGACACCGCCAAGGTGACCTATCTCACCGAGCCCATTCAGCGCGGCGACCTGAAGACCACGGTCACGGCAACCGGCAACCTCGAGCCGACCAATGAAGTGACCGTGGGCAGCGAGCTTTCAGGCACGGTGCGGGAGGTGCTCGTGGAAACCAACGACCGGGTGACCAAGGGCCAGGTCCTCGCGAAGCTCGACACCAGCAAGTTGGAGCAACAGACGGAAAGCAGCCGCGCCACCGCCGCCGCCGCCGAAGCCAGGGTGGGTCAGGCCAAGGCCACGTTGGTGGAATCCGAAGCCAACCTTCAGCGTCTGCAAAAACTCCACACCGCAAGCGGCGGTCGTCTGCCGTCCCAGGCCGATCTGGATGCCGGTATCGCGACCGCTGAGCGCGCAAAAGCCGACCTGGCCAGCGCGGAGGCGGACGTGCGGCAGGCGCAGGCGAATGTGGGCACGAATGAAAGCGACCTGCAAAAGCTGGTGATTCGCTCGCCGATTGACGGCATTATCCTGACCCGCACAATCGAGCCGGGCCAAACCGTGGCGGCGACCATGACCGCGCCGGAACTCTTCGTCGTGGCGGAAAAACTCGAAAACATGAAGCTCAAGGTGGCCGTGGCCGAGGCGGACATCAGCCGCCTCCAGGAAGGCCAGAAAGCCACCTTCACCGTGGATGCCTGGCCGAATCGCACCTTCGAAGCCTCGGTGAAGAAGGCTGAATACGGGTCCACCGTGACCGACAATGTTGTGACCTACTCGACCGAACTCGAAGTCTCCAACGACGACCTCAGCCTGCGCCCCGGAATGACGGCGACGGCGGAAATCGCCGTGGCCGAGGCTGCGGGCGCGCTCCTCGTGCCGAACGCGGCGCTGCGTTTTCAGCCCGACTCCCCGCAGTCCGCCACCGCCGCCGCGCCGAAACGCTCCTTCGTGCAGAGCCTCGTCCCGAGTCCGCCGCGCCGCGCGTCCACCCGGTCACGTACGGCGGAATCCGCCTCGAACATCCGCCCCGGCGAAGCGGCGCGCATCTGGGTTCTCCGAGACGGCGTACCCGCGTCGATCCCCGTGCAAACCGGCCTCACGAACGGGCGGGTCACCGTGATCTCCGGCGAAGGCCTCTCCGAAGGTCTGCCAGTGATCATTCATGCCACAGCCAAGCAGCCATGAACGCGCCCCTCATCCGCCTGAATGGCATCACCAAGAAATACGGCGTCGGGGATGCGGCGTTTCAGGCGCTGCGCGGGATCGACCTCACCATCGCCCGGGGTGATTTTGTCGCGGTGATGGGTCCGAGCGGCTCTGGAAAATCCACGCTGATGAACCTTCTGGGCTGCCTGGACACACCGACCACCGGTCAGTATCTCTACGAAGACATCGCCGTCGAGCAACTCAACGCCGACCAACGCTCCCTGCTGCGCCGTCATGCCCTGGGGTTTATCTTTCAGGGATTCAATCTTCTGGCCCGCACCAGCGCGCTGGAGAACGTCGAGTTGCCAATGGTCTATCGCAACATCCCGCGCCAGGAACGGCACCGGCTCGCGAAGGACGCGCTGGCCACGGTCGGCCTCGCGGACAAATTCGCCAACACCCCAGCCGAACTCTCCGGGGGCCAGCAACAGCGCGTGGCCATCGCCCGCGCCATTGTGACCTCGCCCTCGACTCTCTTCGCCGACGAACCCACCGGCAATCTCGACTCCAAAACCACCATCGAGATCATGGAATTTCTCGTCCGCCTCAACGCCGAGCGCGGCATCACCATCCTCCTCGTCACGCACGAGGACGATGTCGCCGCCTATGCCCGCCGGACGATTCTCGTGCGCGACGGCCTCATCGCCACGGACCACGCCAAGCCCTGACCCCATGATCGGAAACGCCTTTCACATCGCCCTGCGGGAAATCCGGCGCAACGTCATGCGGGCTTTTCTCACGGTTCTTGGCGTGATCATCGGCGTCGCAGCGGTGATCACCATGGTGACACTGGGACAGGGTACGACCCAGGCGGTGAAAAACCAGATCTCCAGCCTCGGCAGCAATCTCGTGATGTTGCGTCCCGGCATGGGCTTCGGTCCGCGCTCCTCGTCGGCGGGCGTGCCCAATTTCACCGTCGCCGACGTGACCGCCCTGCGGGACCAGATCCACGGCATCGCCGCCATCGTTCCGGTGAGCAGCACCAGCCTGAGCACCATCTACCGGCAGAACGCCCGCTCGACCAGCATCACGGGCACCGCGCCCGCCTACTTCGGCATCAACAACTGGAAACTCGCCCGGGGCCGCCTTTTCGACGAGACCGACCTCCGCGACGGCAGTGCCGTGTGCGTGATCGGCGACACCACAAAAACCGAACTCTTCGGCACGGAAGACCCCCTCGGCAAATTGATCCGGATCGGCAAAACAGCGTCCTCCAGTTCGTCCTCCACGACCACGACGAAGGAGACGCCGTATTCGTCCACGTTTCAGGTCATCGGCGTTCTGGCCGCGAAGGGACAATCCGGCATGGGCAACCAGGACGACACCATCATCGTTCCCCTTTCCGCCCTGCAACACCGCCTGACCGGACGCACCTCCGCGCGGAACATCTCCCAGATCGCCCTCTCCGCCGAGGAGGGCGCGAACAGCGAACGCCTCGTCGCGGACATCACCTCCCTCATGCGCAGCCGCCGCAACCTGCACGCGAACGAGGACAACAATTTCAACGTCTTCGACACCCGTCAGATCGCCGAAACCCTGAGCGCTTCGACGAAAATGATGACGACGTTGCTCGCGGCCGTGGCCGGTGTGAGCCTGCTGGTGGGAGGCATCGGCATCATGAACATCATGCTCGTGAGCGTGACCGAACGCACCCGCGAAATCGGAATTCGGCTGGCCATCGGCGCGCGGGCTCGGGAGGTGCTGCTGCAATTTCTGGTCGAAGCCATCACCCTTTCCTGCGTCGGCGGACTCGTCGGAATCCTTCTCGCCTTCGGACTCTGCGTGCTGCTGGCCCGCCTCATCGACGTGCCCTTTCTCTTTGATCCGAAAATCAACCTGATCGCGTTTTTCTTCTCGGCGGCCATTGGCGTCCTCTTCGGATTCACCCCCGCCCGCCGCGCCGCCCGCCTCGATCCCATCGAGGCCCTGCGACACGAATGACTTTCTGCAGATTCAACCATCCACGTGTTCGAAGCTGCGGAAAACCGTTCCCTTGTCCAGCGGGCGGTTCCTCCTCGTGGGGCCGAATGACCGTCCCGGTTTACGCCCCGGTATTTTTTGCGGCGTGCCAGCCCCGGCGCAGGGCGGCGAGTTTTTCCACCACGTAATAGGTCACCGGAATGAGGAAGATCGCGAGCAGGGTGGCGGCGAGCATGCCGCCGATGACGGTGGTGCCCATGACGCGGCGGGCGACGGCACCGGAGCCGGTGGCGAGCCAGAGGGGCACGCAGCCCATGATGAAGGCGAATGAGGTCATGATGATCGGACGCAGGCGCAGGCGCGCGCCTTCGAGGGCGGCGTCCAGCAGCGGCTCTCCGCGCTCGCGCGCGAGTTTGGCAAATTCCACAATGAGGATCGCATTCTTGGCCGCCATGCCGATGAGCATCACCAGACCGATCTGCGCGTAGATGTTGTTCTCCATGCCGCGCGCCCAGAGCGCGGCATAGGCGCCGAAGACGGCAATCGGCGTGCCGAGGAGCACGCTGAAGGGGAGGGTCCAGCTTTCGTAGAGCGCGGCAAGGATGAGGAAGACAAACAGGAGCGACATGCCAAACACCACGGCGGGGGGCACGCCTTCGCGGGCCTTGTTTTCCTGGAAGGACATGCCGGAGTAGTCGAAGCCCATCTCGTCGGGCATGGTCTCGGCAAAGGTTTCCTCCAGCGCCCGCATCACATCCAGCGAGCTGTAGCCGGGCGCGGCGGTCGCATTGATCTGAGCGGCACGGTAGAGGTTGAAGCGGGTGGTGAATTCCGGACCGTCCTCGGCCCGCACGGTGGTGAGGGTGCTGAGCGGGACCATGTCTTTCTCCGAATTGCGCACATGAAAGAGGCCCACGTGTTCCGCCTTGGTGCGGAACTCGCCTTCGGCCTGCACAAAGACACGCCACTGACGTCCGAAGCGGTTGAAGTAGTTCACAAAGTAGCCGCCCATGAAAGTTTGCAGGGTCTGGTTCACCTGGGCGAGATCGATGCCCTGCGCGAGCACCTTGTCCCGGTCAATGTCGGCCAGCACCTGCGGCACCGCCGGCAGGAACGGACTCGTCGCCGTGGCGATCTCCGGACGCTTGCGCACCGCCTCCAGAAAAATCCCCAGGTTTTCGCCAAGAAACCCGACGTCGCGTCCGGCGCGATCCTCAAGCATGAAGGTGACCCCGCCCGAGGTGCCGATGCCGGGGATCGCCGGAGGTGGGAAGGAAAACGCGATGCCTTCCGGGATGGCGGCGAGGCGGGCGTTGACCGCCTTTTTGATGGCGTCGTAGTGTTCGTCGGGTGCGGTGCGTTCGCCCCATGGCTTGAGGGTGATGAAGAAGAAGGCGTTGAAGGTGGTGTTGACGGTGCTGAGCAGGTTGTAGCCGATGACGGTGGTGACATGCGCGACGCCGGGCGTGGCCAACAATTGTTCCTCGACTTTTTTCGCCGCCTCGCCGGTGCGCTGGAGGGACGACGCGTAGGGCAATTGCAGCGATCCATACAGGTAGCCCTGATCCTCCTCCGGCAAAAACCCCGACGAAAGTCGGGAACTGGTCAAAAAGGCGCCCCCTGCAAAAAGCAGCAGCAGAACCATGCTGAAACCGCTCTTGCGGATGGCCAGCCGCGAAGCATTCACATAGCCGTCGGTGGTGCGGCGGAAAACGCGGTTGAACCACAGGAAAAACTTCCCAAGCGGGCCGCGCGCCGGTTTGCGCGGACGCAGCAACAACGCGCACAGCGCGGGACTGAGCGTCAGCGCGTTGAAGGCCGACAGGATCACCGACACCGACACCGTGAGGGCGAATTGTTGGTACATGCGCCCTGTGATGCCCGGAATAAACACGGTCGGCACAAAGACGGCCGAGAGAACCAGCGCAATGCCAATGACCGGGCCGGTGACCTCCTTCATTGCGCGCAGCGTGGCCTCGCGCGGCGCGAGTCCGTTTTCAATGTGATGTTCGACGGCTTCGACGACGACAATGGCGTCGTCCACCACGAGGCCGATGGCAAGGACCAGGCCGAAGAGGGCCAGCGTGTTGATACCGAAACCAAAGAGCGGAAAGACCAGAAACGCACCGATCAGCGAAACCGGCACCGCGCAGAGCGGAATGACCGTGGCGCGCCAGCCTTGCAGGAAGAGAAAGACCACAAGCAGCACGAGCACGATGGCTTCCAACAAGGTGTGGGTGATGCGCTCGATGCCGGCACTCACCGCCTGCGTGGTGTCCAGAGCAATCGTGTAGGTCACATCCGGCGGAAACTGCGAGGAAACGCGCTCCATCAACGCCTTCACGCCCTCCGCGGCCTGGAGCGCGTTGGTGCCCGGAAGCTGGTAGAGGGACATGACCGCCGCCTGTTTGCCATCGAGACGTCCGCTCCACAAATACGTCTGCGCCCCGAGTTCGATGCGGGCCACATCTTTCACGCGCAGCATGCTGCCGTCCGGGTTGGCGCGCACGACGACCTGCTCGAACTCCTCCTGACTGGTCAGCCGGCCCGGCGCGCGCATGGTGTAAGTGAATTCCTGACCCGACGGCGCGGGTTCCCCGCCGATCTGTCCGGCGGGGTTGACGGTGTTCTGCGCCCGCAGCGCGTCGATGATGTCGGTGACTGTGACGTCGAGCTTGGCCAACTGGTCGGGTTTGACCCAGAGCCGCATCGCATACTGGCCGGCGCCAAAGACGTTCACGTTCGAGATGCCGGGCACGCGGGTCAACTGATCGACCAGGTTGATGTTGGCGTAATTGGCCAGAAAGAGGTTGTCGTGGGTGCCCTTTGGCGAATGCAGCGCGATGAGCATGAGGGGCGCGGCGGTGGACTTGATCACGGACACCCCCGCGTTCACCACGTCGGCGGGAAGCTGCGAGGCCGCCTGGTTCGCCCGCATCTGGGTGAGGATGTGGGCCACGTTCGGGTCCGTGCCGACCTCGAAGTTCACGGTCATGCGGATCGAGCCGTTGGCATTGACCGACTGAATGTAGTTACTGCGGTCCACACCGCTCATCTGCTGCTCGATCGGGGTGGCGACCGACTGCTCGATCGTCAGCGCGTCGGCGCCGGTGTAGTCGGCACGCACCTGGATCTCCGGGGGAACAATGTTCGGGTAGAGCGAGACCGGGAGTTGCATCAACGTGGCGGCACCCCCGATCGTGATCAGGATCGCGATGACGATGGCAACGATGGGCCGGTTGATGAAAAATTCGGACATTGTGCGGGGTCTTAGGGATTCGGGGTGGGGGACGCCGC
>JACSRX010000013.1 GCA_014879535.1 Chthoniobacterales bacterium
AGGCATCGGGGGCGATGGTGGAAATTTCGGAGGCGGGGGGGGCAATCCCAGTCAGAATAATCTCTCGCGGGCCGGCAGCGGAGGATTCGGCGGTGGTGGCGGCGGCAGTGGGGCCAATTCGGGGAACTCCGGGGCCGGAGGTTTTGGTGGTGGCGCCGGCGGCGCCAATAGAACGTCGAGAACGGGTGCCCCGGGCATTCTTGGAGGGACAGGTGGAGCATCTGGTGCCCTCGTCGGTGGAGGTGGCGGCGGCGGCGCGGCAGGTGGCGCCATCTTCGTGCGGTCGGACAATGGCGCATCCCTCACCCTTGTGGACGGCGGGATCAGCGGCGGCGGTGCGGTGGCCGGATTGGGCGGGGTCACGGCCTCAGGAGGAACCAACGTGCCAGCCGGGCCCGGCTCGGCAGCGGGAAGCGCTCTCTTTCTCTACGGAGGGACGGCGGCCTTTCAAATCTCCGGCGGCACAAGCACGCTGATCAGCGACTCGATATCGGACCCAGCTTCCTCCGGTGGCCCGGCGGGGGCGATCTCCAAGACAGGCAGCGGGACCTTGGTCTTGTCGGGAAGCAACAACCACGCAGGCGGGACGGCGATTAATGCCGGCATTTTGCAGCTCGGTGCGGGTGGCTCGACGGGCTCGATCATTGGCGACGTTCTCAACAACGGCGGCCTGATCGTGAATCGCACCGGGGCGCTCGCCCTCGGCGGCAGCATCACCGGCAGCGGGTCGGTGACCAAGCTCGGCACCGGAACCCTCACTCTGTCAGGCACGAGCAGCTTTGGCGGCTCCCTCTCGCCGAATGAAGGTGTGTTGAACATCACCGGACACCTCACGAACAACGCCACCAGCGGGATCGCCACGACCGGCTCGACGGCCACGGTCAACATCACCGGCACCAACGCCGGCTGGACATGCACTTCCGATACGCTCATCGGCCTCGGCGGCGGCACAGGCCACCTCAACATCAGCGGCGGAGCGACAGCGAGCGACATATTTTCCCTCGTCGGCCGGCTGGCTGGAAATACCGGCCACGTCACCGTCACCGGCGTGGGTTCTCAATGGAGCCACAGTGCCGGGCTGGTGATCGGCACGGGCGGCGCCGGCACGATGCTCGTGAGCCAAGGTGGCCAGGTTACGAATACGGATGGAACCATCGGCGGCGACGCCGGCTCCAGCGGCACCGTCACCGTCACCGGCCAAGACTCGCACTGGACCTCCAGTGCCTACCTCGTCGTCGGCGGCAATGGCACCGGCACCCTCAACGTGAGCGAAGAAGGCACGGTCAAGGTCGGCGCCACGGGAATGGGAACACTGACTCTGGGCAACTCGGGTTCCGGATCGGGCATCCTCAACCTCGGCGCTCCGGTCGGAGACACGGCCGTGGGCGCAGGCACCGTCCATGCGGAAACAATCGCCGGAGGCTCCGGCAGCGGTGCAAAAACCGTCAACTTCAACCATACCAACACGTCCTACACCTTTGCCGCCAACCTCACCGGGAACCTGAATGTCTTGCAGAACGCGGGCACCACAATCCTCACCGGCACGAACACCTCCACCGCGAACACCGTCATCTCGAACGGCACCCTCGCCATCGCCGAAGGCGGCGCGCTGACGTTCCACATCGGAGGCAACGGCACCAACAACGCCGTCACGGGCACCGGCTCGCTCCAGGCCTCCGGCTCGTTTCGATTCAACCTCTCCGCCGCCTCCACGAACATCGGAGATCAGTGGATCATCGTCGCCCCCGGCCTCGCCGCGAGCTACGGAACGAATTTCACCGCCGCAAGCTTCAACGGGGCCAATGGCAACTGGACGAACTCGACCAACGGCGTGCATTACGTTTTCCAGCAGTCCACCGGCGTGCTCACCGTCAGCTCTCCGCCAGCCACCAACAATTACCAAGCCTGGACGGACTACTGGCAGAGCATCGAGCCGGGCTTCACCAACACGGCCAAGACCGCCGATCCCGACGGCGACAGCCTCCGCAACGACATGGAGTTCGCCCTCGACGGGAATCCGGCGGTGGGCTCCCCCGCCCTTCTGACCGCAGTCAAGGCGGGTGCCAACGCGATCTTCAACTACGCAGCGCGCAAAAATCCTCCCGGTGGCGTGACTTACCAAGTGAAGGCCGCCACCAACCTCGCAACCGGCCCGTGGACCAATTCCCCGGTCACTGTCTCGAACTCGGCCAACCAGTCCGGCCTGAACATCCCGGCGGACTACGAGCGGAAGGAGTTTGTCGTTCCGGCCACAGGCATCGACTTCTACCGCGTCGAAGCAATAATCGAGCCGTAGGCGTTGCCCGGGGAATGTTCCGAGGGCGCCCGGCCTGCGTTCTTCACACTTCTTAAAACACCCGCGGTTCACCCTCGCGCAGGAAGCATACCCGTTCGAGCAGGCCCTGCGCGCCAGCGCATTCGATCAGCCGGGACGGCGGTTCCCATGGCGGCTCGAAACTCAGCGGGAACGTCCCGTAATGCATCGGCACGAACGTGCTTCCTCCCAGTTCAATGAAAGCTCGCAGCGCCTCCTCCGGCGTCATGTGAACCTCGCGGCCGCTCGGCGGATCGTAGGCCCCGATCGGCAGCAGGGCGATTTCCACGGGCAGGCGCCGCCCGATTTCCGCGAACCCGGGGAAATAGGCGCTGTCGCCGCAATGGAAAATCGACCGGCCCTCCACCTCAATGAGAAAGCCGCCGAACCCGCGGTGCGAGTCGGCAAGCATTCTCGCCCCCCAATGATGGGCGGGTGTCATCGTCACCTTGATGGAACCGAGTTGCATGGATTCCCACAATCCCAGCTCATGCACCCGGTCGAACCCGAGTCCGTGGACCAATCCGCCCACGTTGCGCGGCACCACGATCGGTTGCTCCCTCGCCACTTTGCGCAAGGTGCGACGGTCGAGATGGTCGAAATGTGCGTGCGTGATCAGGACGGCATCGATGTCGGGCAGTGCGCGCAGTTCGATCCCCGGCTCCCGCAGCCGCTTGATCACCTTGAGCCAGCGGGCCCAGTTCGGATCGATGAGCACATTCATCCCCGGGGCTTGAAGCAGGAACGATGCATGGCCGATCCACGTCAGGCTCACCTGCCCGGCCTTCAGCACGGGAAAATCCGGTGCGAGCTGCTCGCCCTGCCGCGGCTGGAACAGGCTCGGCCAGACCACCTCGGCGAGGAAGTTCCTCTTGTGCCATCCATTGGCGGGCTTCAAGCCCACATGGTGATCCGGGGTCTTCCGGCGCAGGCGGGACAATATCCTCCGACGCTTCGGCTCGGGCTTGTCTGGGTTCTCAGGAACGCTCACCGTGGGAAAATTCCATGCCCTCCTCGGCCAAAACAGAACTCCGCCGCCGTCTGCGTGCGGAGCTTGCCCGGATGTCTCCCGCCGCATGCGCGACCGCCTCGGAAAGCATCCGCACGAGTATCCCAACCCTCCCGCGCTGGCAAGCGGTCCGCGTCGTCGCCGCCTACGCCGCCCTGCCGGACGAACCGGATTTGCAGCCCTTCGATTGGACCCCCGAACGAACCCTCATCCTCCCGCGCATGGATGGCGAAAACCTCGCCTTTCATGAAATCCGGAGCCCGGCGGACCTCGTCCCCGCCCGCTTCGGCGTGCTTGAGCCCGATCCGGACAAATGCCCTCCCGCGGACCCCGCTTGCGCCGGCGTGATTTTCGTTCCCGGCGCCGCCTTCACCGCCGATGGTGACCGCCTCGGACGCGGACGCGGCTACTACGACCGCCTGCTTGCCGCGCTGCCCTCTTCCGTCCTGCGCGTGGGCGTGTGCTTCCGCGGACAACTTGTCGAAACCCTCCCGCTCGAAGCGCACGATCAAGGGGTGGACATCGTCCTTACTTCACCAGACTGACACCGAGTGCGGCCAGCGCCGCGAAGGCCACGCACCAGGGAAGCACCCCGAGGGAAATCGCCGCGCCGATCCGCAGGGGCTTCTCCCCGGCGGCCAACCCCAGCACCGCGGTGGCCTGCGGTCCGATGGTCACCGGTGCCAGCAATCCGAGCCCGGCCAAACCCCAGCGATCCCAGCACCGCCAGATGAATTTGGAGGGATCGTGCTCCACCGGAATGCGGAGCTTCCGCACGAGCCAGTCCCGCAAGGGCGCACCCGCCAGCAGCACGACGCCACCTCCTGCCGTGTAGCCGAGCCATGCCGCCACCGCCGCCATCCACACGGGCGCCCCTGCCGCCATCCCTGCGGGAATCGCCGTGATGAAATACACGAACCCCAACCCGAACGAAGTGCTGACACCGGCCCAACTCATGTTTCCCGGCACGATACCAGATGTTACGGGCGTGCCCATCCTGCAGTCTTCGGGCGCGCTCCGGCAAAGGACGTTTTGCCGCGCGGCATCGCCGCACCTATGATGTGCGCCATGGATCTCAAAGCCGCCGCGACTGACATCGCCCGCCGCCTGCAAACGGCCGGCCATGCGGCCTATTTCGCCGGCGGCTGCGTGCGCGACGAACTGCGCGGCCATCCTCCCGAGGACTATGACATCGCCACCTCGGCCAAACCTCCCGAGGTGCAGAAACTCTTCCCGCACACCCAGGCGGTCGGCGCACACTTCGGGGTCATCCTCGTCATGGAACACGGGCACGCCTTCGAAGTCGCCACGTTCCGATCGGACCATGAATACATCGACGGACGCCGTCCGGAAATGGTCACCTTCTCGACGCCCGAGGAGGATGCCGCGCGCCGCGATTTCACGATCAACGGCATGTTCCAGGACCCCGTGGCCGGGAGCATCATCGACTTCGTCGGCGGCCGGACCGATCTCGAAGCCCGAATTCTCCGCGCCATCGGCGATCCGGTCGCCCGCTTCCGCGAGGACAAACTCCGCCTCCTCCGTGCCGTCCGCTTCGCCGCTCGCTTCGGCTACGAAATCGAGGCCGCCACATGGGAGGCCCTGCAGGCGCACGCCGCCGACATCCATGCGGTCAGCGCCGAACGCATCCGGGAGGAGTTGGTGAAGATCCTCGCCCACGCGAACCGCCTCCGGGGTTTCGACCTCCTCGACCAAAGCGGACTCCTCCGCGAGATCCTTCCCGAGGTCGAGTCCCTCAAGGGCTGCGATCAACCCCCGCAATTCCATCCCGAGGGCGACGTCTTCGTGCACACGCGCGCCATGCTCGAACTCCTCCCGCCCGATGCCCCGGCCGCCGTGGCTCTCTCCGTGCTTTTCCACGACATCGGGAAGCCCCCGACCTTCCGCTACCACGCCGACGAAGACCGCATCCGCTTCAGCGGACACGACCGCGTCGGAGCGGAGATGACGGAAAAACTCATGGAACGCCTGCGGTTCTCGCGCGCGGATACCGACCGCGTCGTCGAGGCCGTCCGCCAGCACATGGTCTTCAAGGATGTGCAGAACATGCGCACCGCGAAGCTGAAGCGCTTCATGGCGCGCGACGGGTTTCAGGACGAACTCGAACTTCATCGCGTCGATTGCCTGAGCAGCCACGGTGCGCTCGACAACTATGACTTCCTGCAGACGAAGGCCGGCGAATTCGCCAGCGAACCCCTCATCCCACCGCCCCTCGTCACCGGACGCGACCTCATCGCCCTCGGATGGAAACCGGGTCCGCATTTCGGCCCGGTGCTGGAGGCGGTGCAGACCGCGCAACTCGAGGGCACCCTCACCACCCACGAGGAGGCCCTCGTGTGGGTGCGGGCGAATCACCCCGCACCGAGATGACGATTGCGGCTTGCGCAATTCCCAGACTTGCCGTGCCAGCCTCCCCCGCGAATCATCCCCCGCGTGAAATCCCTGCCTGACGCCGCCGCCCTGCTCGAGCAAACGCTGCTCGCACGCCGCGACCTGCTCGGCGACGTGCGCCCGAATGTCTCGCGCGAAGCCCTCCAGCGATTCACCTCCGTGCGCACGGCTCCCCAGGCCGCAGCGCCGGCCACCGCACCCGGCAGGAATGCCGACACCCTCGCCGCCATCCAAGAGGAGGTGCGGACCTGCCGCCTGTGCGAGCACCTTGCGGCCTCGCGCACCCAGACTGTTTTCGGCGTCGGCAATCCCCAGGCCGACCTCATGTTCGTCGGCGAAGCCCCCGGGGCCGATGAGGACCGCCTCGGGGAGCCGTTTGTCGGACGCGCCGGGGAACTCCTCACGAAAATCATCCAAGCCATGGGCCTCTCGCGGGACGATGTTTACATCGCCAATGTCCTCAAATGCCGCCCCGACATGCCCAAGGGCGCGCCCGGCAACCGTCCGCCCACCCCGCAGGAAATGGAGCGCTGCCTGCCCTACCTTCGCCGCCAGATCGCCCTCATCCGGCCCCGCGTGCTCGTCGCCCTCGGCAAAACCGCCATGGTCGGGCTCGTCGGAGCCGACGAGCCGATGGGCGCCATGCGCGGACGCTGGTTCTCATTCGAAGGGATCCCCCTGCTCCCAACCTATCACCCGTCGTATCTCCTCCGCAACGGGGCGCCCGCCGAAAAACGCAAGGTGTGGGAGGACATGTTGCTCGTGATGGAAAAACTCGGCCTGACGATCTCGGAGAAGCAACGCGGGTTTTTCCGGTCTGCCGCCTGACATTCGCATGCTCTCGGATTTCGGTTACGGTCTGGGCGCGGGGTGTATCCGGATCGCGCTGTCCCCCTTCACGGGTTGCCGCATCCGCGGGGCCTCCCATGTTCCGCGCAAGGGCGCGTGCATCATCGCCCCGAACCACATCAGCCACTTCGATCCGCCGTTCATCGGCATCAACGCTGGCCGCCCGGTCGATTGGATGGCGATGCAGGAACTGTTCACAAATCCTCTTCTCGGGGGCATCCTGCGCTGGATCGGCTCGTTTCCCGTCGGCCGCGGACGCATGGACCGCGCCGCATTGCGCACCGCGACGGAACGGCTCCGCCAGGGACGCATCGTCGGCATCTTCCCCGAGGGCGGGCTCCGCACCGGCCCTCAGTCCGTGCTTGAAGGTGCACCGATCAAACCCGGCGTCGCCCTCCTCGCCCAACTCACCCGCGCGCCCGTGCTGCCCTGCATGATCCTCGGAACCGACGCCCTCTACACACCCCGCAACTGGATCCCGCTGCGCCGCGGGGCGGTGTGGATCGTCTTCGGCCCCCCGCTCGACCCGCCGGATGAAAACGGCGACAAGGAGGCGCGCACTGAATTCGACAACCGCCTCGGTGCCGTGCTCCGCGAAATCTACGAACGCACCCTGCGCGAGGAGCACATCCCGACGGACCGCCTCCCCCGGTCCCCGCAGCGCCGGAAAGGCAGGGAATGACCATGGACATCCTCCGCCGCCCGTGGGCCCGCGTCACCGACACCACCACCTGCGCCCTGCTGAACCTCGCCCAATGGCGCCACCGGAGCCATGCGGCCACCCGGGAAAGACTCGAAGCCTACCTCGAGGTCTGCGAACCTCTGACCCGCGAGGAGTTCTACACCGCACCGGAATTGGTCCCGCTCGAGGAATCCCCGGGGCACCTCCGCTGGCCGAGCCCCCACCCGCTCGGCCTCCCGGCCAACGACCAGGCCTCCGCGCTTCTTTTCGAGGGGCCCCGCGGCTGGCGCGCGCCGACCGTCCTCATCCTCCACGCCCTCATGTCTGTGAATGACATCGGCTACCGCCGACTCGCCCTCCGCTACAACGAACTCGGATGGAATGCCGCGCTGCTGCAGCTTCCATTCCACTACGCCCGCCGCCCCCCCGGTTACCTCAACGGCGAGCTCGCCATCACCGCCGACCTCGTCCGCAACGGCGAGGGCATCCGCCAAGGCGTGAGCGAAACGCGCCAGCTCATGGCCTTCCTGCGCCGGCGCGGCTGCGGCGAATTCGGAATCCACGGCACCAGCTACGGGGCGTGGACCGGCGCCCTGCTCGCTTCGCTCGAGCAGGATGTCTCCTTCATCGCCCTGCTCCAACCCATCGCCGACATCGAGCACGCCATCTGGGGCAGCCCCGCAGGAGCCACCCTCCGCCGCCTCCTTCGACGCAACGGTATCGACAGCACGCTCACCCGCCGCCACGCGCACCTCAGCTCGCCTTTGCACGGACGCCCCACCACGGACCCCAGCCGCATCATCCTCGCCATCGGCACCTACGACCGCATCGCGCCGCCGGACCGCGTGGAAGCCCTGGCCGCGACGTGGGACGGCGCGCGCGTCATCTCCAGCCCCCAGGGCCACTTCGGCTACGTCGCCGCGCGGGACATTTTTGCCGGCGTGCGGGAGATGATCGCGTGAAGCTCTCGCCACCCCCTCCCCGCACATCGTAAAATCCGCACCGTGCAGAAACCCCTTGCCGTTGTCACCACCGGTCCCGCCTCGGCGCCGATCGACGACGTGAGGCGCATCACCAATTCCGCCAGCGGCGAAATCGGCGCCCTCTTGGCCGGGGCCCTCACCGCCCGCAGCTTCGAAGTCTTCCTCTTCCGCGGGGAAGGCGCCACCCACACAAACGTTCCGCCGGGCGCCTTCGTGCAGGAATTCACCACCAACCACGACCTCGTCCGCCAACTCGAGGAACTCTCCGAGACCCGCGGACGCGAAATCCGCGCTGTTTTCCACGCCGCCGCACTCTCCGACTACGTCGTCACCTCCCTGCGCGCCGCCGACCAGCCGCTGGCCCGCAGTGCGAAAATTCCCGGAGATCTTCCGGAACTCCACCTTGTCCTCGAACCCGCCGCCAAGCTGCTTCCACGCCTCCGCGGATGGTTCCCCCGTGCATGGATCGTCGGATGGAAATACGAGATGGAGGGCACCCTCGAATCCGCCGTCGAGGCAGCCCGGGCCCAACTGGCCCAGCGCCGGACCGATGCAACCATCCTCAACGGCCACGCTTACGGCCCGGGTTTCGGGGTGCTGGAGGCCGAAAAATCCCCCCTGCATTTCGCCACCAAGCGCGAAACATCTGATTTTCTTGCCTCACGGGCCACCGAGTCCGCCAAGGCCCTTGATTGCAGCCTCCACGCCGATCGCCATTGTGAATAACTGCCCCAAGGGCAATATTTACTCCAATGGTCGTTTAAATATAAGACCTTGGTAAAAGGCGGGTTGCGACTTTCGCAAATTGTTGCAAAAATAATCTTCCCCGACCACTGCCCATTGTGGTTTTGTCGGAAAGCTTGTCCACATGTTGTGGTGGGCAAGTCAGGCTCAAAGTTTTTCCCCGGGGCCGAATACCGCCGGCGCCACCACCCAACCATCCGACCGTCCATGATTGCCACCAAATCCTCCTTCCGCTCCAAGCCCCGCAAACCCGCTGCCCGACAGACCGCGGGCCGTTCCGCCGCGGCAGCCTCGAAGCGGCCGAAATCCCGCCCCCAAGGCAAAGGCCTCCAGTTTGAGCCCCGCTTCCACACCCAGTCCGGGTCGCCCTTCGACCATATCGCGTGGGACAAACGCACGGCCGAAATCAACGACGACACCGGCAAGGCCATCTTCAAGCAGGAAAACGTCGAGGTTCCCCGCGCATGGAGCGCCCTCGCCACCAAGATCGCCGTCTCGAAGTATTTCTACGGTGACCTTGCCAACGGCACCGACCCGCACAAGAACGGCCGCGAATCGTCCGTGCGCCAGCTCATCCACCGCGTCACCCGCACGATCACCGATTTCGGCAAGGCGGACGGCTATTTCGCCGACGATGCCAGCGCCGAGGCGTTCTACAACGACCTCACCTGGCTCTGCCTGCACCAGCACGGCGCCTTCAACAGCCCGGTGTGGTTCAACGTCGGCCTCTGCCAGCAATACGGCATCGGCAAGGAAGCCGGCCAAGGCAACTATTTCTACAACCGCCGCACCGGCGAAGCGGCGCGCGCCGCCAGCCAATACGAATACCCGCAGGCCAGCGCGTGCTTCATCCAGTCCGTCGAGGACAACATGGAAAGCATCCTCGACCTCGCCAAGAGCGAGGCGATGCTCTTCAAATACGGCAGCGGCACGGGCAGCGACCTCTCCACGCTCCGCTCCACCCGCGAGAAACTCAGCGGTGGCGGCAAGCCCAGCGGTCCCCTGTCCTTCCTCAAGGTCTACGACCAGGTCGCCAGCGTCGTGAAAAGCGGCGGCAAAACGCGCCGCGCCGCCAAGATGAACACCCTCAAGGACTGGCACCCCGACATCGAGGAATTCATCGAGGCCAAACTCAGGGAGGAGAAGAAAGCCTGGGCCCTCATCGAGCAGGGCTACGACGGATCGTTCAACGGAGAAGCCTACGGCTCCGTGATGTATCAGAACGAGAACCTCACCGTCCGCGTCACCGACGAGTTCATGGAGGCCGCCCTCGCCGGCCGCGAGTGGACCACCGTCCGCGTCACGGACGGCAAACCCTGCGAGAAAAAGGACGCCCGCACCCTCCTGCGCAAGATCGCCGAGGGCACGCATGTCTGCGGCGATCCCGGCATGCAGTTCGAGACCACCATCCACAAATGGCACACCTGCAAGGGCACCGCGCCGCAGAACTCGACCAACCCCTGCTCGGAATACCTCTTCCTCGACAATACGGCGTGCAACCTCGCCTCGCTCAACCTCATGAAGTTCAAACAGGAGGACGGCGGCTTCGACGTGGAAAAATTCAAGGCCGCCGTGCGCCTCTTCATCACCGCGCAGGAGATCCTGGTGGACAACGCCAGCTACCCCACCAAGTTCATCGCCGAGAACAGCCACATCTTCCGCACCCTCGGACTCGGCTACGCCAACCTCGGCGCCCTCATCATGAGCTACGGCTACGGCTACGACAGCCCGGAGGGCCGCGCCCTCGCAGGCTCCATCACCGCCATCATGACCGGCCACGCCTACGAGCAGAGCGCCCGCATCTCCGGCATCACCGGAGCCTTCCCCGGCTACCATGACTCCCGCGCCAGCGGCGTGGAGAAGACCGTCGCCCCGGACAACGTCGAGCCCATGCTCGAGGTCATCAAGCTCCACCGCGACGCCGTCGAGCACATCGAGAACGTCGGCGAATTCGAATACCTCCGCGACGAGGCGCGCGGCGTCTGGGACGAGGCCCTGCGTCTCGGCCGCCAGCAGGGTTACCGCAACGCCCAGGTCACCGTCCTCGCCCCCACCGGAACCATCGGGTTCCTCATGGACTGCGACACCACCGGCATCGAACCCGACATCGCCCTCGTCAAATACAAGCTCCTGGCCGGCGGCGGCATGCTCAAGATCGTCAACCAGACCGTCCGCCCCGCCCTCCACAAACTCGGCTACAGCGACAACGACATCGAGAGCATCATCGCCCACATCGACAAATACGACACCATCGAGGACGTCGAGGTGGACGGCGAGACCGTCCGCAGCGGCCTGCGCCCCGAACATGTCGGCGTGTTCGACTGCGCCTTCAAGCCCATGCGCGGACAGCGCAGCCTCAACTACCATGCGCACATCCGCATGATGGCTGCGGCCCAGCCCTTCCTCTCCGGTGCCATCTCGAAAACGGTCAACCTGCCCGAGCACGCCACGGTGGACGACATCGTGGACACCTACGTCGAGGGCTGGAAACTCGGGCTCAAGGCCATTGCCATCTACCGCGACGGCTCCAAGCGCTCCGCCCCCGTCGTCACGGACAAGAAGAAGCACGGCACCGGCAGCGCAGAACTTGAAGCCGAGCTCGCCAGCAAGTCGGAACTCGAGTCACGCGTGATCGAGCTTGAAGACGAGATCGATGCCATGCGCGCCAAGCTCAGCCAGCCGCCGCGCCAGCGCCTCCCCGACACCCGCGTCGCCCTCAACCACAAATTCGACATCGCCGGACACGAGGGCTACATCACCGTCGGCCTCTTCGAGAACGGCCAGCCCGGCGAACTCTTCATCCAGATGGCCAAAGAAGGCAGCACCATCGGCGGCCTCATGGACACCGTGGCGACCCTCACCTCGATCTCGCTGCAATACGGCGTGCCGCTCGAGAGCCTCGTCAAGAAATTCGCCTTCCAGCGCTTCGAGCCCAGCGGCTTCACCAAGAACCCCGACATCCGCAACGCCAGCAGCATCACCGACTACGTCTTCCGCTGGCTCGGCTGCCAGTTCATCAAGGGCTACAAGGAAGCCACCGCGCCCAACCGCAACCAGCCCGAACTCCCCATGAAGGAGATCACCGAGATGGAGCGCAAGGCGGTCAACCGTCCTGTCACCGATCTCCCCCGCACCGGCGAGAAGGAAATCATCGACGTCATCACCCAGACGCAGAACTCCGAAGGCACCCCGCTCCATGTCGCCGGCAGCGCCACCCATGCGGAGCGCATCCAGGGCGCGCTGGGCACGATGTTCATGGACACCACCTGCTCCCACTGCGGCAGCAACAAGGTGATCCGCGCCGGCGCCTGCGGCGTCTGCACCGAGTGCGGCACCAGCCAGGGCTGCAGCTGACCAATTCGCGCAACCAAACCAAGGCCCGGCGGAACCCGTTTCGCCGGGCCTTTTTTGCACCACCTTTCGTATGATCCGCGGCAACCGGAATTCCTTGTTTCCGAGGTTTTCGGTATAGGTGGACTCCATGCGTGTTTCCACTGGACACAGGGCCGTCATCGGCCTGCAGGCCTGGACCTTCAAGCATCTGGGGCTCGTGGAGGTGATGGCGAAGGCCGGAAAACTCGGCATCACGAAAGTCCAAGCCTTTCCCGGCCAGGAACTCGGGGGTGGGCTCAAAGGCAAATTCGAGCCGGCGATGGTTGAGGAATCGAACCGGGGAAAGCTCCGGGATCTGCTCCGCACAAATGGCTCGGAGCTTGTGAGCCTCGGTGTCGTGAATGCGGAAGACGAGCCCGGATGGCGCGAGCTTTTTGCGTTTGCCAAGGCTTTCGACGTCCCGGATCTCACCGTCGAGCCGCCGGCCGGGGACGTTCCGCTGTTGGACAAACTTTCACGGGAATACGGCACTCCCGTTTCGATCCACAATCACGGCGGCAACCTCGAGGAACGTCTCGACCAATTGAAAGCCTTCGGACCCCACATGGGACTGTGCATTGACACCGGCCACTGGGTGCGACACGGACGCGAACCGGTCCCGAGCCTGAGGTTGGCGCAGGGACGATTGCATTCGGTCCATCTCAAAGACATGAGCGCGTTCGCGCAGGACGCCCACACCGTGCCCTTTGGTGAAGGCGTTTCCGATCTCCGCGGCCAGCTCGCCGAGCTCGATCGCCAAGGATTCAACGGGATCGTTTTCATCGAGCACGAACACCACACGCCACATCTCGAGGCCGACGTGGAAAAATGCATCGAGGTTCTTCGCCGGGCGGGATTGACGCGTTAGATCACCCGACACGGCTTGCAAACGGAAAGCGAATCAGACATCACGAACACCGACAACAGACCCCGGAACCATGAGCACACCCGACATCGACAGCCTCGAATACAAAAAGCAGTTCATCCACGAAGCGACGCGTCTTGCCGTCGAATCCGTCGAGAAGGGCTGGGGCGGCCCGTTCGGGGCCGTCATCGTGAAGGACGGGAAGATCATCGGACGCGGACAGAACCGCGTTCTCCTCACGGGCATCCCCGTTTACCACGCGGAAGTCACGGCGATCATCGACGCCTGCAGCAAGATCAACTCGAAGGCGCTCCTCGGCTCCGGATGTCAGGAAGGGAATCTGAAACTCATCCCGCGCCCGGAAGGCTCCTTGGACCCCTCACCCGAGCGCTCGCAGATGCTCAAGGGATGCGAAATCTTCGTCAGCGGCGCCCCGTGCCCGATGTGCATGAGCGCCATCTACTGGGCCCGCATCGACCGCGTGTATTTCGGAACCACCCTCGCGGACGCCAGCAACATCGGATTCGACGACGAGTTCCAATACATCGACTTCAATCTCCCGTATGAAGAGCGCAAGGCCATCCAGGTCTTTCCGGGATTCGAGCGCGAGCACGCCCTCAAGGCCTGCGAAGCGTGGATGAACAAGACCGACAGGCACCCCTACTGACTGCGACATCCCCCACCAAAGGTGGCGCGCGGAAAATGCGAAAGTGGGTCGGGTGGGACTCGAACCCACAACCAACGCCTTAAAAGGGCGCTGCTCTACCATTGAGCTACCAACCCGTTCGCGGAACCACCGATTTTTGCGGGCGAGCCCCCGCCGCTCAAGACTTTTTCGGCAAGCGCAGCGCCTCGATAGCCGCCTTCACCTCGGCGGCATGTTCGCCGGTCTTTGCACCCTCCACTTTCCACACGATCTTCCCCCCGTTGATAAGGAACGATTGGCGCTTGGCGATACCCAACAGGGTCGGAACCCCGAAAGCCCGCGCCACCACGGAATCCGGGTCCGCCAGCAGGGTGAAAGGCAGCTGGTGCTTTTCGGCGAACGCCTTCTGCCCCTCGACTGAATCGCCGCTCACTCCGACAATCTCCACCCCCTGACCGGTGAAATCCGGAAAGGCATCGCGCAACGAGCAGGCCTGCGCCGTGCAGCCGGACGTGTCGGCCTTCGGATAAAAATACACCAAGGTCGGACCCTTGGCGTAAATGTCGGCCAGATTGACCTCTGCCCCGTCCTGATTGCGCGCCGTGACCACAGGGGCATCATCACCGACGGCCAATGCGCCGGCGGGGGCGCGAAGCCCGAAAAATGAAAGCAGCGAGATCACAGCAATGGTCCGGAGGTTCATGCTCCAGAATTACGCCCCATCGGAATGCCGTGCAAGCGACACTTGCCTTCCGGGAAACGGACCCGAATCATTCGGGCTCATGACAAAGGAACCGAAGACACCCGGACAATGGAGGCGCGTGACTGCACTCTGCATCGCGTCTCTGCTGGCCTTGGCGGCACTTGTCGGAATGCGGGGACCGGACAACCTCGGCACCGACGCCGTCCAGACAACCGGAGCATGGCTCCTTTCCGGCCCCTCCCTCTGGCATCCGCTGGCTCCCGAGGGCGCGACAAGCCGTCTGCTGTTCATGCTTGCAGGACCGCGCGGATGGCAGAACGCGCACGTTGTCATAGCGTGGCTGTCTCTCGTGTGCTGGCTTATCGCCCTCCCCCCCAAAAGCTGGCGCGGTCTGCTTCCTGTCATACCCGCGCTTTTGGCGGCCGTTCTTTCGACTCCTGCGAGCGGGCTGTCGGGCTTCGGCCTCGCGATCCTGATCCTTTCGGCCTGCAGGGCCTTCTCGCTCGACCGCGCCCCCCTCGCCGTGGCCGCGGCACTGCCTCCGGCGGCTTGGGTGGCCGTCTGGCTGTCACCCGGCGCAGTTTTCCTCGTGGTCGCCTCGTTCCTCGAAGCATCCACCCGGGTTCCGCGCAGGCATCTCGCGGCAGCGGCGGTGCTCTGCCTCGCAGCCGTCAATCTCACCCCGCGGGGCACCTCGGTCTGGCTGGATGGCTGGATTTATCTCCTGTGGTCGCCACAGCCTGTCCTCGGCGGCGCCGGCGCGATTGCCCTCCTCGCAAGCTTCGCGATGCTGGCCTTGGCGGCACGTGCTTCGTGGCATGCTTCCACGACCGGCCGCATCCTCGCCCCGGCGTTTCTGCTCCTTTGTGCAACGCAGGGACAAACTTCATTTCTCTGGGGCGCCGCGCTGATGATGATCCCCTGCTGGCCGGCGGCGAAGGAACAACTCGGCCGCTTGGGCTTCAAAGTCCGCTGGTGGATGCAGGCCTCCATGGTTGCAGGCAGCATCGCCCTGACCGTCTGGCAGGTGATCGCCACGGTGCCGCGTTGGTATGAACTGGCCATGAACGGCGGCGTGGTGCAGCCGACGCTGACACGGCTCGCCCTGCCGACGGACGGCGGAATTTACATCAACCCCGGGGGCCTTCCTGTTGCACGATTCAGCGGGCCTGTGCCTGCCGGTGACAGCAACGATCGGAGTCTTGTGCTGGGACGGGAACCTGCACTGTGGCGAATGGAAGACCGTCGCATGCGTTACCGCGCCGTGTGGCTGCTGGGCGACAAATCCGACTATGCCCCCCTCGCCCGGCACCTCGGAGATTCGGTCGATTGGCAACTCAGCGCAGTCGACGCGACCGGGCTCCTTTTCGAACGACGGTCAAGAACCGGGGAATTCGCCACCGAACCGGCACAACAGTTCGCCCGCACCATGACCGGGGGCGCCAACCGCTCGGGATTCCTCTCGGGATCAGCACTCGCCTGCCTTGCCGCCGGGGCAATCACGGAGGCCGGGGAACTGTCGGCCACCGCCGTGAAGCGCTCCGACCAGTCCTCGGCTGCCGCCGCTGCCCGCACACTCGTTCTGATTTCGCTGGGTCAAGTCCGCGACGCTCTTGATGAAAGTCTGCGCGCCGTGCGACTCGATCCCTCCTCCGCCGCGGCTTGGCGCGTGCGAACGGAATCCCTGCTTCATGCCGGCCTGATGGACGATGCCTACGCTGCGGGTCGGCAGGCCGTCCGGTTCGCCCCCGGAGACGCCGGCACGCTCTGGCTTGCAGCGCGCGCTGCCAATGCCGCCCGCGCCTTCCAAAGCGAGTCTGAAATCCTTGAACGGTTGATCTCTCTCACCGAGGGGCGACGTGGCGACGCGGGGTTTTACCATTTCTATCTCGGCCAATCCTACGCCAAGCAGGGGTTGCTGCGCCCTGCCCTGCGGGCGTTTGAGAATGCAGCCAAGGCACCGGGATTGACCGACGACCAGCGGAAGCAGATCCGCGAGGAAATCGAGACGATCAATCCCCCTGCCGTGCGTTGACCCCGCTTTCTGCTTAACCCCGGCCCCTGGCGCCGTTAATCTCCGCCGTGTGAGAAAGAAATCCTCCAACGTCCGCAAGGCGGATCTCCGCCGCTACTCCTCGCCGGTCCTTGACGGACCGGAACGCGCCCCGAGCCGCGCCATGCTCTACGCCGTCGGCTACAGCGAGAAGGACTTCGGCAAACCCCAGATCGGCATCGCCTCGACTTGGAGCATGGTGACGCCGTGCAACATGCACATCGACGAGTTGGCCCGCGAGGCTGCAGGGGGCGCCAACCGCGCCGGGGGGAAAGCGGTCATTTTCAACACCATCACCATCTCGGACGGCATCTCCATGGGCACCGAGGGCATGAAATACTCCCTCGTCTCGCGCGAGGTCATCGCCGACTCGATCGAGACCGTCGTCGGGTGCGAGGGATTCGACGGGTTTGTCGCCATCGGCGGATGCGACAAGAACATGCCGGGCTGCATGATTGCCATCGCCCGCCTCAACCGTCCCGCCGTCTTTGTTTACGGCGGCACCATCCTGCCCGGCTGCCTCAACGGCCGGAACCTCGATGTCGTCTCGGTCTTCGAAGCGGTGGGCAAGCGGGCGGCCAATGCCATCGACGACCGGGAACTGCAGAAAATCGAATCTTGTGCCATCCCCGGCGCGGGTTCCTGTGGCGGTATGTATACGGCCAACACCATGGCCTCCGCCATCGAGGCCATGGGAATGAGCCTGCCGAACAGTTCCGCCCAAGCCGCCATCTCGGCGCACAAAAAGGAGGATGCCCGGGCGGCAGGCGCCGCCGTGCTCGGCATGCTCAAGCGCGGCATCCGCCCGTCCGACATCATCACGCGGGAAGCCTTCGAAAACGCCGTCACCGTAGTCATCGCCCTCGGGGGCTCCACCAATGCGGTCCTGCATCTTCTGGCCATGGCCCATGCGGCCGGCGTGAAGCTGACCATCGACGACTTCACCAAGATCGGACGGCGCGTGCCGGTCTTGGCGGACCTGAAGCCCAGCGGGAAATACCTGATGTCCGAACTCGTTTCCATCGGCGGCATCGTGCCCCTGATGAAGGAACTGCTCAGCGCGAAGCTGTTGCATGGCGACTGCCTCACGGTCACCGGCAAGACATTGAAGCAGAACCTCGCGCCGTTTTCCCGTTACCCCAAGGGGCAGGAAATCGTCCGGCCTGTCGAAAATCCGCTGAAGAAGAGCAGCCACTTGGTCATCCTCTACGGCAACCTCGCGCCCGGCGGGGCCGTCGCGAAGATTTCCGGCAAGGAGGGCGAAAAGTTCCGCGGCACAGCCCGCGTCTTCGACTCCGAGGAACAAGCCATGCACGCGATCCTCGGCGGACGCATCAGGAAAGGCCATGTCGTCGTCATCCGCTACGAGGGACCCAAGGGCGGCCCCGGCATGCGCGAGATGCTCGGACCCACCTCCGCGGTGATGGGACGCGGCCTCGGCAAGGATGTCGCCCTCATCACCGACGGACGTTTCTCCGGCGGCACGCACGGATTCGTCGTCGGGCACATTACACCCGAAGCCTTCGACGGCGGCCCCCTCGCCCTTGTGAAAAACGGCGACCCGATAGAAATCGATGCCGCCAATCACACACTCTCTCTGGTCATCTCCGCGGCAGAGCTGAAAAAGCGCCGCACGGCCTGGAAAAAGCCCGCGCCACGCTACCACCGCGGCGTGCTTGCCAAATATGCCTCCAGCGTGACCAGTGCCTCCCTCGGAGCCGTGACCGACGCCAGCCTCTGATGTTCGCCGCGGTCATTTTCGACTGGGACGGCATCGTCGTCGATTCCTCCGCACACCACGAACGGAGCTGGGAGGTTCTTGCCGCCCGGCGAGGACTTCCCCTGCCGGCCGACCATTTCAAACGCGGTTTCGGCAAGAAGAACAATGTCATCATCCCCGGACTCGGCTGGGCCACGGAGGACTCCGCTGTGGGCGAACTCGCCCGCGAGAAGGAGGAGATCTATCGCGCCCTTGTCCGCGAGCATGGCATCGAGCCTCTCCCCGGCGTGCGCGAATTGCTTGTTGCCCTGGATGCCGGACAAATCCCCGCAGCCATCGGGTCGTCCACCGAACGCGCCAACCTCGACCTGCTTCTCGACCTCATGGACCTGCGCCGTTTCTTCACGGTCATCGTGTCCGGCGAGGAGGTGGAACACGGCAAACCAGATCCGTCCATTTTCCTTCTCGCCGCCCGCCGGCTCGGGATCGCGCCACGAGACTGCCTTGTGCTCGAGGATGCACTCGTCGGCATCGAGGCGGCCAAGCGCGCGGGGATGCCGGTGCTTGCCGTCGCCACAACCCATCCGGTGTCGGAACTCGGCTCCGCGGATGCCGCGGTGGAAAGTCTTCTTGGCACCACACCCGGGCACCTGCAGGCGCTCGTTCCCGGAAACAATTCTTGATTCGTCCGCTTGCACCGGACGGGAATCGGTGAAAGCTTGTCGCCATGGCACATCCCACCGAAGTTTTGCATCCTCTCAAGCTGAACCTGCCCTACCACGGGCCCGCTCTCCGCACGATCGTTTCCCTCATCGAGGAAAACCTTGCATGCCACCCGTCGCCGAACGCGAAACTGGAAGGACTTGAAGGCGAGTGGGGAGCAGACATCGCGGATTCCTGGTCCGCCTTGCACAACATCATGACCCAACTCAGCGCCGCCGCCGACCGGGTGGATGCAGCTTGCGAGAGCGCCGATTGCTGACAGCCTTCAGCGGAAACCTCCACCGTTTCCCGATCATGGGCCGTGTCGCGTGGCGGTGCTTTCGCCACCGGCCCCGGAAATCCCAGCACCACTTATCGGGACGAGGGCATTGAGCCCCCAACAATCCCCGGCGCCGCTCAACGCTCGGCTTTCGTCTGCTGCTGCCAGTCGGGATTTTGTTGCTCCTGTTCCGTCATCACCTTGGAGTCATCCTGCAGCATGGCTGCCAGGCGCGCATCGGGAGCAGCACCAAGTTCCAACGCTTTCTCGTAGTGGCGTTTTGCAAGGGCGATGGATGGGGGCTTGGCCGTGGCATAAATGACTGCCAGATTGAATTGTGCCTCGGCATAGTCCGGCTTGACCGTGATCGCCCGCCGCAACGATTGCTCGGCTTTGCCGAATTGCCCCATCTGGCTTGAGGCGACCCCGAGGTAGTTGAGCGTGATCGCATCGTCGGGCACAGCCGCATCGGATCGCTCCAGATATTGAACGGCATCCTCGATCCGCCCCTGCTCGATCATGACCGCTCCCAGCGTTGTAAGACTGAAGGCGTCCTTGGGATCGGCCTTGACCGCCCTTTCCAAGGCCAGCTGGGCAGCCGTCAGCTTGCCTTGGCGGAATTGGGCCACGCCGAGATTGGCCAAGGCCACAACATTGTCCGGATTCTCTTCGACGAATTTCAGGTAAAGCTCCTCCGCGCGCGAGAAGTTTCCACGGACGAACTCGTCACGGGCCTCGGCAATCAATGCCTGCATTTCCTGGGAAAGTTCCGTGCTGAGGGACGCGGCGGCCGCGGCAGCTTCCGATGGAGGCTGCTCATCCGGCGAAGCGGGAGCTTGGGCGGTTTCCCCGGCGGGCTGCTCCCCTGCTTGGGAGGCTTGGGCTTGTTCCCCGCCGTCGGCCGAATCCACCTGCGGCTTGAGCACTTCGATCTGCGCGGTCATCTTGGCGGCATCGGCATCGAGCAGGGTGACAACCGGGCGCTTGAGCATCTCCTGCTCGGCCGCCGTCAACTCGAGCGTGGGCTGGGCGAGTTCGCTGATTTTTTCACTGAGGGTGTCGGAGCGGATTTCCAAGCGCTCCAATTCTTCCTGGGCGAGACGGTAAACCTGCTCCCGGCGGGCCTGCTCCTTGATCTGCCGCATGATGATGCCTCGCAGCACTTCGTTCTCCTGCTGGAGTAGCTGCGCCTCGGCCGCCGTGACATCCCCGAGTTGCACGGCGGCAAGGGCTCCGGTGACCCGGTCATACTCTTTCAACAGCTGGTCGTTGATGGCCTGCAGTTTGTCGAATCGCAGCTTGTCATCCTTCAACTTCGTTTGGGCATCGGCCAACTCGATCTTCATGCCATCCAAATCCTTCTGAAGCCCGGCCACCACCTCCGCCTTGGCGGCGGCGTCGCCCTCCAAGCCTGCAATCCGCTCGCTTGCGGCAGCCAGTTTCTCCTCCAATTGGCGGTTGGCCTCGATCAGCTCGGCATTTTTGTCCAAGGCGGATCTCGCCTCGGAAAGCTCCTGCTGGACAGATTCTCGTGAGGCGATGAGCTCGTCGCGCTCCTTCTCGAGCCCGGCCACCCTGTCGGTGAGTTCCTGGATCTTCCCGCTGTTGTCCGCAGCCGCGGCCTGCGCAGTCGCCGCGGCCAATTTGTCCTCCAGTTCGCGGTTGGCCTCCTGGTTCCTTTCGACGGTGGATTTCGCTTCGGCAAGCTCCTGCTGCGCCGCATCGCGCGACGCCAGCAACTCGTCGCGTTCCTTCTCAAGCCCGGCCACACGGTCGGTGAGTTCCTGAATCTTCCCGCTGTTGTCCGCAGCCGCGGCCTGCGCGGTCGCCGCGGCCAATTTGTCCCCCAGTTCGCGGTTGGCCTCCTGGTTCTTTTCGACGGTGGATTTGGCCTCGGCAAGCTCCTGCTGAGCAACCTCGCGCGAAGCCAGCAGCTCCGCGCGCTCCTTCTCAAGTTCTGCCACTCGTTGGGTGAGCTCCTTGGCCGTCTCGGCGTTCTCCTCGCCGGTTTTCTGCTCGTCCACTGCGGCGGAAAGCTTGGCCTCAAGCTGCCGGTTGGCCTCGATCAGTTCGGCGTTTTTTTCGACGGCGGCTTTCGCCCCCGCATATTGCTGCTCCGCCGCCTCGCGCGAGGCGAGCAACTCCGCGCGCTCCTTCTCGAGCTCGGCCACCCGCTGCGTGAGGTCCTTGACGGTGGTGTCCCGCTCCAAGGCTGCCAGCTCTTTGGCCGCGGCGGAAAGCTTGGCCTCAAGCTGCCGGTTGGCCTCGATCAATTCGGCACTCTTGTCACCGGCACTCCCGGATTCGACAAATCTGCGCTGGGCGACATCCCGGGAGGCAATCAGCTCCGCGCGTTCCCGCTCGAGCTCGGCCAGACTCTGCGTGAGGTTCTTGATATCCGCACGGGCAGCCTGGACCTCCTTCTGGGACGACTCGCGCTCCGCCTTGACCATGGCTGGTTTCAGTTTCTCCGTTTCCGCCTTGGCCGATTCCAGCGCAGCCTTGACCTCCGCCATCTGGCTCTCGGATGCCTTCACCCCGGCCTTGGCGGCTTCCGCCTCGGCTTTGGCCGCCGCCGCCTCGGCCTTGGCGCTTTCCGCTTCAGCCTTTGCCGCCTCCACTTCTGTCTTCGCATCCGTCTCCGCCTTCGCAGCAGTCTCTTTCGCAGCCTCTTCCGCGGCGGCAAGCTTTGCCGTCAGATCCTCGATTTGCTTGGCGCCTTCCTGTGCCCTGGCCTCGAGCTGCTCCTTGTCGGCGGTCACGGCCGAGAGCGATTCCTGCAACTCGTCGGCGGCTGCCGTCAAACGTGCGATTTCATCCGAGGAAACAGGGGGCGGTGCGCCGCCCTCCTTGAACTGGCGCAACTGCGTGGTCAGGTCCACGACGGCGACCTTTGTCTTTTCCAACTCCATGCTCACGCTGAGCAACTCGGCCTCGCCACGCTGGATCTCCCTTTCCAAATCCGCGGCACGCTGCTTCTCCGCGGACAACTGGCGCCGCAAGATCTCCGTCTGCTGCGACTCCGCGACAGGAGCAGCCACGGCCGGCCATCCGGGAGACACGGGGGGGACCGACTCCTGCTGTCCCGGCGAAATGGAAATGGTCGGTCCGGCATGGCCGTTGTCGCGCCGGGGAGGCCGCACCGGGGGCAGAACATCCTCGTCCTGCACAACGGCAAGATCCGGAGGCGGCCCCAACGTCGGGGAGTCCAAGGCCCCCTCCAGACGAACAATGGCCTCCTGCGTCTTGCGCAGCCGGAAATCCACGACCAGCGGCTGCCAATCGGGGTTCTTGGACTTGATCTGGCCGAGTTGGGCCGCCACATAGCGGAACTTGGCGATCGCATCCTGATTCCTGCCCTCCCGTTCCAGGCGTTCGGCGCGCTGATATTCTTGATAGGCGGAGAAAAATGCGGACGAAACGTCTTCCTGAGCCAATGCGGATCGTGCCGATAATGACACGAACAGACCAGCCAACAACAGCAACCGCAGCAAATTCATCCGAACGTTGAGAATATGGTCCCCGCCGGGAAATTGCAATCGCCCCATGATGACCGGATACGGACCCTGTTTGACACGAAAAGGGCCCGCGGCTAATTTGCACGGCATCCCGCCGCATCCCGCCTCAATGGCCCGTCGGCCGGAAACCTTGTATGGAATCCCTGCTCGACAGGCACGTGCTGGTTCTCAATCGGCTGTGGCAGGCGGTCAATGTCTGCAGTGCACGGCGCGCCTTCACCCTGCTCTACCAAGGCCACGCCCAAGTGGTCTGGAGGGATCCCGAAAACAACTACCTCACCCACGACTTCCAGAGTTGGCATGATTTTTCGCAGGCCGAGCCCGTCACAGACGTCGTCCACTCGGTGAAATTCAACATCCGCGTGCCCACGGTGATCGTCCTGCTCCTCTTCGACCGCCTGCCCAGCAAGGAAGTCAAATTCACCCGCCAGAACATCTACGAACGCGACAACCACACCTGCCAATACTGCGCCAGGAAACTCGACCGACAAGAACTCAACCTCGACCATGTGCTCCCTCGGCAACGCGGCGGTCCGACCACTTGGGAAAACGTCGTCTGCTCCTGCATCCCCTGCAACACACGCAAGGGAAATCGCCTTCCCCACGAGGCCAATATGGTCCTCCTCAAGGAACCCAGAAAGCCCCGCTGGCGCCCGTTCATCCACCTCACCTACTCCTCATCCGTCCACGACACATGGCGACATTTCGTCGATGTCGGATGCTGGAGCGTCGAACTGGGGGATTGATCCGCACAACCAAGGGGCTTGCCAAGGCCCTCCCGCTGCTGATATCACATCTTCCAATGAAGACCCTCCTGACCATCACAGCTCTTCTCGCGGCTGCTTCGCTCGCTTCCGCCGACATCCAGCAACCACCGTCTTCCGACATGGGACCGACCCGCAAACTGGGCCGCGGCATCGGCAATATCTGCTTCGGAATCACAGAAATCCCCACTTCCATGGCTTCGGTGAACTACTTCGAGGGCAATTCCGCTGCCTTCAGTTACGGGATAGTCCGTGGCGTCGGCCGCACTTTGGCCCGCTTGGGCTACGGCCTCTACGACACATTCCTTTTCCCCTTCCCGACCGTCAAGGGAACCTACGCCCCTCCCTATCGCAGCAACGTCCAGTGGATCCATCGCGGCTACTCCGAGTTCCCTCCCGAACTCGGCTTCGAGTCACGCTATCCCTACGTCCGCAACGACCAGCGCGATCCCTGATCCGGCCGGTCAGATGTTGTGCGGGCGGTATCCGCCGACAAACTCCCGCCTGAACTCTGCAAAAGCCCCCTCCTCGAGGGCTCTGCGCACGGAGCCCATCAAGCCGAGGTAGAAATGCAGGTTGTGCAGCGTGATCAGGCGCAGGCCAAGAATTTCCTCCGCCTTGACCAGGTGCCGCAGATAGGCGCGTGCGAAATTCGCACAGGCATAACAGGTGCACCCCACCTCGATCGGCCCTTCATCAAACTTGAAGCAGGCATTCTTCAGGTTGAGCGTCCCGGAAGCCGTGAACGCCGTGCCGTTCCTCGCCACCCGCGTCGGCAGCACACAGTCGAACATGTCGATCCCCCGCGCCACCATCTCCACCATCTGAGGCGGGGTGCCCAGCCCCATGGCATAACGGGGACTGCTGGATGGGAGGTGCGGCACGGCAAATTCAACCGCGCGCATCATTTCATCCTCCGGTTCCCCCACACTCACGCCGCCTACCGCATAGCCGTCCCATCCCATCGCGACCAGCTCACGGGCCGATTTCTCACGAAGATCCGCGTAGCCCGAGCCCTGCACGATCCCGAAAAGCAGCGGCTTCTCTGCCGACTCGTTCCGCGCCGCCCACCACTCGATGCAGCGGCGCTCCCACCCCAACGTCAACCCCAGACTCTTCCCCGCCTGCTCGTGGGAACACGGATGCGGCGGACATTCGTCGAATGCCATCACGATGTCCGAACCCAGCGTGTGCTGGATCTCCATCGATGTCTCCGGACCGATGAAACACGGTGCCCCGTCGAGATGGTTCTGGAAATGGACACCCTCCCCCGTGATGCGGCGCAGCTTGGCCAGGGAGAACACTTGGAATCCCCCGCTGTCGGTCAGGATCGGTCCGTTCCACCCCATGAAGCGATGCAGTCCTCCGAGCTTGCGGATCACTTCAAGCCCTGGACGCACGAAAAGATGGTAGGTGTTGCCGAGGATGATCTGCGCCTCGAGTTCCACGAGTTCGCGCGGACTCACGGCCTTCACCGTCCCCTGCGTTCCCACCGGCATGAAGATCGGCGTCTCGATCACGCCGCGGCGTGTCTTCAGCCGTCCGCGACGCGCCGAGGAAGACGGGTCCGTGTGCAGAACCTCGAAACAACCGCTCACACCCCGACCTCCCATGCGGTGCGACCGCCCACCACCGTCCGGACCGCCCGCCCCTTCAACTCCCATCCGTGGAACGGCGTGTTGCGCGCCTTCGAGGCAAACGTCGACCTGTCCACCGTCCACTCCCGATCCGGATCCAGCAAAGTCACATCACCGGGAGCACCGATGGACAGCGTGCCCCGATCAAGACCGACCAAACGGGCGGGGTTTGCCGTCAACATGGCGATGAGTTCGGGAAGGGCCAGCACGCCCTTCTGATGCAGCAGGATGCTGCAGAACAACCCCACCGCCGTCTCCAGCCCGACAATGCCGAAAGGCGCCGCGGCAAACTCCACCTCCTTTTCGTAAATCGCATGCGGCGCGTGGTCGGTCGCAAGCACCTCGATGGTGCCGTCGGCGATTCCCTCCAGCAGGGCATCAATATCCGCCTGCTCGCGCAGCGGCGGATTCATTTTGAAGTCGGTGTCGTAGTCCCGCACCGATTCGTCGGTCAGCGCGATGTGATGGGGACAAACCTCGCCACTCAACGGAACGCCCCGCAGCCGCGCCTCGCGCAGCAGCCGCACGCTGCCACCGGACGAGAGGTGCTGGCAATGAATCCGCGTCCCAGTCGCCTCGGCCAGCATGGCATCACGCGCCACGATGATCTCCTCCGCCATCCTCGGCCAGCCGGGCAGCCCGAGCATCGTGCTCCAATACCCCTCGTGCATCATCGCCTCCGGCCCTGCAAGCGAGGCATCCTGGCAGTGATCGAACATCGGCAGGCCGAACATGCCGCAATATTCCGCCGCACGGCGCATGACCTCGTGGTTCTGCACACACCGGCCGTCATCGGTCACCGCCACGATCCCCGCCGCGGCCATCGCCCCGATGGGCGCAAGCTGCTCACCCTGCGCCCCGACGGTGATCGCCCCGGTCGGGAAGACATTGACCACGCCGACTTCCGCCGCACGTTCAAGCATCCATGCAATGATGCCGGGATGGTCCGCAACGGGGTGCGTGTTGGGCATGGCCACCACACTCGTGAACCCTCCGGCCGCAGCCGCACGGGTTCCTGTTTCAATGGTCTCCTTGGCCCCGTGCCCCGGTTCCCTCAGATGCACATGGATGTCGATGAACCCCGGGCAAACGACCAGCCCGCGCGCATCGACCTCGACGCCACCCTCGGCGGGCTCCGCGCAGATTTTCCCGCCCGCAATGAACACGTCACCCGCTGCGTCCCGCCCCGCGGATGGATCAATCACCCGCCCTCCCCGTATGTTCATCGAGTTGCTCATTCCCCCTCCTTCGGCGGGACCGATCCACACAGGTAAAGGACAGCCATCCGCACCGCCAGCCCGTTGGTCACCTGATCGAGAATCACGCTGTGCGGACCATCCGCGACGGAACCGTCCAACTCGATCCCGCGATGGATCGGCCCCGGATGCATCACCAGCGCGCCCTGCTTGAGCCGCGCCGCCCGCGATGCGTTGAGTCCGAAGAGCGACGCATACTCCCCCGTCCCGGGAAAATGCCCCGCCTTCTGCCGCTCATGCTGGATGCGCAGGAGATTGACCACGTCGAGCTCCCCCAGCACATCGTCAAACCTGTCGGTCAAACGCACCCCCAATCGTCCGAATTCCCGGGGAACGAGCGTCGGCGGACCGATCAGCGTGACCTCCGCACCAAGCTTGGTCAGGGCCTGGATATCCGAGCGTGCCACTCGGCTGAAACGGATGTCCCCGACGATGCCTACCTTGACCCCCTCGATGCGGCCCAAACGTTCGCGGATTGTGAACACATCAAGCAGCCCTTGGGTGGGATGCTCGTGGGATCCGTCGCCGGCATTGATCACCCCGGCACCAAGCCGTGCGGCAAGAAACCGCGAAGCCCCGGCGGCAGAGTGCCGCAGGACGATCAGGTCGGCCGCCAGCGCCTCGAGGTTTTTTGCCGTGTCTTTCAAACTCTCGCCCTTGGAAAGACTGGAACCACCTGCGGTGATGTTGACGACATCCGCGCTCAGCCGCACGGCGGCAAGCTCGAAGGAAGTCCGCGTGCGCGTGCTCGCCTCGACAAAGAGATTCACCAGGGTCTTGCCGCGGAGGCTCGGCACTTTCTTCAGCCGCCTCCGCCCCACGTCCTTGAACTCCGCCGCCGTGTCCAGGACGAAGATGATCTCTTCCGCGCTCATCTCGGAGAGCGCCAACAGGTCTTTGCGCGTCCACTTCATGACGCGAAGATCCCCTCATCCCCGTCGACTTCCGTCAACCGCACGCGCACACGCGCATGGTCCTCAACTTTCAGCACGGTGCCCGTCGCGTCCGGACACAACGGAAGCTCTCGGCCGCCACGGTCCGCCAGCACACCATACAGAATCCGGCGCGGACGCCCGAAGGCCAGGACGGCCTCGATCGCCGCACGCGCCGTGCGCCCGGTGTGCTGGACATCGTCAATCAGGACCACCGTCCACCGCTCCAGATCCAGCGGCAGTTCCGTGCCGCGCAATGCCGACACCCCCTCTCTCAACCCCAAATCGTCGCGATGCATGGAGATATCAACGGTCCCGAGACCGCTGTCGATCCCGCGTTCCCTCAACGCACGCGCCACCCGGGCGGCCAGAGCCACCCCGCGCGTGGGTATCCCCGCGAGAAAAATCCGCTCCTCCCGGTTGATCTTCCCCACAATCCCCCCGACCAGACGCATCTCGGCCGAAGCCACACCGCCGGCATCCATCAGTCGGCGTCCGGCGTGCTCATCGGTCATGGGCGACAAGTCTGCCACAGACGCCGGGGCGGCGTCATCCCTGCAGTCAGTTTGCGGCGACCGGGCGCGTGTGGCGCCCGCGGCTTTCCCTCCACCCGCCGCGATGTCTCATCACCCAGTCTAAAAGCGCCCGCTCGAAGCCGATGTCATGCCCGGCCTTTTCGCTCTCGATCCATTTGTGACGGAGAATTTCCTCCCGCTCGGCGAGAAACTCACGGTAAAGCATGGAGTTGCGGACGAGGCTGCCGCCCTCGTCGTGGGGGTTTTCCATAACGGGGACATATGCCACACGAGGAGCCTCAGGTCAAGGAAGGGGGTATAATCCGTCAAGCGCCCTCCGGCGCCTCCAAGACTGCCCTCAGCGAACGGGCGATCTTCATGAACTCGCGCCCCACGGCGCTGTCCTGCGAACGGCCGACAATCGGCATCCCCGTATCTCCCGCCTCGCGCGTGGGGATATCGATGGGCACCTCGCCCAGGAGCGGCACCCCGAGACGATCCGCCTCCCTCTGGCCGCCCCCGCGGCCGAAAATGTCATAGCGCACCCCGTCGCCGGGACACATGAAGTGGCTCATGTTCTCGACGATCCCGAGCACGGGAACGTTTGTCTTGTGGAACATTGCCACCGCCTTGCGGGCGTCGATCAGCGCCACCTCCTGCGGCGTGGTCACCACCACCGCCCCGGCGAGGGCCACCGTCTGCACCACGGTCAATTGGATGTCGCCCGTTCCCGGCGGGAGATCAAGAACCAGATAATCCAGAGCGCCCCAGTCCACCTGACGCAGAAACTGCTGCGTGTAGCGGGTCACCATCGGACCGCGAAGCACCGCCGGGGTGTCCGCATCAGTCAGGAACCCCATGGACATCAGCTTCAATCCGTAGCGCTCGATCGGGACGATGCGGTTGTCCTCGGTCGCGCAGGGTTGCTCGGTGGTGCCGAACATCAGCGCGACACTCGGACCGTAAAGATCGCAATCACACAAGCCGGTCCGCGCTCCGCCCAAGCTGAGGGCCTGCGCAAGATTCGACGCCACAGTGCTCTTGCCAACCCCCCCTTTGCCACTGGCAACCGCAATGACATTCCCCACTCCCTCGATGCGTGTCGCACCGGGTGAAGAGGCAACCGGAGGCTTCTTCAAGTCAATGATCACGTGCGGCGCGCGCACTCCGGGTATCCCCGCCAGGGCTTCCATGCTGCTGCGGTGGATTTGCTGGGCGATTTTCGGGTCCTGGACGGCAAGCCCCAGTCTCACCACAACCTCGTTGCCGCGCACTTCGGCGCTCTCGATCAGGCCGAACGACACGATGTCGCGGCTGAACCCGGGATATTTCACCGCCCTCAGCGCCTCACGCACGATTTCTTCAGTCACCATGGGATTGCAAAGCGCCCATCCTCGCCGGTCGGGCGGTGCGTCAAAAGGATTTTCGCAGGTGGCTGGGCAGAATCCCCAGCGCCTCGCGGTATTTGGCCACAGTGCGGCGCGCGACAGGCACTCCGTCTTCCCGAAGCACTGCAACGATTTGCTGGTCGCTCAGCGGACGCGCCGGATCCTCCCCGCGGATGACCGAGGCGATCACATCCTTCACGCTCGCACTGCTCACCGTGGCACCATCGGCCGCGCGGTATCCCGTGGTGAAAAAATACTTCATCTCGAAGACACCCTGCGGAGTCGCCACTGTCTTGCCGGCAATCGCCCGGCTCACGGTCGTTTCATGCACCCCCACCGCGTCGGCCACCTGTGCCATGGTCATCGGGGCGAGGGCCGAAACACCCTCCTCAAGGAATGACCGCTGGCGCAAGGCGATCTCCCGCGCGATGGCCAGGATGGTCTGCTGGCGCTGCTGGATGCTCTTGATCAGGAATTTTCCACCCCGGATCTTGTCGCGCAGGTAGGTGCGCACCTCGGGGGCGCCGACCGCCTCGCCAAGCAGGTCGCGGTAGGTCCTGCTGATCCGCAATCGCGGCACGCCGTCCCGGACCAGCGAGACGACGAACTCGTCGCCCACTTTCTCAATGACGACATCCGGCGCCAGCACATGGGCCGCCTGACCCGCGAAGACGCGCCCCGGCTTCGGATTCAGCTGCGCGATGAGGGCTCCCGCCGCGCGCACCTCATCCTGCGACACTCCGAGGGCGGAGGCCATTTCGGTGAAATTCTTGCGTCCCAACAAATCCAGTTGCCCCTCCACGATCCGGGCAGCCGTGCCGTGCGACTGCCCGCGACGGGCCAGTTGCAATTTCAGGCACTCGGCAAGATCCCGCGCCCCGACACCCGGCGGGTCGAGGGTCTGCAGCAGATGGAGCATCTCCACCACCTCCGCTGTTTCCGCCCCCGCTTCGTCGGCAACCTCCTCGGGTGACGCGGCAAGATAACCATCCTCATTGAGGTTGCCGACCAGCAGGGTGGCAATCCGCCGCTGCACCGGATCGAGCGACAAGCGCCCGATCTGCTGCTCCAGATGCTGCGCGAGGGTCTCCGGGGGAGCGACCCCCTCGAGAAAATGCCTCCTCCGTGCTTCGGCCTCCGCATCCACCCCTTGGGCGCCATCCGCCGAAAAAGTGCGCCAGTCCTCCTCCAGATTCCTCAACTCCTCGAATTCATCGTCCTCCGACTCCTCCTCCTCCTTGGCCTCCTCGGGAACCTCCTCCTCGAGAACCGGGTTGGATTCCAGTTCCTGCCGCACCATCTGCTGCAACTCCAGCGCCGTCGCCTGGAGGATTTCCAGACTCTGCCGCATCTGCGGCGAAAGAACCTGCTGCTGCCCGAGTTGGGCTGTCTGCTGCATGCCGGACATGACAACTACAAGGCCCGCACCCGAGCCTGACTGCAAGCATTTTTCGAGCCAACTTTAGCAATTTTTGAACAATTCCGTCCCTAAAGAGGGGCAAATGTCCATCCCGAGCAGGGAAACCTCCCCCCTGCGCCACCGCTGCGCCGCGGCATAGGCAATCATCGCCGCATTGTCCGTGCAAAGCTCCCGGTCGGCAAAGACCACGTCCATGCCAGCCTTCCCCGCCTCCACCACCAGTTCATCACGGAGCCGCCCATTGAGCCCCACCCCTCCGCTCACTGCGATCAAACGCCTGCGGTTGGCAACCGCCGCCTGCACGGTCTTGTGCACCAACACATCCACCACCGCCTCTTGGAATCCCGCACAAAGGTCCGCCAGATCCGCCGCAGACATCCCCGGCAGCAGATACCGCACCGCGGTTTTCAGTCCGCTGAAGCTGAAATTGAAATCACCCGAATGTTTCATGCCTCGGGGCAGGTCGAAACGCGCCGTGTTCCCGGACCGGGCCTGCGCCTCCACTTCGGGTCCCCCCGGATACCCGAGACCCAGCAATTTGGCCACTTTGTCGAATGCCTCCCCCGCGGCATCGTCGAGCGTGCGCCCAAGCAGCCGGTAACTTGCCGCCCCCTCGATATCAACAAGCAGGGTGTGCCCCCCGCTCACCACCAGCCCGATGGCCTCCGGAACTTCGGGCCGCCCGAAAAACGGTGACAGCAAATGACCCTCGATATGGTTGACGCCCAGGAACGGCTTTCCCGACGCCAACGCGAACCCCTTGGCAGCCGACGCGCCGACAAGCAACGCACTTGCCAACCCCGGACCGATCGTGGCGGCAAACACATCGACATCCGCCAAATCGGCGCCCGAATACGACAGCACCTCCTCGACCACGCCGCGCACATTTGCCAGATGGTTCCTCGACGCAACCTCGGGCACCACGCCTCCATACTCCGCATGGATCCCGGCTTGCGAATGCACCACGCTGCCGCGCAGATCGCCCGTTCCCTCCAGCACTGCCGCCGCCGTTTCGTCGCAGGACGTCTCGAGGGCGAGCACAAGTTTCCCGCTCACCCTCCCTTGGACGCCTCCGGCGCCCCCTCCCGTGCATGCAGGATCACCCCGCGAAGGGCGTCCACCGCGCGCCGAAGCGGTGTATCCTCCACCGGTTTGAGGTCCCGGCGCTCGCTTCCGGGCGGCAAATCCTCCTGCCTGCGCCATCCGAGCAGTCGAGCTTCGCCGTCCATCGACATCGCCGCCACGACATGCGGCGCCACCCCGTGGCCGTGGATCATCTTCTTCCCGGGCGTGAAGTATTTCGCCGTGGTCAGGCGCACCGCGGCGCCATCCGGAAGCGATACCACGCTCTGCACCGATCCCTTGCCGAATGTCGTCTCGCCGACCAGCAACGCCCGCCCGGAATCCTTGAGTGCCCCGGCCACGATCTCCGCGCCGCTCGCACTTGATCCGTTGACCAGCACCGCCACCGGGTAAGCCCGCGGCTTGCGCCCTTTGGACGGCACGGTGTAGCGCCGCTCCGCCGTGGGGGAGCGACCCTCGGTGTAAACTACCAGCGCCCCGGCGGGCAGGAATTCGCCCGCCACATCCACCGCGCTCCCGAGCAGCCCCCCCGGATTGAAACGCAAATCCAGCACCAAGGCCTCCATTCCCCGCTTCTCCAGATCGTCCAGCGTCCGCGCAAACTCGCGGCCCGTCGGCTCGCTGAATTGCGTCACCCGCACATAACCGATCTTCGGCCGCTTTCCATCATCGATGATGGTGGCTCCACGCACGCTCGGCACCTTGATCACCTCGCGCTCCATCTCGAACTTGAGGGGCTTCGTCTCCCCCTCCCGCCCGACGGTTATGGTGACGGTTGTTCCCGGCACACCGCGCAACTTGTCCACGGCATCGCGCAGAAGCATCTTCTCCGCGCTCTGCCCGTCGATTTCCAGCAGGACATCGCCCGGAAGCAGGCCGGCCCGGAACCCCGGCGTTCCCTCCATCGGGGCCACCACCGTGAGGCGGTCGTCCTTCATCCCCACCACCACCCCGAGTCCGCCGAACTCGCTCTTCGTGTCCTCCTGCATCCCCTCGAAATCCTCCGGATCCATGAAATCGCTGTGCGGATCAAGGTCGGAAAGCATCCCACGCAGCGCGCTGTAAACCAGCGCCTGGTATTCCGTCTTGTCCTCGTCCACGTAATCCTGGCGCACCAACTCCACCACCCGCGCCAGCGTCTTCATCTCGCGGTAGGGCGACACGTCCTCTTCATCATCCTGCCCGGAAAGGGTCGGCAACACCGCCAGCGAAACGGCCACTGCTATGGGAAACACGCGCACAGTCCCCTCCCTACCATGTGCCACCGCCTCCCGCAAACACGCCGATGACGCTTGGATGGCGCGGACCACGGTGGAATCATCCACCCATGCGTGTCGGCATCGCCCTCGGCTCGAA
>JACSRX010000050.1 GCA_014879535.1 Chthoniobacterales bacterium
CAATATTCAACACCGTTGACCAATATACGTTCGGCCAAAAAACCGAGTTCACCGCCATGGTAGCAATCACGGAACAACCCGCACCTCGCAAGCGTGACGCATCGTGGATTTCCTTCCTGAGTGTCGCTGCTGCCATTTTGTTACCTGCATACCTGCTGAGTTACAATGTCGTCTTCACAGAAGGCGAGGTGGTGCAGGGCTTGTATTGTCTGTTGCTCATCATTGCAAGCCTGTCGTCGCTAACAGCATTCTATCGGCGGGACGTTGGCATTACCCTAGTCGCCCTGTCCGGCGGTTTCCTGCTCACATGGCAGGCATATCAGTCTCGCAAGTGGGCTATGATCCATGAGGACATCACGTCTATCGTCACTTCCGCGATGAAGCAGCATAAGGAGTCCGGAACCTACCCGAAGTCCATTGATGACTTGAAGTTTGAGCACTCGTTCGTGAGGAAGCACATCCACGGTTTTAGCTCGGACGCCGATGGATTCAGGATTAGCTACTTCATTAACCAGCCGGGCATCACATACTCTTATTCTTCGATTGATGGCTTCTGGTATTACCCAGACTGACTGACAGCAATGAACGAATGCCAAACAACACCAAGGCCGAACAAAACGGATGCAGGCAACGGCTCGAAGGCTATCTGTCGTGTCAGCAACGCCTCCCGCTCGCCGTCGCCTGATCCGAGACGTTAGCTAATTTTATATGCCCGTTGACGATGACTATCCAACTTGCTGCGAAACGTATGTCACTTTGCGCCTCTATCATCCGAGTGATAATCCGGAGAAGGTGACCGAATTCCTTGGCATCACCCCGAGCAAATCTCAGATGGTCGGCGAGATGTGGGAACAAAGAAATAGGAAAGAAAAATACCAGTTATCGGGCTGGTTTTTCACTTCCGAAGGATCTCTTGAGTCATACGATTCTGAAAAGCATTTGGATTGGCTTCTCTCTCAGATCGAGCCGAAACTCTCGATATTGCAATCATTGATTGCTGAGCATGGCTGGCGTGCTGATATAGCCTGTCTTTGGGATTCGCAATCCGGTCACGGAGGACCCACTCTGTCCCCAGCGCTTCTACGCCGACTTAGCGTCTTAGGCATTGAACTTTGGTTCGACGTATATTTCCATGGTGCGTATTTCAAGATTCGTAATCGGAAGACAGTCGATGCCATTCAACAAAACAGCTAACGAACCGGTCCAGGAAATCCCCGTCCCTGCGGGACTTCCGGCATGTCTCCTGCTGATTCCGCTTCGCGGGCAGGAGCCATGCCGGAAGCAAGCGGGGATTTCTGACCGGGGACGTTCGGCCAAATTATGAACACCTCCAACCCCTATAAAGGTCGAGAAGCCGTCATGTTTGACTTCGCAGTTGAGGCACGACTACGAGGCGAGACATTTTTCTATCTTAAGATCCCCGAGAACATCGGACCAGAAGAGAGAGGAAGAAAATATGAAGATCCCATTCAGGCAGCACTTGACAGATCGGAGCTTGGGCAAGTCACTGGCGGAGGATCGCAGCTTGGTGAAGGCAAGACAGTTGAATTTTGCGGAATTGATGTCGTTACCAGCGAAAGAGACTTGGGTTTGAAACTCCTTAAACGAGAGTTGGTTCGCTTGAACGCGCCTGTGGGCTCGCTGATTGAAGAATATCTCCCTGAGAGAATTGACCATCCGATAAGATAGTATGAAGAAGCCGAACAGACCGATGGAGCAAATCCCCGTCCCTTCGGGACTTCTGGCATGGCTCCTGCTGATTCCGCTGCGCGGGCAGGAGCCATGCCAGAAGCAAGCGGGGATTCCTCATCGGGGACGTTGGGCGACAAAATATACCCCTTTGAATTTGACCTCTTATGCCAGATCCCGAAGACACAATTGATTTAGAAGCACCATCCGAATTTGGAATTTGGCTGCGTCAACGCCGTGAGGCCAAAGGGTTGACCCCTCAGCAGCTGGCCGAGCAAGCTGGAGTTTCATTTCCGCAGATTTACAATATAGAAAGCGGTCGTTCGCGAAATCCACGTGACGCTACACGGAACCGTCTCGCGAAAGCACTCGACGAAGAGGTTCCTAAAGAGGTTGAGGAGAAGACCGAACAGGCTGCGACGATCGGGCAACTGGAGTTCGTTGATTTTGATCCGCATAGAGAGGAGGACTATCCCGAAGAACCAGGGATTTACGTATTTTATGACATAAGCGAACGTCCAGTTTATGTCGGCCAAGGGCAGAATATACGAACACGGATAAGGGACCATTATACAAGGTTCTGGTTTAAACGACCAATTGTTCAGGATGCCGCTTTTGTGAAAATTGAAGACAAGGAACTGAGGGAAAAGATCGAAAAGATCATGATACAATTTATGAAGTCGAATGCTGTGCTGAATAAGCATCACGTTGAAAGATAAATGCCCAACGAGCCAGTGGACCTAATCCCTGTCCCTTCGGGACTTTCGGCATACCTCCTGCTAATTCCGCTTCGCGGGCAGGAGGTATGCCGAAAGCAAGCAGGGATAGGTCACTGGGGACGTCGGAAATGAAATGAAGTCATTCTGCATTACCATCCTTCTTTTAGGAGTCGCATCGATATGGGCCGCAGATCCCGCAAGAAAAGAAATCAACCTCGAATCCTCCCCTTTTTCTGCTGCATCCCCCAAGGGAGACTCGATCTCATTGACCGTGAAAGGCAATTGGATCCTGCTCCTGCCCGGAAAAGAATCCAAAGTCATAAAAAGGGGGGAACAGATAGTTTTGAACCCCCATGCCCCCATAACCTTGTCGGAGAGGCATACGCAGATGGTTATTTGCCACGTTCCAGAGCAAGGCATCCTCTTAACAACCACTTTTGATGCCCGCTCATTTGGCGGGAAAGAAGAAACAACAAACGAGCTGCTAAAACTCAAATAAGAACCGAGCCATCCGGTCCAGCCAAGCTCGCTTCGCTCGGCGGCTGACCGATGACGCTCGCCTCTCAAATGCCCCCTCCACGGCTCATCACTGTTGCCTTCGCGTTTCTCCTTGGAAGCCTGGCGACTGGGCGCTCCAACGACGGCTTAACTTTGGAGTGGCATCCGCTTTCCAACGGGCTGTCCCGTCTTGTGCTGATCGCCAAGGATGAGCCGGTCACGATCTGCATGGACTGGTCCCAAGGATCCAAACCGGCTCCGATGGCTCCGACCGACACTTTCTACAGCCACTCCATGGAATCTGGACCGATGGTTTTGCGGCCATTTTGCTCGATCGAGGTGTATGACGAACATGGCGAACGTGTCAGACGAAGCCCATTTGACGGTCGCTCGCTTCTGGAGGTCCAGAGGAGGCCGCCTCATCACGTCCTCCAACTTGCGCCGGGTGATCGCCTGTCTCTCGACAGGACGTATCGCGACAAGCCCTTTCGAGTCGTCGTTCGTTTGGTGATCTTCGAGGGTGGAGGCTGGAAGGAAGTCATTCTGGAAACGAAATCGATGCAAACGTCCCGGCACCGCAACCACGAGGGCGAGCAATGAACGATCGGCAGTCATGATTTCCCCTTCCAAAGCTCTGATGCTGCTGCTCATCTGGGGATCATTCTGGATTCCCGTGGCAGAAGCCCGTGAGAACCGCGCCATCAAGGCAATCGCGTTTGATGCCTTCCCGATTTTTGATCCGCGTCCCATAGAGGCTGCCGCGGTGGACATGTTCCCGGAGAAGGGGAAGGAACTGGTGAGGCTGTGGCGCTCGAGGCAGTTTGAGTATCAATGGCTGCGTGCCTTGGGGGGACAATACAGGGATTTCCAGGGAATCACCGAGGATGCCCTTGCTTTTGCCGCAGCCCAGCTTGATCTCCCGCTCACGGAGGATGCCCGCAGGAAGCTGATGGCACCGTATGCCGGTCTTTCCGCATGGCCTGACGCGAAGGCGGCGCTGAGCAAACTCAAGGCGGACGGCTACAAAGTCGTCTTCCTGTCCAACATGACCGGGGAGATGCTCCGGTCCGGGCTGGCGGCATCCGGACTCGAGGATGTCTTCGACGGCGTTTACAGCACCGATTCCAAGGGGACGTTCAAACCCAGTCCACAGGCCTATCAGATTGCGCTCGAGGAACTGAACCTGGCACGCGAGGAGATTCTGTTTGTTGCGTTTGCTGGCTGGGATGCCGCTGGTGCGAAATGGTTCGGCTACCCCACCTTCTGGGTCAATCGCGCGGGCGGAGCCTTGGAGGAGCTTGGCACGGCCCCGGATGGATCAGGCCGCGATCTGCAGGCTTTGTTGGATTTTCTTGAGATCAAATCAAAGGCAAACGGGGAATACGCAGAACATGGTGCTGCAGTTGCGGCCCCACACTCCACAACGATCCAATGAAATGCAAAGCATCACGCGTCCGGGGGGTTCCGGCCGCGGCGACCGGCGCCCACGCTCTCGGCGCCGTCGCGGTGGGCGCCTTCTCATTGGGAGTGCTCACCACGGGGGCGCTGGCCATCGGTGCCGTGGCCATCGGGCGGCTGGCGATCTGCCGCGCCCGGATACGGCGGCTGCAGATTGATGAACTCGTGGTCGGTCGCCTGCACGTCACCGGGCAAATCAAGACACCCTCGGGGCCGGAAAGCTCGAACTGACGTGTCACGCAACTTCGGCCAACCTTGCCTCGACCGTCCCATGCGGTCTGCCATGGCCATCCTCCCGGCGATTCTCGCGATACTCTTTCCCGCCTCGGCCAAGGCGCAGGAAGCGGCATCGCCGGCCGCGACAAACGAAACCGCCCCGAGAATCGTGTTCGTCGGCAACAGCTTCACCTTCGGGGCCGGCTCGCCCGTGCGACTCTACCGCGCCGAGACGGTCAACGATTTGAATGGCGAAGGCATTGGCGGAGTGCCCGCACTGTTCAAGATGTTCAGCAGGCAGGCCGGGCGCGACTTCGACGTGAGCCTGGAAACGGCGGCTGGCAAGAACCTCGACTTCCATGTCCAGAACAAGGCGGCCGTGCTCGACCAGCATTGGGATTTCGCGGTGCTGCAGGGACACAGCATGCTGGATCCGAAGAAGCCCGGCGATCCGGCCCTGCTTGCGAAGTCGGGCAGGGAGCTGACGGAGTTGCTGCGCCGCAGGAATCCCAAGGTGGAAATCCTCCTTGTCGCGACGTGGTCGCGGGCCGACCAGGTTTATCCGAAGACCGGACACTGGCACGGGAAGCCGATCGAGCAAATGGCTCGGGACGTCCGCACAGGCTACAACTTCGCCGCCGCCGCGGCCGGGGGTGCCATCCACGACGTCATCCCGGTCGGCGAAGCGTGGAACCGCGCCTTTCGGACGGGAGTGGCCGACCCGAATCCCTACGACGGGATTTCCGCCCGCCAGCTCAACCTGTGGGGCCGCGATGAATATCACGCGAGCGCGTTCGGATACTACCTGGAGGCGCTGATGATCTTCGGGGACCTGACCGGACTCGATCCCCGCTCACTCGGCAAGAACGAGCGCGCGGCATGGGAGCTTGGATTCTCGCCCGAGCAGGCCTCCGCCTTGCAGCAGGTGGCCTTTGATGAACTCAGCGCGACCAAGGGCCGCGCGAAGCTGCAGCCGTTCAAGCCCGCGAATCTCCGTCCGCCCATCTCCTCCCGCTGACTGGCGTCAGGCCGGGGTGTCGTTCGGCTTTTCCGTCTCCGGCGCGGGTTCGGGGGCGGCGCCCGGCTTGGATCCGGACAGCTTCTCGACCGCGTAGAATGTCACGGGGATGATGAAGATGGCGAACAGCGTGGCGGCCAGCATGCCGCCGATGACGGCGGTGCCCATCGTCTGCCGCGAGATCGCGCCGGACCCGGTGGCCATCCACAGCGGCACGCAGCCGAGGATGAAGGCGAAGGCCGTCATCAGGATCGGACGCAGCCGCACCCGCGCCCCGGCAAGCGCGGCGTCGTAGAGGTTCTTCCCGCCCTCGTATTCCGACTTGCAGAACTCGACGATGAGGATGGCGTTCTTGGCCGCCAGGCCGATGAGCATGATCAGGCCGATCTGTGCATAGACATTGTTCTCCATCGACCGTCCCCACAGCGCGAAGAACGCACCGAACACCGCGATCGGCGTGCCGAGGAGCACGCTGAACGGAAGCGACCAGCTCTCGTATTGCGCGGCGAGGATGAGGAAGACGAAGACCAGCGCGAGCGCGAAGATGACGACCGGGGACACACCCTCGGCGGCCTGCTTTTCCTGGAAGGACATGCCGAGGTAGTTGTAGCCCATTTCCTTCGGCATCGTCTGGGCGAAGACCTCCTCGAGCGCCTGCATGGCCTGCATCGAGCTGAACCCGGGCGCGGCATTGGCATTGATCTGCGCCGAGCGATACATGTTGAAGCGCATCGTGAATTCCGGCCCGAACCGCTGCTCGGTCGTGATGAGGGCCGAAAGCGGGACCGAAGCGCCGTTGCGGTTGCGGACGAAGAACTGTCCCGCCTTCTCGATGACATTGCGGAACTCGCTGGAGGCCTGAACGTAAACCTGCCACTGCAGGCCGAATCGGTTGAAATAGTTCACCATCGTGCCGCCGAGGAAGGTCTGCAGCGTGTTGTAGGCGCTGTCGATCGGGACGCCCTGCGTCATGGCCATCTCGCGGTCCACATCCAGCCGGATCTGGGGCACGGAGGGCAGCAGCGTCGTGTTGATGCGCTCCAGCTCGGGGCGCTTGGCGGCGGCCTCCATGAAGGTCTTCGTGTTCTCCGCGAGGAACTCCACCGTGCTGCCGCTGCGGTCCTGCAGGATGAAGTTCACGCCGCCCGAGGTGCCGACGCCGGGGATGGCGGGCGGCGAGAATGCGAAGGCCACCCCGCCGGGAAGCGCCATGAGCTGCGCATTGATGCGGCGCATGATCACGTCGTATTGCGTCTCAGGCGTCGTGCGTTCGTCCCACGGCTTGAGGGTCACGAAGAAGAAGCCGTTGTAGGTCGTCTGCACCTGGCTGAGCAGGTTGAAGCCGACGATGGTCGTCACATACTCGACACCCGGCGTGGCCATCATGATCTTCTCGATCTCGCGGCACACATCGCTGGTGCGCTCGAAGGACGAGGCGTCCGGAAGCTGGACCCCCGCGTAGAAATACCCCTGATCCTCCTCGGGCAGGAACGAAGGCGGCAGCTTGTCCCCGAAGAAGAGCGCCAGCCCGGCCATGATCCCGAGGAACCCGAAGCTGAGCACGATCTTGCGGATCGCCGCACCGCAGATGCGCACGTAGTTGTCGGTCGCGCGGCCGAACATGCGGTTGAACCACGCGTAAAAGGCGCCAAGCGGCCCGCGGGATTCGCCTTTCGGCCGCAGGATCAGCGCCGCCAGGGCCGGGCTGAGCGTGAGCGCGTTGAAGGCCGAGATGCAGACCGAGATCGCGATGGTCACCGCGAACTGCTGGTAAAGGCTCCCCGTGATGCCGGGGATGAAGATGGTCGGGATGAAGACCGAGGACAGCACCAGCGCGATGGCCACGACCGGGCCGGACACCTCCCGCATGGCCTTGAGCGTCGCGTCGCGCGGCGTCATTCCCTGCTCGATGTGGTGCTCGACCGCTTCGACCACCACGATGGCGTCGTCCACGACGAGGCCGATGGCGAGCACGAGGCCGAAGAGCGAAAGCGTGTTGATGGAAAAGCCCACCATCGGGAAGAGGGCGAACGTCCCGATGAGGGACACCGGCACCGCAAGCAGCGGGATCATGGTCGCGCGCCAGCCCTGCAGGAAGATGAAGACGACGATGATGACGAGCAGCATCGCCTCGAAGAGCGTCTTGACGATTTCCTCGATGCCGGCGGTCACCGCCTTCGTGGTGTCGAGCGACTCGACATACTCGAGGCCCGGAGGGAAGCGCCCGGAAAGGTCGCGCATGAGCTTCTTCGCCCCCTCGGCGGCATCGAGCGCGTTCGAACCGGGGAGCTGGTAGCAGGCAACGACGGCCGCGGGTTTCCCGTCGAAACGGCCCTGCAGGTTGTAGTTCTGCGCGCCAAGGTCGATCTTCGCGACATCCTTGAGCAGGAGGGTCGAACCGTCTGGGTTCGCCCGCACGATGATGTTGCCGAACTCCTCGACCGTGGTCAGGTAACCCTGGGTGATGACCGTGTAGGCGAATTCCTGTCCCGGCGGGATCGGCGGCGCGCCGACTTTGCCTGCGGGGTTGACGCGGTTCTGCGCGCGCACGGCGGAGATGATCTCGTCGGTGGTGACATCCAGCTTGGCCAACTGGTCCGGACGCACCCAGATGCGCATCGCGTATTGGCCCGCACCGAAAATCTGCACCTGCGAGATGCCGGCGATGCGCCCCAGCTCGTTGTTGATGTTGATGTAGGCGTAGTTGGCCAGGAACGTCGCGTCGAACTCCCCGGTCGGCGAGTAGAGCGCGAACAAAACCAGCGGCGCGGACGAGCTTTTCTGCACGGTCACGCCGAAGTTGCTCACCGCGGAGGGCAGCTGCGCCACCGCCTGTCCCTGCCGCATCTGCGTGAGGATCTGGTCCGTCGTCGCGTCGGTCTCCACGCCGAAGAAGACGTTGAGCGTCATCTGGCCGTTGTTGGCGTTGACGGAATACATGTATTCCATGTTGTCCACACCGTTGACCTGCTGCTCGATGGGGGTGGCGACGGATTCCTCGACGGTGAGGGCATCGGCGCCCACGTAGGTTGCGAGGACCTGGATCTGGGGCGGGACGATGTTCGGATACTGCGCCACCGGCAGGCCGGCCATGGAAACCAGGCCGACGATCACGGTGATGATGGCGATGACCATCGCCACAATCGGCCGGTTGACGAAGAACTGCGACATGGATCGTCGGGGCGGGAGGGGTCAGGAGGCGGCCGGCGAAGCCGCGGATTCCTTAGTCGGAGAGGCTTCCGGAGCCGGTGATGGAGCGGCCGCAGGCGGGGAAGCGGGTGCGGAATCCCCGCCCTCCACTTCCGCGGTCGGGGGAAGCCTTTGGAAATCCGTGTCCTTCGGTTCGACCGGAGCGGGAAGCTCTGGGTGCTGCTCAAAGCCCTCGGGCGCCTTCCATGGCACGGTTTTGACGGTCATGCCCTCCCTCAATTTCTGCATCCCCTCGACCACCACGTTCTCGCCCGTCTTGAGGCCATCGGTGATGACCTGCATCGACGCGTAGGTCGGCCCGGTCTCCACAAGGCGGAGATCCACCTTGCCGTCCGAGCCGATCACGGCGATCTGGGATTTCCCCTGGAGATCGTTGATGGCGCGCTGCGGAATGAGCAAGGCGTCCTTGAGCCAACGGGTGACGCCGCGCACGCGGGCGAACTGGCCGGCGCGCAGGAGATTTCCGGGATTGGGGAACTCCGCCTCGACCTGGAGCGATCCCGTGTTCTGGCTCACCTCGTTGTCGATGGCGAGCAGCCGCCCCGGCTGCGGGTAGATGGTCTGGTCGCTCAGCACGATCTGCAGCCCGAGCCCACCGCGCTTCGACACCTCGACCAGCTCCTTCGGGTCGCCGAAGTAGGGTTTGATGTATTTGAGGAACTCGTTCTCGCTGAGATAGAATTTCACCTTGATCGGATCCACCATGGTGAGGGTCGTGAGGGTGCCCGACGTCGGGCCGATGAGATTGCCGACCTGGGCCTTGGCGATGCCGGCCAAACCATCCACCGGGGCGATGATGCTGGTGAACTCGAGATTGAGCCGGGCCTGCTCCACGGCGGCCTCGGCGGCGGCGGTCGCCGCCTTGCTGGCCTCGAAGGCCTGGATTTCGTCGTCGTATTGCTCGCGGCTGATGACGTTCTTGGAAAGGAGGTCAACGGCCCGCTTGGCATTGGCCTCGTCGCGCACAAGCCGGGCCTGGGTCTGCGCGAGATTGCCCTGCGCCTGATCCAAGGCCGCCTGGAACGGACGCGGATCGATCTGGAACAGAAGCTGGCCCTGCTTGACGAATGCACCGTCCACGTAATTCTGCGAAATCAGATAGCCGCTGACCTGCGCGAGGATCTCCGCGTTGACCATGCCGTAGGTCAACCCCACCCACTCCCGCACGACCGGCACATCCTGCTGCACCGCCTGGGTCACGGGGACCGTGAGCGGGGGAGGTTCCGGTTTGGACGGCTTGGGGCAACCGGCCAAGCCGGCAGCCAACAAAGCGGAGAGCAATACGCGCCACGAAATTCCCTGCATGAACCCGAAATAAACCGTGCGGCACCCGCCTTGCACAGCAGAAAACACGAGCAGGCTCTGGCCAACACCGCGGAGGAATGCTTTCTTGTCGGAGGGAATGAAGTTTCTCCGCGTTTTCATCGTCCTTCTCGTGCTGCTGCTCGTGGCGGCGGGAAGCGCCGTGCTCCTGCATGAAAGAATCCTCGAATGGTGGGCGCAGCGCAGCCTCGCGGAACGGTTGGGTGCCGCCCTCGGCGCGGATGTCGAAATCGAACACCTCGCGTGGAGCGACGGTGTCCTCCGCGCCGGGACCGTCCGGCTGTCGGGAGGCCGCCTGCCGTTCGACCGCCTCGACGTGCAGGAACTCCAGACCGCCGCAACCTGGCGGCGCCTGTGGGAACCGGCACTCGAACCCCTCAACATCGAGGCGGTCGAGGCGAATCTGATCTGGCCCGGGGAGGACAAGGCGGCCGCCGCACCCGCACACACCAAGCCGGCCACCGGCACGGCGATGCCCGAATTGGACCTGCTCATCGCGAGATTCTCCCTGAGCCAGCCGGAGGGCTGGTCGGTGAAGTCATCCACCTTCCGGGCCCAGCACAAGAGCGGCGTGTGGTCCTTCTCCGCGCGGGGAGGAACCATGTCCTTGCCGGGCTCCCACCCGATGCACATCGATCGCATCTCGGCGGAGCGCAACGGGGACTCATGGAAAATTCCGGGCTTCGCGCTCAACGACGGCAGCAAGGGTGCACTGGCGGGATCGGCCGCGAAACCTTCCGGCGGTGCGTGGTCCGGGGAATTTTCATGGCAGGATCTCGCATTGGCTCCGTTGATGGGCGGTCCGGCAACCACCCACTTCGAGGGGACGGGCAGCGGCGAAGCCACGCTCAAAAACGGAGTGCTCCAAGGCCGGATGAAGATCGTCGGCGCTGCAACCAGGCAAGTGCCGGTGCTCGTCAAAATGGCCAGCCTTTTCACCGGCGAGAACTGGGATGTGATCCCTTGGGAAACCCTGGATTTCGATTTCACGCGCGGGGCGGACGGGACAACCGCGATCACCAACCTCCATGCCGTCTCGAGCAAGGGGCTCGTCGTGAACGGATCGGGAACCTACGGCAAGGACAGCATCCGTGCCGACCTCCAGCTCGGCGTGCTCCGTCAGGGGCGTCCATGGCTGGTGGCATTCATGCCCGTGCTCTTCCGGAACGAACGCGACGGCTACTTGTGGACCTCGGTGCGCGTGGGGGGCACTCCGGAAGCCCCGGTCGAGGACCTCAGTTCCCGCGTGGTGGCCGCACTCGCCTCCGCCCCGGCCAGCGGTGCCGTGGAAGCCGCCACGGAAATCCCCGCAACCGCCGTGGAGGCGGCAGGACACCTGCTCAAAGGCGTGTTCGGAAACTGACGCCCGTCAATCTTTCCCGCGGAAGAGCCGGATGGCGACGATGAGATCGATGGCTCGTTGAAGCGGACGATCGAAGAGGGAACCCTCCTCCAAGGTCGCATCCCCATTGTCGAGTTCGGGGTTCGTGCCGGCCACAAGGGCCGCCTCGTTCATCTGTGCGCGGCCGTGTTCGAATACGAATGCCGCCACACCCTTGCCGGTCGAGGCCGCGAGGACGGCATCGCGCAAGGCCGGGTCTTGGGACACCGACAGATCGGGAGACAGTCCGTCCGGATATATGGGCGGCAATCCCTCCACCCTTGCCTCCGCCACCGCCAACCGCAACTGCTGACCCTCCCCGAGCGGCAAACTCTCGAACTCGACCGCGCGTCCACCGGTTGTCGCCCCGACAAGCATGGCATGCGCATGGCGGCGCAGCACCGCCGCGATGACCTCCGCGGCACCACGCGTGGAGGAATCGACAAGCACCACCAGCAAGCCGCGGTAGAGCGGTTCGGATGAAATGAAGGGCTTCCCCGCGGCATCCGTCCGCCCCTGCATCGAGAAAAGCGTCGTGGCTGCCGGGACAAACCGCCCTGCGATCTCCGCGGCAAGCGCGAAGTCCCGGGACTCCGGCGTGGCGCGAAGATCAAGCACGATGCCATCGGTCTTCCCGTCTCCGAAACTGTCCAAGGCGGCATCGAGTTGCGCGATGTTTTCCGTCCGCAGCGATCCCAAACGGACGTAGCCGACGCGATCTTCCAGGATCTCCGATTGGAATGGCACCACCTTCGGCTCTTGGAGGTCCCCGCCGTTCAACTCGGCGCCGGGCTGCAGCCTCTCCAACAACCCCAGCAGGGTCGCGCGGGACAACTCGGCCGCATCGATCGACGCCGCACCCACATGACGCTGCTGGATCGCGGACAACGCCTGTTGGATCTGCTCCGGCGTGAGTGATTTCACGCGCGCGGCGACGGACTCCGGGGCGGGCGCCACAGAAACGGTTTCGGACGATGCGGTGCGCGCGTGGAGGGACGCAGCCGATGCGGCGGCGAGGAGGATTGCCTGGATTGCTCTCATGCGGGCTCGGGTGCCCCAATGTCGTTGCGCCACGCCGCATTTTCAAAGCCAATCCGCCGGACTCCGGCATACGCGGCGCCGACCGCCTCCGCGGCATCCCTCCCCATGGCCGTCACCCCGAGCACACGGCCGCCGGATGTGACGGTTCTTCCTTCCTCCAATCTTGTGCCGGCATGGAAAACAAGGGCGCCCCCGGCCTCCGCCTCTCCGCAGCCCGTGACAGTGAAGCCGGTTCTGTAGCTTCCGGGGTAGCCGCCGGATGCCATCACCACGCAGCATGCCGCGCGCGAATCCCACTCGGGCCGCTCGGCGTCGAGTCTCCCCTCCGCCGCGGCCTCGAGCAGATCGAACAGATCGGTCTTCAATCGCGGCAGAAGCACCTGTGTCTCCGGGTCGCCGAACCGTGCATTGAATTCGAGCACCTTCGGTCCCTCCGCCGTGAGCATGAGGCCGGGGAAGATCATGCCGCGGTAGGCCAGACCATCCGCCTGCAAACCCCTCAAGAATGGCGCAAGGATGTCGCTCTCGATCCGCCTGCGCAGCGCGTCATCAACCCGGCCCGAGGGGCTCAATGTGCCCATGCCCCCGGTGTTCGGTCCGAGATCGCCGTCGAGTGCGCGCTTGTGGTCGCGCGCGTCGGGAAACATCAGCCAGCTTTTTCCGTCCACCAACGCGTGGATCGAAGCCTCGCAACCGGACAAAAATTCCTCGATCACCACGATGCGCCCCGCTTCGCCGAATGCGCCCTGCACGAGGGCTTCCTCCAAGGCGTGCTCGGCCGCAGGGTAATCCGCCGCAATCGTCACACCCTTTCCGAGCGCAAGACCATCCGCCTTGATGACCAGCGGATAGGATTGGTTCCGCGCGTGGGTGCAGGCCGCCGAGAAGTCCGTGAACTTTTCCGCGCGCGCCGTCGGAATCCCGTGCCGGCGCATGAAATCCTTGGCGAAGCTTTTCGAAGACTCCAACCGGGCGGCGGACGCCGTGGGGCCGAAAGCGCGGACGCCCACCGCCTGCAGACGATCCACCAACCCTGCCGCGAGGGGATCGTCCGGGCCGACCACCACGAAATCCGCCTCCTCCCGCACCGCGAGATCAACGATGCCGGCGAGGTCGGACGCCGCCACCGGGATATTTTCCGCGAGCGATGCCGTCCCGGCATTCCCGGGCGCGCAGATCAGGCGCTTGAGGCGCGGGGACTGCGCCAGTTTCCACACCAGCGCGTGTTCGCGCCCCCCGCCGCCGACCACAAGGACGGTCATAAATGGCGCAGGGCCGCGGTGGCCGTCCGTCCGCGCCGCCACTCCCATTGCCGGGCCATGGCCCGATGGAGAAATTTTTTGGCCTCGAGCGAGGCGGTCCGGAGACTGCGTCCCTTGGCCAGACCGGCAGCCACGGCCGCCGCCAGCGTGCAGCCGGTGCCGTGCGTTTCGCGTCCGGGAAGCCGGGGCAGCACGAACTCATCCACGCCCTCCTTGCGGCAAAGCACATCCACGGCATCGCGCCCGCGGAGATGGCCGCCCTTGAGCAGGACCGCGCATCCGTATTTGCCGCGCAGTTCCCGTGCGGCGGCACCCATGTCGCGGCGCCCCTTCACCCTGCGTCCGAGCAGCACCGCCGCCTCGTCCAGATTCGGCGTGATCACGTCGGCCAAGGGGAGAAGTTCCTCCTCGTAGGCGCGCACGGCATCGGGCTTGAGGAGGGGGTCGCCGCTGCTGGCCACCATGACCGGATCGACCACCAGGTGGAACATTCCCAAACGGTCGGCCAGTTCCTCGGACACGACGCGCAGCAGGGCACGCGAGTAAAGCATCCCGGTTTTGACCGCCGCGATCGGGTAGGCCTCGAAGAGGATCCGGATCTGCGAGCGCAGCACTGCGGGAGTGACCGCCTGCACGTGCTCGACGCGCCCGGGCACCTCGGACACCACGCAGGTGATGGCGGTGAGCCCGTAAACCCCGAACGCGGAGAATGTCTTGAGGTCGGCCTGCGCACCGGCGCCGCACGAGTTGTCGGAGCCCGCGATCGTCAGCGCGACCGGCGGCGCGGCGGACGGGCGGCGGGTCATTGCCTGCGGGACGCCATGATCAGCCACACGAGGTTGCCGAGGGCGGCCACGAAAGCGGCGACGTAGGTCAGAGCGGCCGCGTTGAGCACGCTGTTGACTCCTGCCGCCTCGCCACCGGGCTGGATCATGCCCATCTGCTGCAGGATCACCTTGGCGCGCTTGGACGCGTCGAACTCCACAGGAAGCGTGATGAGTTGGAAAAATGCCAGGACCGCGTAGCACACGATACCGAGCGTGATCAGCCCGCTGATGTGGAACAGGAATCCGCCGATGATGACCAAAGGCAGCATCTGCGAGGCCACCTGCGTGGCCGGCACCACGGCCATGCGCCACTTGAGCGGGGCGTAGGCGCGGGCGTGCTGGATCGCATGCCCGCACTCGTGGGCCGCGATGCCGAGGGCCGCCACGCTCGGCGTGTTGTAAACCTCGGAGGACAGGCAGAGACGCTTGTGCGTCGGGTCGTAATGGTCGCCAAGCAACCCGTTAATCTCGCGCACCTCCACATCGTGGATCTGCGCGGCATTGAGAATCTCCCGGGCCGCCTGGGCGCCGGTCACATTCGAGGTCGCGCGCACCTTCTTGTATTTTCCGAACGCCCCCGACACGCGCATCTGCGCGTAGAGGCCAAGTAGGAGCGGAACACCGATCAGCACAAGATAAACGGTCATGTTCATAAGCCTGCAATCATCTCCACTGACAACGGATGCGCAACCGTGTTCGAAATTTTTTTCACAATTCGAGCGGAACATCCAGGCGGGACAAACGCCGGTTGCCGGTCGCCGTCACGACAATCATGTCCTCGTGGCGCGCCCCGCCGACCGACGGGTAGTAGAGGCCCGGCTCCACCGTGAAGACCTGCCCGGCCCGGAAGGATGTCGCCGCAAGGCGCGGCTCCTCGTGCAGATCGAGCCCCAAGCCGTGACCGGTCCCGTGGAAAAATCCCGTCCATCGTCCGCCCTTGCGCCCGGTGGGATACCCCTCCGCCCGGAAGAATTCCTGCACGGTCTTGTGCACGGCCGCGCCTTTCACGCCGGGTTTCATCATGCGGATCGCCAGCCTCTGCGCCTCGCAGACCGTCTGCCACATCCTGCGCTGGGCCTCGTCCGCGCGTCCGCGCACCACGGTGCGCGTGAGGTCACCGTAAAATCCCGTGGCGCGATCACGCGGGAATACGTCCAGAATGATCAACTGATGGGCCCGCAGCGGTCCGTGTCCGCGTTCGTGGGGATCGCAGGCTTGGCGCCCGCCGGCCACGATCGTCCCCTCGACCGCGCCTCCCGCGTGCAACACGGCACAATCGATCTCCGCGCGGAGGAGTTCGCTGGTAAGCGGCCGGCCTCCCCATGTGAGCTTTCCGGAGCGTCCGATCTTCGACGCCCGGAGAACCTCCACCGCACGGAGAATGCCGGCTCCCGCGAGAGATGCCGCACGGCGGATTTGGCCGATCTCCCGGGGACTTTTGCATTCCCGTTCGGGCCAGAAGTGTCCCTCGACCGGCACCACCTTGATCCCTGATTTCTCAAGCATCCTCGCCATGCCGAGAGGGAAGTCCGCGGGAACATCCACCCGGCGGATCCTGAGGCGGCGCAGCAACTTCGCCGCCACGGCCCCCACGCTTGGACGCTCTCCGAGCCCGCGTGCCAGTTCCGTGAGGGAAAGCACCTCATCCACGCGCGCTTCGCGCCTTCCCCGGTCGATCTCGAGGTCGCTCAGCAGGACCGCGGTCTTTCCGCGATGCTCCAGGAAAATGAACGCATCCGGTGCCTGGAACCCGGTGGCATAAAGCATGTCCGCCGAATCCGGACTGGCCGCATAAATGAGTTTCGCCATCACGCGCAGGGTCCGCCGCAGGCCTGCGCGGATCAAGCCGTCAATCGGTCCAAAGCCCGCGCCACCTCCCGCGGCGCATCATGGAGAAGGCGGTGCCCGGCTCCGGGGACGGCATCGAACACCCCGGGAAATCCGGCATCCCTCATCGCCGCCAGCAGGCCCGTGAACTTCGCGTCACACACACCGGCCATCCAGACCAAGGGCCCTTCGAGACGCGCAGCTTCGGTGAATTGGTCGGCCACCGAAAAGTGCTCCAGCGCATCCGCCAGCTTCGCGCGGTCATAGTCCGCCTCCACACGTGGCGGAACGGCCCCGCCGGCGAGAACGTCCTGCGCATTCCACCTCGGGATCAGGCTGTCCCATGGTTCGCTCCGGAATGCCGACGCCCAAGAGTCGTCCGATTCCCGCCGCGCCGACCGGGCGGCATCCGTCTGGAAATTCCCGGGGTTGGCCGAAAGCAGCAAGGCCCCGTGCCAGCGCTGGGGTTCCTCGACAAGCCAGCGGAGAGCGAGCCGCGCCCCGAAGGAATATCCGGCGAGCCAGGACTTCCCGACGAATGCCGGCGGCTTGCGCCAATCATCCCCTCCCGGCGCAAACAGGTCCGGGCAGCGCCAGTCGATATCCCCCTGCGAGGCGGCCTTCACCCCGTCCCAATCGCCGCCGCGACCGAGGAACCCGTGCAGCGCCAGCACGGACTGCTTCATGATTCGCGGCGGAAACCACCCGCACCCACCAGCGTCAGCAGATAGATCCCCATGGCCACCAGCACGATGGTCGCGCCGGTCGCCGTCGAGGCGTAGAAGGACACGATCAATCCCGCCACCCCGGCCAGCACGGCCACGGCCACGGCCCACGCGAAGAACTCCGCGGTGCTGCGGGCGAGATTGCGCGCGGTCGCCGCCGGGAGGATGAGCAGCGCGTTGATCACCAGGATCCCGATCCACGGCAGGCTGAACGTCACGGTCACCGCCAGCGTGCCGGCGAAAAGCAGTTCCGCGGCGCCGGGTCGCCTCATCCGGCTGCGGGCGAGCGCCGGACTCACGCTCGCCAGCAGCAGGCGGTTGAAAAACACCAGGAACACCGACAGCACCGCAACGGCCAGCAACCCCAGCGAGGCGATGTCCCCCGCGGAAATCCCGAGCATGTCGCCGATGAGGAACTTCGTGTAACGGGCGAAGTCCCCGCCCCTTGAAAGAATCACGATCCCGAGCGAAACCGTGAATGCCATGACGAGGCCGATGGCGGTGTCGGACGACAAGCCGCCCCGCCGCCTCACCCATGCCACGAAGACCGTCAGGAACAGCGAGAAAAGGACCATGGACCACAGCGGGTTGCCCAGGCCGAGGATCACCCCGAGGGCGATGCCCGTGAAGGCCGCATGGCCGACCGCCTCCGAGAAGAATGCCAGTCGGTTGGCGACCACCACGGTGCCGAGGGCGCCCAGCAACGGCGCGATGATCAGCACCGCCAGCAGCGCGAGGCGCATGAACTCGAATTCCGTCCATTCAAACGGCAGCGCCGCGACGGCCTGCTGCCACGGTTCGAGCCACCCGCCGCTCACGACAGCAATCCCTCCAGGCTGAACGCCTCGCGCACCCTCGGGTCGCGCAGCACCTCGGCGGGCGTCCCCTCGCACACGATCCTGCGGTCGAGGAAGACCATGCGGTCGGCGAATCGCGCCAGCGACGCCAGGTCGTGCGACACCAGCAGCACGGCAAGGTCGTATTCCCGGCGCAGGCGCGAGAGCAGTTCGTAGAATTTCTCCCGTCCGCTGTGGTCCACGCCGGACATCGGCTCGTCCAGCACGAGGATGTTCGGAACGGGGGTGAGCGCCAGCGCGAGAAGCACGCGCTGCAATTCTCCCCCAGACAAGGTCCCCAACCGCCGGTGCAGCAGGTGCACCGAGCCGCTGCGCGCCAGCCCCCCGGTCGCCTGGTCCAGCACCCCGCGCGACACCCCCAGACAAGCGGGGCGCGCCGCCAGCGAGGCCGCGAAAAGATCGAGCACGGAGATCGGCGCATCACGGTCGAAGCTCGCATGCTGCGGCACATAGCCGATCACGGGGCTGTCCGGACGACGATGCGCCGCGTCGAGGAAATGCACCTCCCCCTCATGCGGAATCTCGCCGAGCAGGCAGCGCACGAGCGTCGTCTTCCCCGCGCCGTTCTCGCCGACGACGGCCGTGAGCTCCCCGCAGTGAAGATGCAGGTCGACATTCTCCAGCACGGGCACGCCGCGGCGCGACACGCCGAGGCCGCGCATGGTCGTGCAGCACTCGCCGCACCGGTGCGGGGCGATTCCGTGGTGGGAGGGGGCGTCGTCGGCGGGAAGCTGCACGGGATGAACGATGCTCTCAGCGCAACGCCTGCGCCAGCACGGAGACGTTGTTCTCCATCGCCCGAAGCCAAGCCTCACGCGCCTCCTCCGGGGCAGACGGTCCGGTCACCACCGGATCCAGCTCGTGGACCGTGAGCCCGGTCTCCCGCGCGACGATCCCGGCGCTCTGCTCGGGAAATTGCGGCTCGGCGAACAGGCCCTTCACATGGCGCGCACGCACCAGCTCGATCGTGGCGGCCAGTTCCTGCGCAACCGGTTCGGAGCCCGGCTCGCGTGCGATGACACCCGCAATCTCCAGCCCCAAATCGCGCGCAAGATACGGAAACGCCGCGTGGAACGTGACGATCGGCGCCCCCGCGAAGGGCCGCATCCGCTCCCTCGCCCGCATCTCCAAGGCGTTGATGCGCTCCTTGTATCGCCCCGCGTTGGCGCGGAACGCCTCCGCATTCGCCGGTGACGCCTCGCCCAGGACCTCCGCGATGTTGTCCACCTGACGGCGGGCGCCCTCGAAGCTCACCCACACATGGGGGTTGCCGTCCAGCAATGGAATCCCGCGGCTCACCTCGACCACCCGCAGGCGCGGAGACTGCCGTGCCACGCTTTCGAGAAACGGCTCCATGCCGGCACCGTTCACGAGAAACACGTCGGCCGCGGCAATCTTCCGGGCATCGCCCGTCGTCATCTGGTAGTCATGCAGGCATCCGACACGGGGACTCGCAAGGTTGTCCACCTCCACCCCGTCAATGCCCGCCGTCACGTTCAGCGCCGCCACATACACCGGATAGAACGAGGTCAGCACCCGCAGCGGTTCCGCCTGTGCAGCCCCCGCGCGAAACCCTGCAAGGACCACCCCGCACAGCACGAGGGATTTGCAGACTGACAAATTCATTCTCATATGATACGCAAATGTATTCTGATTTATCGTATGCACGTTCTTTGCTCGTGCAATGCAAAAAATTGTCTTGGCAGTTTCAAGTCTGGGTCTGAGTTTGTCCGGGGAAGGCGCATCGTAACGCCGTAACACGCAACAAATAAAGTGAACTACGCAACCCGACAAAGATCAGCAGTGCAAAAAACCTTGGATGATGCAGGCCGTCCGATGACGCCCGCAGAAATCTGGCAAGTTGCGCGGACAATATCCCCAGGATTGGGTATCGCCACCGTTTACCGCGCCCTACGCATCCTCATGGACATGGGCACCGTGGAGGTGGTGGACATTCCCGGGGCACCGCCGCACTACGAACGCAAACATCCGCACCATCACCATCATTTCCTCTGCGAGTCATGCCAGAGGGTTTACGAGGTGGAAGCGTGCACATCCGGCATCGACCAGACCGCCCCACCGGGGTTCCTGGTCAAGAGCCACTCGCTCACGCTTTACGGTGTCTGCGCGGAGTGCGCCGGAAAGGTGGCGGCCTCAAGCGCGGCCTGAACTTCAAGGTTTCCCCACAACGGGCGGTTCGTTCTTCGGGACGAACCGCCTTTGCGTTCGCACAAAGCGCTTCCATGCACGATGGGGCGGTGGATACTGCGCCAGACACGATGCCTCACCGCGGAGCGACTTCCGGGTTTTCCATCATCGAACTGCTGGCCACCCTTGCCATCATCCTCGTGCTGGCCGCAGCCGGCATGGCGGCGTGGCACGCGGCGATGCTTCAGGCGGATCGCGCCGATGCACTGGCCAAAATCCGCACGATGGGGACCGCCGTCCTGCAATACACCCACGATCACGGGGGCACTCTGCCACCGTTGTTTCCCGGGCAGGTCCTTGAATACGAAGCGGGCCGCGGCGGCCGGATCGTCACGGAATGCGCACCCTACCTCGGGGTGGAGGCGACCCCGGGCAAGCATCTTGTCGCCGCCCTCATGCCCCGCGCCTATGCACGCGTGGAATCCTCCGACCCGGCCGCCAAGCGCGTCTGTGTGATGAACACCTCCATCACCAACAATCTTGGCACCATCGCGCCGTTCGGCAGCGTGGTCGTTGGCGGACAGCCTCCCATCGGCCCCGTCCCTCTCGTGCAGCTCGGCGACCAGACCGGCCTGTGGATGATGAGCACGGCGGACCAGCAGCATCCGAACGTTGCCACGGCGCCGTGGAAAAACAACACGCCCCCGGATCCTCCACTGCAGGACATGCGCGCGGTTTTTCACTTCGACGGGTCCGCCGTCTTGGAGAAAACTCGCTGAGTCATGAAACCCCTCATCTTCCTCCTGCTTGCCGTCCAGACGCTTGGCGCCCAAGACGCGGTGACATCCTCGGTCCACCGCTTCCGCGTGGAGAAGGTTGCCGAGGGGCTCGACCATCCATGGGGTGTCGAGAAGCTTCCCGACGGCAGGTTCCTCATCACCGAGCGCGGCGGACGCCTGCTCCTGGTCTCCGCGAACGGCGTGGAAATGACGCCGGTCTCGGGCGTTCCCCCCGTCTTCGCACAGGGCCAAGGCGGCCTCCTCGACGTGACACTCCACCCCGAATATGCGGACAACGGCTGGATCTACCTCGCGCTTTCCAAACCGATCGGCGACGGCGCCCTCACATCGATCGTGCGTGCCAAGCTCGACGGCGACCGCCTCACGGATCTTGAGACGGTCTTCGATCCCCCCCCGGGCGAGGCCACCGACAAGAACATCCACTTCGGCTCCCGCATCGTGTTCGACGGACGGGGCTTCATGTTTTTCCCCGTCGGTGACCGCGGCGGCCCGACAACCCCTGACAACCTCGCCCAGAGCCTCGGCAGCGTGACCGGGAAAATCCACCGACTGCACGACGACGGACGGGTGCCGGAGGACAATCCCTTCGTCGGCACGCCCGGAGCGGTGCCTTCCATCTGGGCCTACGGCGTGCGCAACCCGCAGGGACTCGTTCACGACGCAGCCACCGGACGCCTGTGGGAGACCGAGCACGGCCCCCGCGGGGGCGATGAACTCAACATCATACGGAAAGGCGCCAACTACGGCTGGCCCGTGGCCACCTACGGCATCAACTACAGCGGCACGAAGATCACCGACAAGACCTCGGCCCCCGGCATGGAGGACCCCATCGTGCAATGGACTCCTGTCATCGCCGCATCCGGGCTGGAACTTTACAAAGGCGGCAAATTCCCCCGCTGGCGCGGCAACCTTTTTGCCGGCGGACTTGCCGGACAAAAGCTCGTCCGCATCCAGCTCAACGGCACCGCCGTGACACGCCAGGAAAACCTCCTCGAGAACACCGGACGCATCCGCGATGTGCGCACGTTCGACGACGGATTCCTCTACGTTCTCTACGACGAGCCCGGACAACTCGTCCGCCTCGTGCCCGCCGACTGACGGTCATTCTCCCAAGGCGAGCCGCACGGAGTTGAAGCCGCTGAGGCCGCGCTGGAAAAAGCGCTTCTGCGCGCTGTCGATGTCATACGCCACCCGCCGGATCACGAGCCGGCGCTTGTCCGGATCGAAGAGCGCATAAGCCGCGCGGGTGTCGTGGTTGCGCGGCTGCCCGACACTGCCGACGCAAATGGTGTAGCGGCAGGCGGGGTCGAGCTGGACCGGTTCCTCGCCGGGCATGGTGTAGTGGATTGCACCGCGCCGCTCCTCCCAGATGACCGGCACATGCGTGTGCCCATGGAACGAGACCGGCGTCTCCTGCGCCCGGAAATGATCCCCGGCGAGTTCGAGGGAGTAGATGTAGTCGAACTCCTGCGGTTCATGGAGCGATGCATGCAGGAACGTGACGTCGCCCATGATGGCAACCAAAGGCATGTCGCGGATCCATTCCTTGTCATCTGGGGTGAGCGCCTCGCGGCAAAGGCCGAGCGACTTCCAGATGCTGTTGGATTGCTCACGCTCGTCGGGTTCCTTCCCGTCGATCTCGAGGAACATGGCCTCGTGATTGCCCATGACGGTGATGGCGGCGACCTTGCGGATGAGCCGGACGCATTCGCCCGGTTCGGGGCCGTAGCCGACGATGTCCCCGAGGCAGATGAGGCCCTGGCATTCCTGCGTCGCCACGTCGCGAAGGACGGCGGTCAATGCATCGATGTTGCCGTGGATATCGGAAATGATCGCCAAGGCTCCGGGGACGACGGGTGATGGGGCTTCTGGCATACGGCGGACGGGCGCTGCCCGGGGCAGACACCGGAGGAATACTCCCGCCCCACCCGCAAAACCGCGAGTCCATTCGATCATGGGAAATATTTTGCGGACTCCGGCCATCCGTGCACAAAACACCCGGGACTTCCGCACCAACGCCATCCCCACCCGTGAATCCCGATCGGTCCGCCATCCGAATTCCGCACGCCGCGACGGCCGAACACGGTGCGGTGTTCCACTTGACCCAGCCGTGGGCGCCGCAACCCGAGGCGCGATTCCGCCCCGGCACGGTGAGGCTGGCATGGAGCGGGGATGCTTTGTTGGTCCTTGCCGATCTTCAGGATGACGAGGTGCGGACATCCGCCGCCGCGGACAACCAGCGTCTGTGGGAACTCGGCGATGTGTTTGAAATCTTCCTGCAGGTGGAGGGAAGCGGCGCTTACACCGAGTTGCATGTGGCCCCCAATGGCGTGCGCATGCACCTCCGGTTCCCGGAGAACCTCCCGGTCACCCCCGTGGGATTCCCGGCCTCCGCGAAACTCACCGCCGGCGGCTGGCGGGTGGAGGCAGAGGTTCCCGCGGACGTCTGCGGGCTCGCCCGTTTCGAGGCCGGAAGGGAGCTGCGCGTGAGTTTCTGCCGCTACGATGCCGGGACCGATTCGCCCCCGGTGTTGTCCACGAGCGCGGCCCATTCCGCGGTGTCGTTCCATCACCCGGAGGATTGGCCGCGCGCCGTGCTGGTAATTTAGCCGTCCCCGGTCGGCTTTTGACAAGACCGCGGCCGGCTGTTACTTGCATCTCAACGATGGATTGCACGCTCCTCCAATCACGCGGCCGACCGTTCCATCCGGTCACCGCGGGTTCTTCGCTCCATGTTGTCTAGCTACCTCGCCGTGATGGCCGGCGGCGCCGTCGGCTCGGCGGCGCGCCTGTGGATGTCGGGCTCGCTCGCCGCGCGCTTCGGCGAGACGTTCCCGGTGGGCACGCTTGCCGTGAACATCCTCGGATGCCTGCTCATCGGGATTTTCACCGGCCTGACCAAACCGGAGGGGCTGCTCACCGTTTCCCCGGTCGTCCGGCAGTTTGTCAGCATCGGCGTCCTCGGCGGCTTCACCACGTTTTCCTCCTTCGGACTCCAGACCTTCAACCTGATCCATGACGGCGAGTGGCTCTACGCCGCGGGCTACATCGCCGCCTCGGTGATCGTCTGCCTCGCCTTCGTCTGGGTCGGCATCATGCTGGCCTCGATCCTCAGCCCCCATTGACATCCGCCATGAGACACCTTCCGGAAAACGCCGTCCTGCTCCGAATCATGCTCGGGGAGAGCGACCGGCACGGACACCAACCGCTCTACGAGGCCCTCGTGCTCAAGCTGCGGGAACTCGGCCTGGCCGGCGCCACCGTCCTGCGCAGCCCGATGGGGTTCGGAGCCAACAGCACGATCCACACCGCAAAAATCCTCCAGCTGTCCATGGACATGCCCATCATCATCGAGGTCGTGGACACACGGGAGAAAATCGAGGGTTTCCTCCCCGTGCTTGATGAAATGATGGACGGCGGCCTTGCCACGATGGAGGACATCAGGGTCATCCACTACCGCCCCGGCGGGAACGCCTCCGCCTGACCTGTCGTGCGGTTGTTTTCGGCGTGGTTTTCGGATAATCACGGGCCATGAATCCCGTGGCGTTCATCAGCTACTGTCGCGAAGACAAGGCGGTCGCCGAGGCGGTGGTGGCCGGGTTGGAGGCGAACGGGATCCCCTGCTGGATCGCCCCGCGCAATGTCCGCCCCGGCGAGAATTGGGGCGGTTCGATCATCAAGGCCATCACCAACGCGAAGGTCATGGTGCTGGTCTTCTCGCAGCACACGAACAACTCGCCGCATGTGATGAATGAAATCGAGCGTGCCGTGTCGCGGCGCGTGACGATCATCCCCTTCCGCCTCCAGGATGTGAAACCCTCCGAGGACCTGGAACTGTTCATCAGCAGTTGCCATTGGCTCGATGCGCTCACCCCGCCGCTCGACGCCCACGTGGCCGATCTGGTCCGCGCCGTCCAAGGCGTGCTCGGCATCGAGTTCTCGGGCGCCGCGGACATCCCGGCAACCACCGTTCCCGCGGCGCCGGTCCAGACCGCGCCCCCGAAAACGTCCAAGACCCCGCTGCTGTTGGGCGCCGCCGTGGTGATCGTCCTCGTTGCCGCCGCGGCGCTTTATCATTTTTCGCGCGGCTCGGACGCAACACCGCCCCAAGAGAATGCCTCCCCCGCAGTGGCGGCAGCCGACAACGCGGAGGTGGAAGCAAGGCCGACCGCGGAAGCCGAGGCACCGGAAGCGACCCCGCTTGATCCCCTCGCCGCAGCAAAGGATCTCGAGGACAGGCAGGATTTTGTCGGCGCCCTTGCCGCCTACGCCGACCTGCTGGCCGCCGACCCCGGGAACCCCGACCTCCGCCTCCGCGCGGAAAATGTGATCTCCCGCCTGCTCGAGGATGGCAATGTTTCGGACACGGACGGACGGCTTGGGGGTTCCACGCGCAAGCTTGCGGATGCCAACCTTGCCGCCGCCCAGAACTTCCTCGGCATCCAACTCCGCAAGTCCAATCCCGAGGAAAGCCTGGTGTTCTTCAAGAAGGCCGCCGCACAGGGGATGCCCCGCGCCATGGCCGAAGTCGGATTGATGCTCTCGAACGGGGACGGTGCGCCGATGGATCTGACCGAGGCCGCCGCATGGCTGAAAAAGTCCGCCGAGGCCGGGTCGACCGACGGGATGTTGCTCTACGCGGAATGCCTGCTCGGGGGCAAGGGCGTGCCGGTCAACGAGGCGGAGGCCGCCACGCTCTACACGCAGGCTGCGGCACTGGGAAATCTCGGGGCAAAGATGCACCTCGCACGGATGTATCAAAAGGGCATCGGCATGCCGGCTCCCGACCCCAAGGAGGCCTTCCGGCTTTACCAAGAGGCGGCCGACCAAGGATATGTCGAGGCCCAAGGACGCTTGGGTGCCATGTATATGTCGGGCGAAGCCGGCGAGGCGGACCGTGAAAAGGCCGTCCAGCTCTGGCAGGACGGCGCGAGGAAGGACGATGCCGTGTGCATGCTTTTCTACGCCATGGCGCTGGAAAACGGCGACGCCGGCCCGCCGAACCGGGACGAGGCCTCGGTCTGGTATCAACGGGCCGCCCGCAAGGGCAATGCCGACGCCGTGAGATGGTGCGTGGACAACAAGATCAGCTTTTGACTTGACCGGCCCCCGTCTCTGGCGCGGGTATGGAGACCTTGACCCCAGATATCATGCAACACTCAAAACCCCTTTCACTCCTGTTGGCCGCCGGTCTGCTCACCTCCGGTTGCCAGAACATGCAACCCGGCGAGAACGCCGCTGTTTTCGGCGGGTTGGGCGCCGCGGTGACAGGGATCGCGTTGGGAGCCGCCGGCGTGGATCCCGCCATAACGATCCCCGTGACCGCAGGCGCGGGGCTGGTCGCAGGAGCCGGCGCCTACATCATTTCCAAGAGCCAGGCAAACGCCCAACAGCGGAAGATCGCGGAAGCCAACGCGCAGGCGGCCGTGGCGAAAATGGAAGCACAGAAGAAAAAGGCGGCCGCAAGCTCCTCATCGCGGACAACGAAATCCGCGAAAAAGCCCCGCTTCATCGCCGTGGACACCGTCGCCTCCAAGGAAAGCCCGAAGGGTTCGTCCCAAGTCATGGTCTATGACACAAAGACCAACCAGATCGTCGGCAACAATGTCTACAATATCGGAGAAAAGCCCAAAGTCGGCTCGAATACCAGCTACGACACCATGACGGCGCAATACGTCGGCACGGGCCGGAGCCTGTGATCCCGTCGGCACACATCCTCCGGTGCCCGGACGCGGACCCGCCGGTTCATGCATGGCCGGCTGACGATGGACGCGCCTGACCAGCCACCGCGGTGGATGCCGCCGCCCGACACCTCGGCATCCGTCGAAATCCCGGATTTCGTCGCGGAGGCCGTCGAGCGCCTCGCGGAGAGGGTTCACAATCGCTGGGCGGAGAAACGGCTCGAGGAGGGCTGGCGCTGGGGGCCCGAACGCAGCGACCAACTCAAGACCACGCCGAACCTCGTCGCCTATGGGGAATTGTCCGAGAAGGACAAGGACCTCGACCGCGCCACCGCCCTCGCCACGATCCGGAACCTGTATCAGGAGGGGTTCCGCATTGTCGCCGCGGACACCCCCGTTGACGCGGGCGCTGACGACGCCGCGCTTGTTGAGGCCAAATTGGCCGCCCCGGAAGCGCTTCGCTTCGAAACTGTGGACGCGCTCTGGCGCGGATATCCCGCGGCCTTCTGGCAAGTCCATGCGGGTTTGGGCGCACGGCTCGCGAAAATCGCCTGCGATGCGGGGTGGCCCCTGCTCGCTTACGACATGGCCTCGAGTCTGCTCACGGGCGAGGCACCGCTGTCCCCCGCCGCGGAGGCAGGGGTGCGCCACATCGCCGTGCTTTCCCTCATGGAGGTCGGCGCGATCGAGCGGGCCGCCCAGGAGTTGGACAAGATCGGGGATGGAACCCCGGTCGACGCGGATCTCCACGGCCTCCGCGGACGTCTCGCCAAAATGCAGGGTCTCCGGGCAAAGACACCGGACGATGCCTGTCGTTGGTTCGGAAGAGCCCGCGAAATTTACGGTGCCGCCTACGCCACATCCCTGGGCCGCTTCCGTCAACAGGGGAGCAGGAGTGCAGGCGAAGATGCCTATTACCTCGGCATCAACGCCGCCTCACTCGCCGCATGGTCGGGACACCGGGAGGAGGCGCGCCGGCTCGCCGCGGAAGTCCTCGAGATCTGCCGCAAAGTCACCGCCTTGTCTGCGCAGGACGAACCCCAACCGTGGCTTCAGGCGACCCGCGGCGAAGCATGCCTCCTCCTCGGGGAGTATTCCGAGGCGGAAGCGGCCTACCGCGGGGCGGCGGAGGCACTCTCCGGCCGCTGGCGCGCCCTCCAGTCCATGAGGCGCCAAGCCATGGAAACCGCCGCAAGGACCGGCGGTCCCGTGCAGGCCGTGGACGGCTGGTTCAAACGCCCCGCGATGCTGATCGCGGGTCTGGGGCGCCGGCCGGTGTCTTGCAGCTCGACGGGATCCTTTGTCTTCTATTACCTCCGTGAGCCATCCCAACTTGCGGAGGCCGAGGAACTGGCACGCGATTGTTCGGAGCTGCACCTGTGCTTCGAGGCGCCGCTGGCTTCATTCCGGGCAGCCTGCGGCGAGGAGGATCTGGTCCGGCTTGATTCGCTGCTCGCCCGCGCAACGCGTCTCCACGGAGCGGAGGATCCGCAGGTGGCCGGCGAGAAGCTCGAACCATCCATGGTGCATCTGCTCTTCCGGGGAGCATGCCTGCTCAGGGGTCAGGAGTTGGATCTGGAGACGGGACCGGCCTCAACACCGGAGGATGAGGAGCTCATGACCGGCACGCGGGCGCCGTTCCGCGCCATCGTGTGCGCCGACGTCAAGGGGTTCAGCCGCCTCGACTCCCGAGGTTTGGAGATCTTTTGCAGCGAGCTGCTCGGGATGGTCGGAAAAATCGCCGATCGCTTCCGCAGCAACGCGCTTGTCCTGAAGACGGCCGGCGATGGCATTTTCGCGGTATTCCGCGACTTGGACTCCGCCGTCAATTTCAGTCTCGCGCTGCGCGACGGCGTTGCCTCGGTCGATTGGACCTCGCGCGGACTTCCCGACAATCTGGGCATCCGTATCTCGCTGGATGCAGGACCGGTGCTGGAATTCAACGACCCGGTGACGGGCCGTCTTGATGTCGCGGGACGCATGGTGAACCGGGCCGCCCGCATCGAGCCGATCACGCCGGTGAACCACGTCTATGCGAGCCGCACGGCCGCTTCGCTCGCGCTGTCTCTGGGGCTTCCCGGGGTGCGCTTCGAATACGCCGGGGAGACGCCGCTTCCCAAGGGCTTCGGCGCCTTCCCCCTCTACCACGTGGCCTCCGCCTGAACGCTGATGACCGGGCTCACCCCGAAGGAAACCGCCGTCCTGCGGGGGCTCTCGACGCCGCGCAAGATCCAGGACTTTCTCGACCGGCTGCCGGTCAACTACGAGAAAAACGGCGAAACGCATTTTTCCCCGCGGCGGGTGTTGCAAGAGCGCAAGGCGCATTGCATCGAGGGCGCGCTGCTCGCCGCGGCGGCCCTCTGGTTCCATGGCGGGAAACCCCTCCTCCTCGACCTCAAGACGAAGCTGCTCGACGACGAACATGTCGTCGCACTCTTCCGGGAGAACGGCTACTGGGGCGCGATCTCCAAGACGAACCACGCAGTCGTCCGCTACCGCGATCCCATCTACCGCACGATCCGCGAGCTGGCCCTCTCGTATTTCCACGAATACTTCCGCGATCATGACGGCGTGAAGACGCTCGTTTCCTACTCGCGGCCATTCGACCTTCGGACCTTGGGTGATGCGTGGATCACCAGCAGCGAGGATCTCTGGGATCTCGACGACCGGCTCAATGCCGTGCCGCACTTCCCCGTCGTTCCCGCGGCGAATGCACGCCTCATCCGCCGCGCCACGATCTTCGAACGCCGCGTGATCAATGTCCGCGAATGGTCGGCGGACGATCCGCGGACCTGACGAAGAGAGGGTCAGGAAAGACGCAACTCGCCCGCGGTCATCCCGTGGGCCTCGGCCACGGCCGGCACGGTGAGGACACCTTCATGCACGTTGATGCCGCCGCGGAGGGCGGGCACCTTGTCGCAGGATGCGGCCAAGCCGAGGTCGGCGATCATCTCCACATAGCGCGCCGTGACATTGGTGAGCGCCTGCGTGGCCGTGCGGGCGTAGGCGCCGGGCATGTTGGCCACGCAGTAGTGCATCACGCCCTCCTCGACGTAGGTCGGATGCTCGTGGGTGGTCGGACGCGAGGTCTCGGCGCATCCGCCCTGGTCGATGGCGATGTCCACAAACACGCTGCCCGGTTTCATGCAGCGCAACATCCCGCGGGTGATGAGCCGCGGCGCCCGCGCACCCGGAACGAGGACGGCGCCGATGAGAAGATCGACCTGCGGAAGCACCTCGGTCAGGTGCGACTCGCTGGAATAAAGGGTGTGCGCGGTGTGCAGGGTGATGTCGAGGAACCGCATCCGCTCGAGGTCGACCTCGAGGATGGTGACGTCGGCGCCGAGGCCCTGGGCCATGCGTGCGGCGTTGATGCCCGAGGTGCCGCCGCCGATGACCACGACCTTGCCGGGGAGCACGCCGGGCACGCCGCCCAGCAGCACGCCGGTGCCCCCGTTGTGCTTGGCGAGGCAGTTCGCGCCGACCACCACGGACATGCGGCCGGCAATCTCACTCATCGGTTCGAGCAACGGCAGACGGCGGTTGATTTCAATCGTCTCGTAGGCGAGTCCCGTCACACCGCTCGCAAGCATCGCCTCGGTGAGCGTTTTGTCCGCCGCGAGATGGAGGTAGGTGAAAAGAACCTGGCCCCGCCGCAGCAGGGGGATTTCCGACGGCTGGGGCTCCTTGACCTTGACGACGAGATCGGACGAAAACGCCTCCTCGTGCGTGCCGACCATCTCGGCACCCGCCGTCTCGTAGTCCGCATCCGGATAACCGCATCCGGCGCCGGCTCCGCGCTCAACCAGCACGCGGTGGCCGCGTTTGGTCAGTTGATAGGCTGTGGCGGGAAGCAGGGCGACACGGTGCTCCTGCTTTTTGACTTCACGGGGGACTCCAACAATCATAGGGGACGATCCTTTTAGCACGATCCGGTCCGGATTGGACAGCATTAACGGGTTGCGACGGGGGCCGCCCCGGTCAGTTTTCCTCCTCCAACCGCTCGGCCAGCCACTGCTTGATCATGCTCTGGTAGTTCAGATAACGGGAGCGCGCCACGCGCTTGATGCGGGCAAGCATGCGGGGATCGAACCGGAGGGTCACCGTGGCGGACTCGCGGGCGTCGCCCTTGAGGATGGATGCGTTCATCAGCTTCGGATCGAGGCTGTGCTGCAGCCAGAATGCGGACTCGCCGGTCTCGGCGTCAAAGTCCGGAACCTCGGACCACGCACGGAGCGTGCGCAGATCATCACCGCCGCTATTCGTCATTTTTGCGTTCGAAGAAGTTCTCCTCGTCCTTCGTCATCGGCCGTGCGGCGATCACACGCAGGCTTTTGCCGTCGGTCCAGAAGACGCTGAAGATGCCGCGCCCGTCGGCCGAGCGTCCCAGGTTGAAATACCGCGCCTCGCCGTGCTCGAAATCCGGGAGCAGGCGCAGGCTGAAGGGATCCTCGAAGGATTCCTCGATGGCCCGCGGGGTCAGCACCTTCAGGTCGAAGGGAGCGTCGAGCCAGTCGAATTCCATGGCGCCTCCCGGTTGCGCGCCCTCAGCGGGGCGACTGGATCAACTCGATCTCGTAGCCCTCCGGGGCGTCGATGAAGGCGAAAACCGTGCCGGTGGACGTGGTGGTCGGACCATCCGAAAGCGGATACCCCTTGGCGGCGGATGAAGCGGCGAATTTTTCCAGATCCTGCACCTCGAATGCCAGATGGGTGATGTCGGTCCCGACCACCACCGGACCGCTCCCGGGGAAGCAGCAGATCTCGATGAGTTCCTCGCTTTGCGGGGCCTTGAGGAACACGAGCTCGGAGCCCCGCGGGGATTTGTGGCGCCGGATTTCCTCCAACCCGAGGACGTCCTTGTAGAAGTTCACCGTGCGGTCGAGGTCCTGCACGCGGTAGCGGGTGTGGAGCAGCTTCGTGACCATGGGATACACCTATCACACCGGCTGGCCGCTTGTCTGCCCGTTTCAAGGGACGCCCGGGGCGGACTGTCCCCATGCATGCACCTGGTCGAGAATGATCTCCGCCATGCCCGGGTCGGTGCCGACCGCCCTCGAATAGTAGAGTTCACGGTCGCCGAGGACATGCGGGTTGTGCCGCTCCCGGGCCTCCGCGGTTCCTCCCGCAGGGAGACCGAGCAAATTGGGGATGTCCTCGTCGCTGTGCAGGCCGTCGGAGATGAAGAACGGCACCGCGATCACCTGCCGACGGGTGGTGATCGTCCGCCAATCCCCGATGCGCGGCGATGTCTCCATGAACGCCCCGTGCACCTCGGCGAAAAGCCGGCGCGCCCGGACGGCATTCACTTGGGCCTCCACCCCCTCCGAACTGCGGGCGTCGAGCGGCGTCCCGTGACCGAGGACAAGCAGCGCCGCCTCCGCAGAAGCAATCCCCGGCGCCGCCTCCCGCGCACGGTGCAGCAGCACCTCGGTCATCCGCGGATGACACCCGACAGGCCGGCAGAGGCGGAGCACCTGGCCGCTGGGCCTCGTCGTGACCGGACCGCTGAGCGCGAGTTCCTTCGGGATCACGTTGCGGACAAAGTATCCCTCGACGGTGAAATTCGGAACAAGGAACACCTCGGGCTGTGTCAGCGAATCCAGAACCCCACGCATCCCCGGCTCCTCCTTCCAGAACCCGCACGCCACGGCGCCGAACAGCCTGGAAGCGCCCAGGCGCGCCGCCAGCCGACGCGTCGGCTG
>JACSRX010000021.1 GCA_014879535.1 Chthoniobacterales bacterium
GGCGACTGGGAGGTCATTCTGGTGGACGACTGTGGTCCGGAGGACGGCACGCGGGAAGCGGTTGAGTCCCTCGCGCGGGAGCATCCTTCGAGGCGGATAGAATACATCCGCAATGAGCAAAATGTGGGATGCAGTCACACCCGGAACATTGCGATGGCCGGGGCGAGGGGAGAGTTTCTTGCCTTCCTTGATCCGGATGACTACTGGGGACCTAGGCAACTTGAGATTGCGTTGCAGAGCATCGGGGATGCAGATCTCTGCTTCACCCGCGGCCGCTGCGTCGACGAGCGGGGCAGCGACTTGGGTCCCCACATGGGGGGGAGGATGGATGAGTTGGTGGCGGCATTTCCGCGTTCGATGTTCCGGGAAAATTTTCTCCTAATCTTCGCTGCGGTGATCCGTCACGACTATATCCGCAAGGTCGGAGGTTTTATCACAAGAGAGCACGCTCTGGTTGGGGAGGATTGGGACTTCTACTTGCGGTGCATTGCTGCCGGTGCGCGCTTCGTATTTTCCGCTGAGGAATGCTGTTACTACCGGCGCTATCAGGGGTCCTTAACGAGCGATTATCTTGGATCAGCGCGCGATTGCGTGCGGGTTGTGCGCAGGAACCGACGCACAGCACGGGGGATCATGCGGAGAGATTTGACGGATGCCCTGCACGAACGGCTGTGCTGGCTTGCGTATCTGCTGACATCCTTCCGGGATTGGGACGGGCTGAGGGACATGTGGGAGGCCTTGCGGCTAAAGCCTTTTGATGTGGCGCCGTTCGTGCAGGTGGCTAAGGGACTGCGCAACAACTGGAAATCGTTAAGATGAATAGTCTGGCAACAGCAGGCAGCCTTTGCGGTGCCATGCTTGGTGCTATGGCCAGCGTTTCACGATCAGGGCAGCCGATGCGCACTGAATGAGTCGTTTGGCCCGCTACGGTGCACATATTGTGGCTGAGCTACGGCAGTTCCCAGCTTCGACCGGATATTCTGCAACCGCGACCCGCTAAGGGCCATGATATCAGCCTTTTATCCAGAATAGTCGGTGGTTCCCTCTGAACATTGCAATCCTTGGCTTAGGTTAATAAGCGGGGATTGCTGATCGCTGTGCTCAAACTACATCCATGCGTTGATTGCGGGAACCGATAGCCTCATACAAATGCTATTTCAGGCGTGAAACTAGTCCACGATCGCGGGACAGGCGCCGATTTTCAGTAATTAACCGGGACTATTTTGTGGCCCTGCGGAATCGAATCCTCCGGATATGGCGAGCTTGGGTTCCGTCATCGCATTGGTGATCCCTCTCTCCGATATGGAACTAAAACCTTTTAACAAATATGTTTTCACTCGCTCTAATCCCGGAGAGGCGATTGTCGCGTTTGAAATAGCTGTTCCGGAGGGGCCTGATCTGAGGGTGTGCTTTTAAGCGTGTCGACTGTTCTTGCCGGCACCTTCAGATGCTTTGGCTAGGGGGGGGGCATGATCTCGAGGGCTTGCGAGAAGACGAAGCGGCAAGAGAGCATTTTAAACGGTTGTGCCAAGCAGCAGCGAAAGATGACATCCTTTATGAGACGTGACATCGCCGATCTCAAGGAAGGGCTGCCATGTAAAACATGATGTGGCATTCAACTTGGAAGGCGTGACACTAAAAATGAATCGATTAACTGGCAGCAGTATTTTTTCGAAAAGACTGCGATTATCCACTGAGCTATCAGTAATCGCGTTTATTGCGCTTATGGCGAGAAGCAGCTCAATAAGCGCGCTAAACTGGGCAAGTGATGACTACTCGCATGCCTTTAACCCGCCGGATCAGTTCAGTTTCTGGCTGAGCCAGGGGCGATGGGTTCTCTACTGCATAAATGCCGCAGCTGTTGGACTGGGTGCATCTATCCCATTCGTCGGTGGCTTATGGGGAATAGCGGAGGCCCTGGCACTTGCAGTTCTGGGTCTGCTATTGCGGCACTTTTGGGATCCGGGTGCACCCTCGGTCATTGGCATTGCTGTTGGATCAATAGTTGCGTTATCTCCTTACGCCACGGATTTAATGTCATACAATATCAATGGTCCGTGGTTCATTGTATGCATCCTTTCCAGTGCGGGTGTGCTTTTCTTGCTGAGCCAACACAACAACCAGCCAAGCAGCTTGATTGTTGTGTTGGCCTTGATAATAGTCACGTCCTATCAGGCCCTTGCGCTAATGATTGCTGCAATTTTTGTGATAGATGCCCTCGTGAAGCTTGGGGGCGCAAATAATGGGGCTTTAGAAGATGGTAGGCGCGGTATACCAATGCTTGCTCATCGCCTGTTGCTGCTATTCGTGGCAGTAGCGGTAAATGCACTGATAACAATGGTTATTTGTGCAATCGCAGAGCAACAACTGCAAGCTAGGGGCCAGATCGTTGGCATAAGCGAGATTCCCGTCAGGCTAATGGCGGCTGCTTTGAAGATATACGATTACTGGGCTTGTGATGAGAGTTCTGTTCCGCGCGGTGCAAAGTTACTACAGATTTTTCTGCTTGGAGTCGTGATTGTTGGAATAGTAATAAGGTTTTTCAAATGCACTGCACGAAATTGGGTGCACCGATTTTTCGCCGCATGGGCGGCGCTAATGGCGTTGTGTTTCAGTATTTGCATCCCTGTGGTGCCGTATTTCGCACTGAGAGAAAATACTGGCCTCATGACGCCGCGCATGATGCTACCATTGACAATTACCTATGCTGGCATGCTCTGCGTGAGTTATGCTTTCTGCCCAAGGGGGGTGCGTGGTATTATCTGTGCGCTTGGTGTAATGCTGTGCATTTCGTATGCACTGAAAGTCAACGAGCAAAGTGCGGATTTTTCCCGCGTGAATATTAGAGACCGATTACTGGCGAGTCGAATGATTGAGCGCTTCTCGACGATGTCTGATTACAAGCGAATGAGAACGGCCGTCTTCGTTGGCGATATGACGGGTATCGGGGAATCTGGCATCCGAACGCGTGCAGTAAGTTTTAACGATTCGGCTTTTGTTACGGTATGGTCCCGTGTGGGCCTTTTGAATGAGGTTGGTAGCCTCAACCTTTCAGAGCCGACAGCAAATGACATTGAAATGGCTAAGTTGGTGGCCAGGGGTAGGCCACATTGGCCTGCAGGAGGTTCTGCGTTTATTCAAGATGAAGTTGGCATCATTGTGGTCGGTGAGGAGTAAGTGGCTGTAGAGCGCATACCGATATTCAGATGTTACCTACAATTCATCAGGATGAGGCGACCAAGACATCAATGAGATCCTCCAGAAGCTGGTGCACGACCGCCGGGCAGCGCCACCGCGCAATTCCCGGCTACAAATCCCAACGAATATGAATCCTAATGAACATTAGCATCTATCTGATTTCGAACAGGAGCCAAGCTTTGCCTGTCCCAGCGCCACTGCCGCGGCTGAAACGTTCAATGGTAAACACTCTATGCAATCAATCGCTGCGCTGATCGTTCTTAGCTCGGCACACGAGGTCCTCTTCTGCCGCTATTTTGAGCCGACGCTGCCGTGGGGATTGCGCTTGGAAATCTTCGATATGGGCGCCAACCGCGGCGATGGGGCCTACATGAGCGGTGAATGGCAGGATGCAATGTGCGCAAAGGTCCGCCATGCCTTGGATTTCTGCCGGCGGTCCCCCGAGGGCGAGCCATTCATTGTTTCCGATGTTGATGTGCAGTTTTTTCCCGCGTTCGACGCGGCTGGCTTCCTGAAGTTGCTGGACGAGGCGGATGGCGACCTGGTGTTTCAGCGGGAGCGCTTTCGCGAGGGTGACCGGGAGGCGAATTGCGGGCTTTATGCAGGCAGGAACAGTGCCGCGGTGAGGAACCTCCTCGCAGCTTCGTTCGACAACCTCGAGAAGGACCCCATCAAGCACGAGCAGAATGCGGTGAACCGCATGATGCGCGAGACCGGCTTCCGCTATGCCATGTTCGACCGCAGGTTCTACGCCCGCACGCACGGATTCCCGCCGCCGCGTGATCTCTGGACGCACCATGCGACTTGGACAACGGACATCGCCAGCAAGATCAGGCAGCTCGAGCGCGTTCGTCGGGTTGTGCGGGGAGGGAGGCTGCGCCTCCATGTGGAATCCTATGCCGAGATGCTCCTGCGACCCCCGGCTGGAATCAGCCGGGCACGGTTTGTGGTGGAGGCGTCCGTAGGATTTCTCCGAAAGGTTCCTCTGTCGCCGGGCTCGCTGCCTTGAGGTCGGCATCGCTGTTCGCACTTTTTCATCAGCACACCGAGGGCATGCCGTTGGTCAGCGTCATTCTTCCCAGCTTCCGCATGGGCCGATTCGTGCCGCAGGCGCTGGGTTCGGTCGGTGCGCAGACGCATGGCGACTGGGAGGTCATTCTGGTGGACGACTGTGGTCCGGAGGACGGCACGCGGGAAGCGGTTGAATCTTTCGCGCGGGAGCATCCTTCGAAACGGGTCGAATACATCCGGAACGCTGAAAACGTCGGATGCGGTCACAGTCGGAACATTGCGATGGCCGAGGCAAGGGGCGATTTCCTGGCCTTTCTCGATCCCGACGACTTCTGGGGACCGCGTTACCTTGAGCGTGCCGTGCGCGGCATCGGGAATGCGGACTTTTGTTTCTGCCGCTGCCGCAGTGTCGACGAGGATGGCAAGGATTTGGGGTCTCACACGGGCGGAAGGATGGAGGAGTTGGTTGCCGGGTTCCCCCGGTCTCTTTTTCGGGAAAATTTCCTCATTCCATCATGCACTTTCGTTCGGCGAAACGTCCCGGAGCGGTTCGCATTTTTCACGGCGCGCCGCGATGCGATGTATGCGGCCGATTGGGATTTTTATCTGCGGTGCATCGCCCGCGGGGCGCACTTCGTCTTTTTGGACGGCGAAGACTGCTACTACCGACGCCACGCTGGGGCGGCAACAAACAACTATCTCAAAATGACAAACGAGTGCGTCCTGATCCTGCGGGACAACTGGCGTGCTGCCGGGGGTCTGATGAAAGGCGACTTGGCCGCCACGCTGCATGAGCACCTGTGCCGGCTGGCCTATCTGAGGATCTCCTTCCGGATGTGGAGGGGCTTGGGCGACGCTTTCGAGGCATGGAGGCGCAAGCCGTTTGACGCGGCTCCCTTCGTGCAGGTGGCCCGGGGACTGCGCAACAATTGGAAGGATCTGCGATGAGCGGCCGGTTGCCGCCTGGCCGTCTTGGGATCCGTGGCAAGTTGCTCGGCTTGATGGCATACATCGGCCGTATGGAACAGGCGGCGCACGTCCGGGCAAGGCATTTGGCCGGCGTGGGACCCGCGCCGGTGCGCATGCTTCTCCTGAGCGACGGACGATCCGCGCAGAGCGAAGCACAGTTCGACCCGATCTTCCGGAATCTTCCCGTGCTTCGCGAACGCTTCGGACTCGTCGTGGCCCGGGAGGCGTTGGATGCAGGGTGTCCGCCGTCACCGCATCGGCTTGCGGGATGGGACATCATCGGGTTCAAGCTTGATTACCGCACACCACCCGAAACCGTGGAGGCCGTGGCTCGGCACCTGGCCCGGTCGAAGCCGGCTGCCTCGGCGCTCGTTTACTGCGACGGCAATGACGAGATGACGGTCCAATGGCCTGGTTTGTTCCGCCACTGCGACGTTTACTGGAAAAAGCATGCCTTTCGGGACAGGAGACTTTACCGGCGGCGGTTTCGGGGTTCGACCAATCTCACGGAATACGCGTTGCCTCCCGGCGAGGGCGCCGTGCAGTCGGCGGGCGGGGCTTTCACGCCTCCCCCCGGCGACGGGGATTTGCAGAAATTGTTCGTGGGTTCCTCGGTGGGGCTCGACAGGAAGATCGCCGCGCTGCAACCGTTGCTGAAAAGCGGGTCTCCCGTGCCTCCGTTTGCGCAGCGCGAGAACGATGTCATTCTCCGTGCCGACGTTCCCGACAACTGGATGGGGAACCTGCGCCGCCCTGCAGCGGAGGTTCTGGCGGGATTGCAGGGGCGCCTGAAAATCCTGCTGCCGCACGGCCGCGTGCCGCCGCAGCAGTATGCGGAGGAAATGCTCACGAGCAAAATCTGTGTGTCACCCTTCGGATACGGTGAGATTTGCTGGCGCGACTTCGAGGCAGTTGCCTACGGGTGCCTGCTCATCAAGCCGGACATGGGTCATGTGGAGTCACGACCCGACATCTTCCAGCCCTTCAAGACCTACATTCCAGTGGCGTGGGATTTCAGCGATCTCGAGCAGAAACTGCTGCATTGTCTGGAAAGCCCGGAGGAGTGTGTTCAGATCGTGGCGAATGCAAGACGTGTGCTGGCCGAGGCCCTTGAGCCGGGATGGTTCGCCGGCGTCTTCGGGGAATTGCTGCAAGCTTCTGGAAACAGGACAAGCCAAAGACCGTTTCCTCCACAGCTCCACCCACGCGATGAATAATCACCCGGCTCTCAAAACCGCAATCGCGCACGGTCTTGCTCCTTCACGCCGCACCGCGGACGCTTTGTGATTTCCTTTTTTGCCATTCCCAAACCTTTTACCGGCAGGACGGCTATGTTGCAGGGCAATGCCCTTACAAGCTGGCTGGCAGCGGATACCCGTTGCGAGGTGCTGGTGTTCGGCGACGAGGAAGGTGTCGCGCGGGCTTGCGCGGAGGCCGGAGCCCGGCACATCCCGGAGGTTCCGCGCAATGAGCATGGCACGCCCCTGCTGGATTTTGCCTTTCGTGAGGCCGCATCGCTCGCGCGGAACGAGATGCTGTGCTATGTGAACTCCGACATTCTGTTTTTTCCCGATTTCCTCCCCTCGATTCAGGCGGTCACCCGCCGGTTTTCCTCCTGCCTCATTGTCGGAAGACGCTGGAATTTCGATGTGAGCGAACCATTTATCTTTCAGAAGGAGGAAGGATGGCGCGAGGAATTTCAGAAGCACATCCGATCCGCGGGCGTGCTTTATGACGGCTTCAATATCGACTATTTCATTTTTCCAAAAGCCGTCTTTGCGGAAATTCCGCCCTTTGCAGTGGGCCGCCCCGGCTGGGATAACTGGATGATTTATGAAGCCCGGCGCCGGCAGATTCCGGTCATTGACACGACCGAAGCGATTTTTGCCGGCCACCAGAACCACGACTACGCGCATACCCGAGAGGGGCGCACGGGCGGCAAGGAGGCTCTTTGGCGAGGCGAGGAAGCCAAACGAAATCGGGAGTTGGCTGGCAATCGTCTGTTCCAGATCGAAGATGCCACCCATGTCCTGACGGCACAGCGGCGGTTGAAGCGGAAAATCAATCTCGTGCGTTTTTTCCAACGCTGGCAGGTGGCGGCGGAAATCCATCCGCGCCATGCTTGGCTGCTGCGCCCGGTTTGCGCGTTTTTGCGTTTTCTGGGGCGCTGCGACCATGCGGCCAGGCTCTGGCTGCTGCGGAGAGGCGTGGATGTTTTTCCCCACCGCCACAAAAGAAAGGGCAGGATTGCCAAGACATGATGCTTTTCCCCTTTGCAGCGGATCGCATTACAAAGGAATATTTGAGTGCAGAGCAGTTTGCAGGGTGCTGCGACCAGCTCTGGAGTTCCGATCTGCGCTCCCCGCTTCCCGTGGATGATCGATCCGCGCCGCGCCACGGGTCGCTCCTTTACGCCAAGCAGGACCATGCGAGGGCCCTTTTTCCAGGATTGGAGCGGCGGCGGGCGCGCGTGGTGTTGATCACCGCGGAGTCGGATGTTCCCGTGGGGCCAGATGCGGACATCCCGCTGCAGGTGGCATCATGGTTCGCCGTGAATGCCGATCACCGGTGCGTGGAATCCCTGCCCCTCGGTCTGGGCAATTCCTATTGCCGGCGGACATCGAAAGCCGATCTCCTAGCCCGGGTTGCGGGGATGCCGAAAACGGGGCTCCTGTATGTGAACTTCCGGGTGGAGAACAACCCCGCCGTGCGGGCGCCGCTGTGGGAGAAGTTCCGCTCGGCCGAATGGGCGGGTTCGGCGGCGTGCGAGCAAATCAAGCATACCGCCGCCGACTATGCGCGTGCCATGGCCTCGCACCGATGCGTTCTCTGTCCCGCGGGCAACGGCATCGACACGCACAGGATGTGGGAAGCGCTTTATGCGGGAACCATCCCCGTGGTGGAGAGCCACCCGGCTCTCGATGCGTTCCGCGATCTCCCGATCCTTTTCGTGGGGAGCCTTGCCACCCTTGGGCGCGGGCAGTTGGAGGCCGCGTATGGGGAGATGCTCGGGCGGACATGGAATTACGAAAAGCTGTTCCTCCCATGGTGGAGGGAACGCTTCGAACAGTCGCGCCGTCGCATCGACAGGCAGTTGTCGTGGTGCGCCTTCCTCGCGCGGCGCCTGCGGCGCGTGCGATGATCTTCCTCACTGGAATGATATTTTGGGTGGAATCCGAGACCTTCGCGGGCGTGGTGTGGCAACCGGGCGCCAAAACCGAGGTTACCAACGACCTTGGCGGCTCACTATGATGAACCAAGACACACTGACTGGGGGAGGGACGGGGTTCGATCTGGGGTCGTTCGCCAAGGGGGTGCTGCTCTATCTCCTTTACCGGAAGAAAATTTGCTTCGACGAGAGTGAATATCGCAAAATCCATCTTCAAAGGGACCTCGGAATCTTCACCGGCATCTGGTTTCGTTTTCCCAAACTGCATTTTCTGGCGCATTTCTCGGACGACCCAGAAATGCAGGTCGCCGTGCTGGGCCAAGAGCTGCGGGTTCTGGTCGATGACGAAGAATTTCGCGGGCGCTTCGATGCCGGGAAACCCACGGTCGTTTTTGTTTCCTACGATGTTGCGAGGGCCGGGGCGTCCAAAGTGGTCCTGGAAATCCTCAAAGATTACGCCAAGACACACAACACGGTCTTCTTTTCGCTTGCCGGGGGCGACCGCAAGGCGACCTTCACGGACTGCGCGAGCTATTGCGTTTTCGAACTGGGAACCCGCGGATGCCAGAAGCAGCTGCAGCGGCAGTTGGAACGCGTCGGACGCGTCGTCAGGCCGGAGCTCGCCATCGTCAACTCGATCGGTGCTGCCGAGGCTCTTGTGCCGCTCGCCGGGGCGGGCATTCCCCGGATGCAGCTCATCCACGAGATTGCCGATATCGAGGACCTTCGCCGTTTCGAAACGGTCGCGCGCTTTGCCGATGCGACCGTGTTTCCCGCGAATTTCGTCCGCGACCGGGCGCTCAATGTCTGCGCGGGGCTGGACGCTTCCAAATGCCAGGTTCTTCCGCAGGGGGTCTTCGAGGAGAAGGACGATCCGGAGGATGGCGGGACGGAAGGCGTCCGCTCGGGACTCCTGCCGGCATCATGGGACGACGGCAGCATTGTGGTCCTCGGCGTTGGAGGCGTGAACTTCCGAAAGGGGGTGGACTTGTTTCTCATGTGCGCGGGGCTGGTCGGGGGCAAGTTCCCCGGGGAGAAGGTGAGATTCCTCTGGGTGGGATTCGGCTACGAGAGTATCTCCACGGAGTTTCCGGCCTATCTGCGGCACCAACTGCGGGTGACCCAGCTTGCCGACGTCGTTCACTTCACCGGGGAACTCCGCGACCTGCCCGCAGCGTATGCCTGCGCTGACATCTTCTTCCTCCCGTCGCGGCTCGACCCTTTGCCCCTCGTCGCCCAGCAGGCGATGGACTGCGGTTTGCCGGTTGTCTGCTTTGACGAAGCGGGTGGCATCCCGGAGTTCCTTCGGGCGGATCCGGTTGCAGCAGGCGGTGTGGTCGGCTATCTGGACGTGCCGGCGGCCGCCGGCAAAATCATGGCCTTTGCAGCCGACCCCGAGCTGAGAAACCTGGTGGGAGAGGCCGGGCGCAGGGTGGCGCGGTCCGCGTTCGACACAGAGACCTACATCGAGTCGATCCGCAGCCTCGGGCGGCGGCTTTGCGTGGGGGGCGTGCGCAGAACGGCCGAGCCACCTCCCCCGGGGCGTTGATCAAGACGGCGGCGGAAATGACAAGAATCGGATACCGCGCCGACATCGACGGACTGCGCGCTTTCGCGGTTCTCGCCGTCGTCGCCTACCATGCGTTTCCCGAGTTGGTTCCCGGGGGATTCATCGGCGTCGACATTTTTTTTGTCATCTCGGGATACCTGATTTCGGGGATCCTCTACAAGGGGCTGCGCGAGGGGGATTTTGCTTTCGGCGACTTTTACGCGCGTCGGGTCAGGAGGCTCTTTCCTGCCCTGCTTGTCATGGTGGTCATGTGCATGTCCTACGGGTGGCTTGTGCTGCTGCCCGGCGAATTTGCGCAACTCGGCGGCCATGTCGCGGCGGGGCTTGTCTTCGCCCAGAACATCGTCTTCTGGCAGCAGACGGGATACTTCGATCCTGCTTCCAGCCTGAAGCCGTTGCAGCACCTTTGGACCCTTGCGGTGGAGGAGCAGTTCTACATCTTCCTCCCTCCGCTGCTGATGCTGTTCTGGAAAAACCGCTGGCCGACGGCGTCTGTCCTGTGGGCGGTGCTGCTCGTTTCCTTCGCTGCCAACCTGCTGGTGGTGGGGATCGACATGAACGCGGCATTTTTCCTCACACCCTTCCGAGCGTGGGAGTTTCTCGCCGGATCACTGCTTGCGTGGCATGATTTCGGAAGGCGGGATCACCGCGACTTCAGGTTTTCCGGGATTCTTTCGGCGGTCGGTTTGGGCCTTCTCATTGCCGCGACATTCTTGATGAGGCATGGCGAACCCTATCCCGGCTGGAAGGCCGTGATGCCTGTCGCGGGATCCGCAATTCTCATAGCCGCCGGGCCGAGCACATGGATCAACAGGTCCATCCTCTCAAATGGCATCGCCGTCTGGATCGGGTTGATCAGCTATCCTCTGTATCTCTTCCACTGGCCGGTTCTTTCCTATGTGCACATCGTCGAGGGGCCCGATCCCCGCTGGCGTGTGATCGCGGTGGCATTGGTGATCAGCTTCGCCCTGACCGTGGCCACCTATTACTGGGTCGAAAGACCCATCCGTCGTGCCATGTCGCCGCGCGCGGTGCATCTGCTCGTCGCGGTCTTCGTGCTCGTCGGGCTCGCCGGGATGTTCGCGTGGCAGGGGCTGATTCCCGGGAGGCAGCCGGTCGGAACCGGGGAGATCGAGAACGCGGTCAATGACCGGGACGTTTTCGCAGGCTATACCGAGTCGAACCCCTACGATTCCCCGGTGGTGCTTTATTCCATCGGCGCCGAGCCATTCCACACCGTTGTTCTCGGTGACAGCAACGCCATGCATTATGCGCCGCGTTTCAGAAAGTTGGTCGAGGAGAACCCCGATGCTGGCGGTGTCGTTTTCGTGACTTTCGGAGGCGCGCCCGCCATTCCCGACATCGAGAGATCCGACATGCCGCAAATCATGGAGCTGGTGCTCGTTTTCGAGCGGGTCCTGAGAGACAACCCCGGAATCAGGCGTGTCGTGATTGCGGGGTTGTGGCACGGCTACTTCCGGCCGGGAAACAACTACAAGATCCACGGCTTCTCGCTGAGCGTTCCAGAGGGACGCGACGCCGCGCTGGGTGCGATCGGTCGGCTTGTTGCGAGCCTTGTTCCGGCCAAGAGGGTTGTCGTGGTTTCCAGCATTCCTTCAGGCGAGGAACTGGGGCCGAAGGCTTTCGTGGAGCGGGGCTATGGAGGCTTCCGCATCGCCCCCTCGCCGGTGCTCACCGAGGCCGTCTTCCTTCGGAACTTCGGGGAAATCAACCGCAGGATCCGCGAGGTGGCGCGGGATCACGGTGCCGAGGTGATCGATCCGTTGGTTGACCTCTGTTCGGACGGCGTGTGTATCAGTGCCAACAAAGATGGCCCCATCAGGTTCGACCCGGATCACCTCAGGCCCGGTTTCGTGCGGGACAACCTCCGTTGCCTCGACATTGTGGCGGAGCCGCGAGCCATGGATGCCCGTTAGTCTGCCGATCCCATTGCCTTGAGAGTTTCGCTGAGCAGTCCGGATGGACTCGGGGATTTTGTTCTCCGCCTGCCGATGATTGATGCCCTGTTGCGCGAAGGGCACGATCTTCAGTTGCTCATGCGGCCGCCAGCGGCGGAGCTTGCACATGCCCTGCTTCCCGAGGCGGAGGTTCACGTCATCGGCTGCGATCCCTGGCACGGGACAACACGGCAACGGCTCGATCCGTTTGCTGAGGATTTCGAGGTGCTTGCGCGCTTCAATCCCGACTTGTTCGTCGCGGCGGCATTCCAGACGACATTTTTCGACGAGCAGTGGCTGGCCTCGGGGTTCGCCCGGATCCGCAGCGTGGGATTCGTTTCCGCGGATGGGGCTGGCGCGGAGGCGCCTTCTTGGTCTGTTGCCGTCTCCGTGCCCGTCGCGATGCCTGAAACCGAGAAATGCCGGCACTTGGCCATGGCGATCACCGGACATGAGATGCGATTCGACCCGCCACGGCAGCCCGGTTCCGACGATGTGGCCCGCGCCGAAAAGTTGCTCGCGGAGATCGGCGTCCCCGCGCATGGGTTCATCGTGGTCTGCGCCGGGAACCGCCCGGGATTGGTCTTGAAAGACTGGGGGGAGTCGAGGTGGGGTCGGCTTTTGGCGGCGATGGCACGGGAAGATCGCCGACCCCTGGTCTTTCTCGGCAATCCAAAAGAGGCGGCATCCATCGACAGAATCCGCAAGACCCTTCCGGCGGGAACATCCAGCATCAGTCTGGCATCGAGCCCCCCGCCGGTGCCCGTGACGCACGCGTTGGTTTCATTGTCCGCCGCGTATCTCGGGCGCGATTCCGGACCCATGCATTTGGCCGCGGCGACGGGGCGCCCTTTGCTGGCGCTGTTTGGCGGGGCGCATTGGCCGCGGTTTGTTCCGCCGGCCCCGGAGGGCGTGATTCTCACGTGCGCGACGCCGTGCCGCGGTTGCAATTTCGACTGTCCTTTCCCCGAACCCCACTGCGTTTCCGGCATTCCCGAGGAACGCGTTATGGAGGCGTGGCGCTCGCTGGGGGGCATGCACGGGCTGCGGGTGATCGAAATTCCACCCGGTGAGTCATGGTTGGAGCAGCATCGCGAAGTCATGACCCGGCGGAACAGTCGTCGCGCAGCCTCTTTGGTGCAAACACTGCAGGCTGCGTTGGGAAGGTTGATTTCGGGTGCCTGACGATGGGTGGTTGTTGTCGCATGGTTTTCAGCTCCCACATCTTTCTTTTCTATTTCCTGCCCCTGGCGCTGGCGGCGAGTTTGCTGGTTCCGCGGCGGCTGTGGCTCGGGGTGCTCGCGGTTTTCAGCTACGCGTTCTACGGCTGGGCGAATCCGGCCTTCATGCTGCTGATGATGTTTTCCACCTTGGTGGATTACGTTTGCGGGCTGTGGCTGGCCGGGGAGGCGCGGCGGCGTTTGAGCGAGGGAACCGCCGGGAGAACCGTCCGGGAGAAGCTGGCGCTCTGGATTTCAATTGTCACGAACCTCTCGCTCCTCGGTTTTTTCAAATACTTCAACTTCGCCGCGGAAAACTACAAGGCATTGACGCAGCATCTGGGATGGGCGGCTCCCGATTTTTTCCTCGAGGTGACGCTGCCCCTCGGCATCAGCTTCTACACGTTCCAGTCGATGAGCTACACCATCGACATCTACCGCGGGGAGGCGAAGGCCATGCGCAGTTTTGCGGGATTCGCCGCGTATGTGTCGATGTTCCCACAACTTGTCGCCGGCCCCATCGTCCGCTTCCAGACGGTGGCACGCCAACTCCGCCGCCCGGACCGCACATGGTCCGCCTTTGCTCGCGGGGCGGCCTGTTTTTCGCTCGGGCTCGGCAAGAAGGTGCTTCTGGCCAACCCGTGCGGCAAGGTGGCCGACCTCATGTTCGGGACGGATTCGGCTGGAATGCTGGAATCGTGGATCGGGATGTTCGCCTACTCGTTCCAGATTTATTTCGATTTCAGCGGGTATTCCGACATGGCGATCGGTCTCGGGCTGATGCTCGGGTTCCGATTCCCGATCAACTTCAACTCGCCCTACCGCGCACACAGCATCACCGATTTCTGGCAGCGGTGGCACATTTCGTTGTCCACATGGCTGCGCGACTACCTTTACATCCCGCTGGGTGGCAGCCGACGGGGGGATCTGCGCACGTATGCGAACCTGCTCACCGTGATGTTTCTCGGGGGTCTGTGGCACGGTGCGTCCTGGAACTTCGTGATCTGGGGGAGTGTGCACGGGGTTTTGCTGGCGGTTGAACGCGCGATGCCCGGGAGGAGTCTGTGGGCGCGTTTGCCGAGACTTCTCCAAGTGTCGCTCACATTCACGGTTGTTTCGCTCGCATGGGTGCTGTTCAGGGCGCCGGATCTCGCGGGGGCCATGGACTACTACGCCCGGTTGGCCGGCCTTGGTCACGGGGGGGAACTGGCCGCATTGATGGGCGCCCTGGTGTGGAAACCGCTTTTTGTCGCCACGATGATCCTTGCGGCCTTGGTGGTCTGGTTCGGGCCGACAACACTCGATTGGTCCCGCCATCTCACGGCACCCAAAGCCGTGTGGTCGCTTGCCGTGTTCTGGGGCGCGGCCCTCATGCTCAGCGTCCAGAAATTCAACCCTTTTATCTACTTCATCTTCTGATCATGCACCGTCCGAACGTGGATGTGCCGTTGAAGTTTCCGGGTTCTGTTCCCTATGCCTCGGGCTGGGAACGCACCGTGGTCGCGCGTCCGGTGGCCATCGGATTGTCCATCGTCTTCTGCCTCGGGTTGCTGTCGGTTCCGGCCATAGATGCATGGCGTGGGGACTGGGGGGCACCCGTGCAGGCAGTTCGCTCCGGAACCGGGGCGGTCGTGCGGGCTTTGTCCGGCGATGGGCCGTGGTGGAGGCGCCTGCTCGAGGCCAATCGCGTCGCGCTGGCCGGAATCAAGAAATTCGAGACGGCCGTGGAGGATTCCTCGGTGGCAGCTTCGGCTGTGCGTCCGGCAACCCTCGATGCGCTGCTGCGTCATGGCGGGGCCGGCAGCGAGGAAGCCTATGTGGGGGGCGATGGATGGTTGTTCTACCGGCGCGATGTGGATGCCTTGATGCGTCCGGAGGGCGCGGGGAAGAGGGCTCCCGAGGCGATTGCGGAATTCGCCGCCGACCTGGCATCGCACGGGGTGCGCCTGGTCTTCATGCCGGTGCCGGGCAAAGCATCCATTCATCCCGAGCATCTGGGTTCAGGACGCGCATTTGACCATCCTCTGATGCCCGTCAGGTGGGAGGCATTGCGGGAGGATGTGCTGCGCGCATGGAAGTCGGAGATTGCAGCGAGGGGTTTGCAGGATGCACGGCCCCCCGTGGTGTTCGACCCGGCACGGGTGCTTTGGAACCGGAAGCAGATGTCGCGCGGAGACCAATATCTGGCGACCGACAGCCATTGGTCGCCGGAGGCGATGGAGGCGGTTGCGGCGGACTTGGCGGCGGTTCTTGTTGCCGAAGGCGCCGCGCCTCCGATGGCGGCGTTTCCGGAGCCGGGGTCGATTTGGGTTTCAGGGCTGGGCGACACGGCCCGCATGCTTGAGCTTCCGGAAGGTTCGCCGCTGCGCCGTGAGCAGAAGGTCGTCATCCGGCCTGTGATGGGCATCGGTGGGAAACCGTGGATGCCGGATCGGTGGGGCGAAGTTGTGCTGCTCGGCGACAGCTACACGAACATATATTCCTCGAAGGACCTTGGCTGGGGGGAATCGGCAGGGCTGGCCGAGCAATTGTCGCGGTTCCTCGGCGTCCCGGTTGACAGGATCTCCCGCAACGACGCCGGGGCACTCGAGGCCCGGAGGATGCTCGCGGCGGCTGCGGCGAAGGACCCGGAGTGGCTCCGTGGCAAGAAGGTGGTTGTCTGGCAGCTGGCGGCGAGGGAGCTTGTTGAAGGGGACTGGAGTCCTGTCGCCTGGCAGGGTGAGGTGGCTGCTTCCGCGGGGTTTTTTGTCGCGCCGCCGGGGCATGCCGTCGAGGTTGTGGCGAGTGTTGCCGGAGTCGGTCTGGTGCCGCGGCCGGGAACAACGCCGTATGCGGACTTTCTGACGGCCGTCCACCTCACCGACCTTCGGGATGCTGCAAGCGGCAAATCTCTCGACGGCGAGTCTCTGGTTTATGTATTCACGATGCGTGGCCACCGACTTCTTCCCGAAGCCGCCCTGTCATCCGGTCAGCGGGTGCGGGCGCGCCTGTCAAACTACGGCGATCAGGCGGCCACACTGGATTCATTGAACCGCGGCGAGTTGGACGATGTCGATGTGATGCTGGAAACACCGAACTTTGCGCCATGGATTGAGCCGTGGCGGCCCTGAGGTGCCGCACTGAGGAGTAAACCGTGAACAAAGCCAAGGAATCCCCATCGAAAAGCAACCAGATACCAGCCGCCGCGCGCAGCGCTTTGCTGCCCGGTTCCGACTCTGACCGCGAAAAGAGGGTGGCGACCATTGGCGCCCTCACGGGGTTGCGTCATGAAAACGGCCGCTACCGGCGGGCGAACTTCGAGAGGGCGCTGCTTCTTGACGCCATCGTTGCCGCATTGCGTCCGGCGGATGTCCTGGAATTGGGGACGGGGCGTGGACTGGGTGCACTGGCCATGGCTGCGGCAGCCCACGGGCACGGTTTCCGAACGCGCATCACCACAGTCGATGTCCTGCCTGCCGGTGCGCGACAGCACTGGCCCATCGAGACCGGAGGGCGGCGCGAGATCCGACAAACCAGCAGGACCGAGGTGTGGTCGGAGCACTTCCCCGCGGAGTGGCGCGGCATGATTTCCGAGGTCACCGGACTCACGACAGAATTTCTGCCGCGCCTGCTCAGGGAGGGGAAAACCTACGATTTCATTTTCATTGATGCGGGCCACGATCTTTTCAGCGTGGTGCATGACTTGAGCTACGCGGCAATGCTGCTGGCGCCCGGAGGCTGGATCCTGATGGATGATTTTGCGCCGGCATCGGACTACGGCCTGGCGACCTGTCTGGCGTCATCCCATGCGCGGCGGTCATTCCGCGTGATCGAGGTGCTGGTCACCGAGGGGGTGGTGTTCGGCGATGCGGAGTTGCCGGGCCTGCCGCGTTCCATGGTGCTCTTGGGGGAACGATCCCCGGGAATCGGATTGCACAGGAGTCGGTTGTGGTTCTGGAAACTGGCGGGCAAGATTCTCGACCTGAGTTTCCGTCCGTCGTTGTTCCCCCTGGCCGCGGAGTGACTTCGAGGACTCCCGGAGCCGCAGCCTTCATTGCCCAAAACCGCCGATTCGCATGATGTCTGGAATCCCGACCCCCGCAGAATGGATCTTACCGTCCGAATCCTGACACTGCTCCTGCTTGTCCCGGTCGCCGTGCTTCATGCCGGGGAAGAACTGGTGGTGCGGGCGGATGCCGCGATGGCGCACCGTGAGGCGTTCGTGGCCGGGGAGGGTGGTTGGCGGTTCCTGCCGGCCGAACTGCGATTCGCCGCAGCGCTCGCTTCGCCGGAGATCGGAACGAAAGTCGCCCCTGCTGTGGTCGCGATTTCCGATTTCGCGGCGCAACTGCGTGCGCTCGGCATCAAATTGATCGTGGTGCCCGTGCCGCCCAAGGCCCTGCTGCAGGGTGCAAGCCTCGGACTCTCCCCACACGAGCAGGAAGCGATGCGGAGCGGATGGGAAAAGATCATGGTGGAGCTCGGATCACACGAGGTGACAGTCGTCGATCTTGCGCCGGGCTTTGCGAGCCTGGCGGACAATCCCTACTGCTTGCGCGATACGCATTGGTCGGGGGATGGGGTCTCCTTGGCTGTCGCCAAGATTCTTCCGCTTCTGGAGCATGCCGGCCTCGAGGTCGGTCATCCCGCCGGTGCTCCTCCCGGGGACTGGACGGAGAAGACCATCACGGGCGATCTGGGGGGGGAACCCGAGCAGGTTCGCCTGCAGTTCCGGAATTTCGATTCCAACCCGGCGGAAACAAAGGAGCATCCGTTGCTCCTCGTGGGAGACAGTCATCTGCTGGTTTTCCACAGCGGCGGGGACATGCATGCCGCAGGGGCGGGGCTTCCGGACCAGCTGGCCGCCGCGTTGGGGGCGATGCCCGATGTGATCGGCGTGCGGGGATCGGGAGCCACCAGTTCGCGTGTGGCTCTGGCCCGACGTGCACGCTCGGACACCGCTTATCTTTCCGGGAAAAAAGTCGTGGTCTGGTGTTTCGCCGGACGAGAATTCACGGAGGCCGATTCATGGAAAATGATCCCCATCCAGCGCAAGACGCCCTGAAAACCCGCGGTATCCGGCCCCTTGGTGCCCGGTGTGCCAACGCACGATGAAACCCGACTCGCCATTCAAACAGTCCCTTGTGGCGTGGCACCACTTGCTTGTTGCCAAACGTCGGTGGGTCCGGGCGTTGCGTGACGACCTTGGCGCGGCCCTGCGACCGCACGCGCCGGTTGCAGAATCCCGAGCGGTTGCCGAGGAACCGTCGTCCCGGGCCAAACCTCCGGTGTTCGTGTCGTATTCCACAGACGGGAACCTCACGGGCAGCCACAAATTCTGCGGTGGGGAGAAGCTCTTGAACAACATGGTGCTCCTGCTGCGCCGGCACGGATACGATGCGTGGATGGTGAGCGCCGACGGGAGTCATTCCAACTGGCTGGCCGAGCATGCGCCGTTCCTGTCGCTCGGGGAGTTCAAGTCGAGGCTGGCCGATGCGCCCGGTGCGCGCTGCGTGACTTCATGGATCGTCGCCGAGGCGTTTCTGAATGCGTGTCCCCGGTTTTATTTCTGGGACCAGGAGCTCGGCGCTTCCTCGCGCAGCCATTTCCCGCGCTTGGCGCGCATGATGAAGCAGAAGCGCATCATCCGGACCGCCGGTGTCAACCGGTCGGTGCAGGCATGGCATCGCGCCACGTTCGGCACGCCTGCTCTGGTGCTGCGCCAGTTGGTGGACGAGAAATACTGGCAGCCGGACGAGGCGCGTCGGATCGGGGGGCGCATCGGCTATTTCGACGAGGGCGAACACGGGGAAAGATTCATCCGGGAAGTCCGTGCCCGCATGGTTGCCGCGGGCATGAAGCCGGAATTCCTCATGCTGCGCGGCGACGAGCGGGAGATCATTTCGCAGATGCAGACCTGCGGCGTTTTCATCGCGCTCAATGTCGGCAAGAGTCCGCTGTGGGGGGAGGGCGGCCCCATGACGCCGCAGGAAGCGATGGCCTGCGGGACGGTGCCCGTTTGTTTCGACATCAACGGCCCGTGGGAACTCATCCAGCAGAACTACAACGGTGTGATCGCGGGTGAGATCACACCGGAGGCCCTGGCGGAGGCGGTGGTTGGAATATACCGCACAAGCGGGCGCCGCGAGGACATGAGCAAACGTTGTTTGGAAGTGACAAAGGACGCCCACACGATGGAAGCCCGCTGGCCCGACGTGAGACGCTTTCTCGACCTGCCTGGATGACCGGTGCGGGCAGAGTCCGCCGCCTATGGCTGGTCGATCATCTCCTGAGGGATGATGTCGGGCACCATGCGGGATACAATGCAGCCTTGGCCGAGGCGGCGGAACGGGCGGGTGTTTCAGCCGTGGTAGTGGGGCACCGTGATCTGTCCCGCCGGGGACTGCGATCGTTCAGGACCATCGCGCATTTCCGCACCGACTGGCGGGCGCAGCCTCCCGCATGGATCGCGGGGAACCGGCGGCTTCTCGGCATGCTGGAAGCGCTGTGCGCAAACCGCTTTGCGGGCGACCTCAGGAATTTTCCCGAACTTCCGGAGTCCGGGGACTTTGTCTTCGCCCAGATGATCGCCCCGAGGCATCTGCAGGCTTGGACGGATTGGCTGGCCAGGCAACCGGCCCCCCCGATTCTCGCGCTGCATTTGGGCTATCAGCCCTGGAGGTTCGAACGCCCCGATCTGCGGAGGGCACTGGATTTGCTGCCCTCCTCCGTTTCTTCGAATCTCCGATTCGTGACGGACAGCGAGAAACTGGCCGGACCGTTCAGGAGGGCTCTCGGTCGTCGTGTCCGCCATCTGCCGCATGTTGTCGAGGCGGTGTTCCCACAAGCGGTGCCGGGACGCATCGGGAGGCCTCCGGTGATTTTTGCCGCCGGCAATGCGCGGCATGAAAAGGGGTTTGCCGATTTGTTGCATGCAGTCGCCCTCCTCGTTCCCAGGCTGGAGTCGGGCGGGTTTGTCGTGCATGCCCAGTGTCACAGTCCGGATCCCTTCTGCGCGGAGCTTTTGGGAAGGGTGGTTGTGCCCGCCGGTGTGTCCCTGCTGGCGGAAGGCTTGGCCAACGACAACTACGTTGCGGCCATCGCCGGGGCGGATGTGATTGTTTTGCCCTATCATCTCGATCATTACGCCTTGCGCACGAGCGGGGTATTCTGCGAGGCGCGCTGTGCGGGGCGTCCGGTGATCGCCACAAAGGGTTCCTGGGCCGGGGATCGTGTCGAACGAGAGGGGGGTGGGTGGGTGGTGCCCGAGAAAAACCCCGAAGCCCTCGCAGCGGCCATTGCGCATGCCGCGGGGCCCGATCTGGCTGCAAAGGCCTCCGAGGCGGCTGCGCTTCAGGAGGCTGCGAGGCGGGAATTCAGCCCGGATGGATTTGTGCAGTCCCTCCTGCGTGAAGAGCGGGGCGAGTCATGAACCTTCAGGAGCCAACCGCCTTCCGCAGATTCCGCCGGCGCCGCCTCGCGTCCCTGCATCTGCGCTGCCGCACGAGGGACCGGCGGAAAGCGGCACCCGGGGCCGTCGTGGCAATCGCAGTCGTTCGCAACGAGGCCCTCCGTCTTCCGCGGTTTCTGGACCACTACCGGGGGCTCGGTGTGGGGAAATTTTTCATCGTGGAGAACAACTCGACCGATGACACGGCGCAGCTTCTCGCCGGGCAAGACGACGTGTGCCTTTACCAGACGCCGGCATCCTTCGAACGGAAAGAGTCGTGGATCGACCTTCTTCTCAGGCGCCATGCCGGGGAGCGCTGGTGCGTGGTTGCCGACGCAGACGAGTTGCTCGATTTCCCGGAGAGCGGTCGTCTCGGGTTGCCCGGTCTTTGCGCGTATATGGACTCGCGGGGATTCAACGCTCTCCACGCCGTCCTGCTCGATCTCTACCCGGAAGGTTTCCTTGACGATGTGGCCTATGCCGCCGGCGAGGACTATTTCTCCCGTGCATGGTATTTCGATCCACCGGAAAACATGGTCAAAGTGCCCCGTGTGTTCGGGGAAGGGGCCGGCCTTGATCACCGGCTCGCCGGCGGGGTGAGGGAACGTGTTTTCGGGGTGAGGAATTGCTGCTCGAAATTCCCCTTGATCCGCCGTTCGGGGGGCGTGTTCCTGCACGACGGCCAGCATCACATCGAGAGGGCGCGCATTGCGGATATTCGGGCGGTCCTTTACCACTTCAAATACCTTCAGGATTTCAAGCCGCGTGTTGCCGAGGAATCGGAGCGTGGCGAGCACTGGAACGGTGCCGAGGAATACAAGCAGTATGCACGGGTGACCGAAAGCCGCGGGGGGGGGTTTCAGCTTCGTTGCGAGGAGTCCGTCCTGTTCACCGGACCGGAGCAAATGGAAGCCCTCGGCGTGACTTTGCGATCGGTGGAGCTCGGCGATTTCGCAGGCATGTGGGAGACACGGAAGGCTCCATGAAAATCAGCGTCATCATCCCCTGCTACAACTCCGCGCAGTGGGTCGGCGCGGCCGTGCGCAGTGTGCTGGCACAGACCCGGGCACCGGAGGAGATCCTCGTTGTCGATGACGGCAGCACGGATGATCCGGAGGCGGCATTGCGGGAGTTCGGGGGCAAAGTCCGGCTGCTCCGCAGGGAGAACGGCGGACTTTCCGCGGCGCGCAACACCGGGGTTGAGGCGGCCGGTGGCGACTGGTTCCTCTTCCTTGATGCTGATGACAGCCTGTTTCCCGATGCGCTCGAAAGGCTGGGCGCCACGGCGGAATCTTCCGGGGCGGGTGTCGCCTACGGGCTGGTCCTGCAGCGCAATGCCGAAGGCGGGAAGCTTCACAGCCTCGCACGGGCCGCGGGGGCGCCACCGGTCCCGGCCAAGGCTGCGTTCTGGTGGACGCCGCTGGCCACGGCCGGATGCGCCCTCATCCGCCGCGAGTTGAACGAGGCAGTCGGTGGCTTCGATGAAAATTTCCGCCAGGTGGAGGACGCCGAATATTGGCTGCGGTGCGGGGTCACGGCACCGTTCGCCCACACCGACACCATGGTGCTCGACAAGGCCTACCACGGGGAATCGCTGGGGCAGAGGCGCGGATCGTCCATCTGGTATCGCCTGCAGTTGCAGCGGAAGTTCCTCGATTGGTGCGCTGTGCGCGGGATCGACACGGGCTTTCTGCAAACAACACCCGCGAGGATGGTCGATCATGCGCTGATCCAGGCTTGGAGGGCGCAGACTTGGCCTCTGCTTCGCCCGCTGCTCGGTCAGGCGCGGAGCATGGGGGTCTTCACGTCCTGGTGCGCCAAGGCCTGGATGAAGGTGCTCGCCATGAACGTCACCGGACAAACCCCAGCCACGCCGGATTTCTGCAGGGAGGTCTGGTCGGCGTGGCGCGATGAGGCGCAGCCTGCGACACCGTCCTGTGCGCAATAGTGCCATGATCGGACAACAACCCATCGGTCCATGCTGACAAGTTTCCGCCAAAAGGCGCGCCGCGCTTGGGCCGATTTCGGCCGGAACGTGCTGGCCAAGGCCGCGCTGAGCAACCATGCGCGGCCATCGACAGTCATCGAGGATCCGGCGGTCCACATGCTGGTGTCCTCGAAGACATGGGATGCCGGGGTCCTTGCCGCTGCGAGTTTCGAGCACCACACGGGAAGGCGCTGGAAGTTCTTCATCCATGATGACGGAACACTCGACGAGGCAGCGCGGAGGGGAATCCGGGAGGTCTTCGAGGATGCGGTCATCATCGGCCGCACGGAGGCGGACCAGCGCGCGGCGGAGTTCCTTGCGGGACACCCCAAGTGTCTCGATCGCCGAAACCGTCACAATTTGTTCCTCAAGTTTTCCGATTTCGTCGCGTGGACGCCGGGGCGCCGGTTCATCGTCCTCGATTCGGACGTGATCTTCTTCCGCCGCCCCGCGGAGATCGTCGCGTGGGCGGAATCCGGCGCGGACACGTGCCATTACAATGAGGACACCAAGGAGAAGTTCTGCATTCCCAGGCCGTTCATCCAAGAGCGCTTGGGAGTGGACATGTGGCCGCGTTTCAACAGCGGGCTTGTGTTGATGCCCACGGAGGCCGTGTCCCTGGACGCCGCGGAGCGGCTTGTGGAGGCCTTTGAGGAGAACGCGCACCATCCGCAATTCTTCGAGCAGACGCTCTACGGTCTGATGGGCTCGATCTGGGGCCGCGGCGGGCATCTCCCCGCGACCTACGAGATCAGTTGGGGTTACCTGCGGCATCGCGGGGCCGTGTGCCGGCATTACGTGGGCGATTTCAAGCACGACCTGCTCTATGTCGAGGGAGCGACGGCTTTCTGGTGGAGGTCATGCATTCTCGACAAACTTGCGAGATCCCGATGAGCGCACATCACAATCAGGGCGCCCTGACCGCCGACGTGGAGCGTCGCTGCCGACGGCACGGTCTCCGCGGCGGGTTCGCGCGATGGAGTTTTTTCCTGGCAGAGCCGCAATACCGCACGCTCTTCTGGTGGAGGCTGGCATCCTCTGGCCGTCCATGGTCCGGACTTTGCCGGCGTCTTTACCTCCGCAGCTCCCGGCGCAGCGGATTGGAAATCAACACGGATTCGCTTGGTGGCGGCGTGATCATGCCGCATTGGGGGCGCATCATCCTGAATGCCGAGAGCATCGGCCGCGATCTCTACGTGCTGCACAATGTCACCATCGGCAACGACTACACCACGGGACGGCCGGTCATCGGCGATGGTGTGTTCCTCGGCACGGGCTGCACGGTGCTCGGCGGGATCCGGATCGGCGACCACGTGCTCATCGGGGCCGGCAGCACGGTCTTGTCGGACATTCCCTCCTGCTCGCTGGTGGCGGGCAATCCTGCAAAGGTGCTCCGCACGATCGAGCCGGACCATATCAGCAGGATGATCGGCTATTGATGAAGGCCGTGAACATCACCGGAATCGTGCTGGCGCGGAACGAGGAGCGCTACATCGAGACCGCGGTGCGCAATGCTGCGCGCTTTTGCGACCGGATGCTGCTGTGTGATCACCGGTCCACCGACGGCACGGCGGAGATTCTGCGGGGGCTGGCCATGGAGCTTTCCTCGGCCGAGTTCCATTCCATCGTCCATCCGCGCGAATCGCACGATCTGCTCCGGCCGCTGTGCGGCACGGAGACGTGGGTTTTCGCCGTCGATGGGGATGAAATCTACGACCCGCAGGGCCTCGACCGCCTGCGCGCCCGGATCGGAGGCGGGGAGTTCGATGCATCATGGATGATCTTCGGCAATGTTCTCAACGTGACCCATCTTTCCGGGGACCATTCCACGGCCGCGGGGCATCTCGCCCCGCCGTGCCGGAGCATGACCAAACTCTACAACTTCGCGGCAATCGAGTCGTGGGATGGCAACTGCCCCGAGCGGCTGCATGGCGGCAATCCGGTTTTCCGTCCGGGCTTTGCGGCGACGGACCGGCGCTACCTGCATGAGGAGGTGCCTTGGGGAGACGCGGACTTCCGTTGTTTGCACCTGTGCTTCCTGCCGCGCAGCTCAACCGACCGCGAAGGCGGCCGACGCAACATCATGGAAACCTATGGCTCCAGCCACCGGGAAACCCTCATGCTCGCACTGCGCCACTTCCTCCACGGGGGGCGCGCCTCGAAATGGAAGAACGAACGATACCGCCGCGGGCCCGAGGTGACCGTGGACGCCTCGCCTTTCTTCGGCGCCGGGATTGCTTAGAATCATGGGACTGTTCCGATCCACACCGCTTGCCACCGTGGCGTTCAACATGCGTCCGCGCCGGGGACCGTTCGGCGGCGGGAACCAATGGCTGAACCAGCTTTCGGGCTACCTGCGCCGGCACGGTTACTCGGTGGTTTACGACCTCCGTGACGGCGTCGATCTCGTGATGGGAACGCACGCAGGTCTGAGCGGATCGCTGACATTTTCCTATGCGGACGTGCTTGCGGCGCGTGGGCGCAATCCGTCCCTGCGATGCATCCAGAGGATCAACGACAACGATGTGCGCAAGGGAACCGGGGAGATGGATGCGCTGCTTGCGGAATCCAACAAGGCGGCCGACCACACGGTCTTTGTCTCCTCGTGGTTGCGGGACCATCACGCGGGGCGTTGGTTCGATTCGTCCCGTCCGCATTCGGTGATCATCAACGGCGCCGACCCTGCTGTGTTCCATCCGTTCGGCAACAAGGCCTGGGCGGCCGGTGAACCCTTCCGGCTTGTCACGCACCACTGGTCGGACAACCGCTCCAAGGGGTTCGATGTTTACGAGGAGATCGACAGGCTGATTGCCGACGGGCGTCTCCCGGATGTCGAGTTGTGGGTGATCGGACGATGGCCGCAGGACATCCGATGGCGTGCGGCGCGCACATTCGATCCCTGCGCCGGGAGCAAGCTGGCGTCGCTGCTCCGCCAATGCCATGCCGCCGTGACGGCGTCACGGTTCGAGCCGGGGGCGATGCATCCGGTGGAATCGCTGCAGTGCGGGCTTCCGCTGCTTTACCATGAAGACGGAGGGGGCACCGTCGAACTCGGGCGGGATTTCGGGGTTCCGCTCGGAGGGGACATCCCATCCGCGGTTGAGGCACTCAAGTCCGTCTACCCGGATTTGCGGCGTCGCGTTCTTCGTGACGGGCCATCCGGCGACAGCATGTGCATGGCCTACCGCAGGCTCATCCAATCCCTGCTCGCCGACCGCCGATGAGCCGTTCCTGGCATGTCCACCTTACGGGTTGGTTGAAGATTCCGTGGGCGCTTGACGAGGATTTGAGGCAGGTGCAGATGGCCTTGGGCGACCGTGTGCGGTGGAGTTCCCTTCCGAGGGCGCGGATCGTCCAGGCGGCTTGGCCTTCGGCCGTGGCGGATTCCTCCCCCGGGGCGTTCCGTGGAAAGATGGTGATTTGCCAGGCGGACAATCCCCCGTCCTTTTATCTGGGCACCGAGGAGTTCGTCCGGGCTGCAGGGAGGGTGGACCTCTGGATCGCCCGGTCCCGCGAGGCCCTGGAGCAGTTCCGGTTGCTGGATCTTCCCGCGGTGCTTGCGCCCTACACGGTGGACACGGCGGTCTTCCGTCCGCTTCCGGATCCTGCTGGGATCCGGCGCCAGCTCGGCATCGGTCACGGTGCGTTTGTGATCGGGAATTTCCATCGGGACTCCGAGGGCGCCGATGTGCGGAAACCGAAATTGCAGAAGGGGCCGGATGTTTTCCTGGAGATCGCCCGCAAGCTGCAGGAGCAGGTGCCGGAGCTGACCGTGCTTCTCGCCGGCCCGCGCCGCCACTGGCTTCTGGGGGCGCTTCGGAAGGAGGACATTCCGGTGGTTCATGTCGGCGGGGAACCCGGGGATGCGGACGACTACGGACGGAATATTCTTCCTCGTGAGCGTTTGAACGAACTTTACCAGGCAATGGACTGCTGCGTGGTCAGTTCGCGGTGGGAGGGGGGGCCGCACACGGTGCTCGAGGCGCTGGCCGCGGGGCGTCCGTTGGTCAGCTCCCGGGTCGGCATGGCGCGGGATGTTCTGCCGGAGGCGTGCCTGTTCCGGTCGCCGGACGAGGCGGTCGGGTTGCTCGCCTCGCATGCAAGCACAGGGTGCCTTGGGAAACCGTGTGAGGAGGCGGCAGAACGAGCCGCCTCCACCCACAACCTCGGAGCTTTGCGCGACGCCTTGTCGGCCGCCTATGCGAATTGCCGGCAGGGTGCGGCATCGATCGGCGAGAGCGCCCGCTCCGCCTGCGCCATGGTTGCCGGAAGGGTCGGCCTCGGAAATATGCCGAAGAACCCGGGGATCGAAAACCTGCGGCGCAGGGTGTGCGAGCGGGCGGCGAAGACATCCGGTCCCCGCGGGTTGATCGAGTTTCCCGCGGGCGGGGATATGGAGCAGTTGATGGATTGCGCCGCAGTCATCGCTGCGGCGCGCCGGTCATGAAACGGGTTGCAATCACCGGTGCACGAGGGCGTCTCGCGCCCGGGGTTGCTGCGTTTCTCGGAGACCACGGATGGTCGGCTGCGTTGTTCTCGCGGACGGCTTCCCACGGGATCCGTGAAATATCCTCGCTCGCTTCACCCGCGGTTTTGGGGGAATTCGATGCCGTCCTTCATCTCGGGTGGAGTTCTGTGCCCTTGCTGAGCGAGGAAAGTCCGGGCATCGAGGAGCGCGAGGACTTTCCGTTCGCGCGCGCGCTGGCGGCCGCGGTGGCATCCTGTGGAAATCCGCCCCTCCTCGTTTTCGCATCCAGCGCGGCGGTTTACGGCAACACCGGGGAGGTGGTCGCCGACGAGCAAGCACCGTGCAGCCCCCTGGGGCGCTATGCGGCGGCCAAGCTCGAGGCGGAGCAAATTCTTTCCTCCGCCCCCCGCGTGTGCACCCTGCGCATCACCAACGTCTTCGGGATCGGGGGAGGGGCGACGCGACCGCAGGGCATCATCCCGCGGCTGATCGGGGCTTGTCGCACCGGAGCGGAAGTCACGATCTGGGGTGAGGGCAACGCGATGAAAGATTATCTCTCTGTTGCAGATCTGCACGAGGGCATCCTCAGGATCCTGGACGCTGAGGTCACTGGTATCTTCAACGTGGCTTCCGGGCATGTGTTGTCGGTGAATGAACTGATCGCCCTGGTGGAGACCGCCGTTGGATCGCCGCTGTTGCGTGTGGCTGCCCCGCCATTCCGGTGGGATGTCCGATGCTCGCGGATCTCCGCGGCGGCTTTGCAGCAGCGTTCCGGTTGGGCCGCCCGCATTGATCCCGCTCAAGCCATCAGGCAGATGGCGAGGGACACCGCCACATGACAGAGGCCCGCACCAGATGGTTGTGCGCGATCTCCGCGTTTGTGCTGGTCTTGTTGTCATGCTGGAGGATTGCGGCGACGTATGATGAATTCTGGCAGACATGGGACGAGCCGTTCCACTTGGCATGCGGGTTGGAGTGGTGGGAGCGCGGGACCTACACATACGAAAGGTTTCATCCTCCTCTGGCGCGAATCTGCATCGCATTCCTTCCGTATATGGCCGGATTGAAGGGGGATCCGTCGGCGGAAAACCACTGGATCGAGGGGAATGAGCTGCTGCACTCCGGGGGAAGCTACGAGCGCAATCTGGCTTTGGCGCGGCTGGGAGTGCTCCCCTTCTTCGTCATTGCATCCGTTGTGGTGTTCCTGTGGGCCATGCGCTGTGGGGGTGCCTTTGCGGGACTCTGCGCGGTCGGGCTTTTTGTCCTGCTTCCCCCGGTGCTTGCGCATGCGGGGATGGCCGCCTTGGACATGGCGAATGCGGCGATGGTGGCTGCCGCCCTCTATGCGTTCCAATGTTGGTGCGACAAGCCGGGCTTGATTCGCGGGGGGATCTTCGGGACGACAGCCGGATTGGCCGTGATGACAAAATTCTCCGCCGTTCCCTTTCTCGCGGCCGGTCTCATGTTCATGTTGGTGCTTCGACGTTCGTCTCCGGGGACGGAGCGCGCCGCGCAGAGATGGATTCCTTCCGCTGCTGCCGCGTTTGCCGCTGCCGCGCTTGTCATATGGGGCGGCTACCGTTTCTCCCTCGAGTCCATCCAGCCCGTGGGGAACGGATTGGATGCGCTGTTGGAAAAGGCGGGCCCGATGGCGGTGCCGATCAAGGACATTGTAAGGCGCGCACCCGTTCCCGCGGGCGGCTTTTTTTGGGGACTTTACGACCTGCTGGTGTTCCGGCGCAGCGACGGGCATCTCGCGTTCTTCCTGGGCGAAGTCAGCAAGCATGGTTGGTGGCTGTTTTACCCGGTGTTGCTTTTGTTGAAGACTCCCCTTCCGTTTCTGGTCCTGGTCGGAGGTGCTCTTTTCACGGAAGGCCGCCAGTGGTGGCGCCGTCATCGCGGCACGGAGCTTTCCGCGCCGATGGCCTGTGCATTCGGAGTTCTCGTTGCGGCGGCCGTGGCGACGCCGAACAACGGTCTTCGACAGGCGCTTGCTGTCTATCCGCTTCTGGCGGTTGTGGCCGGTTGCGCCTTTGCCGGCCTTTGGCGATCCGCAGCCTCCTCCGTTCTCAGGGCGTGTCTTGCGGTGATTCTCCTCGTGTGGAGCGTGGCGGTCCCGGTGATGGCCCATCCGGATTACCTGTCTTACTTCAATCCCCTGGCGGGCGCCGACCCGTCCAAAATCGTGGTGAACTCCGATCTGGATTGGGGTCAGGATCTCAAGCGTCTGAAGGCCGTGTGCGAGCGGCGGGAAATTGCGGCATTGACCCTGAAATACAACGGCAGCAAGGACATCGATTTGTCGCGTTTCGGATTGCCGGTGCTCACCGAACTTGAGCCGGGGCAGAGGCCCTCGGGATGGGTTGCGTTGAGTCTGAATGATTTGAGGCGGGGCTCGGGTGATCCGCCTTACGACCAATATGCGTGGCTTGGTGATGTCGAGCCGGTGGAAACGGCCGGGCATTCCATACGTGTGTATTTCTTCCCGTCCCAATGAACGTGTCGACAGCCGGGCTTCCCCTCCGTGCCGCGCGTGCCGTGCTCGATGCACCGCAACGCGCGGCGGCTTGGTTCCGGCGCTCCGGCATCCGGAGGGCGACAGGCGTTGCCCCGGTGCTCGGTTTCGGCGGCGTGCTTGACGGCGAGCGACTGATCCACGGCGGGGCGGTGAAGTTGCTTTCCCTGCGCGACAATTTCGCGAGTTGTGAGGATGCGTTCAACCTGCTCTACCTCGTGAGCAGTTCCCAGCCGGAATTCGCGGAGGATATGGCGTCCATTTGCCGCCGGCGGGGGATCCCCCTCGTCTGGAACCAGAACGGGGTGGGTTATCCCGGGTGGGCGGGCAACGATGCGGAACGCCACAACGCCCCGATGAGGCGGTTGCGAGCGCAGGCGTCCTTCGTGGTTTATCAGAGTGAATTCTGCAGGAGTTGTGCCGATCAATTTCTCGGTCCCTGCGATGTTCCGTTCGAAGTTCTGCTCAATCCCGTGGATTTGGACAAATTCCGCCCGTCGGACGCGGCGGCGTCTTTCGAGCCTGTCCGCCTTCTCGCCATGGGGACGCAGAATTACCGCGAGCGGGCGATGGTTGCGTTGGCCTGCGTGCAGGCACTGCGGGCCGGCGGGATCAAGGCGACTTTGACCATGGCCGGGCCGGTGGAATGGAAGCGTGGGGGCGAGGAACTGGCGGCGGCCGCGCGGAAGATGGCCATCGAGGATTTCGTGGAGTTGCGGCCGCCGTTCCGGCAGGAGGAGGCGCCGGATATCTACCGCGCACACCACATTCTGCTGCATCCCAAGTATCTTGATCCCTGCCCGACCGTGGTGGCCGAGGCCTTGGCCTGCGGGCTCCCGGTGGTGGCGTCGCGGTCCGGGGGGCTTCCGGAAATGGTCGGTGACGACTGCGGCGAGCTGATCGAGGTTCCGCTCGTGTGGGACCGGATGGTGACGCCTTCGGGCGACGAGTTGGCCCAAGCCGTCGTCCGTTTGCTGCCCCGTCTGGAGGCGGCGCGATCCGCGGCCCGGGCACGCGCGGAGCAGGCGTTCGATGCGCGCCGGTGGGTGGAACGCCACCGTGAAATATTCACCTCATTGCCGGAGTGAGTGCCCCCGCAATCAGTGTGCTCATGGCGGTTTACAACGGCGGAGATGCCTTGTCGGCCTCGCTGGAAAGCATCGCCACCCAGACGTTCACCGATTGGGAGATGGTGGTGGTGGATGATGCCTCGACAGACCGCACCCGCGAGGTCGTGGAAAGTTGGGGCAGGAAAGATCCGCGGATCCGCCTTGTGACCAACGCCGGAAACAAGGGCCAGACACCGTGCCTGAATCAGGGGCTGCGCGAATGCCGCGGGGACTGGGTGGCGCGGCAGGATGCGGATGATCTCAGCGCGCCCGGCCGGCTGGCGGCGCAGATGGATTTTGTCGTGCGTCATCCTGAAGTGGCCCTTCTCGGGACCTCCGGGATTCTCATCGACGAACGGGGCTGCAAGGCGGGCTTGCTCGATGTGCCGAGCACGGCTGCGGGGATTGCCTGGACATCCATGTTCCTCAATCCCTTCTTGCACACCTCGGTGCTTTTTCAGCGCGAAACCTCTTTGGAGACATTCGGCGGTTATGACGAATCCTTCCGCATCGCCCAGGACTATGATTTGTGGGTTCGCATGCTGAATGCAGCCCCGACCGCGAACCTGCCGGAACGCTTGGTCAGCTACAGGCGCTCCGACGCGTCGCTCTCGCGAGCCGGTCGCGAACTTGCAATGCAGGAAGCCGGTCGCGTGGCCTCCCGGCAGTTCTCCCACCTGATCGGGCGCTCTCCCGAGGCCGGCGAGAGGAGGCTGTGCGATGCCTTCCGCTCCGGGTTGCCCGGTGCCGCGTGCCCGGAGTTCCGGAGCCTGTGGCGGCGATTGGAGTGTGAATTTTCAGCAAGGCATCCCGCTTGGGCGGATGGTCCGGCTGCGGTGGCGGCATCATGGCACCTGCGTCTGGCGGGATCCTCCGGGAGTGCCTTGTCCGCAGTGTCGGAAATGAGGGATGCGCTCGTGGCTGATCCTGGGTTTGTTCTCCGCTGGATACGGGACCGGTTGGGCTAATTGCGCAACAGGCGGTCCACGAAGAGAATCCCGTGCGTGGCGGTTTTCCGGAGCCATTGCGTTCCGCGTCCCTTGGCGTTCCAAGCAGCCGCGCGGGCCGGAAGTTCCTCCTCCACCAACCGGCACCAACGCCGCGCTGTGGCTTCCTGCGTGAACTCCAAGGCCCGAATGCGGCCCGATTCGGCGAGCTTTCGCCTCAGCGGGGCATCCGCGCAGAGTCTCTGCAAATGCTGCATCAATTCGGCGGGGCTGTGCGCGGCCAAGTAGTCCTCTCCCGGATTTCCTTCCGCCAGATAAGCCGAATCGTTGCCACCTATGAAGGGAACACCTGCAAGCCACGCGTTGTAGAGTTTGGTCGCCGGTTTGTGGATTTGGCGGTTTCCCGAAAAATCACGGATCGCGATCACCGCATCGATGTCGCGGTAGTCGTGCCAGATGTCGTGTGCCCTCACGAGGAATTCGAGACCGAGGTCGTTTTTCAGCCCCGCCCTCCATTCGTCGCAGGCAAGTTCCCCAGCAAGGTTCGCCGGGTCGCCGAAAAAGCACACGTTGCGGAATTCCTCCCCCCGCGAGCTGTCGCGGGGGATGAGGTTGGTCTGCGGCCAATGCGGCATGTAGACCGAGCCCGGGAGGAGGGCGGCATGGCGCCTGTTCTGCAGAATCTGCACATGGGCCCCGGGGTGGGGCAGGCCGTCGGCCACCACCGCGGCAAGAAAGACGCACGGGGGTGGTGTGTATCCGGCGTGGAGGGTGCCGGAGAGGGCGATGACGATGCCGTCGTCCGGCATTTCGGTGACGAGCCTGACATCGCGTCCGCACAGCTCGAGTGCGTTCCAAGCCTGGTAAATCCACGACTCGGCGCAGCCGCCCTTGCCGAGCTGGTTGCGCATGATGTGTCCGCCGCTCCGCCAAGCCTCCCGGTTCTGCGGACTCGGCATGTAGTGGGCCGGGAGATAAAAGGACGTCCGCATGGGCAATCCGCACGTTAAATGAGATCGAACGTCCTGCAAGATCACGGAGGCCATGCGATGGGGCGCACCCGGTGAAGTTCCTTTTCCTCTCCCAAGGCGCCCATCTCGTGTGGGACCCCGCATCGCCACGTGCTGCCGGCGGGGCCGAGTTCCAAGCCGCCCTCATGGCGAGGGAGCTTGTGCGGCGCGGTCATGAGGCCGTGCTTCTCGGGGCCGACACCGGGCAACCGGACGGTGCCATCTGGCAGGGAATCCGCATCCGAAGCGGTGGCCGTTACGATACCGGCGGGATGGTTGACACACTCGGGGCATGGCCGAAAATCCACCGTGCCCTGCGCGAGGAGAACCCCGACTTCGTGGTGGTTTACGGGTGGACCTCGCTTCTTTACGCGCTTGCCTTGTGGCGGCGGGTTGTGCCGTTCCGGTTGGTTTTCGTGTGTGCGTTGGATGCGGAGATCGACGGCGGGTTCCGCCGGCGCAACCCGGTGCGGGGGCTCCTGTTTCACCGGGGAATGCAGGCGTCGGACTTCCGGTTCGGCATCACCGCACGCCAAGCGGCGGCCTTCGAGGAACAGGGAATGCGCTGTCATGTCACGCGTTTGCTTCTGCCCGAGGCGCAACCGACCAGCGCGACGGGGAAACCGGTCGATCTTCTCTGGGTGGCGCGGTGCGAGGAGGTGAAGCGTCCGATGCTTTTCCTCGACTTGGCCGAGACGCTTCCGGACGCCCGGTGCCGCATGATTTGCTCCGCCCAAGATCAGGCCTTGTGGGAGCGCGTGAAGGAGCGGGCGGGCCGCATCGCCAACGTGGAGTTCATCGGTGGTGTGGCTTACCGTGACATCCAGAGTCATTTCGACGGATCGAAGATCCTTGTGAACACCTCTTCACATGAAGGTGTGCCCAACACGTTCATCCATGCGGCCCGGGGGGGGGCGGCGATTGCCTCGCTTGAAATCGATCCGGATGGCATGTTCGGAACATTCCGCGCCGGCGTGCTGGCGCACGGAGATATGAACACTTTGATCGATGGAGTGCGGTTGCTGCTTGGTGAGGACGCCATGAGGGAAGCCGCCGCGGTGGAGAGCGCCCGGTTTGTCCGGGAGTGGCATGACAATGCGCGGAACGTCACGGCGTTCCTGCGCGGTGTGGAGGCTGCGTCATGAGGGAGGGGGTCTGGCAGGATTGGGCGGTGAACCCGGGTGACATGCGCATCCGGCTTCTGCTGGGGGCTTTCCGCCTTGCGCAGAAACTTCACCGCCTGCCGCGGGCGGTGCGCTGGCTGGCACTGCCCTGCCTGGCGATCTACCAGTTCCTTGCCTACTGGGGGTTGGGCATCGAGTTGAACTACAAAGCTGCGGTCGGTCCGCGCCTGCGGCTGCACCACGGCTTCGGTCTGGTGATCCACGACCGAGCGGTGATCGGGGCGGATTGCACGTTGAGGCACTGCACGACGATCGGCAACCGGCGAGGCGGCGACGATTGCCCGGTCATCGGTTGCGGTGTGGATATCGGCAGCAACAGCGTCATCATCGGGGCGATCCGGGTGGGTGATGATGCGGTGATCGGGGCGGGTAGCGTGGTGCTGCACGATGTCGCGCCGCGGCAGACCGTCGCGGGCAACCCCGCGCGGCCGGTGGGCGGAGCGGGTCGATGATCCGGGTCCTTCACGTCATCGACAGCCTCGATCTCGGGGGGGCACAGGCGGTCGTGGTGAACCTGGCGAGGTTCCGAGACCGGGAAAAATTCAACATGACGGTTGCGCCGATGCACGGCCGGGGTGTTTTCGCGGGGGCGCTGGAAGCCGAGGGCGTGCGGGTGGTCGAATTGTCCGCAGCGAAGGTGCCTCCGGCTTATTTGTGGGCTTTGCCCCGGTTGCTCCGGGGTGTTCGGTTCGACGTGGCGCACTTCCACCTTTTCGGGTCGAACTGGATCGCCAAGCCACTTGCGGCGGCATGCGGTGTGCGGGTGCGCATCAACCATGACCACTGCAACGACCGTGCGCGTGCGGGCTGGCGGCTGGCGGCTGACCGCTTCACCAACCGCTGGTCGTCGCATGTGTTGGCGGTGTCGCGATCGACGGCCGACGATCTCGTGGGAAGGGTCGGTCTTTCCCCGCGGTTGGTGACATGCCTGCCGAACGGGGTGGACACGGAGTATTTCCGACCCGCAGGGGATTTTGACCGGCTCAGGGCCAAGCGCGCGCTCGGGTTGCCCGCGGACAAGACGGTGGTCGCGGGGCTCGGACGATTGCATCCCCAGAAAAACTGGCCTCTTTTCCTGAAGGTGGCGGCGCGTTTTCCGCAGGCGGAATTCGTGATCGCCGGCACGGGCCCCCAGGAATCGGAGTTGCAGGCCTCGGCGGGGGGCAACGTCCGTTTCGCCGGCTTCCGCGATCCGCGGGAGGTGTTTGCAGCCGCAGATGTGTTCGTGCTGACATCCGACTACGAGGGGATGCCCATGACGTTGCTTGAGGCGATGGCCAGCGGGCTGCCTTCCGTGGTTTCTGCTGTGGACGGGTGCCGGGACATCCTCGGCGACGGTGCAGGCGGTTTCTTGGCGCAAGCCGGGAATGCGGAAGATTTTGCATCCAAGCTGTCGCGCCTCATGGAGTCCGGGGAATCGCGGCAGACGATGGGAGACCTCGCACGGGCCAAGGCCAAGGCGTCATTTGATGCGAGGGCACAGACCAAGGTGGTCGAGGATCTTTATGGGACGCTTCTGCAGACGTAACATCCATTCCCGTGTTGACGGCAAGCCGGGTGCGCCCGGTTTTTTTGTGCCCCAATCGGCGGCCATTGTGGCATTCTCTGCCGATGCTCGGTATCGTCATCCGGATGCTCGGCCTGCTGCTCTGCGCAGGCCTGTGGTGGTGGCTGTCCATGAAGGGAAGGTCCGAGGGGATCCCGGGGGGCATGATCGTCTTCCTTGCGGCCCACGGGGTATTGCTGGTGGCGGCAATCCTCCTGGCCAAGCCGGTGGCCGGATGGCTCGGGGACATGACGGCGAATCTGTTCATGCCCGGTGCCCGGAATGACAAGCCCCAGCCGATGTATAGCATCCCGGAAGGCCGGATGGCGGCGGAGGATTATGCCGGGGCATTGGAGGCCTATGCCGAGTTGGCAGCAGCCCATCCTGGGGAAATCGCCCCGCATTTGCGCATGATGGAAATCTGGCTGCGGGTTTACAGGGACCCGGAATCGGCGCGGACGATCCACGCCAATGCCCTGCAGGCGATCAAAGGACGGAAAAACCGGGAGAAGTTCGCCGCCGCCGCCGCCGTGATCCTGGCGGAAGCAGGGATCGGGCCGGGTTCCGAGGGAGGAGTCTGACCCATTTGGATTGGCCGAGGCCGCACGGGGTGTTTTACTGTCCCAATGCACATTCACTTGAGTCCCCGGCATCTGGCCCTCACGGGAGCAATCAACTCCTACGTGGTGAACAAGCTCGCCCACCTCGACAACCAGACCGACAGGATCATCGCAGCGCATGTCGTGTTGATGCACGACGAGTCCAAGAAAAAGAGCAACTATGTGGTCAAGGTCCACCTCGCACTGCCCGGTCCCGACATCCACGCCGAGGACCGCGAGAACGACCTCTACGCAGCGGTCGATCTGGTGATGAACAAGCTCTCCCAGCAGCTGCGCAAACGGAAGACGCGCTTGGTCTCGGCGAAGAAGCACAAGGCCCAGCTGGCCACCGAGCGCCGCAAGCGCGGATTGTGAGGGCTGGCGGTTGATGGATCCGGCCTACCAGGTCAAACTCGACGTCTTTGAGGGGCCGTTAGACCTCCTGCTTTATCTCGTGAAACGGGATGAGGTGGACATTTACGACATCGAGATCGGGCGCATCACGCGCCAATATCTCGAATACCTCGAGGCGATGGAGTCCATCGACGTCGAGATCGGCGGCGAGTTCATCGTCATGGCCGCGAACCTTCTGCTCATCAAGAGCCGCACACTCCTGCCCGTGGATCTTCAGGGCCCCGCGGAGGAGGAAGGCGAGGATGAGGATCCGCGTTGGGAGTTGATCCGGCAGCTCATCGAATACAAGAAATTCAAGGAAGCCGCCGGCGAACTGCGCAACCGTGAGGAATTGGCGGTGAAGCTTTTCGGGCGCAGTCCGACCGCGCCACCTGCCGACGGAGGGGCGACGCTTCTTGCCGGCGAAGTCGGAGCGCTCGACCTCATCGCCGCCTTCCAGCGCGTGCTGGCCCGCATCGAGAAGGCCAAGGGCGCCACCCGCGAGATCGAGGCCGACCGGTTCACCGTCTCGGAAAAGATCGAGTTCGTGCTCAAGGTGCTTCCGGAGTCCGAGCCGCTCCGTTTCGAGGAGCTGTTTGCCGGGCAGCACACGCGCGGCGAGGTGGTCGCGACATTCCTGGCCCTGCTGGAGCTGGTGCGCCTCCGTCATGTGCGGGTCGAGCAGGTCGGGCCGTTCGGCGACATCCTGCTTCGGCGGAGGGGGGGCGGGCCCGCGCCCGCTTGAGCCTGCATTTCGCGGTTGATGCGCCGCGGCAAATGACAAATCCTCACCATCCCGCCTGAGACCCGATTTATGACCCTGCTTTCCCGCGTTCTTGAAGCCCTGCTTTTCGCCTCGGACAAACCGGTATCCGCTTCCGAGTGCGCGAAGCATCTGCGTGGGGCGGCTGAGGCGGCCCCGGAGGATGCGGAGGTGGCGTCACTCGCCGGAACGAAGCAGGATGAAATCGCCGCGGCCATGCACGGGTTGCAGGAGGACTATGCAGCTCAGGAACGGGGTTTCCGACTCGTTGAGAGCGCGGCCGGGTGGAAAGTGGTGACGGCGCCTGGCGCCGCCCCCTGGGTGCGGCAGCTTTTCCCCGAGAATCGTCCGGCCCGGCTCAGCCCCTCGGCTTTGGAGACGTTGGCCATCGTGGCCTATCGCCAGCCGATCCATCGTGCCGACATCGAGGCCGTTCGCGGGGTGAATGTGGATGGAGTGATGCAGACGCTTCTGGAACGCGGAGTGATCCGGATTACGGGGAGGGCCGAGTTGCCGGGACGGCCCCTGCTCTATGGCACCACGGAATTTTTTCTGGAGCACTTCGGCTTGAGATCGCTCGAGGAGCTTCCGAACTGTGCCGAGCTGCGCCGTGTCGAACTGCCTGTCTCCGGCGCGCCCGGGGATGCGCAGCCGGATCTTCCGCTGGGCGAACCGGAGCCGATCGCGGAGGCTGTGGACCCGGTGCCGGTGAGCGAGGAGGCCCCATGACGCTCGAGGAACTGCGCGCCAAGATCGATGCGGTGGACGACCGCCTGTTGGATCTCCTCCGCGAACGCGCCGACTTGGTGACGGAAGTGGGGGGGATCAAGGGAAGGACCGGTGAATCCTATTATGCCCCCGAGCGGGAGGAGGACCTTCTCCGGCGCCTGGCACAGGCCAACAAAAGCCGTCTCCCCGAATCGTCGCTGCGCGCGATCTACCGCGAGATCCTGTCGTCGATGAGGGCGCTCGAACAGTCGATCACCGTGGCTTACCTCGGTCCACCGACGACGTTCAGCCACCAGGCGGCGGCACGCCATTTCGGCACGGCGGTGCGCCTGCTGGCAGAACGGAGCATCGGCGAGGTGTTTGAGGCGGTCGAGCGCGGACGCGCCCAATACGGGGTGGTGCCGGTGGAAAATTCCCTCGAGGGCGCGGTGAGTGCAACACTCGACCGCCTGATGGATACCGAGGCAAGGATTTGCGCCCAGATATTTCTTCCGGTGGAGTTGAACCTGCTCGGCAAAGGTCCGCTGGAAGGCGTGCGAAAGGTTTATTCGCACCCGCAGCCGTTCGGGCAATCCCGCCGGTGGCTGAACGAGCATCTTCCGGGTGCGGAGTTCGTGGAAGTTTCCAGCACCGCAAAGGCGGCTGAGTTGGCGGCCAAGGAGGCGGGGGTTGCCGCCATTGCAGGGGCGATGGCCGGCGAGGAGTTCGGGCTGCCCGTCCTTGCAAGATCCATCCAGGATGCCGCCAGCAATGTGACGCGTTTTTTCGTCATCGGGCAGCGGCCGGCTCGCCCCTCAAGCCGGGACAAGACATCGGTGATGTTCGCCGTCAAGGACCAGCCGGGAGCCTTGGCGCGCGCACTGGAGCCGTTCGAGAAGGCCGGGATCAGCCTGACAAGGATCGAAAGCCGCCCATCGAAGAGGCGGCCTTGGGAGTATTATTTCTTCGCCGATTTTGCCGGGCATGCGGAAGATTCCGAAGTGGCCCGTGCGTTGGCGGGGTTGTCAGAGGTATGTTCGTTCACGCGCATCTTGGGCAGCTATCCGGATGCCCCCGCGGCCTGATCAAGGCACACGGCGGATTGCGCACGGGGATGGGGCCTGCTAATCTCGCAGTTCCGTCGTGAAAACCGAAAAAGACCTCCCCCCCGCCAAGAGAACCACGTATCTCAAGTCGCTGAGCGCATTGGAGATGGGCAATCATTCCCTGGTTGTCTCGCTGCTCCAACCGCTTGTGCTCGAGGAGCCGGAATTCTTCGCCGGTCGCAAACTTTTGCGGGAGGCGCAGCTGCTTCGCTCACGCGGCAAATCGGGGGGATTCCTCGGGCGCTCGGGTGCGGGATTGAGTCTGGGCAAGAGCAAGGCCCAGAAGTGCATCGAGGCGGCCGACTTTGCCGGGGCGATTTCCGCGGCGGAAAAGGCGCTTGAGAACGATCCGACCAGCCCGCAGGCCAACAAGGACCTTTTCGAGGCTGCGGAGGCCTTGGCAAGCAAGGAACGTGAAGCGGTGGCCCCGGTTGAGGCGGAATACGAAGCGGCACCCGAGGGTGATGCCAAGGTGGAGGCAGCGCGCAAACTGCAGTCTGCCAGCAAGAAGCTGCAAGCCTATGAGGCGATTGCAAGGTTCGCCCTTGAGACCATCGGCCTCGATCCCAAAAACACCAAAGCGAAGCACGAGCTGGGTGATTACCTCATGGGCATCGAGGAATTCGAGGAAGCGTCGAAAGTTTTCGAGGAAATCCTCCGCAAGAACCCACTGGACCTCGAGGCGCGGGACCGCTCCAAGGAGGCTGCCGCGCGCCGCTCGATGCAGAGGGGACGCCTCGACAAATCGTCGTTCTCCGATCTTGTCAAACAGAGGCAGGTCGCGGCGGCGTCCGGGGAGGACAAAGTGGCCACGGCGTCGGAATCCCCGGAGGATCTGGCGCGCCAAATCTACGAGGCGCACGAGGCAGGATCGCCGGATCGCGAGGCGGCGCGCAAGCTGGCCGACCTGTATTTCAACCGGGACGACTTCGAGAACGCCCTCCAGTATTACCGTTACCTCTCCGCGCTCGCCAACGAGACAGATCCCGGTCTGTTGCGCAAGATCAGCGACGTGGAAGTCCGTCAGATTTCACGCACCATCTCCGAGAAGGAGTCGGCGCTCGAGGCGCTTGCGCCGGATGATCCCGCGGCATCCGGCCTGCGGGAGGAGTTGACGGAGCTCCGCCGCGACAAGGCCGAGCACATGCTGGACGAGGCGCGGAAGCGCGTGGAACGCAACCCGACGGATCTGCAATACCGTTTCGAGCTCGGAGAGCAACTGGTGCTTGCGGCACACTACAAGGAGGCCGTTCCCGAACTCCAGAAGGCCCGAAGCAATCCCAACACGCGCACCAGGGCCCTCAATCTTCTCGGGAAATGCTACACCGAGCGCGGCATGTTGGATTTGGCGTCCAAGACGCTTGAGACTGCAGCCGCCGAAATTCCCGGGATGGACGGCACAAAAAAGGATATCACCTACAACCTTGGCCTTGTTTACGAGCGCATGGGGGACAAGGCGAAATACCTCGAGTGCATGAAGCAGATTTACGAGGTCGATTACGGCTACCTCGATGTGGCCGAGCGTGTCGAGTCGTCCTACACCACCGAGTGAATCGGGGGAGCGTTTATCGCAGCAACGCCAGCAACGGGGCGGGGTAGACGCCGAGCCAGATGATCAGCGCGCAGAGTGTGGCGATGGTGATCTTGGCCAATCCGCCGACCTCGATCTCGGGGGCCCCGGGGTCTGCCGGCTGCTGCCAATACATCGCGCGGACCACTTTCAGGTAGTAGTAGAATCCGGCAGCGACGGTGACCACGCCGAGCGCGACCAACAGGTAATGCTCCTGCCGGAAGGCGCATTCGAAGATGAAGAGCTTGCCGAGGAAACCGGCGGTGAGGGGGAGTCCGGCGAGGGAAAGCATGGCCAGCAACATGCCGAAGGCGAGGTGAGGGGCGCGCCTGCCGAGTCCGGCAAAATCGGAGATGTCGTCGCCGCCGGTGGCCTTGGCCACGACGATCATCACGAGGAAAGCGAGCATCGTCATGAGCAGGTAGGCGCCGAGGTAGAAAAGGATGGCGATCCCGGCGAACGGGGCGCCGATCGAGGCCACGCCCAGCAACAGGTAACCGGCATGACCGATGCTGGAATAGGCGAGGAGGCGCTTGAGGTTCGATTGCGGGATGGCTGCCAGGTTTCCGAAAACCATCGTGGCACCTGCCAGGACGGCCACCAGTGGGAGGATTTTCGCCTGGAGTTCCGGCACGATGACGAACGTCTGGAAGACGCGCAGCAGGACGATGAAGCCGGCGGCCTTGGATGCGGTGGAGAGGAAGGCGGTGACCGGCGTGGGGGCGCCCTGGTAAACATCAGGAACCCAGAATTGGAACGGCGCCGCGGCGATTTTGAATCCGAGGGCGATGAGGACGAGGCCGAAGCCGAAAAGGAGGGCCGGCGCGACGGCATGGTCGAGGGTCGGAAGGGCGCGCGCGATCTCGGGGAGATTCGTATGCCCGGTCACGCCGAAGATCCACGTGATGCCGTAAACGAGGAAACCGGTGGAGAGGGCGCCGAGCACGAGGTATTTGGTTCCGGCCTCGAGGCTGTCCCGGTTGCGGCGCAGGTAGGAAACGAGGATGTAGAAGCTGATGGTGACCAGTTCCAGCGAGACGAAGATCATCACGAAATCCTTCGCGGAAGCCATCCACATTAGACCGGCGCATGTGAAGACCGGGATCGTGTAAAACTCGCCGAGGCCGGCGCCCCGCCGTTCGGAGGGGAGGTTGGCCTCGACCGTCGGCGCGTATTCGAGGGCCATGACCAGGAAGATGATGGTGGCCAAGAGGGAGAGCTGCTTGAGGAAGATGGCCAGTAAATCGGCGCTGTAGAATCTGGCGTAGGGTGCCGCGGCGTCCATCGCCGCGGGGTTGACGAAAAACGTGGCTGCGAGCACGGCGAGCAGTCCCAGGATGCCGAGGCCGGCGATGCCCCGCCTGGAACCGGCGCCGGAGAACGCCTCGGCCATGAGCATCACGATGCCCAGGACGACGACGGAGACTTCGAGGTAAAGCGGGTTCATTGCGGCAGGTAGGCGAAGACCGGGTTGAGGTATTCGAGCAGCAGTCCGGGACGGAATCCGGTGACCAGCAGTGCGGCGAGGAGAAGGATGATCGCCCAGCGCGAACCGGCTGAGATATCCGCGATCTCATCCTTCACGGCGGTGCCACGGCCTCCCCAGAACACGCGCCGGTAGGCGCGGAGCATGTAAACGGCGGAGATCACGACGCCCCAGAGGGCGAGTGCTGTCGCGGTTTGGAACCAGTTGAAGCAGCCGGTTGCACCGCGGGCGAAGGCGCCGAAGAAAATGAGGATTTCCCCGGCGAAGGACGAGAAGCCGGGCAGCCCGACCGAGGCCATGGCGGCGAAACCGAAGAGGAGTCCGAGTTTCGGCGTGATGCCGGCCATGCCGCCGAGTTCGGAGAACTCGAGCGTCCCGGTGCGCCGCGCGATTTCGCCGCACAGGGCGAAGAGCGCGGCGATCGTGAGGCCGTGGGCGAACATCATCAGCGCCATGCCGCCGAGCCCGAGCTGGTTGAGGGCAGCAAGGCCGAGAAATGCGTAGCCCATGTGCATCACGCTCGAATAACCGAGCATGAGGTTGAGGCGCTTCTGGGCGATGGTGACGAAGCCGACGTAGAGGATGTTGCCGAGGAGAAGGACGAGGAGCAGATGGGCGAACTGCTGGATCTCCGCAGGGAAGATCGGAACGGCGAGCCGGAGGAGGCCGTAAAGGCCGAATTTCTTGAGCACCCCGGCATGGAGCATGGCGGCCGGGGCCGGGGCGGAGGCGTAGGCCTCGGGTGCCCATGTGTGGAAGGGGAAGAGGGCGATAAGGATTCCGAAACCGAAAAGCAGCAGCAGGTAAACGGCAGGCCCCGGGGAGAGGAGGCCCGCATAACCGAGCTGCTGGAGCATGCGGATGTCGAGGCTGCGCAGGTTGTCGGGCGCCGCGAGCCAGAGGCCGATGAGGCCGAGCAGGAGGATGAAACTGCCGAAGGCGAGGTAGATGGTCACTTTCCACGCGATGCGCTGGCGCTCGCCAGAACCCCAGATTCCGATGAGCAGGAACGTGGGGATGAGGGCCAGCTCGTGGAAGGCGTAGAAGAAGAAGAGGTCGATCGAGGCGAACGCGCCGACCGCGCCGACCGAGATGAAAAGCAGGCATGCGTAGAACATGCCCTCCTGCTTCTCGATTTTCGGGGTGACCCAGACGGCGGCGAAAGTCACCAGCGTGCAGAGCAGCAGGAGAACGAGGCTGAGCCCGTCCACACCGAGCGAAAAGCTGATCCCGTAGGCGGCGAACAGCGGGTTTTCGCTCACGAACTGGAAGCCGCCGATGGCTTGGTTGTAGGAGGCCAGCAGGTAAAGGCTGAGCAGGAGGTTGGCCCCCGCGCCGAAGATCGAGATGCGGCGCGGCGCAGCCCCGGCCATGCAGAACAACGCCGTGACCAGGGGGATCAGGATGAGCGAGAGGAGCGGGCTCGGGGTCATGGTCAGCGGAAAACGAGGAAGTAGAGCACGGCGACCACGCCAGCCCCGAAGAAGAAGGCGTAGGCCTGCAGGTTCCCGACTTGGAGCAGGCGAAGGACGTAGCCTGCAGCCCAGACGGTGCGCGCCGCGCCTGTGGCGAACACGCCGTCAATGATCCACCGGTCGAACCATGAGCTGAGCACGGCCAGTCCGCCCTGCACGCGGGCGACGAGCCAGTCGTAGAAGTTGTCGATGTAGAGCCGGTTGGCGAAAAGCGGGATGCGCACGGGGTCCTTGGCGGGCCCGCGCAGGTAGAGCAGCGCGGCCAAGACGGCGCCGGCACCGAGGAAGGCGAGGATGATGGTGTGGGCGGCCGCGGGCGCGCCGGCATGGGGCATCTCCTCGAAGAAGAACCTGCGGAACCACGGGTAACCCGCGATGACCGCGGGCACGGCGAGGATGACGAGGGGGAGCGTCATCACCAGCGGCGATTCCTTGGCGTGCTCCGCGTGTTCGCCGCGGGGGCGCCCGAGGAACACCACGAAGAGAAGGCGGAAGGTGTAAATGGCGGTGAGGAAGACCGCCGAGGCCGTCACCCAGAATCCGGCGCGGTTGTTCATCCACGCCCACTCGATGATGTTGTCCTTGCTGAAGGAGCCGCTGAAAAACGGCGTGCCGGCAAGGGCGAGTCCGCCGGCCAGCATGCACAGTGCGGTCACCGGCATGCGGCGCAAAAGACCGCCCATCTTCCAGATGTCCTGCTCGTGGTGCAGGGCGATGATCACCGAGCCGGCGCAGAGGAAGAGCAGGCACTTGAAGAACGCGTGGGTGAAGAGGTGGAACATCGCGGCATCCGCCGTGGAGGCGACGCCGATGCCGACGACCATGTAGCCGAGCTGCGAGATGGTGGAATAGGCGAGGATGCGCTTGATGTCGTCCTGCTGCGTGGCCATGAGCCCGGCGGCGAAGCAGGTGACGGCACCGATCCACAGGATGACCTCGCGCACGACCTCCGGGGCGGCGAGCAGGACGGGGAAGATGCGGGCGAGCATGTAAACGCCCGCGGCGACCATGGTGGCGGCGTGGAGGAGGGAGGAGACGGGCGTCGGGCCCTCCATCGAGTTCGGAAGCCACACGTGCAGCGGCATCTGGGCGGATTTGCCGATGGTGCCGCAGAAGACGAGGAGGCATGCGGCGGTGAGGTAGCCTGGATGGAGGGTCACCGAGGAAAGGTTGGCCTCCACGGCGGAGAAAACGACCGAGCCGGTCGCCAGCCAGAGCATGAGGATGCCGAGCATGAAGCCGAAGTCGCCGACACGGTTGACAAGGAACGCCTGCTTGCCGGCATCGGCGGCGGAGTTCTTGCGGAAGTAATGCCCGATGAGGATGTAGGAGCTGACGCCGACCAGTTCCCAGAAGATGAACATCATCACGAAGTTGTCGGCGAGGACGATGCCGAGCATCGAGAAGAGGAAGAGGCACAGTGCCGCGTAGTAGCGGGGGATGCCCTCGTCGCCCCGCATGTAACCGGCGGAGTAGATGAAGACCAGCGTGGCGATCGAGGTGACGACCACGAGCATGACGCGGCTGAGGTTGTCGAGGATGATCCCGATCGGAACAGAGAACACTCCCGGGATTTCAATCCACGGGATCTGCGCGGTGACGGTCAGCGACGGATCGAGGAAGACGCGCCACGAGAGGAAGCATGCGAGGACCGCAGCGACCACGGCGATGGAGCCCGCGGCGGTGGGTCTCCGGGAGAAGACGAAGAGGATCACCCCGGCCGCGGCGAGCGGGGTGAAGAGGATGATCCAAGGATACAGCTGCGGGTCCATCACGGCTCAGAATTTCATCCGGTTGAGATCCTCGACGTGGGTTGTCTGCCGCAGGCGGTAGAGGGCGACGATGATGGCGAGGCCGACGGCCACCTCGGCGGCGGCCACGGTGATGATGAAGAAGACAAGGACCTGGGCGTTGTAGTCGGGGGCGCCGAAGGCCGTGACCCCGTGCCGGGCGAAGGCGACGAGCGAGAGGTTGGCAGCGTTGAGCATGAGCTCGAGGCCCATGAAGATGATGAGCAGATTGCGCCGGAGGAGCACGCCGGCGAGGCCGATGGCGAAAAGGAAGCCGCTGACAATCAGGTAGTCGCCGAGGAGGGGCATGGCTTGTCAACGCAGGCTGCGGCGGCTCAGGATGACCACGCCGATGGTGGAGACGAGGAGGAGCACGCCGATGACTTGGAACGGCAGGTTGAAGTTTCCGAAAAGGGCGACGCCGACCTCGGAAACGTCGGAATAGCCGGTGCGGGCGAGTGCGGGGAAGGACTCGCCGGAGGCGGGAAACGACAGGACGATCTGCCCGATGAGGAACACGAAGCCTGCCAGGACCGCGAGTCCGCCGAACACGGCGGCGAGGTTGAGGGTCCGCCGGGCTTCGACCTTGAGATCGAGCAGCATGATGATGAAGAGGAAAAGGACCATGACGGCACCGGCGTAAACAAGCACCTGGATGATGCCGATGAAGAAGGCATCGAGTGTCACGTAGAGACCGGACAGGGCGAGGAAGGACAGGACGAGGCTCATCGCGCTGTTCACCGCGTTGCGGAAGACGACCACGCACACGGCCGAGCCGAGCATCAAAACGGATAGAACCCAGAACTGGATGATGAGCATGCGATGGTTTGCGCCGGTGGGCGCCCGGAGCGCCGTCAGTTTCCCCGGAAACCCCCACGCTAAAAGGAAGCGCGGGCGGTTTCGATCACTTTTTTTCGTTCCACTTGTGGACAAGGCCGTTCATGACGCCGCCCAGTTCGTAGAGTTTCTGCTTGTCGTGGACCATCTCGGCGCGGGTGAGGCCGGTGATCGAGTAGTCCTTGCGCAGGAAGATGGCCTGTTCCGGGCAGACCTCCTCGCACAGTCCGCAGTAAATGCAGCGGATCATGTCGATGTCGAATTTTTCGGGGTATTTCTCGACCTTGCTCCACTGCCGTCCGCCGGGGATTTCGCCGGGTTTGATGGTGATGGCGCGGGGCGGGCAGATGAACTCGCAGAGCTGGCAGGCGACGCAGCGCTCGCGGTCGTGCTCGTCCTTCACGAGGGTGGGGGCCCCGCGATACCACTCGGGAAGGGCGCTGTCCCATTTCTGCTCGGGATACTGCATGGTGACCTTCGTTTTCCCGAAGACCGAGTCCATGAAGTGCCTGATGGTGATCCAGAGGCCGCCGAGGAGTGCGGGGAGGTAGGAGCGCTCGATCAGGCTCAGTTTCGGGCGTTGGACGGTGAGGGCCATGTCAGGATTGCGATTGCAGCCAGGCGAGGATGCCGGCGGTGAGGAAGATGTTGAGGAGCGCGAGTTCGAAGAAGAAATACCACCCGAGCTTCATGAGCTGGTCGAAACGGAACCGCGGGAGAGTCCAGCGCACCCAGAGGAAGAAGAAGATGACGGCGGCGACCTTGGCGAAGAACGTGCCGATGTTGACCAGTCCCCAGACCCAGCCCTGCGAGCCGTCGGGCACGAACGGCAGGCTCCAGCCGCCGAGGAAAAGCGTCACGATGACGCCGGAGCCGGCGATGATGGCCGCGTATTCGCCGAGGAAGAAGAGGGCGAAGCGCATGGACGAGTATTCCGTGTGGTAGCCGGCCACGAGTTCCTGCTCGGCCTCGGGCAGATCGAAGGGGACGCGGTTGGTCTCGGCGAACATGGCGACCATGAACACCACGAACGAAATCATCATCGGGATCCAGAGGGCGATCTTGGCCACGCTCACGCCGAGCACGGCACCGCTGGTTTCCACGAACTCGACCACGCCGGGGCCCGGCTGGAACCACGCGGGGAAGACCATCCAGCCGTTGGCCACCTGGTATTGCACGATCTCCCCGAGGTTGAGCGTGCCGGTGATCATGAAGACCGGGATCACGGAAAGGCCGAGGGACAGCTCGTAGGAGATCATCTGCGAACTGGAGCGGATGCCTCCGAGGAAGGGGTATTTCGAGTTCGAGGACCAGCCTGCAAGGACGATGCCGTAAACGCCGAGCGAGGACACCGCGAAGACCCAGAGGATGCCGACTTGGAGGTCGGCGATGACCATGGGCACCCCGAAGAGGCTGCTGCCGAACGGGAGCACGGCGAGCACGAGGATGGCCGGGACCATGGCCAGGCTCGGCGCGATGCTGAAGTAGAATTTGTTCACCCCGGCGGGCACGAAGTTTTCCTTGAGCAGGAGTTTCACGCCGTCGGCGATGGGCTGGATGAGGCCAGCCCAGCCCACGCGGTTCGGGCCGACGCGGTCCTGGATGAAGGCGCTGACCTTCCGTTCCGCCCAGACCGAGTAGGCGACCATGGTCAGGACGATCCCGATGATGCCGCCTGTCTTGAGCACCGACGTCCAGACGAGGAAGACTTCGGGTTTCAGAAATAGGTCGAGATAGGGCATAGACACGGACGGCATCGCGGGCGGCGCCAAGAGAAAACTGTTAGCGCCCCCGCACGGCGCCTTCAATGTTAAACCGGTGCGGAGAGGCGCCTCATGGTGCCTGCTCTTGCCCCAACACCGGACGCAGCTGCTCCACAGCTGTTGCGGATGACGGTCAAGGCATCGGCCCGAAGGGGGCGATACCGCACCAGCGGGTTTGTGCGGTTCAGTGTTGTCGCCCCAACTTCCATAAGCAGCCTGAGAATCCTGAATGTATGCGCGCGCTGATGATCAGGCCCTCTTCGGAATTTCATCGCGCAATTGAGAAAGTGTGCTTGTCCGCAGGCGGCGCTCTTTAGTAATCATAATGTGTCCCCCCCGGCCTTGGAAAGGCACGCAAACAAGCCCATGACGCGCCACTCCCGAGCTTTGAAGCCTATTGGCGCGGTTCTCGTCGTCTTGATGATTCTTGGCATGGGCAGTGTTGCTTTCGGGCAGGCGTTTACCCTTCCTCAAAACCAATTGACGGTCGTTGTGGCTCCGGGCTTCAATCACGCTCCCGTTGACATCCCCGTCAATGTCGTCGGCGGTTTCCAACTGGGCTCATTGCAGGTCGGTTCTGACGCCGCCGAGGTGCTTCCTTCGGTTGTGCCCGAGACTGGAAGGATCCGCTTGGAGTTTTCGACGAAAGACATGATTGCAGGGAAAACCGTGACTCTCACTGCGAGTGGAGGCGGCACGAGCAGCCAGATTTTTGTCACGCTGAGCATGGTGCCGCTCAATGTTTACCGGCTTCTCGAAGACCCGGCCCGTGCCACGGTTTATGGCATCCACTTGAACGGCGCCGAGCTGGGGGCGGTATTCAATTATGATCCGAGAAGCGCAACCTACGGCTCTTGCTTAACGGTCGGGAAACGCCCGACCGATTTCGCGATAAGCCGCGATGCGAGCGAGCTTTTCGTGATTTGCAGCGCAGACAAAGCGATCTATGTGATCGATTTGAACGCCTTCGCAGTCAAGGAAGTCATCCCGCTTGCTGTCTACGGGGCATGGGGGTCTGCGACGGATACCATCGGGCGCGTCTTGCAGGGCCCAAGCGACGTGCTCTACTACATCGACGGCGCTTGGGGGCCGACGTTGCACGTCCTGAACCGGACGACCCGCCAAGTCATCCAGTCGCTCCAGTATTTGGGTGGCGCGCCCACCAATACGTTGGGCTTTCAAGGCATCGCATTCACCTCAGACTTCACGCGTGCGGCTGCGATGCCCCAATATGGGTGGAGTGCTGGGGTGCACAATGCCACCTTGGCATCTTACTCCGTGGCTTCGGATGGCAAGTTGTCCTTTGTGCGGCAGACAGCGGCAATCACGGGCCTGCAGCGAGAGCCATTTGCGGCCCCCGCTCTCATCGCGCACAACGATGGCGCCGCATTCTTCAAGACGCTGTCCGTATCGCCGGACGACATCAACGACGTTCGGGCAACCTTTTCGGGTCCGGTTTGGTCGATCACCCGCAACGGCGAATTGGTGGCCACAGCCACCGGGATCTACCACGTCGCAACGGGCAACCTCCTCGCTTCGATACCCGGTGCGACGAGCGCCGTGAGCGGCTATCTCGGCACGAAGGCTCAGGCATTCACATCGGATTACCAGCGGTTCGTCTATTTCAACCCGTCGGACCGCAAACTCTATTCGTTGGATATTTCCTCGCAGGTGGCGGGCATCATCGGAAGCAGTGTCTCACCTGTGGACAAGTCGGTCGTGCTGCCACCCGGCTTGCTCGGATGGAGTCCGTTTGTCGGCATAAGCCAATATCGGGTCTACCTCGGTGGCTCCCAGGATGCGGTGTCGAACGCAGGGGTGGATTCCCCGGAGTTTCTCGGAACGTTCAACGGCAATTCGGCACCTGTTCCGGGGAATTTGGACGTAGGGCAGACTTATTATTGGCGCGTGGACGGTGTGGTGCCGGGCGGGATTTCGAAAGGCTTGGTGTTTTCGTTCACCACAAGCGCGGTTGCTCCCGGCCACGGTGCCGTCTCGGTCTCCCTTGTTCACTCTGAAGTCTCGCGAACGGTCGAAATACCGTTGGCATCCGAGTCCTCCCAGGCTTGGCAGGCATCTTGCGATGCGGGATGGATCGAGTTGTCGGCTTCCTCCGGAACTGCTCCGGGCACGCTGGCGATCACGCTTGATCCGGAAGGCTTGGAGGTCGGGCTGCATCGAGCGGAGGTGATCATTGATTGCTCCTCGGGCCCCTTTGCCGTTCCCGTGGAGTTGCACGTCAACCCGCTCCACCTGACGCATCTCAAGTCGGATCGCAATTCCGCCATCGTTTATGGCATCAGCGAGAACACGGCAGTGGCTGGCTCCAAAGCCTTTCTGCTCGAGATCGATGCAGCCTCCGAGCGCATCCTGAGGTCCATCCAGGTGGGGAGTTCGGTCACCGACATCGAGATCCACCGTCCTGAAGGCCGGATTTACGTGACCAACCACCGCGATGGCCACCTCCTGGCCGTCAACAGGAGCACGTTTGTCATCGAGAGGACCTATGCATTCGCCCCGATGGGGCAGATTGGATACGCCACCGGGGATGTTTTCCGCGTCGCGGCGGGCACCCACGGACGGCTTGTCGTGGAAGAAATGGATCAGTGGGTGCAGATCGACATTTTCAATACATCGGTCGGGAACAAGCTTGCCACGGCGAGTGTTCGGGAAGGCGGGGGGGCTTTCGACTCGACTGGGCGTTTCTACTACCACGGTGAAAACAACAGTTCCGGGGCCAAGTTGATCCACTTCGACGTGACGGGCGATCAATTCACCCAACTCGGCACGAGCCGGCCCGACGGGATATCCTACTACGGTTCGCGGACTGTCCTGGTGAGTGAAAACGACAATCGTATTTTCTGGGCGCACGCGGTGTTTGACTCCGCGATCAACCCCGAATGGGTCGTCGGGGAAACGATCTATTCGTGCAATGGGGATGGCAGGCTCGCATTCGCGGAGAACAAAATCTACGACATCAACCGCCGTTTGAGCATCTTGGGCATGCCTTCGACCACGAGGGTGAGCGCCTACAACACCGCGACTGCGAAACTGGTTGCCCCCGTTGCAGGGAAGGTGGGTTTCTTTGCTCTCCAACTGCCGGTGCAATCGCTGGTGGCCCCCCAATTCTTCGAAGCCCTCACGGAAGGGATCGAACTCACGAGCAACCAAGGAGCCCAAGTCGGATCCGCGGTCGTGTTGCGCTGGAGGGACCTGTCGCTCGAGACCGGATTCCACATCCAGATGCGGACGCAGGGACAGCAGGCTTGGCAGGATGTTTCGGCGAGCGTCGCCCAAAACGCCACCTCCTATGTTGTGAAAGGGTTGCAGCCTCTGTCCACTTACGAGTTTCGCATGCGGGCGACCGCGCCGGAGGTCAGTTCACCATGGGAAGGCCCGCTGGTCGTGGAACTTCCCTCGCCACCACCCCCGGTCCCGAACTTGCACCTGCCCACGCGTGTCGAGCCGTTTGAGGTGGGGTTGCGGTGGACCGTCTCGGGCATCTTTGGCGGCACTCGTATCGAGCGCAGGCTTTCCGGTCACTCGGACCCTTGGGAGGTGATCGCGGAGGTGTCACCCGGGCAAACCACCTACGAAGATCTCACGGTCCAACCCCAGACCACCTACATCTATCGGGTGAGCACCTTCACCGGGGATCTTACTTCGAGCCCTTCCACCGAGCGCACTGTCACGACACCTCAACTGTCGGCGCCAACAATTCCAACCAACCTTGTCGGCCAAGCCGCAGGCGCTTTTTCCATCGCCCTCTCATGGTCGGACGCGGGGAACGAAACCGAATATCGTGTCGAGCGCCGCATCGGCGAAGGCCAGTGGAATCCCATTGCAACACTTCCCGCCGACAGCACCAACCACACCGATATGGGGCTCGTCCACGGCACCTACTACAACTACAGGGTGGTTGCGGTGAATTCCGCGGGCGAAACCGCCTCCTCGAGTATGCTGGTTCTCGCCGCGCTTACCGGCCCCATTCTCGAGGATGATTTCGACCCTTGGGTCGATGCCGGAGTCTGGAGCATTTATACGAACGCTTTCGTCGGCGGGGGTTCTCCCGGATTCCGCGATGGAAACGCACTGTGGTTCGGGGGGGGCGGTCAACGCCGGGCGGAGACGGTGCGCGTCAACGTGAGTGACGGCGGTTGGTTGCGTTTCACGCTCCGCGGTGGCAATGAGGACATCAGCGGTGCCGGCTACTGGGACAAAGCGGAGGAGGGCGAACACATCATCGTGGAATTTTCCACCACCCCGGGCGTCTGGCAGATTCTCGCCATGATTGACATCGCCGATGTGGAGCACCACGGCTGGATGGATTTTGACATTCTCCTGCCCGTTTTCGCCCGCAGCGAGTCGACGTCGTTCCGCTGGCGTCAAGCGGCCCATAGTGGCGTGAACTACGACACATGGGCGGTCGATGACGTGCAAGTCATCGGGGTTTTGCCGCCACCGCCGGGGGCTCCGCCTTTCATCATGGCGAGCGCGAATTCCTCAACCGCCGTGGCCGTCTGGTGGGGCGTCTCCCAAGGGGCGCTCAACTACCAGATTCAAAGGCGCACTCCCAGCACCGACTGGGAAACCATCGGGACAAGCGGTGGTGCATCTTTCTTCACGGATGCGACCGCGAGACCAGCAACCGCCTACGCCTACCGCGTGCTCTCGGGCAACAACGGCGGTTGGTCGGATCCCAGCCAGCAGGCATTCGTCACGACATGGTCAATTTTGCAAGAGTGGAGGTTCCAGAATTACGGCACGATCCACGATGCGGGGGTAGCCGCGGACCTCGCGGACAATGGCACCGGTGTTTCGAACCTGCTCCGCTACGCGTTCAACATGACCAAGGATGACCGCCATAAAGTGGTCGACCCCGAGGCGGGCACCAAGGGGCTGCCCTTCGTTCACCTGCACGGCGACCGCCTCCAGATCGCCTTCATCCGCAAGCGGGATGCTGAATCGTCGGGATTGGAATACATCCCCGAATTCTCCGGGAACATGGTCGCTTGGGACCGAGTGGGGATCGAGGTTTTCGCCGAGAATATCGACGAGGAATTCGAGTTTGTCATCGTTCGTGACAACCACGCGCCTGGCACCACGAGCGCATCCCGTTTTGCGCGGGTCAGGGTGGTTCGCAAATGATCGTCCCAGCTTGCGACGGCGACACCGCGTGAAGTTTGCTGTGAGGTGGGCTTGATGCCGGTTGCACGAACTCTCAAATGCGGAATCGGTGGCTCATTGATCTCTCATCCATGTGACTGTGGCGCCAAAGGCGGGGACTTCTCCCCTTGACGGCGCGGGGGCGCGGCGATTTGCATGGTGTGATGTGGCTCGGGGTCTTGCGTGGAATTTTATTCGGATTGGTGGCGGTGCTGCTGGCGGCGGCGGCGTTCGTGGCCGGGGCCATGACGGGCAAAAAGTCCGCGGCGGCGAAGTTCGTGCCGGGGCCGGTGGAGGTGTCGGTCGAGGAGAGGGAGTTGGCGCGGGGATTGGCCGAGGCGGGGCTGGCGGCGCGCTTCGCGGGGAGGGAGCGCGAGGCGCTGGGGCATTTCGACGAGGCGCGCCGGCATGATCCGACGCTGCGCGGGGTGGATTACCAGCGGGCGCTGACCCTGCTGAAACTCGGCGAATACGACGAGGCGTTGCAGGCTGCGCGCCGTTCGATCGACAATGGCGAGGAGTCGGGCAACGCGCACGCGTTGCTGGGGCTGATCGTGCTGGAGCGCGCGCGGGGCTCGGGGGGCGTCGCCGCCGCCGGTGATAAGATCCAGCGGCACGTGGAGGATGCGCGGCAGGCGGATCCGCTGAACCCGATGCCGCTGTATGTGCTCGCCGAATTTCACCGGGCGGCAGGGGAGCCGGAGCAGGCGGTCGTGGCCTACCAGCGGGCGCTGGAACGGGTGTCCCCGTCGGACAGCATCCTCATCTCCACCGTGAAGGCCGGGCTGGCCGGGATGCGGTTGAATTTCACGCCGGCCTCCCTCAAGTATAAGTTGCAGGAAATGAACGGAGTAGCCCCTCCGGAGCAGTTGTATTTCGCGGCGGCGGATGCCCTGCTGCGCGGCGACAAGGAGACGGCCGCGGGCTATCTGGAGCGGGTGCGGGATCAGGTGCCATCCACCGTGTTCAAGGCGCTTTTGCAGGATTCATTCTTTCAAGATTATCTCTCCGGTGGTATGGTTGGCAGTCCCGGATCCACCGTTCCCCAGCGATGAACCAGAGCGCCCTTTCGATATGCACGGCTGCCGTGATGACGGCGGTGTTCCTGTCCGGTGCGAGAGCGGCCGAACAGACGGTTTTCACGGCGGACCTTCCGTTTGATGCCGCACAGCCGCTGCCGGCATGGATGCACGGACCGCCGGTCTCGGCGCCCGGCAACGGCGCGCGCGTCGCGTTCCGCCTGTCGCCTCCGCAGGGGCGCGACCTGCTGGTGCATCTGGTGTTCGACGAGGCCGAAGGCGCCGGTCTGCGCGTGGAATGGCAGCGCGACGGGCAGGGTGCGCCGGAGATCGTGGCGGAGAACCTCGGTGAGGGCATCGGTGTCCCGAACCAGCGTGCGCTGCTGATCAGCGCCTCGCGACTCGGCGGCAACGGGACGCTCCTGCTGCAGGGCGGTGCGAACATGAATGTGAACCGCGTGAAGTTCGAGTGGGTGTCCGAGCGCACCACGTTGTCGGCGTCTTCGCGCTTCGTTCCCGTGGTGGTGACGGCATCGCGCCTGACCCTGGCCGAGGCGGATGTGGATGGCGGCCCGAGGCCGGCGCTGCAGGACGAGTGGCGCGACCGGGTGGTGCGCGCGCCGTTGACCGAGAAGGTGGAACTGCTCACCCCGGCGATCGAACTCCAAGCCGTCCTCGAGCAGGCGCCGACCATGGCGCGGTTGGAGGTGGCTGTGGCCGGCGTGTATCTCGACCAAGAGGTCTGGCTTGTCGTGAACAACCATGAGATCGGTCCGCTGGCGATCGAAGTTCCGGCACTGGACGACCCGGGTCATCTGGGGCGGGCCGACCGGGTGTCCGAGTTCGCCGGATGGCGGCGTGCCACCGCGCACGTTCCGGCAGAGTTGCTGCTGCCCGGGGAGAACGCCGTGATTCTGGAGCTCCGTTCGCCGGAGAATTCCGGCTACCGCAACCGCACGTTCGTCCGCGAGGCGGTTCTGGAACTCGCCTATCCGCCGGTTCCGGACGAGCCGGACCTTTCGCTGCCGGTTTCCGACCTGCCTGCGGGTGACGTGGAGTTGATCGAAGAGCCTCCGCTGCCGCCGGTCCAAGGCCCGGAGACAGGGGGTCCGGCGGGTGCGCTGTCCGAATTCTGGAACAGCATCGGCGGTTCGCTCTGACGGGTTTTGACAAGCTGCGCCGGCACGCGCATCTTTCCCGGATATGGAAATTGCTTCGCACAGACGCCGCCGGCACCGGGAGGCGGGCTACACCTTGTTCGAGATCATGCTCGTGCTTGGCATCATTGCCGTGCTGGTGGGTTCGGCGATCTACCTGCTTGTAGGCAACCTCGATGTGGCGAAACAAGCTCGCGTGGATGCGGACTTCCAGGCGATCAGCACGCAGCTGCGCACCTACGAGATGCAGAACCTGCGCATGCCGTCCACGGCCCAGGGACTGGAGGCCCTGGTGAAGCGTCCGTCCTCCGAGCCGAAGCCCCGGCGTTGGATCCAGTTGATGGAGCGGGTTCCTCTGGATCCGTGGGGTGAGACCTACATTTACCGCAATCCGGGCAAGCTGAATCCGCGCGGGTTCGACCTCATTTCCAAGGGACCCGACCGTCAGGAAGGCGGCGGGGACGACATCACCAACCAGTCGTCCGCCGAGTGATCCGCGGGCGGCGCCGCCCATGAACGATTTGCCGCGAAGGGAACGGGCGGTCCCCGGGAAACCGGGTGGCTACACGCTGCTGGAGATCGCCCTCGTGGTGGCGATCATCGGCATGATCGTCGGTGTCGCCGTCCCCATGACCTCCGGATTCATGCGCGAGCAGCGGCTCCGCGACGTTGTGAGGGAGCTGCTCGTGCTGGCCAAGACGGCGCGGGCCGATGCCATGACCACGGGCCGCATGTCCGAGGTGGTTTTCGCCAAGAAGGAATTCGGCTTGCGGCGTCCGGGGGACGAGGAACCCTCGGAAATCGTGGGTTTGCCCCAAGGGATGGCGTATGTGCTGATCCCGTTCGGATCCGAGAAGGCGGTGCGCCCGGACGGGCAGCGGTGGGTTTTCCGGCCGACGGGGCTTTGCGAGCCGTTGAGGGTGCGCGTCGAGGAGGGTGAAGCGTGGATGGAGGTGAGCTTCGACCCGCTGACCGCAAGCCTCGACGACGAAAGCTACCACATTCCATGAGACGCGGAGGATTCACCCTGCTCGAGGTTCTCGTGGCGCTGGGCATGTTCACGCTCGCGGTGGGGGGCTTGGCGCTGGCGCTCGACCGGGCGTTTGGTGCGAGCAACATGATGCGCCGGGATGCGGACATCCGCCAGCAACTGGAATCCCTCGTCGATCAGGCGATGGTGATGCCGATCGAGGAGTTGCAGCAGGGGCAGGAGAGCGGGCCCGACGCGCTCGGGGTTGAATACTTCATGGGCGCGGAGCTGACGGAGGATTTCCGCAACATGGACGATGAGGAGCTCGACGGGCTCTGGCGCGTGACCGTGCGCGCGCGCTGGCTGGAGCAGGGGGAGAAGCAGGAATGGAAGGAAACATTCCTCCGTTACCAGCCATGAAGCCGGCTGCAATTTCGCGCAGGACGGGGGGGTTCACCCTGTTCGAGATGATCGTGGTGGTGGCGATTTTCGTCCTGCTTGCGGGGGGGATTTTCGCCACCGTGAGCGCGGCGGTGCGGGCCTCGGCCACGCTGTCCGAGGAGAACCTGAATTCGCAGCGCGTGAACACCTTCGTCAGTCTCCTGCGGCGGACGTTCCACAATCTTCCATCCACGGCGCTGGTGTCCGGCGGCGTGCGGTCGGATGGCGGCAAGTCCATCCCGGAGATCGTGCTGCGCGAGGCGCCGGGGGTGTTCGCGTGGGGGCACGGTGGTGGTGCGGCCAGCATGGTCCTGCTTTCGGCGAAGCCGCGGTTGGGTGGAGGCAAAGAGTTCAGCCTGCTTTCCTTGCCGTCGACGCTCGGAGACAACGACCTTCGCAATGCCATCGAACGGGGGAACTGGCTGAGGCTGCTGCCCGACCTGCGCGAGGCCCGCTGGCGGTTCTACAACGATTCGACCCAGGAATGGGTCGAGGAATGGGAGGAAGGCGCCGAGCGCCCGCAGCTCGTCGAGTTGAGTTTCGAGCTGCTCGGGGAGGAGATTCCACGGACGTATGTCTTCTGGCTGCCGCCGGTCAAGGAACCCCAGCAGGCCACCAATGCACCTTCCGGCACGCCGCCTCAGCCGGACGAGAATCCGCCGGGTCCATGAATGGGTTACGCTGCAACCGCCGCGGTGCCGCCCTGCTTCTTGTCCTCTGGGCGATTGCGGTGCTTTCGTTTTCGGTGCTGTGGGTTTCGAGCCTCGTGAACCTCGAGATGGATACCGGGTCGGCGGACGCGAAGGGGCTGCGTGCCCGCCAGATCGCCCTGAGCGGCGTGGCCCTCGGATCGCACCCGAAAGTGACGCGTGAGGACACCGACTTGCTTGAGAGGCGGGTCGGGCCGGGCGAGCAGATGAAGGTGAGGATCCGCGGGGAGGGGGCGAGGTTGAACATCAACCAGCTTCTTGCCGACCAGGACCGCGTGACCCTGCAGAAACTTTTCATGCTCTGGGGGCTGGACAACCGGCAGGCCGACACCCTGATCGACCGGCTCATCGATTGGGTGGATGACGACATCGGACGCCAGATGAACGGGGCCGAGAGATCGGAATACGAAGCGGTGGAAATCACCGATGCGCCGGCCAACAGACCGTTCCGCTCGGTGGATGAAATGGGCCGGGTGATGGGGATGGAGGTTCTGGACGAGGTTCATCCGGGGTGGCGGGATGCCTTCACCATTTTCGGGGACGGTCGCGTCGATGTGAACGAAGCATCCTCCGAAGTCCTGCAGGCGGTGACCGGGTTGCCACCCGAAATGGTGGAGGAGATCCTGCGCATGCGGCGTGGTGCGGACGGCATGGAGCCATCGGAGGACGACCTTCGATTCGAGGATGTCAGCCAATTGCGCGGCTGGTTGCAGGCATCGATCGTGCCCTACGAACAGGTGGAGTCGAAACTGACCACCGAGAGTGCCGTCAAAAGAATTGATAGCCGGGGCGTCGTGGGCGACCGTGAAGTGCTGATCTCGGTCGTTGCGGAATCGGCCGCGACCGGCGGAGCACCGACTTATCTGCTATGGGAAGAACGATGAACAAATCCCGTCAACCGCGTCGCGGCGTGGCGGCGCTCTATCGTCCCGTGGCGGCCGGATGGCAGAAGTGGCTGGAGAGGGAGGGCGGCGCGTGGGAGGCGGCGGCCGAGGGGATGGAGTTGGCCGATTTGAAACCGTCGGCAGGCTCGCTCATCGCGGTGCCCGTGAGGCGCGCGTTTTCCCTTGCCTTGTGGGTGCCCGCGGCGGATCCGCAGATTTTCGGGGATTTGATTTACACGCAGTTGGAGCTCCGGGGCCTGGCCGCACGCACAAGAAGCAGCGCGGCCTTTGCGTGGGAGGAGATCGCCACCGAGGGTGACGAGGCGTTGTTGCATGTCGTCGTGCTCCCCCAGCATCTTGCCCCGCGCTATTGGCACGGGGACGTGATCAACTACGCGGTGTCGGCCGCGTGTCTTCCACTTGCGTCCGATGCGGTGACCCTCTGGCGCGAGGAGGGCGGCTGGGTCTCGGCGGTGACGCGGGGGGGCAAGCTGCTGCATTTCCAGCCGTTGACAGAGCGGGAACCCGGCGCCCAGATGGCACTGGAGGTCTGGTTGATGCTCGCGCCCCTGGAGGCCGGCCACATGATGCCCGGCTCCGTCTCGGCGGTGTTGTTTTACGAAGGCGACAACGCACCGGATCTGGAATCGTGGCGTTCGGCGGGGGGGATTTCCGTGGAGACCCGGCCGCTTCCGCCGCCGGTGCGTCCGCCGCAAGCGCTGGATTGCGTGCCGACGCCCGTGCGGGAGGTCCAGGAGGCGAAGGAGATCGGAGCACGGAGGCAGCGGTTGGCACTTGTTGCCGCCGCGGTGTATTTCGCCCTTGTGCTTGTGCTTGCGGCCAACACCATGCGCCTCTCGTGGCGTGCCCGCGGATTGCAGCAGGAACTCGACCGCGATGCAGCGACGGTCACCGAGACAACCGAGACCATGAAGCGGTGGGAGGCGTTGAGTGCGGCCGTCGATCCGCTGGGATATCCGCTCGAGGTGCTTTACCAGACAGCAAGGCTGCTGCCCAAGGATGGCGTTCGCCTGACGCTCTTCGAGATGAATCTCGGCCGCGTGGTCATCCAGGGCGAAGCCTCCACCTTTCCCGCAGCGCAGCGGTTCCAGGATGACGTGAAGAAGAATCCCGAACTGGAGGCCTACGACTGGACGGCGGAAAATCCGCGGTCGCTGCCCAATGGCAGCGCGAGGTTCCAAATCGACGGGGTGCGCCGAGGGGCGGTGCCCGAGGACAGTCTTGATCAAAATGAGGACGTTGACATCTAAAGAGAAGAGACTGCTGGCAGGTCTGCTTGGGACGCTTTTCATCCTGCTCAATGTGGTGGGATTGCAGGCGTTCCTCAACCGGAAGCGGACCCTCGATGCGAACATCTCCCAGCTGGAAACGAAGCTGTCCGAAAGCCGCGCGATCCTCGACCAGAAAGACTACTGGCGCGAGCGGGGCGCATGGCTCGATGAGAACCAGCCCACGGATGATGTCACAACGATCGAGGACGACACGAAGTTCACCGAATTTGTCGAAACAAGCGCCAAGAACAGCGGATTGCAATACACGCGCCGGGGCGGCGGTCCGCTTCCTGCGAAGGGACCGTATGCCGAGGTGTATGACGCCTCGCAGGTCAAGGGGACGATGGAGCAGCTTGTCAAGTGGCTGGCCGAGTTGCAGCAGCCCAAGGCTTTCCGCGCGGTGAAGCAACTCCGGATCAAGAGCGGCGAACCGCCGGAGGTGATCGCAGATATCGAGGTGGCCCGTTGGTATCGCGCCGCGGGGGGCGATGCAGAAAGTGGGGATACCCAATGAGAAGGAGCGTCCTAATCGCATGGGTTGTCGCCATGCCGTTCGCGGTCATGGCTGCGGATGATGCCGACCCGGCCGGCGACATGCTCGTGGTTCCGCCTGCGGATGACCGTCCGGTGGCAGACGACGGGGGGGATGCCAGGAGTCAGGACCAGGACCAGCCGGACCCAGCTCCCGAGGTGGACGATGGCGCCCCGATGCCGGATGCCGGGGAGTCGGAGGAGGGCCTGGTCCCCCCGGCGTTCCCGCTGTCGCGTTATTCTGGGCTGTGGGAGAATTCGCCGTTCCAGTTGGAATCGATCGCACCCCCGACCGTTTCGGAAGGGCTGGCGCAGCGTTATGCGCTCACGGGGATTGCGAGCATCGACGGCACGCCGCTGGTCTTCCTCATGGAGCGTGCCACTCAACAGCGCATCATGCTGAAGAAGGATGCGGAGCAAGCGGGCATTTCGCTGGTGCAGGTGGACGAGCAGAAGAAATATGATGAGTCCACCGCCACCATCCGCCGTGGCGGCGAGGTTGGAGTGATCAAATTCGATGTTTCGGCGTCCGGCTCGCAGCCCATGCCGATGCCGACGATGCCGGGGCATCCCGGCGCGAACATCCAACCACAGGGCAGCATGCCTTCCGCCGGTTTGCCCCCGCAGGTGCCGGGAGTCAGTGGTGTGCAGCCCGGGAGCGTGCCGGGACAACCCAATGCTCCGTTCGTGCAGGGCGGGGCACCCCACAACACGACCGGGGTCGTGCCGGGTGTTCCGGGTCCAGGAATACCGCAGAGCGGGCAGGTTCAACAGACGCCCGGGGTCCCGCAACAAGGACCGCCGAGGGTGATCCGCCGGAGGGCGATTGTTCCAGCGACACCTTGAGAACCCGGGATTTCCTGCTTAAATAGTCCCCATGCGCCGCAGTTTTGCCGGTCTTGTCCGATTTTTGCCCTTGGCTGTCATGCTGGCGGGTGCGGATGCCGCTTTTGCCCAAGACCCTCTGCCATCACCGGCGGTCCCTGCCAAGAGGGGGGATCAGGCTCCGGTCGTGCCCGACCCGGGACCGGCGAGCCTGCCTGACCCGCCGTCACCGCTGCCCTCTGCGCCGGTCGCCGCGCCGACACCGGTCGCCGTGCCGACACCGCCCCCGACCAACACGGTTCCCGAGCCGACCGTCGGCCTGACATTTCCCAACACATCGATCAACGAAATCCTGAGTCTCTACGAGGCGCTGACCAACAAGCGGCTGATTCGCGATTCCGCATTGGCCCAGGGCCAACCGCTCACCATCGTGGTGCCAGGCCAAGTCCCGCGCAGCGAAGCGATCCGCCTGATCGAGGCATCGCTCCTCCTCAACGGCTACTCTTTCGTGCCGGTGGACGAGAAAACACAGAAAATCCTCGGCCCGTCGAAATTCGCCCGCTCCGAAGGCATCCCGATCTACTCCTCTCCCTACATGCTGCCCGACAGCGAGCAGGTGGTGAGTTACTTCATGAGGCTCAATTACCTCGCCCCGCAGGAGGCGGCGCAGCTTTTCCAGACGGTGATCAGTCCGCCCAAGCCGTTCACCGCGTTCACTCCGGTGCCGAATGTGCAGGCTGTTCTCATCACCGAAAACGTGCCGGTCATCCAGAAACTGATCGCCCTGCAGGCCATGGTCGATGTCCCTCCGGCGCAGGTCATGACGGAGTTCGTCACGCTCAAGCGCGCCGATGCCGAGAAGGTGGTGGAGGTTCTGCAGGGGCTGATCGACAAGAGAGACGACGCCGCAGCCAAGGCGGCCGGGCAGCCGGGGCAGCCGCCGCAGGCGGATGCACAGGGCCAGGTGATCCAAGCCTCCCTCACCACGGCCGGAGCCGGCCAGTTCGAATCCAACCTTGTCGTCGGCGAGACCCAGCTTGTCGCCGATCCCCGCACCAACCGCATCCTCGTTGTCACACGCCCCGTCAATTTCCCCTACATCAAGAAGTTGATCAACGAGCTTGATGCTCCGATCCCCTTGGATGCCGTTCTCGAGAGACCTCTCAAGTTCGTCTCGGCCTCCGATGTGCTCCCGGTGCTCAGCGACCTCTTGTCGGATGGCGAGGAAGGCGGTGCGGGCGGGGGAACCCGAGCGGGTGATGGAGGGCGCGCCACCCTCGACAGCGGCACCGGCACCGGCCAAGGCATCGGCCAGAGCGGCAACCAAGGCGCTGGTGGCTTGGGAAGCAGTGGTGGCATCAGCCGGGCGGATCGTCTTCGCGAGCCCACGGCCGACGTGGCGCCGGAATCGGTCATCGTCGGCAAGACCAAGATCATCGCCGACAAAAGCGCCAACTCGATCATCGTCATCGGGCCGCCAGACAGCAGGCAGAGGGCCGAGCAGCTTCTCGACATGTTGGATGTGCGTCCGAGGCAGGTTTACATCGCCGCGGTCATCGGGGAGTTGAATCTGACGGACGAGATGGAATTCGGGTTCAGTTACTTCCTGAGATACGTGAACAACGGGCACGGCACCGGGGCGGCGGGGTCGATCATCAACTCGGTCCTCACGCCCAACACCAACCTGCCCACGGCCTCCGACCTGATCAGCCCCAAACTATTCTCCAACCTCCAAGGGCTCACTGTTTACGGCACCATCGCCGATGCGGTCGATATCTACGCCCGGGCGCTCGAGAAAACCGGGAAGTTCAAGATCCTTTCCCGGCCGGTGGTCTACACGACCAACAACAAGAAGGCCACGATCAGTTCGGGCCAGCAGGTTCCCTACACCAGCAGCACGCTGACCTCCACGTCGCTCAGCGGCGGTGCCGTCAACCAGCAGGCGGGCATCACCGCGAACATCACGTATCTGGATGTCCTGCTCAAACTCGAGGTCGTGCCGCTGATCAATGCGAACAAGGATGTCACCCTGGTGATCGCCCAGACGAACAACAACGTGCTGGGTGAGCAGGATTTCGGCGGGGGCAACAAGGCGCCGATCGTCAGCGCGCAGGAACTGACCACAACCGTCACGGTTCCCAACGGCGGCACCGTCGTCTTGGGCGGCCTCATCGTCGAGCGCATGGAAACCGACCAGTCCGGCGTTCCCTTCATCATGCGCATCCCCGTGCTCGGCTATCTCTTCAAGCAGAACTCGCGCCAGGTCAAGCGGCAGGAGCTGCTCGTGCTGCTCCAGCCGACCGTCGTGGAAACCGAGGAGGATCTCGTGGCGGCGAGCTGGCAGGAGCGTTACCGCACCAAGCTCGGAGACGAGGCGTATGCCGAGGCCTCCCCGCCGACGTTCAACAACACGCCGGTCATCTTCAGCGGGCAGGAACTCGAGGCGGACTCGAGCATCCGCAAGCCGCGCGATCCGCTCCGTCCCGCGGGGTGGGATTACGAGGAATACGCGCAGGAACCGGCGCAAAACAGGGGGCGCCGGCAGAAACCGCAGGCCGGTCCCTGATTTCAGGAAGTTCATGGCCCTGATCCCCGATCTCGTCGAGATGGCGGCGCGCCACGGCGCGACCGACCGGGAGAAGCTGTCCACTTCGCTGCGGGAGGCCGCCCGCAACCAGTCCTCGATGCTTCGGGCTCTTCTGGACTCCGCGGAGATCGATGAGACCGGGTTCTACCGCGAGTTGTCCGAAAAGTTCCACCTTCCGTGGGGAGGTGCCGACGTGGCGAAGGCCGCCCCGGAATTGCGGGCGAAACTTCCCGCCCGCATCGCCCTGCGCTACCAACTCCTGCCTGTGGTGGCGGAAGACGACAGGATCACCCTGCTGACCTACGACCCTTTCGACCTGCTTGCACGGCAGGCGGTGGCCGAGGCGGTTCCCCAGCAGGTGCGCTACGAGGTCTATACCCGCAAGGGCATCCTGCCGGCCCTGCGCCAAGTCTACGGCATCGGGGCGGAGACGTTCGAGGAACTGCTCGAAGGGCGGGCAACCGAGGAGGAACTCGACCAGATCCGCAGCGAGGAGGTGAACGTCCTCGACGAGAACGAGACCGAGGAGGCCTCGGTCAAGAAGTTCATCAACCAGATCATCCGGGAGGCGCTGCGCGAACGCGCCACCGACATCCACGTCGAACCGCTTTCCGACGATCTCCGCGTGCGCTACCGGATCGACGGCGTCCTGCAGGAAGTTCCCGTCCCGGCCCAGATGCGCAAGCTGCAGAGGTCGGTCATCAACATCCTCAAGCTCACCGCCGGCCTCGATCTCGGCGAGGACCGCCGGCCGCAGGACGGCCGCATCAGCCTGGAACTCGGGGGACAGCCCATCGACGTGCGCGTGGCCTCGATCCCCACGATCAACGGCGAAAGCATCAGCCTGCGGTTGCTCGGCAAGGAGGTCTTCAGCCTTGAGCGCCTCGGTCTCGACGAGGACTACGTCGCCAAGGTCCGCGAGCTGTTGGCGATGCCCAACGGCATCATCCTCGTGACCGGGCCGACGGGCTGCGGCAAATCGACGACGCTCTACACCTTCCTCTCCGGACTCAACACCAAGGAGCGGCGCATCCTCACCATCGAGGATCCGGTCGAGCACAAGCTTCCCGGTGTGAACCAGAGCGCGGTGCAGCCGGAAATCGGCAACACGTTCGCCAACCTGCTGCGGAGTTTCCTGCGGGGCGACCCGAATGTCATCATGGTCGGCGAGATGCGCGACTATGAGACGGCGGAGATCGCCATCCGCGCCGCGCTCACGGGCCACCTTGTCTTCAGCACCCTGCACACCAATGATGCGGTGGGAGGCATCACGCGTCTGCTCGACATGAACGTGGAGCCGTTCCTCGTGGCCAGCGCGGTGAGGGCCTTCATCGCCCAACGTCTCGTGCGCCGCCTGTGCCCCGTCTGCAAGGCTCCCGCCCAGCCAGGAGACTATGCGCCCGCCTACCTGCGGATCATCGGGTTCCCCCAGGAATACGAGGGCAACATCATGCGCGCCGTCGGCTGCGAGGCGTGCCGTCAGTCGGGTTACGAGGGCCGCCTGGCCATCATGGAAATCTGCATGGTCACGCCCAAGCTTCAGGAAATGATCACCCAGCGCAAAACCGCCGCGGATCTCCGACCCGCGGCGGAAAAGGAGGGCATGCGACCGCTGCGCAAATACGGCTTCGACAAGGTGGCCGCCGGTGTCACCACGATCGAGGAGGTCATGCGCGTGACCACATCCGACGTCAACGCGCAGGACGAATAGATCCGCGCGATGCCCGTCTTTGTTTACCAGGCTCTGCAGGCCGGCGGCGGCAAAACTTCGGGCGAGATCGAGGCGCTCAGCCGCCAGGACGCATTCAGCAAACTGCGGCAGCAGAACCTCCAGCCATTCCTTCTCGCGGCGAAGGGGGCGGAGGCTGCCGCTGCGGCCGGAAAATCGAAGGGTAACCGGGATGAATCCAACGTGCTGACGCGCCAGCAGGTGCTGCTCTTCACCGAGGAGCTTTGCGAACTGCTCGAGGCGGGGCTGAAACTCGACCGCGCATTGCAGGTCATCGAGCAGCGGCAGGACAAAAGCCCCCTCAAGGCCGTCGCCGCCAGCTCCCGGCAGTCCCTGCGCGAAGGGGCGACGTTCTCCGCGGCGCTCAAGACGGCCAGCCCCAGCTTCTCGGAGCTTTACTGCAACATGGTCAAGGCGGGAGAGGCCAGCGGCACGGTCTCCAAGATCCTCAAGCGTCAGGTCGAATTCCTAACCATGATGGGCGACCTCCAACGCCGTGTGACCAGCGCGCTGATTTATCCCTCGGTGATTTTCTCCGCGGGCGTCGCGCTGCTGGTCATCTTCATGACCTTCCTCCTGCCGCAGTTGACCTCGCTGTTGAACAAGACCGGCCAGACGCTGCCGCTGGCCACGCGCGTGCTCATCGGGGTGAGCGAATTCATGGGATCCTACTGGTGGGTCCTTCTCATCCTTGGGGCGACGATCTTCCTCGGGTTCCGCCACTTCACAAGCAGGGGCGACGGGCGGGCGTGGTGGGACCGGGCGAAGCTGCAATTGCCCGTCTTCGGTCCGCTCCTGCGCATGCGTTTCTATGCGCAGTTCACCCAGACCCTCGCCACCCTGCTCAACAACGGCGTGTCGCTCATGCAGGCCATGCAGCTCATACGCAATGCCACCCCGAACGTCTTTCTGCAGGGGCTGTTGGAAAAGGTGGCCGAAAATGTGCAGGACGGCGCCCAGCTGTCCCGTGCGATCGCCCGCGTGCAGTTTTTCCCGCCGACGTTGATAGACATCGTTCAGGTGGGCGAAACGACGGGTGACCTCGGTGCCGCCCTTGAGCGCAGCGCCAAGAGCTACGACAAGCAGCTTTCCGTCGTCATCGAACGCGTCACCGCCCTCATCCAGCCGATGGTCATCCTCATGGTCGCGCTGTTCGTCGGCCTTGTCGCCTATTCGATGATCACCGGCATCATGCAGACGGTATCGGGATTGCCGAAGCGGTGATCCTGTGCGACCCGGCAACCCTGCGCGCCCCATGGATTCGAAAGACGCCGTTCCCCGCTCCGTGTGGCCTGCCGAGACCGAGCCCGGCCTGATTCCCACGGACGATGCGATGGGGATCATGACCCGGGAACTGTCGCCCGCGGCCGAGGCCTTCGTTGCGGATGCCGCTTCCGCGAAGCTGCCGCTGCTCGACGTCGGCGCAGCCTACGGCAATGCCACGCTCCCGGCGCTCGCGGCCGGCGCGACCGTGCTTGCCTGCGACCTCTCAGCTTCCGAACTCGCCGTGCTGGCCGCTTCCGCCCCGGAGTCCCACCGGCGGCATCTCGTTCTCCTGCCCGCCGGGTTCCCCGACGGGTTCACCGTGGGTGATGGAAGTCTCGCGGCCGTGCTCGCCGCGCAGGTCCTTCATTTTTTCGACGGGCCGGCGGTGGAACGTGCATTTGCAGCCGCCCACCGCTGGCTCGCCCCGGGCGGGGCCTTTCATGTGCTCGTGATGACCCCCAGCCTGAGCTACTACTCGAAGCTGCGCGGCGCCTACGAAAAGCGTGCCGCGGCCGGGGAGCGATGGCCGGGCATATTTGATCCGAGGATCGTCGCTTCACCCGAGTGGCGCGACCGCTTGCCGAAGATGGTCCATCTTTTCGAGCGTGACATCCTGCGCCGGTGCGCCGAGGAGGCGGGCTTCACGGTCGAGAAGCTGGACTATTTCTGCTTCCGGAATTTTCCCGCGATCCACCGGACCGATGGTCGCGAGTATCTCACGCTTGCGGCCCGCAAGACCGCCGTCGGGGCGTAGCCTGCGCTCAAAAGTCACCCGCGCGCAGGGAGTCAAAGGCCCTGCCGAGGTTGGCGAGCACGTCGGTGGGTGTGAGTGATTCTTCGGAGTTTCCGCACCCGACGGCGATTTCAGCCGCCCGGCCGCAGACCCAGGCGCCGAGTGATGCCGCGGTGTAGGCATCCGCACCCTGTCCGAGCAGCGCAGAGCAGACGCCTGTCAGCACATCGCCCATGCCGCCGGTGGCCATGCCGGGATTTCCCGTGGTGTTGTAGCGGAGAGGGCGCCCCTTTTCCGCGATGACGGTGCGCGCCCCCTTGAGAAGGAGGGTGACGTGATGGCGGTCCGTGAATTCCCGCGCCGTGGCGGCGCGGTCCTTGATGCGTCGTCCCGCGAGCAGTCTCTGCATCTCGCCGGGATGCGGGGTGAGGAGGCGCGGTCCCTTGGCTTCGTCAAGGTGTTTCAATCCCGCGTGGGCGATGATGGTGAGGGCATCGGCATCCACCACCGTCGGGCACGCGGCTTCGCGGACGATGCGCAGGGCATGCGCTTCCTGGCCTGCGCCCAGGCCCGGACCGATCCCGATGGCGTCGGTCTGGAAGTTGAAGACATCCGTGAGCTTCTGGAACGGCCGCACCATCACCTCGGGGATCGCGGTCGCGGCGAGGAGGTCGTAGGCATCGGGCACCGCGCCGAGCGAGACGAGCCCCCCTCCGCCGCGCACGGCTCCGGCGCTGCACAAATGCGCGGCGCCGAGGGTCCCGCGGGAGCCGGCCAGCATCATGATGCGTCCGCACATCCCCTTGTTGGTGTCGAAATTCCGCGGCCCCCATGCATGCCGCAGGAGACTTGAGGTGAGCACCTCGGCGTCTCCCTCCGAGGGTTGTTCGAAGTCGGGGATCCCGAGCACGGCGAGACGGCCGACGTGGTCGATGGCGGCGTCGGCCACGAGGCCGCTTTTCGCGACCCCGATGGTTGCCGTGAAATCGGCGACCACGCAGGGGTCGGCCGGGATTCCGGTGTCCGGGTCGAGGCCGGACGGAAAATCGACCGCCACCGTTCTGGCCCCGGCTTCGCGGCGGAGCCGGTTCATCTCGCGTGCGAGCCCGGCCAGCGGCTCGCGCAGCGGACCCTCCGCCCCCAAGCCGACAAGGGCATCCAATTGCACGAGCGGTCCATCCTGTGGCAGGGAGGGAAGAAGGGGGCGGGGCAGAACGGTGGGTTGCAGCTGGTCGAATTTCCGTCCGGCGAGCGGGCCGAGTTCGTCGCGCGAGAACGGCGTGCGCACGAGCACGCGCCAGCCGTGGATGGCGAGATGGCGTCCTGCCACGAAGGCGTCGCCCGCATTGTTGCCCTTGCCGGTGTAACAGACCAACAGGCCGGGGCGCGGAAAAAATTGGCTGACGGCTCGGGCCAGTTTGGCCCCCGCGGTTTCCATCAGCACCTCGGCCGGGATGCCCCGTGCCAGCGTTTGCTCCTCGAGGCGCTGCATCGACTGGCGGGAAAGAATCATCGGACCGGATTGCGGCGCGCGGTGCGCCGGGTGGCTATTTCTTGGTTGCCTCGTCGTAGCGCTTGGCTGCGTAATCCCAGTCCACCACGTTCCACCATGCCTCGACGTAGTCGGCGCGCCTGTTCTGGTTCTTCAGGTAATAGGCGTGCTCCCACACGTCGACGCCGAGGATCGGCTGCCCTCCGTTCATGAGGGGGCTGTCTTGGTTGGCCGTGGTCTCGATGACGAGTTCCTTGTCCGGGGTGAAGCTGAGCCACGCCCAGCCGCTGCCGAAGACCTTCATCGCCGCGGCGGTGAACTGGGTCTTGAACTCATCGAAGCTGCCGAAGGTCTCGTCGATGGCCGTGGCGAGATCACCGGTGGGTTTGCCGCCTCCGCCGGGTTTCATCATGAGCCAGAAAAGCGAGTGGTTGGCATGGCCGCCGGCATTGTTGCGGAGGGTGGTGCGGATGTCGTCCGGAACTTCGTCCAGATGGGCGACCAGTTCCCACACGGTCATCTTGGCGAGGTCGGGATGGGCAGCCAGCGCCTTGTTGGCATTGTTCACGTAAGCCGCGTGGTGCTTGTCGTGGTGGATCCTCATCGTCTCGGTGTCGATGTGGGGTTCGAGCGCGTCGTAGGCGTAGGGCAGCGGAGGGAGGGTGAATGGTCCGGAGGACTGATCCGCAGCTGCGGCGTGTGAGGAGGACGCCGCGCCGAACGCCTTCCCGAGGAATCCGCCGGAAAGCATGACGGCCGAGCCGACCGCGCCCAAGCGCAGGAAGTCCCGGCGCTTCAGGGTGTGGGAGGAATGCGAAGTATTCATCATCATGTTGGATATCGGTTCGGAACAACCCGATCACGGGACGCGTTCCTGTGCAAGTTTTCCGGAGCCCGGATTGACTTGGCGGACGACTGCATTACGCTGGCGCCTCGCGCTGATGCATGGCCCGCGCGGGCCGCCTTTCATGAAAACCGTCCTATTCATATGCACCGGCAATGTCTGTCGCAGCCCGATGGCTGAGGGTCTGCTGCGGCACATGACGGGCGGTGGGGTGGAGGTTGTTTCCGCCGGCCTGGGCGCGGGGCGGGGCCAGCCACCCAGCCAGCATGCCATCGAGGCACTCCGGTTGGAGGGGGTGGACATCTCGGGCCAGCGCAGCCAGCCGGTCAGCGTGGAGCTTCTGCAGCGGGCGGACCATATTTTCACCATGACGCGCGATCACCTCGACATGCTGCTTCTGCTGTTCCCCGAGACGGCGCCGAAGGCGAGGCTGCTGCGGTTCGACGAGGCGGCCAAGGGCGGTCGCGCGGACATCACGGATCCCATCGGCGGCTCGCGCGCGACTTACGAAGCCTGCAAGGAGGACATCAAGCGCGCCATGCCGCGCGTCATCGAGATCATCACCGGCCAGAAACACACCATGAACACGACCACAAACAGCGCCACCGCGTCCGGGACGTCGGGCCTCGCCGCCCTCGAAACCACCGATCCCGCCATCGCCGCGGCCATCCGCGGGGAGGAAAAGCGCCAGTTCGAGAACATCGAGCTGATCGCTTCCGAGAATTTCACGAGCCGCGCGGTCCGCGAGGCGCAGGGTTCGGTGCTCACCAACAAATATGCCGAGGGCTATCCGGGGCGCCGCTGGTATGGCGGCTGCGAACATGTGGACGTGGTGGAGGGCCTCGCCATCGAGCGCGCCAAGGCGCTCTTCGGGGCCGAGCACGCCAACGTCCAGCCGCACAGCGGCAGCCAGGCGAACACCGCGGTCTATTTTTCCGCGCTGAACATCGGCGACCGCATCCTGACGATGGACCTGGCCCACGGCGGCCACCTCACCCATGGTCACAAGGCGAATTTTTCCGGGAAGCTTTACGATGTCGTGCACTACGGGGTGAGCCCCGAGTCCGAGACGATCGACTACGACGCCTTGGACAAGCTCGCGCAGGAATGCCGCCCGAAGATGATCACCGCAGGCGCCTCCGCCTACCCGCGCATCATCGATTTCGAGCGCATGCGGAAAATCGCGGATGCCGCCGGTGCCCTGCTTTTTGTGGACATGGCGCACATTGCCGGACTGGTTGCCGGCGGCGTGCATCCCAACCCCGTGCCGCACGCGGATTTCGTGACGAGCACCACGCACAAGAGCCTGCGCGGTCCGCGGGCGGGCGTGATCTTCTGCCGGGCGGAGCATGCGAAGAGGGTGGATGCGCAAGTGTTCCCCGGCGTGCAGGGCGGCCCGCTCATGCATGTCATCGCGGCCAAGGCCGTCTGTTTCCACGAGGCGTTGCAGCCGTCGTTCAAGGCGTATGCCGCGCAGGTCGTCTCCAATGCCAAGGCTCTGGCCACCCGCCTCGCCATGCTCGGCTACAGGATTGTGTCCGGCGGCACCGACAACCATGTGCTTCTCGTCGATCTGCGGCCCAAGGGACTCAACGGAAAGCAGGTGCAGGAGGCGCTCGATCTGGCCGGGATCACGGTGAACAAGAATGCGATTCCGTTCGACACCGAGCCGATCACCAAGACCGGCGGCATCCGCATCGGAACACCCGCCATGACCACGCGCGGCATGAAGGAGGAGGAGATGATGGAAATCGCCGACCTCATCCACGCCGCCTTGGCGAAGGTGGATGACTCCGCCGCCTTGGCCCGTCTGCAGGAGCGCGTCCACAAGTTCACCTCGCAGTATCCGCTGCCGTGAATCCGAGGGGGAAGTTGAGGGTTGGGAGAATGGGGGATAGAACTTGCTTGAGTGGCGGATTGAGATTAAGTCTCAAGTGCATCAGGCAGCCATGTCAGCTTCACGGATTATCAGTTTGAAGGACAGCCCCCGGCGGCGGAGCAGCCGGGTGGTGGGGTTGGATGATGCCAGTGAGTGGGCTCCGCATCTGAGGCGGATCGGGTTTCACGAAGGCGTGGAGGTGGAGGTTCTTTCCGGGCGCGACCCGGTGATGGTGCGCTGCCAGAACGGCTGCGTGGCCCTGCGGCGGTGCATGCTGGGTTGTGTGCGGGTCTGCGCCTTGCGGGAGGACGACCGCCCGGTTCCCCGGGTGGCGTGATGAGCCCGGGAATTTGCCCGCTGGCCGCGATGCGTGTCGGTGAGTGCGGAAGGGTCCAGCCCGTGCAGGCGGATCACCCGGCGGTGCCGCGCCTTCTCGCCATGGGACTGCTGCCGGGGACGGAGGTGCGGATGGTGCAGATTGCCCCGCTCGGGGATCCGGTGGAGATCGAATTCCGCGGCATGCGCCTGAGCCTGCGCAAGGCGGATGCCGCGGCGGTGATGGTGGATCTGGCGGAAAACGGCTGATGGTGTGCCGGACGGAACCCCGCAGCCAATGACGACCGGACTCTCCAGCGCCCCCCGCACGTTGCGCGTGGCATTGATGGGCAACCCCAACACGGGGAAGACCACGTTGTTCAACCGGCTCACCGGTTCGCGCCAGAAGATCGGCAACTACCCCGGTGTCACGGTGGAGAAAAAATTCGGATCCTGGGAATACGGGGGACGGACGGTCGTGTTGGTGGATTTGCCGGGGACCTACAGCCTGGCCGCCGCGTCGCCGGACGAGCGCGTCGCCTTGGATTTCCTCACGGGGAACCTTGCCGGCGAGCAGCCGCCGGATGCGGTGATCTGCGTGGTTGATGCGTCGAACATCGTGCGCAACCTCTTCCTCGCCTCGCAGGTGGCCGACCTCGGGCTGCCGCTGGTGATCGCCTTGAACATGGCCGATGCCGCCGACAAGGCCGGCATCATCATCGACACGGCATTGCTCTCGCGCCGCCTCGGCGTGCCGGTCGTGCGCACAGTGGCGACGAAGGGCGACGGGATCGAAGCCTTGGAGAAGGCGGTTAACCATGTGGTGGACGACCGTTCGCTCATGGCCTGCGTGCCTTGGCCGGAGTCGGTGGACCGCGCCATGGCGCGTCTTGCCGAGGGGGTGGACGAGGCCGGTGTGCAGCGACTATCCCCGGGCGAGTTGCGCCGCGTTCTTTTCGATCCCCGGAGCGCGGTGCTCGAGCGCGCCGGCTGGCCGGCGGATGCCGATCCCGCGCTGCTGCTGGCGCCGGCGCGCGGCATTCTCGCCGCGGATGGCATCCAGCCCGCCTCGGCCGAGGCCCTGCTGCGCTACGAGCACTTGGGGCACCTCACCGCGGATGCCATCCGCTTCCCGGAGAAGCGCCGCCGGACTTGGACCGAGCGGGTGGACGCCGTGCTCACGCACCGGGTGTGGGGGATGGCGGTGTTCATCCTCATGATGTTCCTGGTGTTCCAGTCGATCTACAGCTGGGCCGGACCGTTCATGGAGGCGATCGAAACCGGCGTCGCATGGGTGCAGGAGTTGGTTGCGCCGTGGCTCGAGCCATGGCCCGCGTTGCAGAGCCTCGCGGTGGACGGCGTGGTCGGCGGCGTCGGCGGCGTGGTGATTTTCCTGCCGCAGATCCTCATACTTTTCTTCTTCATCGCCCTCCTCGAGGACACCGGCTACATGGCCCGCGGGGCGTTCCTGATGGACAGGATTTTCGGTTGGTGCGGGCTGAACGGGAAAAGTTTCGTCCCGATGCTTTCGAGCTACGCCTGCGCCATCCCCGGGATTCTCGCCACCCGCACGATCGAGGACCCGCGCGCGCGGCTCACGACGATCCTGGTGGCGCCGCTGATGAGCTGCTCGGCACGGCTTCCGGTTTACACGCTGCTGATCGGCGCGTTCATCGAGCCGGCCTACGGTGCGGCCGCGGCCGGACTGACGCTTTTCGCCATGCATTTCGTCGGTCTGGCGGTGGCCGTCCCCGTGGCATGGGGCATGAACAAATTCATCCTGCGCACGCACCCGCAGCCATTCCTCCTCGAAATCCCCCCTTACCGGCGTCCGCGCCTGCGGGACATCCTGTGGCGCATGTGGGAGCGCGCCCGCGAATTCCTCGTGCGGGCCGGCACGGTCATCGTGGCGATCACCGTCATCATCTGGGCGCTGGTGTATTTCCCGCGGCCCGACAGCGTCGGAGCGCGCGTGGAATCCGAGTTGGCGGCATCCGGTGCCGGCGTGGAGGACATCTCGCGCCGGATCGACGCGGCTTACATCGAGCAGAGCTATCTCGCACGGGCCGGCCGGGCGGTGCAGCCCTTGTTCGAGCCGGCGGGTTTCGACTGGAAGATCACCGTCGGCGTGCTGGCCAGCTTTCCCGCACGCGAGGTGATCATCGCAACCCTCGGAACCATCTACGGGGTCGGCACCGATGCCGACGAGGAATCGGACGATCTCCGATCGGCGCTTGCGCGTGATGTCTGGACCGGGGGCCGCCGCGCCGGGGAGCCGGTGTTCACCGTTCCGGTCGCCCTGGCGATCATGGTCTTTTTCGCCCTCTGCCTGCAGTGCGGCGCGACGGTGGCCGTGATGGCCAAGGAGTCGAACTGGGGTTGGGCGGTGTTTGCGTTCTGCTACATGACATTCCTTGCGTGGGCCGGCGCGGTCTTGACGTATCAGCTCGGCACGCGTTGGTTGGCCTTATGACCTTGTTCGAGTTCTGCGTCATTTTCGCCGCCTTGGCTGGCGCCGCTTTTTATCTCGGGCGCCTCGCATGGAGGCGGCTGGCCGGGCGTGGGGGATGCTGCGGAAACTGTCCCGCGGTCTCCCCGAAAATGCGGCTCGCCCCGTCCCGGCGACGGGTTTCTATTAGGCGTCGATGAAGCGCGCAGCGGTCTTCTTGTTTGTGGCATTCGCCGGCGTTTTCACAGCCGGTGCCGACCTGACCGCGAGGCAGATGAAGGGGGCGGAGCATGTCGCACCGGTTTCCATCCCCACGCCGGCCGAATTTTTCGCCGCCATCGACAAGGCAGGCAAACCGGATTGGGCCTCCCTCTACCGTGAGCCGGGGCCCACAAGCTACCCGACGCGCACGCAGACGGCCCTCAATCTCGGGGCCTTGGTGACCGACGGCTACATGGCGGTGGAAGCGCAGGACGGACAGCAGGTCAAGAACACCGGCAAGGAGATCATCGCCTTGGCCAAGGCGCTCGGCGTGGGGGAGGATGTGCTCGTGAGGGGCAAGAGCATCGGCGATTTCGCCGACAAGAACGACTGGTTCGCCCTGAGGGAGGAACTTGATGCCACCACCAACGAGGTGCGCCGCGCCATGGCGGGCCAGCGCGATGCGGCGCTGGCGTCCCTCATCACCGCCGGTGCCTGGCTGCGGGCAATCCAGGTCGGCAGTCGCGCGGCCCTGCTCAACGGCGAAGAGCAGTCCCTCATGCTGTTGCGTCAACCGGCCCTGATCGCGATGCTCCGCGAAGATCTGCGGCAACTTCCGGACAAGGCGCGCGGTGGCCCGGTGATCACGCGCACCGACATGACTCTGACGGCGGTCGAGGACATGATGACGCCGCCGGACGGAGAGCCGTTCGGGACCGAGCGGGTGGTTTCGATCCGGGACACCACGAGCCAATTGGTCTCCGACATGAGTTCCAACAAGCCATGACGACACGGACCATCATCGCGTGTCTTCTTCTCGTGCTTCCCAGATTGCAGGCCCAGGAGCCTGCCGCCTCCGCGTCGCCTGCTCCGGCAGATGATGCCGCCGCCCCCTCTGCGGACGACGCCCAAGTTGCCCTGCGCGCACGCCTGCTTGATTTCGCGGGTGCCTTGGGAAATGAAGGCTTCAAAATCCGGGACGGCTACTGGTCGGGCGCACTCGATGCCGGCAAGGTTCGCCGCTTGCGTGTCAATCTCCTCGCCGGAAACCAGTATTGGTTTTGTGCCGCAGTCCCGGAAGACGCGCGCGGCCTCAAGATCGAGGTCTATGATCCGGCCGGCAAACCGGCAGGGTCGGTTCCTCACAAGGCACCCGGTTTGGCTGCTGCCGGCGTGACAGCGGAGGCCACCGGGCCGTATTTTGTCGAACTGCAGGGCTCCGCCGGCCCATCCCGGCCCTTCTGTCTCATCTATCTTTTCAAATAGCGTTTTTTCATGACCACCGAGACCACCGAAAAACTGGATGGGCAGGCCGTGAGGCAATATTCCGTTTTTCTCGCCAACCGCGTCGGGGCCTTGATGGAGGTCGTCAAGATGCTCAACGAGGCGAAGGTGGTCGTGCTCGCCCTGAGCATCCAGGATTCGTCCGAAACCTCGATCGCCCGGATGATCGTCAGCGATCCGGACAGGCTCGAGGAGCTTTTCGACCGCAACGACATCGCCTACGGCGCCTGCGAGGTCGCCGTGGCCGAACTCGAGGAAGGTGCCTCGGACCTCCCCCGCCTGCTCGCCGCATTGCTCGAGGCCGAGGTGAACATCCTCTTCAGCTACACACTGCTCGTTCGTCCGCGCGGCCGCCCGCTGCTGGCCATCCACACCGACGATCTCGAGTGCACCACCGCGGTGCTCAAGGGCCGCGGGTTCCGGCTCCTGCGCCAGAACGATCTGTCAAGGTAAGCCGATCCGCCGCTCAGGCGGGGCTGCCCCTGCGGGCCGCGGCCGGGTGTGCGGAGGCGTGGAGTGCGGCGAAGCGCAGGAGTTCCGATCCGCGGCAATTCAGCTTGGCGGCGATTCTTTTGCGGTGCAGGGAGATTGTGCCGGAAGCGATGCCCAACTCCGCGGCGATCTCCTTCGTCATCATTCCACGACCGAGCAATTGGAACACCTCCCGTTCCCTGGGGGAAAGCACGTCGAGGGGATCGGCGGGCACCGTTTCCGGCGCAATGGTCCTCATCAGCGCCTGCACTTCGCGCTGCAGGACCGCATAGGTTCTCGTCTTGTCGATCACCGCGTGGATGTGGGAGTTGAGATTGGCCGGGGCCACGAAGGTGGAGGCTTGGGCGGACAGGATGATGATGCGGCTGTCCGGGGAACATTTGACCAGTCCCTCGGCCACCTGCAGGCCGTTTCCCCCGGGCAGGCCCAGATCCAGAATCAGCAGTTCCGGCTGGTGCGTCATGCACGCGTCGATGCCGTCCGGCTCCGAATGGACGGTGGAAACCACCGACATGCCGCGCACCGATTGCAGCATGCCCCGCAGCATTTCGGCGAACATCACCTCGTCTTCAACGATAACACAACGAAGACTCATAAATAATTATCACAAATCTCTTCAATGGCGCAATGCAACCTACGCCATCGGGGCAATAAATCACCTGTTAAGTTATAAAACACCCACTTTTGGATATAGAAAACAGAGTGGAGATGACCGATAAATATTAAGCAACACGCTGCAAATTTTGCGATACGTCCAAAGAGCATACTTGAGATGAGAATGAGTGAAATCATTTCAAATCAGTCTTTTCAGCAAACCGGTGTTCTCACGAAACAGTTGAACAACCGTTTGAATTTTCGGTCTAACCCCGCCATGACTTATGGAGTTTCATCCTTGGCGGTGGCAATCATCCCCTGCGATTTCCCCAACGCCTGAGCCCCTTCCACTCCGAGCGTGAAACCACCCCGTGCATCCCGGATGACTCGTTGCCGCGTTTAGGCGGCTTTCGGGTTTCCGACTCCATGAACACTATGAAACGTTCCTTTCTTTTTGGCACCCTGGCATTGCTGGCGGTCAACCTCCTGGGCTCCTCCGCTTGGGCCCAGGCTCTTGTCCAGGAGTTCTACGTGGCTTTGCCGGAAACGCAGATCCGCCAGCACTTCCTGCAGTTGGCCAGCGGCACGGGCACAACCTTCGAGTCGGTCGTTTCGATCACCGTGGGCAACAACGGCACACGGGTGGTTTACGACCACTGGGAGGACGGCTACGAGGTGGACTTGAACAACCCCGTCCAATCGACAACCCAGATCTGGGGCGACGGCAACAATGCCAACGGCATTCCCCCCGGTTACGTCAACGACCCGGTCGGATTGCCGGCCGGTGCCGTGATCGCCCTGCGCAATTTGGTGAATCTTCCGCGCAATGCCTCGCAGGTCCTCTACGACGGACGCGACCGCCTCGGCGCCAGCAACGCGATCGTTGTCTCCCGTGCCTCGTGGGCCACCAATCCCGGCAGCGTTCTTGCGGACGCCGTGGAGCTCCTGTCCACGGTGGACTGGGGAACATCCTACGTGGCGCCCGTCGGCGAGGACGTGATCTTCCCGACACCGCTCGCGAGTTCGATGTTTGAAAAGGTGGCGATGTTCGTCCAAGCGGCGGAAAACGGCACCCAGGTTCAGATCGACAAGAACGCCGACGGCGTCACCGACACCACCGTGACATTGAACCGCGGCGAGGTGCATTTCACGCTTGATGGCGTGTTGAAGGGCGCAACGGTCACGGCATCGAAGCCCGTGCAGGTCCACATGATGGTCGGTGACATCAACGCCAACTACGAGAGCCGTTGGTTCGCGCTGATTCCCCGGGCCAAGTGGGGCATCGAGTATTATTCCCCTGTCGGCACGGCGTCCGACGGCAACCAAGCCTACGCGTTCGTTTACAATCCCCATGCCACAGCCCTTGAGATCTCCTACAGGACGCGGGTCGGCACGGGCACCTTCTCCATCCCCGCCAAGGGCACCTACCAGTTCCTGCTGCCCCAGGACTCGGCGACGAGTTTCCTCTCGACCTCCGACCGGGAGTTCTTCGGCGTGGTTACAGCCGGCGCCAAGCCTTCGGCAAACCAAGTCCACGACTGGGGATTCAGCCTCGCGCCCAAAAACAACCTCACCACCGCCGTGGTGGTCGGATGGGGGCCGGGCAGTTCGGATCTCACCCAGAACGGCAGCCCCGTCTGGGTCACCGCCATGGAGGCCACGAGGATCTATGTGGATTACAACGGCGACCGCAACGGACCGCTGACCGACCCGACGGGCCAGAAATACGACGTGTATCGTGATATCGCCCCCATGGAGGTGGTGAAGCTTTACGATCCCGACAAGGATCAGACGGCCATGCGCATCTACACCCTCGATGGCGCGCTCATCGCTGCCGCGTGGGGCCAGGACCCTGCGGTGGCCGGTGCCGGCAATCCGTTCCTCGATGTGGGAACGACCGTGCCTGCCTTCCCGGCGCCGGTCATGATCAAGACGTCCCGCATTTTCACGGACAACGGCACCCCGGGCCTCAGCGTCGGGGACGTCCTCGAATACACGGTGCGGCTCGAGAACAAGTCGCTGGTGGCCATCACGGCCGTTTCGCTTGTCGACACCCTGCCGGCGGGCCTCACCTACGTGCCCAACACGACGAAGGTCGGTCTGGTTCCTGTGCCCGACTCCGGCGTCACGCCATTTCCGATGGATGAGGGCGGCCTTTTGGTGCCGCTGATCCGTTCCAAGGAATTCACGGAGGTCACATTCAACGTCACCGTCAACACCACGGGCACCAAGACCAACGTGGCGGAAGCCGTCGGGTATCCCGGGGCCAAGGCCAGCAACACGATCAATGTCACCGGAGGTTCGGGCTCGACAGTCTGCGAGATCCTTTTCACCGGCAACACCGGGACCCCGAAGGTGTTCAATCCGGGGGAGCCGATCTATGTCACGATCAACGATGCCGACACGTCGCTTCCGAGCATCAATGTCGCCGTGATCAACTCGACCAACGGAGACACTGAGATCATCACGCTGACCTCGATCAGCCCGGGTGTTTACCGCAACCTCTCGCCTTTGCCGACCTCGTCCTCCGCGGGCACCGGCTTCAATGACGGCACGCTCTACGTGCGTCCGGGCGATGCCCTGACGACACAGCACACGGATCCCCAGTTCGGTGATGCGTGCAACGCGAACACGACCATCGTCCAGCCGTCGGAAACCAAACAGCTTTACCTCACAGCCGACGCCGCGGACAACGACCTGACCGGTTCGCTCGACCGCATCGACCCGGTGGCGACCGGCGACACTACCACCAACAGCACGGCGCTTCTTGAACCGGGGACCGCTGCCGTGACCGCGCAGTCCACGACCACGGCGGTCGGGGCCACGAACGCGACATCAATCTCCGCCACCCACGTCGTTGGTGCTGGCACCAACCGCCTGCTCATGGTCGGCGTGTCGTTCGAGGATGACAACACGTCGGGAATGACGATTTCGTCGGTGACCTACGGCACCAACACCCTCACCCGGGCGATCCAACGGAGTTCGTCGCAAGAGGCCAAGGGCGAGATCTGGTATATGCTGAATCCGCCCGTCGGATCGGCGACGGTCACCGTCACGGCCAGCGGGGTCGCGTCCAGCGACTCCATGGCTTTCGGCGCGACCAGCTTTGTCGGTGTCAACCAGTCCACGCCGTTCGGCACGTTCGCCGGCAACACCGGCACCGGCACGAACGCCTCTGTCAGCGTCGGTTCCGCCGTCGGCGATCTCGTTTACGCCATGCTGGCGTTGGACGACGCCCGCACCGCGACCACGAGCCAGAACTCGTTGTGGAACGTCTTCACCGAGACCGCCAACAGCGACGGTGTCCGCTCCGCGGGAAGCACGGCCTCGGGTGCCGCAGGCAACGTGAACATGTCCTGGACCGTGGGCAGCGATTCCTGGGCGGCCATGGGAGTTTCCATCAAACCGGCCTCCATTCCCAACACGGCGACTTTCGCACAGACCCCGAATTTTGTGACCCCCTTCTCGATGCCCGCGGGCGGCGCCGTTTCCGGAACCGCGTGGGTCGAGGTTCCGGGCGGCTATCTGACCAACAATCCGACCATCCCGGCGACGCTGAGCCGCAACGGCACCAACATCCTCACGCTCTCAAACCCCGTGGCGACACTCGTCAGCGGCGGGGTCGACACCATCACGAGGGGCACGACCAGCACGGCGACGGCCAACAGCACGAATTCGCTGACGCTGACCCACAACGTCGCCAACGGCACGAACAGGCTCCTCATGGTGTCCGTGGCGCTCGGCGCAACCACAACCAGCGGCAATCCACCGAGCATCTCGGGGGTGACCTTCCGCGGAACCGCCATGACGTTGGTGGGTTCGCGTGTTTCCGGATCGGGCGGCTCCTCCGACGACACGATCTCCTACATCTACCGGACCATCGCGCCGCAGACCGGGAACGGCAATGTGGTGGTGAGCCTGAGCGGGAATGGCAGCGTGGGTGTCACGGCCACGACATTCTACAACGTGGATCAGACCACCCCCTTGGGCACATTTGTCTCCAATGCCGCGGGCAGCGGCAGCACGGCCGCGGTGACTGTTTCCTCGAGCACCAGCGAGGTGGTCTTCGGCACCATCTCGGCCGATGAGGCGCCGACACTCACCGCCGGCACCGGCGTGACCGCACTTTGGAGTGGCAGCAGTTTCGGCAGTTTCACCTCCGGCGGCACCGGCGTGATGAATGGCGCGGCATCGGTGAATTTTTCCTACACCAAGAACGTGACGGATCAGGACTGGGCGATTGCGGCGGTTCCCATCCGGCCCAACCAGTCCGCGGCCATCTACCGCCTGGATTGGAGCGGTGCCTTGGCATCCAGCCAGACGGTGCCTGCCGGCCAGGCCATCACCTTGTCGTTGCTGAACAATGTCACGGACACGCCTTTCCGCGTTCTCTACGACAGCGAGACGCGTCCGTCGCGGATCAACCTCCCGGCATTGACCGTGATCGATACGGTCGCCTTGGATGTTTATGACGCCCCGTATCCGGGGGGGGCGCTCATGCCCACTCTGATTTCGGGCCAGACGGGCTACGTGCGCGTGGCCGTGACCGATCCGTTCGGCACCTACGACATCACCAGCGTGGACCTCAACATCGACGGTCCCGGGGATGCGGGCGACATTTCGACCGCTTTGGACGCCTCCCGCGTCGTTTCCGACAACGGCACGGTCAAGATCTACGAGCTCCCGTGGGTGACAACGCTCAATACCGGCAACTACATCGTCAGTGCCGTCTCCAACGAGGGCTTTGAAGGAACCGTCAAATCGGCCCGCACCACCAACGTTTCCGTCACGCAGCTCGATTTGGGAACCCCGAGCACCACCGAGTTCAACAAGGAGGTTTACGACCCGAACGAGACGGTCTGCGTCACCACGACGGATCTCGATGAGAACAAGGATCCCAACACCGCGGAGACGGTGACGGTCACCGTCACCAGCGGCGCCGGTGACAGCGAGGAGATCGTGCTCACGGAAACCGGTCCGGACACCGGAATCTTCAGCGCCTGCATCCCGGCCAGCGGGACGACGCCCGGTGATGATGACGACGGCACGCTCTACGCGCCGCCCGGCACACCGCTCACGGTCACCTATGTGGATCCGGATGATCCGTCCGACACCTCCGGCGACACCGCCTCGGTGCCTTCACCCGCCGCCTCGGTGAACGTCACGAAGACGCGCCTGACCCCCACGGACGGCCAAGCCATGGTCGGCGAATCGGTCAGCTTCCGCCTGCGTGTCAGCAACACCGGCCCGACGACCTTGGCGACCGTCTCGGTGACCGACACCTTCCCGGCGGCCAACCTCGGATACCAATCCGCCTCGATCACCCCGACTGCGGTCAACTCCGGTTCGCTGTCATGGAGCAATGTCGGTCCGCTGGCCCCCGGCCAGACGGTTGATATCATCGTCTACTTCACCGCACTCGCGTCGGCCAACCCGGCCACGAACAGCGTGACCGTGAACGCCACCGGCGGCCTCACGTCGAACAGCAGTGCGACGGTCGTCATCACCAATCCGTCCTTGTCGGTCACCAAGACACTCACCACGCCTCCGGCCGGTCCTGTCGGCATCGGCGATGAAGTCGTGTTCACCATCCAGGTGCAGAACACCGGAGACACGGCCATCACCGAGCTGCCGCTCGAGGACAGCTTCAGCGGCGCGTTGTTCCAGTTTGTCAGTGCGACGCCCGCACCGGACGGTGTCGGCAGCGGCAGCCTGTTCTGGGCCGACCTCACCGGTGCCGGCGCATTGGCCCCCGGCCAGAGCACCTCGGTTTCCGTGAGGCTTCGCGTCGTCGGCGAAGCCGATCCGGCGTTCAACTACGCGGAGGTTCTCTATGCGACCGACCAATACGGTGATCCGGTCCCGCCGGACCAAAGCTCGGCCTCCATCGAGACGGCCGCGGCGAGCATCCGCGGCGTTGTTTACGAGGATCTCGACGGCAACAACGGCTTCAGCGGGCCGGACGGGCGTCTCGGCGGTGTCACCGTGCGCCTCTACTCCGATCCGAACGGCGACGGCGATCCCGCCGACGGCATCCTGGTCAGCCTGACCACCACGGCGTCCGACGGCTCCTACAGCTTCCTGAACCTCCCGCTCGGGAACTATGTGGTCGTGCAGGAGGATCTGCTGGGCTATGTCAGTGTCAACGACACTGCAGGCAGCCCGACGGACAACCGCATCCCGGTTGCCGTGGCAGCCTTGACCGATTACACCGGCCACGACTTCCTCGACCGCCTGCTCAGCACCTCGACCTATGGCAGCATCTCCGGCCAGGTCCGGCTGGATGCCGACAGCGATGGCGACATGTCCGATCCCGACAGCGGCATCACCGGGGTGGAGATCCATCTCTACACCGACCCGAACGGTGACGGGAACCCGTCGGATGGGGTCCTTCTGTTGACCACCACCACCAATGGAAGCGGCAATTACAACTTCCCGCTGGTTCCTCCGGGCAACTACGTGGTGGTCGAGCTCGACCCCAGCGGCCATGTCAGCACGGCGGACTCCGTCAATCCGAACGACAACAGGATCCCCGTGACGCTTCCGGAATCCGGAACGGTCACCGGCAACGACTTCCTGGACGCCGCGGCCGGCGGCCCGCTCGCCACCATCGGCGACCGCGTCTGGCTGGATGTGAACAACAACGGCCTCCGCGATGGCGGTGAACCCGGCGCCGAAGGCGTGGTCGTGTGGCTCTACAAGTCCACCCAGACACCCGGAGTGGACGTGCCATACCGCGTCACCACCACAATGAGCGGCGGTTCGTATGAATTCGCGAACCTTCCGGTCGGCAGCTACACCATCATGCTTCCGGCCGTGAACTTCGGCCCCGGTGGCGCGCTTGCCTCCGCGCCGTTGTCCAGCGCCATCACGAACGCCAACGACGACAATGTTGATGATGACGACAACGGCATCCAGGCCGGTGCCCCCGGCACGGTCGTCGTCAGCCCGCTGTTCGCCCTCGGCAACGCGGAGGTTGATTCGACGAAGGACTTCGGATTCGTCCCCAACAGCAGCCTCGGCTCGATCTCCGGCTTCGTCCTGGAGGATACCGACAACAACGGCAGCGGCGACGCACCGCTGCCGGGCGTGACGGTCACGCTCAAGGACAGCAGCGGCAACGACATCGACAGCGACCCGAACACGCCGGGCGTGCAGCCGACGACCACGGTCACCGGGCCCGATGGCGGTTACAGCTTTGCCAATCTGCCCCCGGGCAGCTACCGCATCGTCGAGACCCATCCGGCGGGATACACCAGTGTGTCGGACGTGGATGGCGGCGACCTCGACATCATTGGCGACGTGACGCCCGTCGTTGTTGCTCCGGGTCAGGCCCTCACGAACCAGACGTTCGTGGAAATCCATTTCGGCGCCATCAGCGGAACCGTGCTGGCGGACACCACGGGCAACGGCCAAGGTGACGCGCCGCTGGCCAATGTGACCCTGACGCTCAAGGACAGCAACGGCAACGACATCGACAGCGATCCGAACACGCCGGGCGTGCAGCCGACAACGACGACCACGGCGGGCGA
>JACSRX010000002.1 GCA_014879535.1 Chthoniobacterales bacterium
CGACCCGCGTCTCGGCGAGGAACCGGTCGCGCCCGAGGCTCCCAAGACGCCGACCCCCGAAGACGAAGACGGCGAACCCGCCACCGGCGGGGGCAAGCGTTTTCGTGTCCAGGCCGCCGACCAAGTCGAGGCCCGGGCCTTGGAGCTGCGCAAGCGCAACCGCGACCTCTCGCTGGAGGAATGCCTCACCCGGGCGAAAGCCGAGTTGGGCGTGACCGACCCGCCGAGCGATCCCAATGCGCCCGCGATGCCCAAGACCCTCGAGGAAGCCCGCACGGCACTTTCCACCCTCCGCCAAGAGCGCAAAAAGGCCTTCGGCGAGGACATGGATTTTGCCAAGGCCGCCGAGTTGGACGACCAGATCGAGGCCCTGCGCGACCACATGGACGTGCTGCGCGACCGCGAGACCTCCGAGGCCGAGCGGCAGCGCACGGAATTCCTCGAGAATGTCGAGGCATCCAAGTCCAAGGCCGTCGAGCTTTACGCCGATGTCGCCGTGGCCGAGTCCGCGCTCTGCAAACGCATGGCCGAGATCGACCAGACCCTGCAGGACAACGACGACCCGCTCTTCTTCTCTCCCGACAAGCCTTTGAAGCTGGCGCAGATGGCGGCTGCCGAACTTGGGATCGCTCCCAAGTCCCGCAAGCCTGCCGCCTCCCAGCCTCAAGCCCCGGCCCCCAAGCCGGAGGCCATTCGCCACGCAGCGCCCAAGCCGGCGCCGGTTGTGCCCGCGAGCGGAAACGCCCGCACCACCTCAACAACTCAACCCAAAACCGGGCAGTTGGAGGCGGAAATCGACCGCGTGGAAGATGTCGGCGACTACAAAAAGCTCGTCAAAGGCCTGTAAAGGCCGCCTCGGCCACACGGCCGACGGCTGATCACCGCGTGTGCGGTGCCTGATGCCCCGTCCCGATTGCTGCCCGGACCAACCGGAGCAATCACACAATGGCATTTGAAATCCAGTCGCCCAACACGGGCGACACACTGAAAACCCTTTCACCCGCCGCACAGGCGAAACTGTGGAAGCGTGGCGTCGATATCTTCGAGCAAAGCTCGGACTACTTCGCCGACATGGAAGGCGGCGCCGACGCCGTCATCCACACCGAGACCGATACCAGCAAGGGCATCGGCCAAACCATCACCTTCCGCACCATGGCGGGCTTCTACGACGAGCCGCACATGGGCGAGGAGCTCTTCGAGGAAGGCGACGACTTCCAGGAACTCCTCATCGGAAGCCACGACCTCACCGTGGATTTCCTGCGGCACTCGGTGCGCCTCACCCAGCGCATGGAGGAGTTCATGGGCATGCGCGGGGAGATCAAGGGCGAGCTGCCCGAGCAGCTCGGCCGCTGGCTCGGCCGCACCAAGTCGGAACGCATGTTCATGATGTTCCTGCACAAGCTCAACCCGGAGAACCTCATCTACGCCAACGGCGCGAGCCAGGACACCCTGCTCTCCACCGACACGCTCGACTGGGACAACATCGTCGCCGGCGGCACGCAGCTCGGCCGCATGGGCGGCGAGAAAGCCAACGTCGGCAAGAACCAGCCGCTCTTCCGCAATGTCGTGGCGGCCACCACCGACGCCCTCTTCTCGCTGAAGATGGACAACAACTACAAGCAGCTCCTGCGCGAGGCCGGCGACCGCGGCGGCTCCAACGTCATGTTCAAGGGTGGCTTCACCGATGTGGACGGCCACATCATCAAGCCCTACAACCCGATCGACCATGACGGGCGCGGCGCCATCGGCAGCCCGCTCAACGCCAAGGCGTGGCTGGGAGAGGCCATCACGGCCGGCACGGGCACCTTCGCCATCAAGGGCGGGGGCAGCGCGGCCGCCGCAGCGAAGACGAAGATCAAATACTTCAAGCACTTCGCCGGCTACGCCTTCCCGTTCCTGCCCGGCGACGTGCTCAGCCCGGGGAGCACGACCCGTTACCTGCTCATCATCAACCCGCCCAACGCGCCGACCGATCCCAACAAGGTGGGCATGTATGCCTACACCACGGGCAACAACGGCAACACCATCACCATCACCCAGCGCTTGGGATCGGCCGCCTCCGGCGACCGCGTCACCACGCTCGGCGCGGTGTCGTGGAACACCGGCGTGTGGTCGGGCAGGCACACGGAGGTGCACCCCATCGGGGCGACCATCCTGCCGTGCAACGCCAAGGGCGTGGTCTTCGGCGACACGCTCATGCTGGTCAAGCAGGCCGCCTACCGCGGCTACGGCCAGTTCCGCAACCAGCGCACCGAGGACATGCACAACGGCGGGTTCGTCAAGGACCTGTTCGTGACCAGCGTCTTCGGCCAGGCGCCGCGCAAGAACGTCGATGGGCGCTGCCCGGGCGTGCTGCGCATCCGCCATGCGCTGCAATACGCGGGGCTGCCGCTGCCGGCCGTCACGGCATAACCACAGCCACGGAAGATGATTTGGGACATCAACGCGTTGACCACCGCGGTCCCTACGGGGGGAGGGAGTGGCCCTTGCCCGAACCCCGCATCTTCCGAACCACGACAATCATGAAACTCATCATCTGTTTCAACCACACCTCGCGCTACGCGCCGGCCAAGCAGGCGGGATTTGTCTGGAGCGACAAGCACCGCTGCCACGTCTGGCAGGGGCGCGAGTTGACGCCCGAGGAATTCAACACCGAGGCCGACAAGGTCCTGCAGGCTTCCGACGCCAACTACTGGGTGCGCCCCACCGTGCGCGTGCTCACCGGCGAGGCTGCCGAGGCCGCCCCCGAGGATCCGCCCGCTTCTCCCGAAAATCCTCCCGCACCGGAAGAACCCGCCGGCGAGGGGATCACCGAAGGGGAGGCCGAGGAACTCCAAGAAGAACTCCAAGAAGAACTTCAGGAAGGCGCCTCCAACGACCCGGCGGCCGACACGGTAACCGAGTCGCCCGAGACGACCACCGAAGCCCCCGAAACCATCACCGAACCCGAAACCCACTAACCAAAAGGAACCACCCATCCCATGAGCGCACTCAGCTCCCACCTCGAAAACGCGATTGCAAACCTCATCCTCGGCAGCGCTGCCTACAGCGTGCCGGGAACGCTGCACTTCGCGCTTTTCACCACCACACCCAACGAAGCCGGCACCGGCGGCACCGAAGTTTCCACCTCGGGAACTGCCTACGCCCGCGTTGCGGTGACCAACAACACCACCAACTTCCCGACCACCAGCAACGGGACCAAGAGCAACGGCACCGCCTTTACCTTCCCCACCGCCACGGCATCGTGGGGCACGGTGGTGGGCTGGGGCATTTACGATGCCTCGAGCTCGGGCAACCTGCTCTTCTTCGGCAACCTCACCACCTCCCGCAGCATCGCCTCGGGCGACACGGCGCGGTTTGCTACCGGGGACATCTCGATCACGTTCGACTAAGAGCCCGGCACCCCGGGCGCCGTGCGGGGCCTTGATTCTCCCCGCGCGGCGCATCCGGGCCGCGAAGCATGCTCCTTACCGGCGACATTTCAGGCACGATCGTCTATCTCGGCACAACGCCCGGGTGGGTCCAGATCGGCATGTCGCTGGAGCACGAGGCGTGGCCGGGCGGCCGCACGACCATCGTCGATGCCGACGGTGATCAAATCTACACCGCCGACGAGGCCAGCGGCAGTTTCCCCGGGGCGGAGATGTTCGCTTACTGGGGGCTGGAGGCAACAGTCGATGCCACCGCCGAGGCTGCCGCCGAAGCCCGCAAAGACATCGCTTACCGTGCCTTGAACCTCACCGCCGGGAGCTTTTCGGCCGAGGTGGTCGGGGGGACCGAGGGCCTTGCCTTGGGCATGCTGGTAGGCATGCGCGAATACCCAGACACGCTCTATCTCAAGGATCCGACCGAGATCACCGGCATTACCGAAACCCACATCACACTTTCCAAGACCGCGAATTACACGATTGCGGGGGCACAGGTCGTCTTTGCCCGGCGCGTGAAAACCCAATCCCCGCCAGTCTTCATCGCCAAGGCCACGGTGGATTGGGCTTGGCTGTTCACCGACAAGGATGTGCGCACGCGCACAGCCATCGCCACGGCGGGACAAAACTATCTGGCCGTCATCCGCGGCGGCACTGCCGGTATTTCACCCGGTGACCACGTCCTGCGCAACGAGGGGAACTTTTCCGGAAACGGACTGCAGGTTTCGGCGGTTTACGACCCGGTCGTCTATCTTTACGGATCAAGCGACTTCTCCGGAACGCGGGAATTCCTGTTTGCCCGTCCGTTCTATGCGACCGCCAGCGCTTCGGCCACCGCCACGGCCAACCTGCAGACGGGCAATCCCTACATTCTCGCCAATTACCACAACGGCGAACTCGAACTGGTGACCGGCAATCCCGCCGACTACCGCTACGGCATGGAGGTGGAGGGCCCAGGCTACGATGCGCCCTCGAGGGTGCTTTCGGTCAACCTCCTGAACCGGAAAATCGCCACATGGCCTCAACCGACCGGATCGGGCCAGGGGGGCTATCAATTCTGGTGGCCGATTGCCGCGCAGGCCGAGACCACGATTGTTGCCTCCGCGGCCCTGAGCGTTTCGAGGACCGCCGAACTGGCGACCAACGTCACGGCCTTGGGCACGGCCACGGCCAATCTCACGCACCAATACAAGGGCGTCATGGCCCAAGGCGCGTCCTCGGCACAGGCGATCATCACGCTCACCGCGCGCGTGCAGGAACGCGTCTTGCACCAGATCACCACGGGCGACCAATGGATCACCGTGGCTGGTGGCGTGGCGGGAATCGTCCCCGGCAAGCACAAGGTTCAGCCCATCGCCCACGCCACCTACGGCAGCACGCCTTGGGGGTATCCTGCCGTGAGCGGGTATCTGGATGCGGTGGATATCGTGGCTGTGGATGCCGTTGGCGGCCGTGTCCGCGTGGCCAAGGCTCCCATCGTCGCGGACAACAATTTCCCATATCCCTTCACCGGCCACTTTTTCTGTGTGATCCATGTCCCGGTCGGCGCGACCGGGACCGGCGATGCAAGACAGATCTCCCGCCTCACGCGCAACAATGTCTATCGCCAATGGGTGATGGTCGAAAAAGGCCACCCGAGGGTGGATCTCCTGCCTGCGGCCCGGCAAATCCAAGGCTGGCAGTCGGGCTATGCCGTGGCGGAGGGCGAGCTTGTCGAGCAGGACATCCTCAATGGCACGCAGACGCGCAGCGCGGTTTTCTCCGGCACCGTCATCCCGCAGGACAGCTACATCTTGGATGACAGCTTCAATGTCGTTGGGTTCTACCTGCCTGTCTCTTGGCCCTACAACCGGCCGATTCCGGGCCGATACACCACCGATCTGCTCATCTACTCGCCCCTGAAGCTTGCGGCCGCATCGACCGCCGGCGCCACAGCCACCCAAGCCACCGTGATCCGCGGATTGCGCGCGGTGGCCACCGCCGCCACCTACAGTTCCGCCGAAGTGGCACTTGACCGCGCCGTGTATCTGCGGGCCAATGCCCAGGCAGCCGCCACGGCCGCCGCCATGCTCAACTTGCCGGAGCGGCAATGGACGCTGGCCTTCAACGGGATCACCGCCAAGGTGATCACCGGCGAGATTGCCAATGCGGTGCCGGGTATGCGCGTGCATGTGGTTGCGCCCTCCGGCTCCGGCCCCATGACGATGGCCGAGCATGTGCTCGAGATTTTCTCGGTCAACACAGCCACGCAGACATTGACCTTCGCCGCGTCCAGCGGCCTCACTCTCACCGCGGCGGCTTGGGTGTATTGGCCTCTGGGGGGAATCGCCACAGCCCCGGCCGTCGCGGTGCCCCCCACGCTCTCGCGCGACATCCGGCTCAAGCCAGCGGCCGCCCATGCCGCGTGCACCGCCTCGGCCACGTTCGATTCCATCGTCTCCATGCCTCTGAAAACCGCGGCAGCGGCCGGCGCGACGGGATCCGCCGTCCTGAGCTTCGACGTGCTCGCCCTGCGCATGGCGGCGACATGCCAGAGCCTGGGCAGCGCCCGCATCACGCGCTGGATCGACGTGAAGGCCCAAGGCCTGTGCTACGCCACGGCCAGCGCCTACCTCGAATACACCGACGAGGGGCTCACGGTGAAAGATGCCATTGATGATGTGCTCAACACCCTGGGCATTACCCAGCCGCAGCTTGCGCAACAGTTCATGAAGCGCCGGGCGCTCCATGACCTCAATGCCGCCGCCCAGATGGTTTGGACGGCTTGCGTGGACCTCGGCTTCATCGGCAAGACCACGCACGAGATTTCCTATTCCCAAGGGCAGGCGAGCGCCACCCTCTCGCGCACCGTGCAGACCGTGCTGGGCAATGTGCGGGTGGGCGACGGGCCCCCGCTCATGAAGCTCGCCACCCGCTCGCAGTGGCAGAACTTCGCCGTGAGCTTCGGCATCTCATCCGGCCCGCCGCTGGCGTGGTTTGCCGACTCCCACGGGCAGCCCAAGAGCGACAGCATCGCCGTGAAACTCCACCTTGCCCCGGCCCCGCCCGAGGCGGTCACGGTGAAGCTCGACGTGATCGAGGACTGCCCGCGCTACCTGTGGCAGGATTACATCGAGCGCACGGCCCTGCAGATCCCGCACCAATACGCCGAGAGCTGCCTGTTGCCCATCTGCCGTTACCTCGCCTCGGGATCCGGGCTTTTCAACAAGCCCGACCTCAAGGCCCAGATCGACGCTGATTACAAGACGGCCCTGGGCATCCTGCGCATCACCGATCCCGAACAGGAAGAGCAGGACCGCACCAACGCCAAGCCGAAGGAGGCGGCCGCTGCACGATGAACACGGCATGGCTGGCCCAGCAGGTCCTGCCCCGGTGGGGCCTGGGCGATGTCGCCGCCCTCGGGGCGAGCGATGCTCTCATCCTGCTTCGCGCCATCAACGGCGGCCTGCAGGAAGCGGCGACTTTGCTGCCCTCGGTCTATTCGCAAGTGCCGGTGACGGTCGCCCTGCCCGCGCCCATGGCCGTTTCGGTGACGGTCACCCAAGGCAGTGCCGACATTTCCGAGCAGGCCGGTTTCGCCGGCCGCGGCATCACCATCGCGGGCGATGCGCAATTCAACCGCCTCGCGGAAGACACCAAGCTGCGATTCCCCTACAACGGGCCCACCGGCACCCATGCCGCCGTGATCTACAGCGATGCATGGCGCATGGAATCGCCCGTGGCGCGCATGGTGGCGCCGCCCACGATCAGCAGTCCCTTTCCCCTGCCGCCGCTCATGCCCGCCCCGCCGGATGCCATGGCCTCCTTGGAGGTCGGCACGCCGGTCCACTACTGGATTGAGCCGGCCGGGGCCACCCAAGGCGCCGAGCCACCATTCTGGATGCGCATCGCCCCCGCACCCGCCACGCCCGTGCGCCTCAGCTTCACGGCCGACGTGCGCCCGCCGCGCCTCACGCTCCAATCGTTGGTGATGGCCGGGCAGATCGCCTTCCACAGCCACTTCATCGAGAAAGGGCTCCTGCCCTTGATCGAGGAGGAAATGGCCGCGCACACCCTCTGGGCCGACCCCAAGACCAAGGCCGACGCCGCCGAACGCGCCAAGGCCGCGCGCGAATTCCTGCGCAACCAACCCGCCAGCCTCGACACCAACTTCAACCGCGTGTTCACGCCGCCCGGATACTGACATGGAAACCGTGATCCACATCGACCAGCTCAAGGATTTCGTCTCCCGCGTGGTGCGCGAGGTCAATGCCGGGCTCTTGGTCAACAGCATGGAGGGCATCGTTGTCAACAACCCCAAGGAAATCACCTTCGAACTGACGGTGGTTACGGACCTTACCCAGCAGATACCCCGGCAGATGACCGAGTCCATCGAGCAGACCACCGAACACGGCGGATCAACCCAGACCTCCCGCCAGACATCCACCGAGATCGGCAAGGAGACCAGCGAGGAAGCTGGGCGCCGGGACGGTGTGCAGACCTCCCTGCAGGAAGAAACCGGCCGCGACGACGAGGATGCCCAGAGCACCGAGCAGAGCCGCCAAAGCTCCAACCAAGAGGAGACGGGCGACAGCACCGGCACGGCCCGCGAGAACAGCGAGACCGCCGAGGAAAGCCGCCAGGACGAAACCGGGACATCCCGTGAAACCACGACAGAGGAAGGCATCCAAGAAAGCACGTCCGATGACCGTGGGCAGGAAATTGGAACAACCGTTTCCGGTGACATTGAGGATGGCTCCGGCAGCGAATCGGGAACCACGACGGACACCTCAAATGAGGAATCTTCCACGGACGAAGATTCAGAGAGCAAAAACAAGGAGGAGTCCGAGGAGGAAAACGAATCAGAAGAAGAGCAATCCGGCACTGAAAAAAACCAGCAGGAAACCCGCGACGAGAGTTCCGCCGAATCGAACCGTGAAAGCCAAGAAGCCGATACCAGCGAATCCACCAGCGACTACGAGGAGATTTAGCCATGCCTGATTGGGTCTTAAAAAAACAGCGCACCGAACGTGAGGCGTCCAGCTCTGACGCGCAGACCTCCAAGAGCGAGTCAACCCGGACAAGCACCACGGAGGGGGAGCGCGAGTCGAAGCGCAAGGTTTCCGGGAAGGGTTCGAAAACATCCGCAGGCGAGGCCACCTCGAAACGGAAATCAAAGGGCGAAGGGAAAAAGAATTCCTTGAGAATTCAGCATTCCGAAAGCCACTCCCATCGCAACCGCCAATCCACGACCCAACAGGAGAGTAACCGCACCGGTCACAAGACCGACAAAGGCACCAGCCGTTCGAACCGCGCCACCAAGGGGAGCCGCAACGGCACGACCAAGGGCACCAAGAAGGTCACGGGCCGCGCCGAGAAGACATCCTCCGAGCAGACGGCCCGCAAGAGCCGCTCACAATCCTCGACCAAGGGGACCACGGCGCGCACCAGCCAGCGCACCAGCACGCGCAACACGCAGAGCCAAGGCGCCAACACCGAAACCTCCCGCAGCGACCGCAATGGCCAATCCGAGCGCCGTGGCAACACCCGCCGGGTGGAGGAGGGGGGCAACAACAGCCTGCGCGCCTCGACCTCCACACAACGTGTGGTGGATCTCGCCAACATCGGAGGCCGCATCACCTTTTCCGTCATCGTCCGCAGCGAAGTCCCCGTTCCAACCACCACCAACCCGCAAACACCATGAGTCTCTTCACCCAACAGCCAAGCGCCCCCGGGAAAACCCCGGCGGCGACATCCGCAACCATCCTGCGCTCGCAGCTCTACGCGGCCCATCGCGTGATCGCCAACACGATCGAGGGGCTCGAAACCGCCCTGAGCGACAAGAACGCCCTCTACACCCAGGCGGAACTGGCCACCGCCTTGGGCGCCGACCACGCCCGCGTGGTCAAGAGTCTGGTCAAGCTCAAGGAGTTCAAAACCCAACTGGAGGAAATCGACCATGAATAAACCGCTGATCAAACAAATTGCCCTGATGCTGGCCGTGCTGGCCGCATCGTTCGCCGCCGCACTGGCCCAGACCGCCGCCATCACAAGCAGCGAAAGCGAGGTCGTGCCGCAGGATGCCAACCGCCGGTGGATCATCATCGCCAACCCCGCGGGCAACCCGGCCATGGTCCTGAAACTCGACCAATCCTCCGCCGCCCTGACCATGAGCAACGGCATCCCCCTGGCGGCCGGGGAAAAGCTCGCCATTTTCGACACCGAGCGCGTGCAGATCGCCGGTTACCGCATCACTGCGCTGCACGGCAACGGCACCAACGTGCATTACCTGCACATCCAATTCGGCCGGGGGCGATAACCATGGGCATTCAATTTTCCCCGCCCCCGGCGGATGATTCGAAATACAGCATCATGGCCGGAAGTTTCCTTGCGACCCCCGGCGGAAAGTATGCCGCCGATACCAGCGCAACCGAGACGGTGACGGTGTTGCCGACCTTCGAGGCCGGCGGCCTCAAGTTCACCGGCAAGACATGGGACCACAGCGGGGAGTTTTACATCGCGCCCTTTGACGACGAACCGCCCACCAACCTCGACGGCAATACCCTCTCGATCAACATCAACTCGCCGGGGACGCTTGCCGAGATCATCGCCTTGTTCGGTCCCGAACTGCCCTACACGGTGGAATTGGCCGAGGGATCGTCGCCCTCCGACCTTTTCCCGACCGATTTGGATGACTCCTTTGTTTTTGAAGGGGGCTCCGAAACCGAGACATTCATTCCCTTCATGGTGACAATTCCCGAGTTTCTGCAGCCGGGTGACATCATCCTCTTCAAGGACGCCATGGGAACATGGGACGACAACCCCATCGTCATTCTTTGCGGCGGTCACCTCATCGAGGGCCAAAACACAGATTTTGTGAACAATGCAGCTGGGACATCCTTTGATCTACTTTTCGTGGGGGGGGCGAAAGGATTCCGTGTATTCACTGCCGGAACCAAGCCACTCAACCTCACCCCGCCCGAGGTCAGCGGAACCTACCTGCGTTCCGCCACCGCCGGCACGTGGACCGGGAGCCCCACAGCCTTTGCCTACCAGTGGCAGCGCAGCGATGACGGGGAAGGAGGCTGGAGCAACATCGAAGGAGCCACCAGCAGCACTTACCTGCCGACGACCGAAGACGACGAAGGAAAATATCTCCGGGTCGCTGTGGTAGCCACCAATGCCAACGGCCCAAGCGCGGCGGCTTATTCACAGGCATCCGGGCCGGTTGTGATTCCCGAGTTTCCTGCGGATGGACTCATTGCGTTTTGGCGACTGGATGATCTTACCGACGCCAGCGGCGCCGGCAACACCCTCACCAACACCGGGTCGGTCACGTTCGATACGGGCCATCTCGGCGACGCCGCTGTTTTTAGCACCGGGAAATACCTCGGCGCGCCGGTGGGCATAGGCGGCGATGTGCAGGAGTTTTCAATTTCTGCGTGGTTCAAGACTTCACAAACGGGGAATACCAACCGCTTCATTGTTGGAAACGAAGCCGAGGACACTGACTACCTGATGATCATGGAGCATGGTGGGGGTGTTTACGCCAACCTGCGCGGTGCGTCACAGATTGGTGGCGGAGGCGGAACCTACAACGACAACGAGTGGCACCATGCGGTGCTGACTTACGACGGTTCGACGTTGAAACTGTTCATTGACGGCACACTTTTCGACTCAGCGGCGAATGTCGGCGTGATCGCCCCGACGCCGCTTTACATCGGCGCAAACCAGACGGGTTCTCACGGGTTCGGTGGCAGCGGCACAGCGCACATCGACGCGGTGGGGCTGTGGGACCGCGCGCTCATCAACGAGGAAATTGCCCTCCTGTATGCGGAAGGGGAAGGAAAGGAGCCCTGATCATGGACATGACTTCTATCAACGCTGCCATTGACGCAGCCTACGCAGCGGCCTTGGTTTCGCCGGGGAATGCCTCGGAGTTGGTGTCGGAGGGGGTTTCGATCCGCACCGAGACGTATGTTTCGCCTGCGGGCACCGGCTTCCGGGTGGTTTGCTCCGTTGCGGTTCCGGCAGCAAATTTTGTCGCCGTGAAGGTGCGCAATCACGGCCCCGACACGGCGAGCGAGCGGGATTGGCCAGCGGAGGGTGTCGAAGCTGCTGCTCAAGCACACGTCTTGCGCTGCGTTGACGCGGGCAAAGCTCACGTTCGACGCGCAGGGTTCGATGGTTTGGAGATGGCATCGCTCCTTCGCCGCTTCATGGAAGCGCAGCAGGCCAATGAGCTTGCCAACAAACCCAAGCTGGTCGCGCTCTACGGGTGGACGGCCACGGTTGAGCAGCAGGCGCTCGCGGGGCACAGCATTTTCCCGCCTGCGCCGCACACGTTCGAGGAGGTCATGGCGGAATAATCGGCGACCAAACAAAGATAAAACCATGAGCAAAGACGACATTCACCAAGTGGCGCAAAGGGACACCCCGCCCGAAATCGTTGTTCCGAACACTTGGCCCGCGCTCGCAGTGTGGGCAACCGGCAAATTCGGCGTCGGCTTCTTGATGGCCATCGCCTTTGGATTCGCCGCCAATCAGGTCTATGGGGACATGAAGGCCCGCGACGACAAAGTTCTCGCGGCGTTTGAAAACTCGGCCCGTTCGCAGGCGGAAACCGCCGGGGCCATCCGGGAGATGACCAAGGCGATCGAAACCATCGCCCGTAGATAAATTTCCTATGAAAACACCAACCCTGATCAAGGCGCTCTGCGCCCTCATCGCATGCGCGGGCCTCACGGCCTGCCCAACGTTGTCCGGCTTGTCCGGGTCACTGTCCTACGATCCGGCCACGGGTCTCAACCTCGGCGGCAGCCTTCCGCCGGCCAAAACTGGACTGGCAAAATGAACAAGCAAGCTGTGGGAACACTCGTGCGCGGGCTCCTCGTGGCCCTCGGGGGGTTCTTGGTGGGGCGTGGTATCCTCACCGAGCACGAAACCAACCTGCTCTTGCAGGCGGCCGCGGACATCGCGCCGGCTTTGCTCATCATCGGCCCGGTCCTATGGGATCTCATCCGGCGCGTGCGCGAAGGCCGCTACAAGGAGGCGCTTCAGGAAATTCTGGGAGTGCTTCCGGACCGGAACATCGGCCCCAAGACGGTGGGGGCGGCAGAAGACCTCCGAATCGAAGTTAAACGTCTCTCCGGCACTTCCGGTGTTTCCGCCGATCCACCCAGCACATGAGCCAGCGCAAGACACGGCCATGCCGCAACAAACCCTCGAAGCGCCGCGTGCGGGAGCTTCGCCGCCGCAAGGAGGCGAGGCGCCACCACGGGTGGTGACCAGTTTCGAGGAGTTTGCCCATGCCGTTCCCGAGGCCGAACGCGACACGGCCCGGGCGGCATGGAATGCGGCGACAATCTTGGCCATCGCCGCGGTGAACGAAGAGGCGCACATGCATCCCATCGGGCTGCGCACACTTTTCCGCCGCGTGGTGCGGCGAATTACCCAAGCAATCATCACATCCCCATGAAGACACTCAAACACGGCGACCGTGGCAGCGCGGTCCAAGACTACCAGACGCAACTGCAGTGCGCTGGATACAACATCGGCGATGCCGGGGCGGATGGATGGTTCTGGCATGCCACGCTGGCCGCCACGCTCAAATTCCAGGCCGATCACAAGCTTCTGACCGATGGTGTGGTCGGCCCCCGCACGCTGGCGGCCCTCGCTTCCTCCCTCCCGCCTGTCGCCCCCCCTGTGGCCACCGGGGATTTTGCCGAAATCCATCTCCTCACGCCTAACCGAGGGGTCAAGGGCAACCGCGATGCCGTGGTGAAATGCGACTATCTCGTGCTGCACCACACCGACGGCTGGAGCCGATACGGCGGGGAGAAGGATGGCGACGTCGCCCATTGCATGAACCCGGCAACTGCCGTCTCCTACCACACCCTTGTGGCATGGAACGGCACGCGCACCGTGCTCGTGCCCGACGGCCGGCGCGCATGGCATGCGGGCGCCTCAAGCTGGGCGGGGCGGAACTCCTGCAACGAATTCACCATGGGGCTTGCCTTCGGAGGCTCGACCATCACCGGGATGATGCGCCCGGGGGGCTCGAAACTCCTCACGCCGCCGGAACTGGCCAGCGCCTTGGAATGGATCCGCCCCCGCGCCCGGAAATACGGTTGGAGGGCGGAACACATCATCACCCATGCGATGATCGCCCCGGGCCGCAAGGCCGATACCAGCGCGGCCGTGTGTGATCAGGTGCGCCGTGTCCTTGTGGGCTGAGGCTCCCCACGCAGCGCCCACGCCTGGGCGATCAACCGCACCATGCGGTCATCGGCAAGGATGGCCGGCATGTCCTTGCGCAGCCCGTCGGGCAGGCCTTGGAGGGTGGGGGAGAGCCCGAGCAGGTAATCCTGCCACTTGCGCGAAAGCTCCCGGCGCCCCTCGAGGACGCCTTCGCCCACACCGAAGGTGTCGATGCTGTAAAGCCGCTGGAACTCGCGGAGCTTTTCCCCCCTTATCCCCAACGCCGAAAGAATCTTAAGAAGCGACGCATAACGGATCGCAATCCCATGCTCCGCCTTCCAGAGGATCGAATGCGAGATTTTCGCCTTGCGACAGGCTTCGCGCATCGAGAGGCCCGCCTCACGCCGCGCCGCCGCCAGCGCCGCGCCGATTTGCTTTTTCGCCACACCCATAGCCTCAACGGCGCCGTCTTGCGCCGGAATGTGCAGTTGAGCCAATAGGCCGGACGGACAACGGGGCAGGTGGGGCAAAGCCCCCCTTTTTTTGGCCGTGCGCGGCGATGGCCTCCTCCATGAGCAGTTCGAGTTCCGCGCCGCCCGTGCGCTTGTGCGCCTTGGCGACTTTCTTGAATTCTTCCCACACCTCGGGGTCCACATTGATGCTGGTTTTTTGCCTCATGTCGCGCGGTGTGTGCCTACTGCAATAAGAAGTAAACATACCGCACTTTTACCGCAAGCAATTATTTTTCTGGCGGCATACCGCAACGGCGGTATAAAGGCGGTATATTGAATTATGGCACTGTTCAAGACCTCCCTCCAACTCGACAAGAAAGTGACCGCGGCCTTCAAGCGCATCGCGTTCTCCCAAGACAAATCCTTCAACAAGCTTGTGCGCGAGCTCATGGCCGAGCACGTGCGCAAGCACCAGCGCGCCGAACGTGTCCGCACCCGCCGCGCCGCCATCAAGGCAGCCCCAAGGAATCCCCGGCCGTGAGCCCCGCCACCCGCCTCCGCTGGGAACTGGCCGACCTCATCGAGGCGGTCTCAATCGTTTTGGAGTCCCTCGCAACCCGCATCCGCCCCCGGAAATCGTGCAAATCGAACTGAACATCTACTGGGCCGCCGCCTACTTCCTGCTCGTGCTCCTCGGGGGCTTCAAAATCGGCTGGGCGGCCAATGAATGCCGCTGGCGCAAGCGGCAGCGACGACCGGCCGACCCGAGCGACGCCTTGCGGCAGATGATTGCCAAAAGCCAGCAAGAGCAAGGAAGGCGTCCATGAGCGGCCAAACCATTTTGCGGGCGGGGGGCGACTCCGCATCCCGGGGGGACATGCACCACGCGCACCCCGCCTGCATCAGCTTCCAAGAATAACCCGACCAATGACCGCACCCACCCAAATCGCAGAAGCCTTCCGCGAAGGCAAAACCTACGACCACGTCTTCGCCAAGAGCGAGGCACTCTTCCTTGGCTGGACTGAGGCTTTTGCTCCGGTGTTGGCCGATCACGAGGTGATCGAGGTCGAAAGCGAATTCACTTACCCGCTTCTCAACCCCGAGACCGAGGCGGCGAGCCGCACATTTGTGGAGGCCGGCAAGATTGACGGGCTGTTGCGCCACAAGGCCAGCGGGCGCCTCCGCTTGCTGGAGCACAAGACGACCGGCGACGGGCTGGAGCCCGACAGCGACTACTGGCCCAAGCTAGCCATGGACAGCCAGATCAGCGGCTACATCCTGGGGCTGCACCACCGGGGGTTCGAGGTCAACGACGTGCTCTACGACGTGGTGCGCAAACCGGCCCACCGGCCCAGCAACATCCCGCTTCTCGACGACACCGGCACCAAGATCGTGCTCGACGCCTCGGGCCAGCGCGTGCGCACCAAGGATGGCAAGAAGTGGCGCGAATCTGCCGACAGCGCCCTTGGCTACGTGCTCCAGACCCGCGAGGAAACCCCGGTGGAATACCACAGGCGTGTGCTGGGCGAGATGCGCGAAAACCCCGCGAAATACTTCGTGCAGAAGGAAATCCCCCGTCTCGACAGCGACCTGCTCGAATACATGCAGGACGCCTGGGCCATCTCCCAACAGGTGCTCTATTTCCGCAAGGCCGGGCTCTGGCCGCGCAACCCCTCGGCCTGCACGGCCTTCGGGACCTGCGAGTTCTTCGCCCTGTGTTCCGGCCGCGCCTCCGTGGATGGCGTGCGCTTCCGTCCCAAGCAAAAAGCGCATTCGGAATTGGAGACTGTGCCCGGGGAACTGGAGTTTTTGACCAACTCGCGCAAGAGCGCCCTGCGCAAGTGCTCCCGCTACCACTTCCTGCGCTACGAAGAGCCCACCGAGCCGGTGAGCGAGCAGGAGGAAGCCCTCCGCATCGGCACCATCTTCCACGCGCTGGCCGACCTGTGGCTGCGCACTTTCATCAAACCACAATCATGAGCACCGAAACCAACCACCAACCCACCACACCGAGCCCCCTGACGGCGCAACAAGTCGCCGATCTGGAGAACCGGTTCACCTATCACCCGCCCAAGCCCGGGCAACCGCAGCGCTATGAAGCACTGCGTCAACGGGCCAAGGAACTCGCCACGCTCATCATGGAGACAACTCCAGCGAGCCGCGAGCAATCCTCGGCACTCACCAACCTCGAACAGGCCATCTTCTGGGCCAACGCCGCCATTGCGCGGAACGAATAATGAGCGTCCTTGCCAAAATCAAACGCGGGGGCGAGGGGCTCCCGCCCCGCACGATCCTTGCGGGCCCCGAGGGCATCGGCAAATCGACCTTCGCGGCCAACGCCCCGGCTCCGCTCTTTGTGAGCCAGGAAGACGGGCTCACCGGTCTTGACCACGTCGCCCGGGTGTATCCCGAATCCTTCGGCGAAATCCTCGCCCTGTGCGACGAGCTGGCCAAGGCACCCAAGAGCGACTTTGAAACGCTCGTCATCGACACAGTCGATTGGCTGGAACGCGCGATCCATGCCTACATCTGCAAGCGCGACAACAAGCAGGGCATCGAGGACTACGGCTACGGCAAGGGCTACAAGGTTGCCGAACAGGAGCTGGTCTCCCTGCTCACCAAGCTGGACGCCCTCCGCCACGGCAAAAGGATGGGCATCATCCTGCTTTCGCATGTCCACATCCGCACGTTTTCGGATCCCGCTGGCGAGACATGGGACCGCTACGAGATGAAGGGCCACAAGGGCTTCACCGGCATCCTGCGCGAGTGGCCCGACGCCTGTCTCTTTGCCACCTACGAGGTCTTCAAGACCAAGGAGCGCGGCGAGACGCGCGAACGCACCATCGGCGGCGAGCGCATCATCCACACGACATGGTCGCCGGGATGGGACGCCAAGAACCGACTGGCCCTCCCTGAGACGCTGCCGTTGGAATACGACGCCTACGCCCTTGCCGTGCGCGAAAACAGTCCATCGCAGTTGCGAGACCGTTTCCTCGCGCTGCTCAAATCGGCCGAGATGCCCGAGGCCGATAAGAAGAAATGGGCAGCAAACGATCCCGCCACCGTGCCCGCCGACCGCCTCAAGGCAGGCATCGCCAAACTCGAGGCCATGCAACCCAAAACCAAATAAATCACCATGAGCGAAAATACCAACACACGATATGTGGACCGCGCCGGCGTCTATCGCTGCCGCGTCAAGGCCCCCAGCAATGGCTGGTATGGCGAAGCCGGGGAAAACAAAACCCCCTACATCCGCATCCCCTGCATCGTCCTCGACGCGGGCGACCAGCAGGGCAAGGAAATCGTCTGGCAGGGCTGGCTTACTGACGCGGCCTTCGACCGCACGGTTGAAACCCTGTGCAAGGTTTTCGGGTGGGATGGCGACATGTTCGCACTCACCGACGGGCAATACACCTTCGACGGGCTCGAATGCGAGATCGTCGCCGAGAGCGAGACCTATCAAGGCAAGCCCCGCATCAAGGTCGCATGGCTCAACCAACTCGGCGGCGGGGGCGGCAAGGCGATGGAGGGCGACAAGCTCAAGGGCTTGCTCGACCGGCTGGGCCGCAAGTCCATGGCCATCGCCAAGCGGGTGCGCACGGAACCCGGCGCGAAACCCGCCGGCGCACGCTCCGAGCGGTCCGCCCCGGCGAAAGGCGACGACATTCCCTACTAACCCACACCAACCAATCCACACACACCATCATGAGCAAAAAGAAAGCCATCACCGGCGAGGCCACCACCGAGGTCCGCAAGGAAAACCTCAACCTGCAATACAAGTTCAGCGACGACGAGCTGCGCATCCTCGGCAAGGAACTCGCCGAGGCACAGATCCAATCCCGCCAGCTTGAGGACGACAGGAAGCGGGTTGCCGACGAGTGGAAAGCCAAGATTTCCACCAAGGAAGCGGAAATCGCCTCCCTCTCCAACAAGGTCAACAGTGGCTACGAATACCGCGACATCCCCTGCGAGATCACGCTCAACGAGCCGGTGGGCAAGAAGACCGCCCGCCGCACCGACACGGGAGAAACCGTCTGGGTGCGCGACCTCACCGACAGCGAGCGCCAGCGCACGCTGGACTTCAGCGACGGCGACGCACAGCAGGAGGCTGGTGCCGAATGAGGCGCGGCCCATACAACATCGACGACGAGATCGACGAGACGCGGCAACTCTACCGGGAGTTTCCCGACCTCACCTTCCGCCGGGCCAACCGCGTGCGCGAAGACTTCGGCTTCATGCGGTGCCAGGCGGGGCGGTTTGTCGCCGAATCCGTGGAGTCGCCGGCCATCCCCGGCGTGTGCCGCAGTGGCAGCGCCACGGTGACGGTGTTTCACCTCGTCGCCGTGGCGGCCAGTTGGTCCCGGCTCCGGGACTTGCTGCGCGAGAAAAAAACCATGGAGGCGGCCGCATCATGAAACCTTCTGTTGCACGCAAACGCCATGCCCTGCGGGAATTGGCCCTTTCGCGCGGGTGGGGGGATTTCACTGTCCACAGCGGCAAACGCCTGCGCTTCGGCACACCGGGTGCCTTTGGCAAATCGCGGACGAACCGCTTCTTCTCCCGCCACAAGGTGACCCTCGCCATGCAATGCGCCTTGGCCGAGGCGCAGCTCATCAATCTGGCGAGGGCCAAAGCGGGTATGCCATGGCTCACCAAGGACGAGCGCATGGCCATCTACGAGAGAATGCGCGCCATCCATGGCGACAAGCTTGTCACGACCACAATCCCCAAAAAGTAACACACTCATGCAAATCGAAATCAGCAAAGCGGAAGTCGAAATGCTCCAAGAGGCCCTGAAGTGCTGGCAGAAAGAGCCAGTCAGTTCATCGGCCTTTGGTGGCATGCTTACCATGATCGCCTTCGGCAAGGAGAACAAGGCGGAGGCGGACAAACACATCGAGGCCGAGGGACAGAAAGCCAAACGGGAAGCCGCGAACCGTGAGATAAAATCCACCATGTTCATGGCCAAGGTCTATCAATCCCTCAACCGGGAATCGGAATTTCTGGTCGATGGCTGAGAATACCGCAATCGAGTGGTGTGACGCTTCGCTGTCACCGTGGTGGGGATGCACGAAGGTGTCGCCGGCGTGCGCGCATTGCTATGCGGAGGCGATCGACGCGCGGTTCGCGGGTGGTGGCCACTGGGGGAAGGGGGCACCGCGGCTGCCGAAGCCGAATTTCGAGCGGGATGCGATGCGGCTGGACCGGAAGGCGGCGAAGCTTGGCCGAAAGCTCACGGTGTTCCCGAGCATGTGCGATCCGTTCGACGAGGAGGTTTCCATTGAGATGTTTGCCGATTTCCTCAGTGTGATCCATCGGACGAAAAACCTCGTCTGGCTCTTGCTGACCAAGCGGCCGGAGAGTTGGCGCGCCAGGGTTTGTGCCGCGGGCGACTGGATGCTCACGCACGGCAAGATCGCAGAATACTCGGCGTTCATCAATCCGTGGGTCCACGTCGTTCCGACCCCGCCCGCGAACATCTGGATCGGCGCGACGGTAGAGGACCAGCAGCGGGCCGAGGAGCGCATCCCGCACCTGTTGAGCATTCCGGCCAAGGTGCGGTTCCTGTCCTGCGAGCCGCTGCTTGAGGCGGTGGACTTACTTCTTTATGGGGAGCACTCATCTTGGACATGCCCGGACTGTGGATCGAAGAACGTCAGGGCGGACAATCACGATCCCGACGAGGGCAAATGGTGGCAGTGCCATGATTGCAATGCGTCAGAATACGGAGAGGCGGAATGGAAGTCCGACATCCATTGGGTCATCTGCGGCGGTGAGAGCGGCCCGAATGCCCGACCGATGCACCCGGATTGGGCGCGGTCGTTGCGGGACCAGTGCGCGGCCGCAGGGGTGCCCTACTTTTTCAAGCAGTGGGGGGAGTGGATGCCGCTCGACCAAGTTATTTACCGTCTTGGCGAGGAGTGGTCCGAAACAGGATCGGCGATGATCGACCGCGGCATCTTTGTCCATGACTGGCCGGACAACACCAAAAGTGGACGCTTTGGCAAAAAGATCGCCGGTCGCCTCCTCGACGGCAGGGAGCACAACGCATTTCCGGAAATTTACCCATGAGCAACGACCGACTCCAAATCCACGCCACCCGCGACTTCTGGTATCCGGGGAAAGAAATTTCCCTGCACGCAGCCACCTTCAGACCAGACGGCAAACTTTCGGCAAGAGTATCGAGCATCCAACTGGAAAGGATTGACGAAGATTCCCTTATTCCCGTCTGCGAGAACGATGCCGCCCTTCGCATCGACGAGACAGCCGCGCAACGGCTGATGGATGACCTTTGGAACTGCGGCATCCGCCCCACCAACGTGCGGCACCAATCCGATGCCCTCGCCGCGACTCAGGCGCATTTGACGGACATGCGCCGGATCGTTTTCCACACCAACCAAATCCCGCAACCATGAAAACAGCAATCGAACTCATCCAAACAGAGCGCGAGCGGCAGGTCTCCGCAGAAGGATACACGACGGCGCACGACGACACCCACGCGAAAGGGGAGTTGGCTTTTTGCGCTGCCGCCTACAGCTATCGGGCGGGAGAGCAAAGCCGATATCCCGGCCTGAATCACGATTCGCCGATCGCTGGCTGGCCGTTTCCGGACGGCTGGAAGCCATCCGGTCGGATCAGGAACCTCGTCAAAGCCGCCGCCCTGATCGTCGCCGAGATCGAGCGCCTTCAACGCGCCGGGGCACAAGCATCATGACCACTGCCTTCCAAACAGGTCCCGGCTTCTATGCCGCCGAGACATCGAAGAAGTGCCGTTCGTTGGTCCCTGGCACCATGCGCGTGTATTGCGCCCGCATGGAGGCCTACGACGTGCCCGAAAACGACGTAGATGGCCTCTCCACAGAATTCCATCTCCTCTTTGCCAAAGCAGAAGGAAATCCGGAGATCGCCCGGGCCATTTTGCTTCTTGGCAAGTGCATCGAGAAGAACAGCAAGCGATTGGAGGACATCGCCCGTGAGTGAGGAGCACGATCCAGACAACAACGCCGTGATGCGGGCCGTCGATTTCGCGGACAAGGAAAGCTTGGTCAATCTGCTTTTCTTGGTTCAGAGCGGCTTCATCTCGTGCCGCAAGGCCGCCACGGTCCTGCAGGCGGTTCACAATGAGGAATTTCTCTGCAAGGGCTGTTGCGAGCCAGCCACCTGCGCGGACCGCGAAGGCACTCCTCTTTGTAGCGACTGCGCAAAAGCAAAACTGGAATGAACATCAAACTCTCCAAAAACATCAGCATCCCCGCGCAAGAATTCGCCACCCAGGGAAATGCCATCCTCGGAATCCGGGACTCCGGCAAGTCGTATTCGGCCACCTACATGGCCGAGCAACTGCTGTTGGCGAACATCCCCTTTGTCGCCTTCGACCCCATCGGCGTCTGGAGGTTTTTGAAGTCCCCCGGCCGCGGAGATGGATTCCCTGTCGTCGTGGCCGGAGGGGAGAGCGGAGACCTTCCGCTTTCACCTCAGACGGCCCCGGAAATCGTCCGTGCAGCCATGCGCGAGAACGTCCCGCTGGTGATCGACCTTTTCGACATGCGGCTTTCCAAGGCCGACTGGCGCAAGATCGTCGAGGAGAGCATCCGCGTGCTCCTTTACGAGAACAAGGCATGCGGCCCCAGGCATATCTTCATCGAAGAAGCCGCCGAGTTTGTCCCGCAACAGATCCGCGACGAGGGCCGCGTCTATGCCGAGATCGAGAAGCTCGCGCGCATGGGGGGCAATGTCTCTCTTGGCTACACCCTGATCAACCAGCGCGCCGAACAAGTCAACAAAGCCGTGCTGGAGCTTTGCGACTGCATTTTCCTTCACCGCCAGAAAGGGAAAAACTCGCTGACCAGCCTTGGGAAATGGCTCGATTTTGCAGACCGCAAGAAATCCTCCGAGATCATCCAGTCTCTCCCCGGATTGAACCAAGGGGAATGCTGGGTCTGGCTTGCGGGAAGCGATGCACCCGAATTCGTCAAGATGCCGGCGAAACGATCGCTGCACCCCGATCGTCGCAACCCCCACACCACGGCAGTAAAAGCCAGCGCTGATGTGGGGGGCTTTGTGGAGGCGATCAAGACCGCCCTCCCCCGCCTCGAGGAGGAACGCGCCGCCAATGACCCCGTGGCATTGAAACGGCGGATCAAGGAACTCGAGGCGGAACTCAAAAAGCCCGGGAAAATCACCATGCAGCAACTTCGGGAGATCGAGGGCAAGGCCTTCCGCATGTTGCTTAATCACACCAAGGCACAGATGGCCGGCATCGTGCCACTCCTGCAGGCGTGGGTTGATGAGCACGCCACCAAGACCACCGAGACAGCCCCGGCGCAGCCCGTTGTTCCGCGGCAGCATAATTCCATCATCCGCAAGGAGGTCACGCTCGACTTTTCGCAGCAAGACACCAAGCGCCCGGTCGTGACAGCCTCCAATTCTCCAGTCGCCGGTGGAATGCGCCGGATGCTGGTGGCGCTCGCGCAGCGACCCGGGCTCAATGCCCGCCAACTCGGCGTGAGGGCGGGGCTCTCCTCATCCTCGGGGACGTTCGGCACCTACCTCGCCAAGCTGCGCAGCAATGGCTGGATCTACGGCGGCCGTGACTGCATGGCGCTGACCACTGCCGGTGTCGAAGCCTTGGGCGACTACGAGCCCCTCCCGACAGGCCGCGACCTTCTCGACTATTGGCTGCGCGAACTCGGCAGCGGGGGAGCCTCCCGGATGCTCACTGCCCTGGCCGATGCCTACCCCCGCGCCCTTACCAAGCAGGACCTGGGTGCCGAGGCAGGCATCTCCCCCGGCAGCGGCACCTTCGGCACCTACCTTTCCAAACTCCGAACCCTCGAACTCATCGAGGGCCGCGGGGAAATCAAACTCAATCCCGAACTCGCATGAACCCGATCAAATACATCATCACCATCACCAAACTCGAAACCCGCACCACCAAAGAGCCCGGCAATTACACCGTCATCGACAAGCGGCCGTGGACACAAAAGGAGCTCAGCGAAGAAGGCGCCGCCCTCTATGGCGGTCTGAAGAAATTTTTGGATGACCAGCCTCTCAAAGAAGTGCGTGGTTACGCCCCCGATGTCTCGATCACAAGAGATGTCGAAACCCAAGTCCTGAGGCAGACGGTGGAGTCTCTCGACCTCTCGGCCGTCATCAAGGCCATCAACGGGCTCTGACATGAGCGACCGCGACTACGCCAGCATACCGTGCCGGATCATCGAGGAACGCGACTTGTCACTCCGCATTGATCAGGCGGGTTCCGAGGTATGGATCCCCCGCAGCGTGTGCAAGTGCATCTCCAAACACGAGGACCACCCCAAGGGCGGCCGTCGCGCCACCATCGAAATGCCGTGGTGGCTGGCCGAAGAAAAGGGCCTCGAAGAAAGGGTGAGGAATCCATGAACAGGCATCGCGTCCTTGCATTCCTCGCCGTTGCAGTTCTGGCGGCATGCGTCGTGATTTTCACCCTTCCCGGGAAAAAGCACGGGGCACCGGAACCCAACCTGAACCTGTGCCCCCTCTGTGGGCAGGAGATCGAACAATGACAGATAATGAGAAACTGGCAGCCAAAATGAAATTGGTCACCGCCTACATTGAAAAATTCGGGGGCACTCCAAGTAAGGCAACCGAAATGGTGATCAACCTCCAGAGCACATTGGCCAGAGTCCATGCGGGGAAACCATTTCGATGGGAGTCCCGCGCAGGCATGATCATATTGCAGTGGGGCGGAGGGGGGAGGGAACGATGAGCGGCCCAATCAACGACGGGGGACCGGCATTCCCGGTCACCGAAGGAGCTTTGCTCAAACACCCTGGCATGTCCTTGCGGGACTACTTCGCGGGACAGGCGTTGGCGGGGATCAAAGCAAATTATGAGTTAGGTATTATTTGCTCCAAGGTTCCGAAAATGACGCAACCCGAGGCCATCGCCATAATGGCTTACAAAGACGCCGACGCCATGCTCGCCGAGCGGAAGAAGAGGGCCGGGCAATGAACCTCCTCAAGGAAAAGCGCCCATGCCGGAGCTGCAAGGAGCCCAACGAATACTTGGTGCCCCTCAGTGGGTGCCGGTGTTCGGATTGCGTTTACGCCGCACGAAAGAGTCTGGAGCGGGGTCGGGATTCTAACACCTCCGCTCAAGCGACAGCACAGCCGGGCGCGCCCGAGCGTCCGGCTGAAATTCCAGAATCCACACCCTTCAGCCTGTCCGAAACATTCCTCGAATGCCGCCCGGATGGAGTGGTTCAGGTGAAGGACGGCCGCTCCCTTGAGGAATACATCAACGATCCGCGGTTTGTCGCGCGACGGAAGAAACAGATCAAATCGACCAAACCGATGGTTCTTTGCGATGCGGAGGTTTTTGGAATGGCCGCAATTCCACACTGCGCATGAAAACGCCCATCATCTACAAAGGCGAAGCCATCGCCGGGCCGCTGCCGCTGTTCCAGCCGGAGATGCGGCGCGCCAACCGAGATGGCCGGAAGAGGCAGACGCGGCGGATTGTGAGGCTGCCGAAAGCGCCTGGGCTGGAGTTTCGTTTTGATGGCGCATGGAAGGACGGCGGCCCTGGATCACCGTTCGAGGCCGGGGAGTATCTGCACATGCAATTCCGGTGCCTCGCCGATGGGCCGGATGGCTGGGGCATGGAGACGTTCGACCGCGTGTTTTGCCCGCTCGCCCTCCCGGGTGACCTGCGCTACATGCGCGAGCCCCTCATCAGGATTGGAGGTTTTGCATGGTATGCCGACGACGAAACGCCGGCATTCTCGCTGACCACTGGCCAGCATATCAAATGGCGCTGGCGCCGGGATTATCTGCCTCACATGTTCATGCCTGCGGAGGCGGCGCGGTGGTTTGCGCGGATCGGGAACATCCGGGTTGAGCGGTTGCAGGACATCAATGGTCAGGACGCCATTGCGGAAGGCATCGAGTCGTTCCGCCGCGACGTTTCGACTCATGCAACCGTTACAACCTTTCGTGACTACCTGACAGGAGCAACGGACCGCGCGGCGATTCAAAGTTTCCAAACTCTCTGGCAATCCATCAACGGCCCGGACTCGTGGCAGGAGAATCGGTGGGTGTGGGTGATCGGGTATTCCGAGGTCACATGAAAACTTCGCCTCCGCGCATCATGAAATCGAACGAGGCAAGGGCCTACGTCGGGGGACGCCTCAATCTCGAGCGGCTGCAGGCCGCGGGGTGGGTGACGCCCCTGGGCGGCAAACAGCGCGCCATGGATTACGACCGCAACCAGATCGATGCGGCGCTCGACCGGGTCCGGTTGACCGGGTGGCCTCAGATGGAAGCAATGTCCGAATCGGAGGGCGACAAATGCGCGTAGTGCTCGACCGTCACGCGGTAATCATCGCCAAGCCAGAGGGAAACCTTAGTGAGGCTCACCCCGGCTTGCACGAGCAGGGAGGCGAACGTCCGGCGCATGACATGGGCGGAGAAGTTTTCAATCTTCAGATCCGCGCAGAGGGCGGCCATGGGCACGCGGAAGTCGTAGCGGTAGTCGCTCTTCCCATGCTTCACCTTCGGGCAGACGAGGAAATCAAGGGGGCCGAGCCCCTTGCACGCCTTCCGCAAATGGCGCAAAAGGACGGGGTGCAGAGGGATGATCCGCTCCGACCTGTCTTTGATCCGGAAGGGACGTTCCCCAGGCCGGAGACGCGGAGGATTGACCGCCGGCCGCACGCGCAGGCACCCCGCCTTGAAGTCCACCCAGTCGCGCCTGGCCTCGGCAATCTCCAGGCGCCGAAGGCCGGCGTAGAACCCGAGCAGAAGGCAGGTAAGAAGCGGTTCCGAGGCGGCTTTGATCATCTTGTCGCGCACGGTGGCCGCGACAAAGTCCGCCCCGCGCGTGCGCGCCGACTTCGTGCGCGCAATGCCGTCCCACGGGTTGAGCACGCAATAGCCACGGGCGGCAAATTGCTTCCACACGGACGACGCGGTGCGAAGGTAGCTCTGCGCGGATGCCTCGCTGGTCTCCTTCTGCCATGCACGGTAGATGGCTGTCGCCTTTTCCGGGGAAACGGCCGACACGTCGAGATTGCCGATCCGGGTGATGATGTTCTTGATCACCCACTGGCAACCGCGGCGGGTCTTCTGGTTCTGCCAGTGATCGGCCACGGCCGCGATCGCCGCTTTGAGGCTGCCGCGCTGGAGGGCGCTTCCCTGCCGGATCTCGACAATGCGGGATATTGCCTCAGCTTGGGCCGTGGTATGCAGATTGTGCCACGTCCGGACCCCGTCAATTTGCTGGCTGAACCACAAGGCGCCGCCTCGCCGGACCGTCAGACCCCGAATCTTCACGCCAGACGTTCACATTTTCCGTTCACACTTGCAACGCGCAAAGAGTGGAAATTAGCGGAAACTAACAAATCAACTCCAACCTTAACCTTCGTGCAAACCGTTGCTGGAGAGGGCGCAGCCATGAGGACTCGAACCTCAAACCTTCTGATCCGTAGTCAGATGCTCTATCCAATTGAGCTATGGCTGCCGGGATGAGCGGGAAAACTAAATGCGCGCCCCTCGCGGGTCAAACCGTTTCAGCGGACTTCGAGGACATTCTCGAGAGGTGGCTGGAGTCCCGCTCCCATGGTGAAGCCAGGGAAGCTTTCGCCGCCTTGGTGCGGGAACGCAGTCTGACGGGGTTCCCGCTGCCTTCCGGGGATTGCGGGCGATGGGCGGAAGCATTCGCCGCGTCTTTGCCGGTCTCTCCGGAGCACCCCCACGTGCGTCGCCACGGCAATCTGGCGTTGAAATTGTGTGACAGCGGGGAGGCGGCTTCCAAGGAGGCCGGGGCGCAGGATTGCGCCTCCACGCTTTTGCCAGCGGGTCTCCGACCGCTGCGCCCTGTGGAGATCGCGGGTGCGTTTCTGGTGAGTCGTTTTGTCGAGGGAGACTCATTCGACGGCCGCAACCGGGAACACGTCCGGGCGGCGGCAGCGCACCTCGCGCGCATCCATCAGACGGAGATTTCCCCGGCGATGGCTTCGTGGCTGCGGCGTCGCGGGCAATGTCACTACGAGGGATGTGCCCTGCGCAATCGCCTGCAGGAAGAAGTGGGGAATGTCCGGCTGGCGTTCGGTGAGCCGTCGGCTGCCCTGTTGGCGGAAGCCCTCCCGGATGTGCAGGCGGAAGTGGTCCTCGGACACGGGGATTATCAGGGACCGAACATGGTCTTCGGGACCGACCGGATCTTCCTCACGGATTGGGGGGACTTCGGTCTCTGCCACCCTTGGTATGAAGTGGCGCATTTCCTGTGGTTTGTCGAAGAAGACATGGAGGACATCGCGCTGGAGTCCTACTTGGACGTGCGAAGGCATCCCGGCAACGCGGAAAAGGGGCTCGAAAAGGGACGCTTGATCGACGGCATCATCCGCGCGGGGTCGGTGGCGCGGATGATGCTCCGGCGGGAGACGGAACCTGTCAGTGCCCTCCCGCCCCCATGGTGATCTCACCGGGTTCGGCCTTGTCCTCGCGCAGGAGGGCCCAGAGCACGGCGGAGATCGCCAGCGAGACGGCGCAAACGACGAAGGTGATGGATTTGTCGGCAGCCGCCCCGATCATCTTGCCGATGAAGAGGCTCACGATGATCTGGGGGATGACGACCGAGAGGTTGAAGATGCCCATGAAAAGGCCCATGCGGGCCTTGTCCACGCTGTCGCTCATGATGGCGAACGGCAGGCTCACGACCGCGGCCCAACCGATGCCGACCACGGCCATGAGCGTGTAGAGGGTGGTGGCCGTGGTCCCGAAGAAGATGATGCCGGCGTAGCCGAGGGCCATCAGGAAGATGCAGATCGTGTGGGTGCGGACGAGGCCGAGCTTCTTCGCGGCGGGCTGGAGGACGGCCACGGGGAGCACGAAACCGATGACGTTCATGATGAGGAACGAAATGGAAATGACCTGTCCGAGGGACATCTTCTGGGCCTCGTCGAGCTCCGCAGTCCCGGGGAAAAGCGCGTGCTGCGCATAGGCGAACATGAAGACGAACATGGTCTGCACTCCGAGCCATGTGAAGGCGTGGGCAAGATAGATGTGCAGGAGGCGGGGGATGTTGGTGCGCCCGCTTTTCACGGCAGGCCCGGAAGAAACTTCGGAGGCGGCACCGAGTTCGCGCGGTTCCTTGAGAAGGAAGGCCGGGACGACGTTGAAGAGGAGAACGAGCCCCACGCCGAAGTAGATGAGGGCGTAATTCCCGAAGACGGCGCCGATGATGTAGGCCAGCACCCCGAACATCCCCGAGATGGTCTGCATCCACGTGAAGCCCTTGGTGCGTGCCTCGCCCTCGGGGGTGAGGTCGGCGATGATCGAGCGCGTCGGGTTGAAGCCGACATTGATGGCAAGATCGAGCGTCAGGGCGACGGCCACGGCGGTCCAGAGGATCTCGACGCCTGTCCAGCTGCTGATTTCCCCGAGGAAGGGCAACGCAAGCAGCATGAGCGACGCCGTCACGCCGCCGATGAGGATGAACGGACGGCGACGTCCGCCCCAGAACCAGACCTTGTCGCTGATGAGCCCGACGATGGGTTGGGCGAGGAGACCCGCCAGCGGTCCGGCCAGCCAGACATAGCCGACATGTTCGATGGAGAGGCTGTATTTCGTGCTGAGGATCCAGCTCAGGGCGGAAATCTGGACGCACAGGGCGAATCCCATGGCGGTCGAGGGGAGGCTGAGAAGGATGTAGAAGGGATTGGCGAGTTTTTGTTGATTCGGCATGGGGATGGATTGTTGGGGGGAGACCGTGGAAAAGCCCGCTCAGGCCTTTTTGTCCGCTTGGTCGATGAGTTCCCAGAATGCGTGGTTGCCGGCGAGCTGGTCGTCCTCGGCCATCGGAAGGCTGGTGCGGAAGAGGAAGTCTCGGATGGTGTTCTTGCTGAGCACGCGCCGGATGAGGAGACCCTGCTCATGCGGCTCGAAGTAGATGCGGTAGTCGCCGGCGCGGTAGCGGTAAAGGGTGTGGCCTTCGCGGGTGACTTTGCCGAAGCGTTTGGGGTCGAGGTTTCCAAGGTCGTCGGGGAGCACGCGGAACTCGCCGAGAATTTCCAATTGCAGCAGCTTGGGCAGGTTGGCCATCTCGGCCGCGCTCAGGTCGTTGAAGATGATCTGGAACATCGCGGGAATTCTGGGCGGGTCAGGGCGCGAAGAAAAGCAGCGAGACGCAGACCAGCGCGGCGCCGTAGGCGACGCCCGACCACGCCGCCAACTGGAAGCGCAGGGGTCTGGAAACGATCCATGCGATGCCGTCGCGCAGGAGGTAGGGGGCGCCGACAAGGAGGAGGCCGCCCACCGCCCAACCGTAGGCGAGCACCACGAGGAGAAGACGAGTCTGCTCCGGGCGGAGGAATGCGGCCCCGAGGAGGGGCTCGGCGGCAAGCAGTGCCAGGATCCCGAGGGATCGCACGGCCAGGAATTCCTCGGCGAAGAGTGGCACCATCACCGCCCCGGCGATGATGACGCCGCAGATGAGCGTGCGGTTCGGCGAGAATTCCCCCAAGTCCATGGTTGCGGCCAGCCAGAACGCCCAGATTGCCGACAGCGTGCAGAGCAGGATTCCGAGGGGACGCGAGCGCGGGAGGCGCTTCAGCCACTCCTTGGTCCAATCCGGGCGCATCAGGGCCGCACCATGGGTTGCGAGGAGGGCGATCCCGACCGTCAAGCCGACCGCGCGAAGGGGAAAATCGTAAATCATGTCCGGAGCCGGGATGTTCAACACGTTCCGGGGGCGGATGACAAGCCGGTGCTCACGACTTCCGCATTTGCCGGGCGGATTGTGCCGCCTGCCAGGTGAGAATCCCCCCCGGCACGTTGCGGGCGTCGTAGCCATGCTGGCGCAGGAAGCGCACGGCATAGTAGCCACGTTGCCCGACCTTGCAGTAGGCGAGGATCGGGCGGTCCTTCGGCAGGGCGGATGTGCCGAGCCTCAGGGCGGGAAGCGGGATGTTCACCGAGTCGGGCACATGCCCTTCGGCGAACTCGTCCTGGTCCCTCACGTCGAGAAGGAATGCATTTTCGGGCACGGAGTCCCAGTTGACCACCGGCATGTCGCCGTCGATTGCATTCGAGGCGACCATGCCGGCGAAGTTCACCGGATCCTTGGCGGCGCCGAATTGCGGTGCGTAGCAAAGCTCGGCTTCGGCAAGGTCTCCGACTGTCGAGTCTTTCTGCAGCATGGCGGAAAGGACATCCATCCGCCGCGCGATGTCCGACTCCCCGACGGCCTGCGCCCCGAGCAGGCGGCCGTCGGACGGTCGGAACAGGATCTTCAGATGCATCGGTTTTGCACCGGGGTAGTAGCCGACATGGTTCATCGGATGGATGTAGATTTTTTCATAGTCCGTGATCCCGGCCCGCCTCAGGGCGGTCTCGCTGCATCCGGTGGCAGCGGCAGCCAGGCCGAACACGCCGATGATCGATGTTCCCTGGACACCGCGGAAGACGGACGGGCGTCCGGCGATGTTGTCCGCGGCGATGCGGCCTTGGCGGTTGGCGGGACCAGCCAGGGCAAGCAGCTGAGGCATGCCTGTCACCACGTTGCGCACCTGCACGGCGTCCCCGACAGCCCAGATGTTCGGATCGCTCGTGCGCATGTGGCTGTCCACCTCGATGCCGCCCGTGGAGCCGATGGCAAGCCCCGCCTCGCGGGCCAACGAGGTCTCCGGACGGACGCCGAGCGCGAGGATCACGAGATCGCCGCGGTGCCGGGAGCCGTCATTGGTGAGGACATCCAACGAGCCGCCAGCCGCCTCGAATCCGGCGACGGGATCCCCCAAGGCGAAGAGGCAGCCGTGATCCTCAAGATGCTTTTGCATGGGCCACGCGATTTCCGGGTCCAAGTTGGGCATGATCTGCGGGAGCATCTCGACGAGGCTGACGTCGAGCCCCCGGTGGAGGAGGTTCTCGGCCATCTCGACCCCGATGAATCCGCCCCCGACAACCACGGCGGTTTTGGCACTGTGGCGGGCAATCCATGACCGGATGCGTTCGGAGTCCGGGATCGTGCGCACGCTGAAAATTCCGGGAAGGTCGATGCCGGGCAAAGGCGGCCGGATTGGTGCGGCCCCCGGCGCGAGCACCAGCGCATCGTAGGCCAAATTATCCTCCTTCCCGGTCTCCGCATGGCGGAGGGCGACGGAACGGGCGGCGGGATCGACCCGCACCGCCTCATGGTGCAGGCGGACATCGATGTCGAAGCGGGTCTTGAACAGTGCGGGGCCGGCCAGCACGAGCTTGTCCTGACTCGTGATCACGTCACCCACATAGTAGGGGAGTCCGCAGTTGGCGAAGGACACATGCGGTCCGCGCTCGACGATGGTGATGCGGCATTCCTCGTCCAGCCTTCGCAGGCGGGCCGCACATGAGGCTCCGCCGGCGACGCCTCCGATGATGACAACATGCCTTCTCACGCCGGGCAGTTTCGCCGGGCGCGGGAGCGCAGGCAAGGCCGTGTGCTCAGGCTCCGGCGCGGTGCGTCGCGTCGGCAAGGGGGCGGACGAAGTCCGCGATCTTCGCAGCCAGGTCGGGCGCATGGACGTTCTCGGCGATCCGGCGCACGATGGCGCTTCCGACAACCACCGCTTCGGCCTGCACGGCGACGGCGGCCGCCTGTCCCGGCGTGGAGATGCCGAAGCCGACTGCGACGGGGAGGTCGGTGTGCCTCTTGATTTCCGCAACCTGTGCGGAGATCGAGGAGGAAAGGTCCGCCTGCTCCCCGGTGACCCCCTCGCGCGAGACGTAGTAAATGAATCCCCCGGCTGCACGCGCGATGCTTTCCATGCGGGCGGGGGGGGTCGTCGGGGCGACGAGGCGGATCGATTTGAGGCGGTGGCGGTCGGCGAGCTCACGGTTGGCCGCCACTTCCTCCGGAGGGAGGTCGAGGATGAGGATGCCATCGGCGCCGGCCGCCGCGGCCTCCTCGTGGAAACGGTCGAAGCCGTGGACGTAGAGGGGGTTGAGGTAGGTGAAAAGAACCAGGGGGATCTGCGTCCTGGCCCGGATGCGGCGGATGCTCTCGAAAAGACTGCCGATGGTCGCGCCGGCATCGAGTGCGCGCTGTGCGGCCATCTGGTTCACCACGCCGTCGGCGAGGGGGTCGGAAAACGGGACGCCGAGTTCGACGATGTCCACGCCGGCCTCCTCGAGGGCGTGCACGAGTTCCACGGTCGCTTCGAGCGTGGGGTCGCCGGCGGTGATGTAGGCGACGAATCCCGTGCGTCCCGCGGCACGCAGGGCGGCGAACTTTTCATCGATGCGGTTCGGCATGAAGGTGGCAGTTTAGGCGGCGGGGCGGGGGGGGC
>JACSRX010000038.1 GCA_014879535.1 Chthoniobacterales bacterium
GTCCAGGACGATCGCCCCCATGCCCACGAGCACCTCGTCCCCGATCGTGCAGGCATGCACGATCGCCTTGTGCCCCACCGTCACGAGCCGACCGATGATCGCCGGCAGATCATCCGCCACATGCACGACCGCGCCGTCCTGCACGTTCGACCCCGGACCGAGAACGATGTGCGCGACATCGCCGCGCAGGACCGCCTGGTGCCACACGCTCGCCTCGGCGCCGATCTCCACGTTGCCCACCACCGTCGCATCGTCCGCCACATAGGCATCCGCGGCAACCTCCGGGTGCCGGCGGACATTGCGGATGATCGTTTCGGTGAATTTCTGCATGCTCCCGAATGTCGTGTGGTTCATGCCTCCAACGGCGCCCTTAGGCGTCTTGCTGTCAAACCAATTTCCCCCGAAAATAATTCGGCGCCGGGGCGCAATGGCCATTGACAGGCGGGGCAGGATCAAGGAAAAGCCAGCATTGTCGCACTGACATCCAACCACGCAATTCGCACAACCACACCATGAACAAAGTCAAACTTATCGAGTCGGTTCAAAAGGAACTGAACAGCACCAAGGCGGACGCCGAGCGCGCAGTCAACGCCGTGATCGAAGGCATCAAATCCCACCTCAAGAAGAGCAAGGTCATGCAGCTTGTCGGCTTCGGCACCTTCAAGGTCGTCAACCGCAAGGCCCGCATGGGCGTGAACCCGAAAACGGGCGAACGCATCAAGATCAAAGCCTCCAAGGGCGTGAAATTCGGCGCCGGCAAGGATCTCAAGAGCAAGCTCTAAGCGATTTCCCCCCACCCCGAGGAAACCCGTTCTGCCTGTCGGCGGAACGGGTTTCCTTATTTTTTGTTGGGGAGAACGGCGTCTTCCGGCACACTGCCAGCTCATGAAAAAGCCACTACGCGTTGCAGTGACCGGCGCCGCCGGCCAGATCGGCTACTCCATCCTCCCCCGCCTCGCCAGCGGCCAGGTTCTGGGCACAGACCAGCCCATCATCCTCCATCTCATCGAAATCGAACCCGCGCTCCCCGCCCTCGAAGGTGTGGCCATGGAGCTGCAGGACGGCGCTTTCCCCCTGCTCGAGGGCATCGAGCTCACCAGCAATCTCGACCGCGGGTTTTCCGGTGTCAATTGGGCCCTCCTCATCGGCAGCGTGCCTCGGAAGGCCGGCATGGAACGCAAGGAACTTCTCGGCATCAACGGCAAGATCTTCATCGGCCAGGGAAGGGCCATCGAGAAGAACGCCGCGGACGACGTGCGTGTCCTCGTGGTCGGCAATCCCTGCAACACGAACTGCCTCATTGCCATGAACAATGCCCGCGAGGTTCCTGCGGACCGCTGGTTCGCCATGACCCGCCTCGACGAGAACCGTGCCAAATCCCAGCTCGCGCAGAAGGCCGGCGTTCCATGGCGCGAGGTGACCAACATGACCATCTGGGGCAACCATTCGAACACCCAGTTTCCCGATTTCTTCAATGCGCGCATCGGCGGCCGTCCCGCACCCGAGGTCATCAAGGACGAGGCGTGGCTCGAGGGCCCGTTCATCAAGACCGTGCAGGAGCGCGGGGCGGCGATCATCAAGGCCAGGGGGCTGTCCTCCGCGTTCTCCGCCGCCCATGCGGCGATTGAATCGGTGCAAAGCCTCGTTGCCGACACCCCGGCGGGCGACTGGCACAGCGTGGCGCTTTGTTCGGATGGATCCTACGGCATCGAGGCCGGGCTGATTTGCGGTTTCCCTGTCCGCAGCAGGGACCGGAAGGCCTCGATCGTCCAAGACGTGCCGATCAATGCCTTCTCCCGAGCGCGGATCGACACATCCGTCAACGAACTGAAGGAAGAGCGGGCCATGGTGGCGGACCTGCTTCCGGGCTGAACCCCGGTCAGGCCGCCGCGGGCTCCCGGCGCTGCTTCTTGACCTTCCGCCCGCGCGGCTTGCGCAGGGTCAATCCCGTCTTGTGGAACGCCAGGACGAACATCGGCGGGATGTTCGCGAGGAAATATTCGACCTCGCAGGCGGCGAACATCCGCGCATGCCCCTTGAGTTCCATCGTCACCTGGTAGACCAGGAACAAACCCTCCGCCGACAGGCCTTCATGCACCGCATGGAGGATCTCGCGTTTCGTGCGGGTTTCGATGTAGCTGAATGGAATCCCGGAAATCACGTAGTCCGCGTTGGCCACCCCGAGTTTTTGCAGCTCGTCGCGGAAATGGGCCGCATCTGACTGGTAAATGAGCACCCGGGGATCGTCGCGGAATTGTTTGCGCAGGTGTTCGGCCAATTGCGGATCGAGCTCGAAAACAAGCAGACGCGAGTCCGGACCGAGCCGCTTGACGATTTCGCGGGTGTAGCACCCCTCGCCCCCTCCGAACTCGACCAAGGTCTTGGTCCCCGAGAAGTCTATGTGTTCCAACACCCGTTTGATCAGCGCCTTGGAGCTTGGAAGAACGTAGGCCACCTGCAGGGGACGCGCGAGAAAACGGCGGAAGAGGATGGCACTCATCGGGGGGGCCATGCTAGGAGTCCCCGTCATGGACTGGCAAGCTCAAGCTGGAAGGCGGGTCGGGTGAGTTCCCCCCGCCAAGTCGGCATAATCACCTGCGCCGCCCTCGTGGTGGCGAACATGGTCGGGACCGGAATTTTCACCAGTCTGGGATTCCAGTTGGCGGAAATTCCCGCCCATCCGGCCATCATGCTGCTTTGGATCGTGGGAGGCATCCTCGCCCTGTGCGGCGCCCTCTGCTACGCGGAATTGTCTGCCGCGCTGCCGAGATCGGGCGGCGAATACCATTTTTTGGGAAAGATCTATCACCCCGCTATCGGGTTCATGGCGGGCATTGTCTCCCTGCTGGTGGGATTCGCCGCGCCGGTGGCACTGAGCGCCATGGCATTCGGTTCTTACCTGCACGGTGTGTTTCCGCAGGTTGCACCCCTCGCATCCTCGACCGTCGTCGTCATCGTCGCCACGCTTTTTCATCTGCGCGACCTCCGGTTGAGCAGCATCTTCCAGATTGTGTTCACCACGCTGAAGATCGGTCTCGTGGTTTTCCTCACCGGCGCGCTTTTCATGGCCCCCGCGGCCCCGCCGCCCCCGACAGATCCATGGCAAAGCTATGTGCTCACCGCACCCTTTGCCGTCTCGCTCATGTTCACCCTCTATGCCTACACCGGCTGGAATGCCGCAACCTACATCCTCGGCGAAGTCCGCAGTCCCGCCCGCGTGATCCCCGTCTCCCTTGCCGTGGGGACATTGCTGGTCATGGCCCTCTATCTCGGTCTCAACGCCGCCTTCCTGCACGTTGCCCCCGTCGGAAGCATGGCCGGACAGATCAATGTCGCCCAAGTCGCCGCGGAATCTGCGTTCGGACACTCGGGAGGACGCGCGGTTGCCGCGGTCATCGCCCTCGGCCTCGTGTCTGCCATCAGCGCGATGATCTGGGCTGGCCCGCGTGTCGCCATGGTCATCGGCGAGGATTATCCCCGCGTCTTCGGCTTGTTGCGCATGCGGACCCCTGCCGGCATCCCGGCCATGGCCGTGGTCGCGCAAAGCTCCCTGACGCTTGTCTTGCTGCTCAGTTCGACATTCGAGCAGGTGCTTGTTTACACCCAGTTCGCCCTTCTTTCCTGCAGCTTCCTCGCCGTGCTCGGGGTGATGGTGCTCCGGGTCCGGCAACCGGATCTTCCCCGGCCGTTCCGCACCCCGCTCTACCCGCTCCCCCCCCTGCTTTTTCTGGCGATCAGCGCATTCGCGATGGTCTACACCGCAATCGACAAGCCCTCCGAATCGCTCTGCGGCATTCTCACGCTCGCAGGCGCATTGGGGATTTACTGGCTTGTCCAGCCGCGCAAAAATACCCCGCCGTCATGAGACATCCGATCCCGCTGCTCGCAGGACTCGCCTTGCTGGCGTCCATGGCGACCGCCCCGGCACTCGCGCCCACGGAACTCGCCGCTTTTCTTGCGGGAAGACAACTCCCTCCCGGGAGCCCCCTGGCCCCGCTCCAGCAAAGCCGCGAATACCAGCAGCACGCCCGGGAATACGCGGCCCAGTGGTTCCGCTACAACGAGAAGTATTTCTCCCCCATGCGGGAATGGTCGTCCACCGAACTCGTCCCGCGCATCGGCCCTGCACAGCGTGTCACCTACCTTTTCGGCGGACCGGACCTCATCAGCGCCATGGCCCTGTTCCCCTCGGCGGAGCTTTACACCTTGGGCGGCTTGGAGCCGGTAGGACGGCTGACCAACCCCCTCAGTCTGACGCCGGAGGAGATCCACGCGAGCCTTGCCGTGCTGCGCAAATCCACCGAGGTCATCATGAACTTCAGCCACTTCATCACGAAGGACATGAAAACCGACCTCGCCTCGTCGCACTTCCAAGGCGTGTTCCCGATCATGCTGGTCTTTTTGTCGTTCACCGATGCGCACATCGATCTCGTCGAGCGCCTCACGCTTCAGCGCGACGGGACGCTCGCGCCCGGTGAGGACGCCAAGGGCCAAGCCGCCCTTCGCATCGTCTTCCGGCGCTCGCCGATGTCACCTCCCTCCGAGGTGGTTTACCTGCAGTCCAACGTGGCGGACGGTCCCCTCAAGGAAAACTCCGCAATCCTTGACTGGATGGCTTCACGGGGACCATCCACCGGCTACTTGAAGGCCGCTTCCTACCTGCCCCACGAGGGGGGCTTTTCGCGGGTTCGCGACTTCCTTCTCGACCATAGCAGCGCGATCCTGCAGGACGACTCCGGCATTCCCCTCTCGGTCTTTCGCGCGCGTGACTGGCAGGTCATCTACTTCGGAAGCTACACCACGCCCTTGGAAATCTTTTCAAAATACGACCAACCGGCCCTGCGAATGGTGTATGAGGAGGGCAGGGGCTTCCCACTGCCCTTCGGTTTTGGCTACCGCTGGCAGCGCGGAGAATCCACCCTGCTCCTGGCGATCCCGCCCGGGGCAGCACCGCGTGCGTTGCCGGCGCCGCCACCACCGCTGCTGCAGCAATGACGGTCAGGCGCCGAACAGGCGGCGCAGAAATCCGGCATCCGAGAAGCCCGGGCCGTTCCCCAGACGGATCACCACCAGGTCTTGTGAGGGCACGACGTAAACCCGTTGGCCGCTTGTCCCGATCATTGCCAGCAGGTCCGCAGGCGCTTCGCGGCAGAGACAGGCAGCCCGCCAGAATGCCGCCGGTTGCTCCCTCCCGATCGCTGCCTCCACCTCGACCTCCTTGGCCGCACCGGATGCCGCCCCGCGGTTCAACCAGAAGCCGAGTGCATACATGCGGTTGGCCCCGGTCCCGTTGCACAGCATCGACCTCACCTCCTCGGGCCACCGGCCGCGGCGCATTCCATCCAGCACCTCCCTGGCCGCCGGCAACAATTCATGCGCGTTCATTCTGGCCCCCGTGGAAAAGAACAGCGCGCCGCGGTCATCCCGCCGCCATCGCAGCACCACCTCCGGGCGCGCGCCGGGCACGAACCTCCGAAGCCATCCCTCCAGTTCCCCCCCCCATCTGCCCTGAATCTCCTCGGCCAGCACCTCCCAATGCGACGGGCCGTAGGCGAAAATCCCCGAATTCCCCTTGCGCTCGAGACGTCCCAGCACGCCCCCCTTGTTCTTCAGCCCTTCGGAATAAAACTCCCGGCGTGCCGGGGGCAGCCCCGATGTCTGGTTCATCAGGTCCGCCAGCGTCACTCCGCGCAAGGATGGTTGCCGGGCTGGTTGGCTGAGCGAAATTCCTCCTTTCTTCGCATCGCGGAACACCCCGATCGAAACCAGGCTTTTCGTGATGCTGAACACACGCGGAGCGGGAGCGCCGCGGCCGGCACCGCGCTGGTAAACCACCCTGCCCCCCTGCCACACAAGCAGGGCGATCTCCCCGCGGGCAGCCGAATACTCCGCCGCGGCCGGGACGTGCAACTCCTCCGCAGCGCAGGCTGTCCCGGCGAACAGCAGCACGGCAACCAGGGTCCGCATCACACCACCCCCGCCTGCCGACGCCCCGCAAGCGCCCGCGCCAGTGTCAGCTCATCCGCGCTTTCCAGCCCCCCGCCTGCCGGCATGCCTTGGGCCAACCGCGAAATGTTCACCCCGTAGGGGGCGAGCATTTCCACCACATAACTGGTTGTCGCCTCGCCCTCCACATCGGTGCTCAGGGCAAGGATGACTTCCGTGAAATGTCCCCTCTCCAGCCGCGTCGTCAGCTCTCCCAGACGCAAGTCCTCGGGGCCGACATGCTCGAGCGGTGAAAGCCGTCCGCCAAGCGCATGGTAGCGCCCGCGAAAAGCACCGGAACGCTCGATTGGCAGAATGTCCGTGGCCCGCTCGACCACGCACAGCAACGGCTCGCGGGCACCGTCGATGCAGATGTCACAGTGCTCGCCGAGGCAGAAAAATCCGCACTCCGCGCAGTGGCGCACACCGTCGCGGGCGGATGTCAATGCCGCAGACAAGGCGGATGGACGTTCACCATCCTCCATCAGCCACAGCGCAAGGCGCTCGGCGCTGCGCGGCCCCACCCCCGGCAGGCGGCGCAACTCCCGCACCAAGGCTCGGAACGGTTCCGGGTAATCCGCACTCTTCACGTTTCCGATTCCTGGCGGCGAGCCGCCTGGCTGCGCAGGGCGAAAATGCGGGCCGACGCGTCCTCGGTCTCGCGCGCAAGCGCTCCGAAGCCGTTCTCCGCCGCCATCCACTCACCGCTCCAAAATGCATCCCACGCGTAATCCCAGCGCCGGACGTTGTCGCCCGTCCCCGGAGGGGCATCCGCAGCCGGTCCGAGCAGTTCGCGCAGCAGCAAATGCTCCCCCTCGAAATCCCACCATGCGATCCGGCGGGAGACCCACGCGTCGCCGAGGTCGGCTGCCAGCGAGTCTTCCACGAGGACCTTGGCTGCATAACCGCGGGCGGACGCCGCCATGCGCGCCGCTCGCCGCAGCGGCGCACCGCTGATCGTCCACCTGGCACCGGTGGGCAGCCTGCCCACGCCGGTGACGCATTCCCCCCGCGTCACGGCTGCGCACCCCCCGGCTTGGGCCACCCAGTTCCAAAGCGCCGCCACAACCGAAGCCGGAGCTGCCGTCAATCCCCAACAGCCGAAGACAAAGCGCGCGCCCTCGCCGTCGCAGCGCTCGAGGTAACCGCCGGCATTCTGGAAATGCCGCGCCGCAGCAGTTGCCCGATCTGCCATTCCCGTCCAAGCCAGTGTCTCATCCTGACCATCGCCGGGCCAGAGAACCTCGACCACGGCCAGAATCTCCGAGCGGGGTGCCTCTTCGAGATGCCGCTCGTCGATGCGCTCGCGCAGGAACTCCGGGGCCACCCGGTTGCCGACGAGGGATTGCCAGCGGGCCCGCCTTGATCCCGCCGGTGTCAGTGAGAACAGCAACCCGCCGGCCCCCGCCAGTCCCGCCGCGGTCACCGGCACAAGGGAACTTGCCGAAAAACCGAAAAGGCCCGCCAACCAGATCCCGCTGCCGAGCAGCCAGAGCGTGGCCACCCAGATCAGCACCTTCAGGCTGCGCCGTGGGATGTCCACCACGCACCATGCAACCCACAGGGCCATGACAAGCGCCAGCACGGCCTCGGCCCTCGGACTCACCACGGGCGGACGCCACCCCTGCCATGCGGGCAGGAGAGGAACCCACAGCAGCGGCAGCGACAGGGCCACCGCAACGAACGCGCAAAACAGGGCGGCTTTAAGATGCAGGATCAGGGGTCGTTTCATCGGGAGAATCCGAACGATAGGCGCGCACCACCAGTTCGCTCAAGAACTTGTCCGGCTGCTCGACCGCCTCGCGCGGCAGCACGACGGGTCCCGAGGCGGGGGGACGGTGCAACAGGCGCAGCCCGAATTCGAAGTCCTTGAACAAATCCGCGCAGAGTTCGCGCATCGGCTGCCGGCGTTCCATCGCCAGATCCACCAACGCATCGAGGGCTTCCGGCGCGAACCGCAGGGCCACCCCATGGGTGTGCTCGAACCGCGCGGCGAATTCCTCCGCCGTCCGGCGCAGCGCCCGCACCCGCTCATCGCACCCGTCTGCGCGCAGCTTGGCCAGCACCTCCGCCGGGCGGTCGATGAGCGCGGCATCGACACGGAGCGAGGTCGCACCGCTCCCGGGCAGCTCGAACTTGAAGTCCCGCAGGATCCTTTCGCAGACGGTGAGCAGGCCGCGTGCTCCCGTCTTTTCCTCCGCAGCGAGCCCGGCGATGCGGTCGATCGCCCCGTCCTCGAAGACCGCCTCGATGCCGAAGGCAAGGAACGAACGCTCGTATTGGCGCAGGATGCTCCCCTCCGACTCCGTCAGGATTCGCCGCAGGTCGGGCGCGGTCAGTTCGTCGCACGCCACCCGCACCGGCAAGCGTCCGACAAACTCGGCCTCCATGCCGTATTCCACCAGGTCGGCCGTGGTGACATCGTGCTGCCAAGGGTTGTCCTCCTCGTCCGGCACCGGCGCGCCGAACCCGATCCGGGCCTGATGACGACGCTTTTCCACGATCTCCCTGAGCCGCGGGAACGCCCCGCTGACGACGAAAAGGATGCTGCGCGTGTTGATCGTCTGCGGCCCGGGCTTCCCGCCGCGCTGCACCGCCATCACCGCCTGCATCTGCCCGGCCAGGTCCATGGGGTTGCGCAGCGGCACTTCGGTCTCCTCCATGAGCTTCAGCAGCGCGGTCTGCACGCCACGTCCGCTCACGTCGCGGCCGACCAGACTGGATGACGTCGCGATCTTGTCCACCTCATCGATGTAGATGATCCCGTGTTCGGCCAGCGTGAGGTCTCCGCCCGCCTTCTGGACAAGCTCTCGCACCAGATCCTCGACATCGCCACCCACATAGCCGGTCTCGCTGAATTTGGTGGCATCGGCCTTGACGAAGGGAACGCCGATCAGCTCGGCAATGTGGTGCACGAGGTAGGTCTTGCCAACCCCCGTCGGCCCGGTGACCAGGACGTTCTGCTTGGCGTATTCGATCGGCGCGACCTCCCCGCGGCGCTCCCGCCCGCGCAGGAACTTGGCGTGGTTGTAGTGGTCGCACACGGCGACGGAGAGGACTTTCTTCGCCTCGTCCTGCTTGATCACGAAACGGTCGAGGTGCGCCTTGATCTCGCGCGGCGTCAGGTCGAAGTCGAACACATCGCCGTCGGCGACAGCCGCGTTCTCGGGTTCACCCGCCGCCTGACCCTCCCCCGGACGGTCCGTCTGCTGGAAGGCCGACTGCAGCATGGCCTGCAGGCGACGCTGCAGTTCCTCGGGGCCCGGAATGGATGGGTCGCTCATGGGCGCATTCTACCCGGCTGCCGCCCGGGGGCAAATGCCTTAGCCTCCCGAGGCCAACCGCCTCGCCACCAAACGGTAGGTCTCCCACCACGGAACATCCGGTGGAGGGGGCACCTCCAGAAAACGGTTGAACAAACGTGCCGCCTCGAACTTGTCCCCCAAGGTGAAGTTGGCAACCCCCGCGACAAAGAAGGCGAAAGCACCAACGCCTTCCTGCGGATAGACACCGAGATCATCGAGTTGGATCACGATTTTACGATCACCGAAGTTGGCCGCATCGATGAACATGTTGGCAAGGGTCTGATCCTCCGGGCGGTCGGAGAACAACCCCTCGCGGCTCATGCTCCTCCACCCTGCAGACGCGGCCTCGGACTGTCCGGCCAGCATCATGGCAAGCAACTCGTTCATCCGCGCCCACTGCCACTCGGCGGAGCCCTGCCCGGTTCCCGCTGTGACTCCGGCAAAAACTTGCTGTGCATCGGACCAGTCCCCCTCCCCCAATGCCAGCATGCCGCTCATGAAGGCTGTGGAATTCTTGTTGCCCGTGAGCAGCGACTCCCGGATTTCCTTCACCTCGCTCCGGTCGCTGATCATGAACAATGCCACGATGGCTCCCAGCACGAGCACTGCGGCTGCCAGCGAAATGAGCGAGACGAACAGCTTGGTCCTGCTCGTCTCGACTTTCACCACCTCCCGCTTCGCTGCGGGCGGGATGCCTGCACGCTCTATCACCTTGGCGCGGGCGAACTCCATGTGTTCGATGAGTTCGGCATAGGATGCATAACGGTCCTCGGGTCTTTTCTCGAGCGTGCGGTTGATCACATAGGCGGTCTCGGGCGTCACGTCCGGCGCGAACGCCTCGAGACTGACCGGTTGATTCTTGACCTGCTTCAGGGCGACCAGGCTGGCGCTCTCCGCCTCAAACGGCGGACGCCCCGCAATGGCGTGGAACAACGTGGCCCCGAGGCTGTAAATGTCGCTGCGCATGTCCTCGGGCTCGTGGTTCAGTCGCTCCGGGGCGATGTAATACGGGGTGCCCCAGATGTCCCCGCGCGCCTCGGCCTCCTCCTCAAGAACACGCGCGAGACCGAAGTCCACGATCTTCGTCGTGTGGGCATTGACGAAGAGGATGTTCCCGGGCTTGACGTCGCGGTGGATGAGCCCCCGCTCCATGGCTGCCTCCAGCCCTTGGGCGATCTGCATGCCGATCTCCAGCACCTGCACCTCGGACACGCGGCTTTGGATGGCCATCAAGTCGTCCAAGGAGCCCTTTTCCACCAGCTCCATCGCGATGTAGAATTGGCCGGCTGCTTGGCCGAATGAATACACCCGCACCACGTGGGGATGGGTGACCGAGGCCGTGACCCTGGCCTCCTGCTCGAGTTGCGCCCGCTCGGCCTCGCCAGCGCTCATCTCCGGCCGCAGCAACTTCAAGGCCACCATCCGGTTGAGGGTGTGATCATGGGCCTTGAACACCCATCCCATCCCCCCCTCGCCAATCAGCTCGATCAACTCGAAATTGTTGAACATCCGGCGCGCCCTCAACCCTTCCCCGCAGTTCGGGCAATAGATCTGCGCAAACGGAACTTCGTCCGTCACGTCGATCTCCTGGCCGCAAGAGGGGCACTTGTCGATCGCTCTGGCGGGGGAAACCTCGCTCACGCCGCCACTTTAAGCGGGAATCTTCCCCGGCGGCAAACCTTGCGCGCCGCGCCTGCGCAGTCCAGCGTTCCTGCGTGTCCCCGGACCAGACCTTCCACCGCCGCGCCGATGCTCCGGCAGACCGCATCGACCGCTGGCTCGCCGCACAATGGCCGGACCTCAGCCGCGCCCGGTGGCAGAAGGCGCTTTCCGCCGGTTTGGTCGCCGTCAACGGTGCACCGGCACGCGCATCCGACCCGCTGCACGCCGGCGATGCCGTGGAGGCGCGGATCCCCCCGCGGGAATCCGCCTCCCCCGGAACACGCCCGGAGGACATTCCGCTGATCGTCCTCTACGAGGACGATCACCTCCTCTGCATCGACAAGCCGCCGGGACTCGTCGTGCATCCCGCCGCGGGGCACTGGGAGGGCACTCTCGTGAATGCCGTCCTGCACCATTGCAGCCGGCTTTCCAGCGGGAGCCATCCGCTGCGTCCGGGCATCGTCCACCGGCTCGACAAGGATACCAGCGGCTGCATCCTCGTCGCCAAGACCGACGAGGCGCAGGCGGCCCTCTCCGCCCAGTTCGCCGCACGCACAGCACGCAAGACCTACCTCGCTGCGGTCCGCGGGAAACCCCGGACGACAGCCGGCGTGATCTCTGGGGCCATCGCACGCCACCCCGCCCACCGGCAGCGCATGACTGTCACCTCCCGGCAGGGGGCGCGGGCGGCCGAGACAACATGGCGTGTGCTCGCCTCCGCCGGGGGACTGTCACTGCTCGAATGCCATCCGCGCACCGGGCGCACCCACCAGATTCGCGTTCATTTGAAGCACATGGGGCACCCCATAGCAGGCGACCGCACTTACGGCGGAGGGGCCGATTATCCCCGGCAGCTTCTGCATGCCTGGCGCCTTGCGATCACCCACCCCGCAACCGGCGCCCCCCTCGCCTTCGAGGCGCCCGTGCCCGCCGATTTCCCGCTCCGACCGCCGCAGGCGGTTGAATTGTGACAAAATTGTGACAGATTGCGTCGAACCCTATGCGCACGGTATCCGTCCGCCGCCGCCGATCAAACTCGGCGCATTCGCATTGCCCGATCAGCTTGGGCGACTTGGCGCAGGCTCTTGATTTCTCGGACGAGGGTTTCGCCCTCACCGACCCCGACGGCAATTACGTTTATCTCAATGACGCGCACCTGCGCATCTACGGCTACGAAAGACCGCAGGAACTGCTCGGCCGCAGTTGGCGCACGCTTTATGACGACGAATGGATCAGGCGCTTGGAGGACTCGATCCTTCCGCTCCTGCACCGTGACAAAGTCTGGCGAGGCCGCGTCATCGGCCGCCGCCGCAACCGGTCCGCCTTTCCCGCCGGAGTGACACTCACCCTTCTTCCCGACGGAAAGATCACCTGCAACTGCCGCGACGAGTCGCCCGGGAAAGCTGTTCCGGCAGCGCTTTTGGATGAACGGCAGACCGCCATGCACGTTCTGGGCGAACACGTCATCTCCGGGTTGCCCTCCCGGCTGCGCAAGCCCCTGGACATGCTCGCCGGTTACGCCGGGTTCTTCCTCTCGGAGCTTTCCGCCGGCCGCGAAGTGCCCGCCGCCATCCTCCGCGAGGGCCTCACCCAGATCGAGGCCGCCGGTCGGCGCCTCGCGGCGCAAATGAAGCGCCTCGACATGCTGGGACGCCTGACGGCAACCGAGAGGACTTCCCCGGAGGAAGCCGGCGAATGGCCGGAGCGTCTTTCCGCCGCGGCGCAACGTCTCGCCCGATCCGCCGGACGGGACGGGGACCTCGGCATCGATATTTCCCCCGCCAAGCTGGCGATGGATTACTGCCCTGTCGAGTTCGTCGTCCTCGAACTCCTCGGCAACGCCTTCCAGTGCTCGCGCCCGGGGGATGCCGTGCGGATCACCGGACGCACCGCAGGCATGTCCTACGAGGTGAAAGTCTGCGACGATGGCATCGGCCTGCCACCCGGCGGCATCCCGCCCTCCCCGGGCCGCACCGTCGGCCAGGAGACAGCCGGGGGATTCGGACTCGCCGTGGTTTCCTATGTATTGGAGCGCATGGGGGGACGCATGGAAATCAAACGCGGGGAGGTCTGTTCGACCTGCTGCCGTGTCATCCTGCCACTGCGCGGCGAGTAGGCCGCTTCAAGCGCCGCGCCGGCGTCCGCCCCGGTCCGCCAAACGCTCCAATTGCCGGCGCTCCTCCCGGCTCAGGCCCTCGATCCCCTCTTCGACCACCCGTGCCAGCAATTCATCCGTGCGCTGCTGCGGATCGCCCCGCATGACCGGCACCGGCCGTCGCGCCTTGGATGACGGCAGCCACCACCACGTCAGGAATGCGCCGGCCAAAGCCCCCCCCAAGTGCGCAAGGTGCCCGATCTGCGGGAGGAACCGCACCATCGCGAACAGCAATGACAGCAGGACGAGACCGCGCCCGAGCGTCTTGGCCTTCATCCTCACCGGAAGCACGAAGAACAACAGCGCCTGCAACGGCATCTCCGGATACGCCGTGGTGAAGGACAACAGCACGCCGCACAACGCGCCGGACGCCCCCACCAATTCGGAGGACGGCGCCGCGAACGCCGTCTGCAGCAGCCCGCCGGCGATTCCCGAAATGAAATACAACAGCAGGTAGCGCGACCGCCCGAGCATCATCTCGACCTCGGGTCCGATGAACCACAGGCCGAGGACGTTCACCATCAGATGCAGGAGATTCGCATGCAGGAACATGTGAGTGACCACCGTCCACCACATGCCGCTCGCCAGCCCGTCACGGCTCAACGCCCACCGTGACAGCAGATCGGGACGCTCCGCGATGTGGAAGGCATACTCGAGCGCAAACACCCCGAGGCAGACGCCGACAAGCGAGGCGGTGACCGGCGCCATCCGGATTCTTCTGCGCAGACCGTTCATCCGGCGACAGTAACAGCCGGATACGGGCCCGGCAACGCGCGCTTCCCGCTTTGCATCCCCAGTCATGCGGGTATTCTGGTCCGTCCGTCATGCCGAGCTACCTGCGCATCTGTCTTGCCGTTTCCGGCGCCTTTCTCGTTCTCGTGCTCGCCGCGGTGCTCGCCTTCAACCTCCACCTCCAGTCCCCCTCGATGCAGGAGCAACTCCGCCAAGGGGCCATGGAAACGATCGGCCTTCCCCTCACGGTGCGCAGCGCGATCTACACGCCGTGGGACGGCATCCGGCTGCGAGGTCTCGTCGTTCCCGACATGGAGAACGAAAGGGTCAACTTCCTCGAGGCCTCCGAATTCCAGATCGTCTTCCGCCTCATCCCGCTGCTCCGTCGCGAGTTTGTGGTGAGCCGCCTCCTGCTCAAGGAGGCCGTGCTGACTTGGCGGCAGAACGACGAGGGCAAATGGAAGATCCCCCGCGAGCCCGACAAGGCCGTTTCCCGCCCGGCCGGCACGCCTGTCACATCCGCACCGCAGTCCTCGCCAACCCCCGTGCCCCCCTCCGCACCCGCATTCGGCGTGCGCGTGGAACACCTCGCCGTTCTGCGGTCGCGCGTCCTTTTTGAAAACCGCGACGGCTGGCCCCTGCTCGATGCCGACGGCATCACGACCCGTGCCGAACTGACAGGTGACGGCAACGCCCGCGGTGACGCCAGCGTTCCCGAAGCCGTCCTTGCCGGACTGGTCGTCGCCGGCGACCTGGCCTCGACATTCACCTTGGAGCGCGGGCTGCTCACGCTGCCGGACATCCGCGGTTCGGTTTCGGGGGGAACCCTCACCGGCCACGGCTCCATCGCCACCCGGAATGACGGCTCCCCCTTCGAATGGTCGCTCCGCTTGGACGACTTCCAGCTCAAGCAGCTGCGTATGCCGGCGAAAATGGGCGGCACGCGCCTGGAGGGGCTTCTGTCCGCCGCCATGGAAATCTCCGGCCGCAACGCACCCCAACGCCAGGTGCTCGGCACCAGCAGGCTCGAGGTGAAGGAGGGACGCCTCATTCCCTCGCCTTATCTCCAGGAACTCGGACGCGTGCTCGATATCCGCGAGCTGCGGGGCATGGACCTCCGCGAGGCTTACGCCGACCTGCAGATTGACAATGACCTCATCCATGTCGCCCCCCTCTGGCTGCGCGCCGAGGAACTCGCCGTCGAGTTGAAGGGCACTGTCACACGGGGGGGGAAACTCGACCTCCAGGGACGCCTGCTCCTCAGTCCGCAAGCCTCCGCCCGCATCACCTCGCAGACGGGGAAGGAACTGCCGCCGGCCGGAGTCGGGCCCCTGCCGGACTACGGCGTGCTGACATTCAAGGTGAACGGCACGCTGCAGGAGCCGAAAAGCGATCTGGTCAAACGCCTGCTCGGCGGCGGCGTGGGGGGCCAGATCGGGGAGTTTTTCCTCAACCTGCTCGGCACTCCCTGACCCGATGCGCGTGATCTCCGGAACCGCGGGCGGACTGCGCCTCGAATGCCCGCAGGGAATCGCGCGGCCGATGATGGACCGCGTCCGGGGCGCCGTCTTCTCCAGCTTGGGGGAAGCCGTGGACGGCGCAAGGGTGATGGACCTCTTCGCCGGCAGCGGCGCCCTCGGCATCGAGGCCCTCAGCCGCGGCGCCGCCTCGTGCCTGTTCATCGACCGCAACCGCAAGGCCGCCGACGTGATCCGCGCCAACCTCCGCCATGCGCATCTGGAGGGCACCGTGCGCCTGCAGGATGCCGCGGCAGCCGTGGCGGGGGCCGCTCCCACCACGTTCGACCTTGTGTTCGCCGACCCGCCCTTTGCCCTCGACCCCGGCAACCCCGCCCATCCCTCGGTGCTGATGGCCGGCGGCACGCTCGCACGCTGCCTCGTTCCCGGGGGCATCTTCGTCGTGGAACTTCCCGGTGAGCCGCCCGCGGCATCATCCGCTTGGGAATTGCTCCGATGCCGCCGTTACGGGCAGGCTTGGGTCGCCTTCTACCGGCGAATGCCCGACGCATGATCCGCCTGCTCTACAACCTCCTCTTCCCGCTCGTCTTCGTCATCCTCCTGCCCGGCTTCCTGGCGCGCATGATGCGGCGGGGAAATTTCCGCAAGGATTTCACCCAGCGCCTCGCCCGATACACACCCGACCTGCGGGCGCGTTTCCACGACGGCGAGTGGATCTGGGTCCATGCCGTGAGCGTCGGGGAACTGCTCGTCGCCCTCAAGGTGGTGGACGAACTCCACCGCCGCCACCCGCAATGGCGGTTCGCCGTCTCGAGCACGACCTCGACCGCCCACGCCCTCGCCGCCTCGCGGCAGAGCGGCTGGCTCGTGCCGGTCTACACACCGCTCGACTTTCCCTCCATCGTCCGCCGCGCCCTCGATGCCGTGCACCCGCGTGCCGTGATCCTCACCGAAAGCGAGATGTGGCCGAACTTCGTCTGGATGGCGCGCAAAAGGAACATCCCCGTCCTTCTGGTCAACGCCCGTGTCTCCCCGCGCTCGGAACGCCGCTATCGCCGCTTCGCCCCGGTGCTCCGTTCGGTCACGCGCCACCTTTCCGCGGTCGGGCTGCAGGAACCGGGACATGCCGCCCTGTGGTCGCACCTCGGTCTCCCGCCGGACCGCCTCCACACCACCGGCAGCGTCAAATACGACCCGGCCGCCGCGACCGGTGCGCCGAGGGATTTCCGTGGGATTCTCCATGCTTGGGGCCTCGGCCAAGGCACCCCCATTGTGCTGGCCGGGAGCACCCACGACGGCGAGGAGGAAATCCTCGCCGATTCCCTGCACAAAATCCGGGAAACCATCCCGGCTGCGTGCCTGATCCTCGTCCCGCGTCATGTCGAGCGCACCGGGGCGATCTTGGACCGCCTCGCCGCGTCCGGATTCCGCACCGCCCGGCGCACCAACGAACCGGATGCCAGTGCACCCGACATCCTCCTCATCGATACCACGGGGGAGTTGTCCGACTGGTATGCCTGCGCCCATGTCGTCTTCATCGGCAAGAGCCTTGCAGGAAAGGGCGGCCAGAACCCCGTCGAGGCGATCCTCGCCGGGCGCCCGGTGCTCTTCGGCCCGCACATGGAAAACTTCGGTTCCCTCGCAAGGACGCTGCTCGATGCAGGAGGCGCCATCGAAGTGTGCGATGCAGCCACTCTCGCCGCTGCAGCCGTGGATCTGCTCTCCGACGACACCCGACGCACCGCGGTCGCAACCCGTGGAACCGGTGTCCTGCACCCGCACCGGGGCGCCACCGCCCGCACCGCAGACCTCGTGGAGTCCGTGATCGGCACCCCGTGAACGGGCGCGCTGCAGAAATCGGCCATGACTCTCCGGCCGACGCATTGTAGCATGCTGTTTTCGCCCTGATGAACCCCGAGCCCTTCAAGATCGGCAATGTCGCCTTCGGCGGACGCAATCTCGCACTCATCCTCGGACCGTGCGTTCTCGAAAGTGAGAAGTCCGCGCGTCGCACCGCGGCTCGGCTCGTGGCGATCACGGAAAAGCTCGGCGTCCCGTTCGTGTTCAAGGCGTCCTACGACAAGGCCAACCGCACATCCGGCCGATCCTTCCGCGGACCCGGCGTGCGCGACGGTTGCCGCATCCTGGCCGCCATCCGCGGCGAGTTCGGCATTCCGGTCACCACCGATGTCCACTCACCCGAGGATGTCGGCATCGCCGCGGAATCCGTCGATCTCCTCCAAATCCCCGCCTTTCTCTGCCGCCAGACCGACCTGATCGAGGCCGCCGGGGCGAGCGGCCGCGCCGTGAATGTGAAGAAGGGCCAGTTCCTCTCGCCGTGGGAAATCGCCCCCATCGCCGGAAAACTCCGCGCCGCGGGTTGCAGGAAGTTCTTCTTCACCGAACGCGGCACCACCTTCGGCTACAACAACCTCGTCGCCGACATGCGCTCCATCCCGTGGATCCGGGAACAGGGATTCGCCGTCGTGTTCGACGCCACCCATTCCGTCCAGCGACCCGGCGGCGGCGGCGACCGCACCACCGGCGACGGGCACCTTGCCCCCGTGCTCGCCTCGGCGGCCGTCGCCGCCGGAGCGGATGGCGTTTTTCTGGAGACCCACGAGAACCCCTCGAAGGCCCCATCCGACGGCCCGAATCAAATCCCTCTTGCACGCCTGCCCGGGATTCTGCGCAAACTCCTAACCATACGTCATGCGCGCTGAAAGCCTTGCCACCGTCCTTCTGATCGCGACCGCCTTGTCTGCAAGCGCCCAGACCACCCAGACCAAGGAGGAGGGCGGATCCACGGCCGCCTCGATCGAGATCCCCGTGGCCATCGGTCAGAACGTGAAGGGCATACGCCTTCCCCATTACGAGAATGGCGACAAACTCAGCATGCGCTTCAACGCGGATTCCGCCGAGCGGGCCAGCGAGACCAAATTCAACTTCAAGGGCCTGCGGATCGAGGTCTTCGACGACTCCCCCGACAAACCGGCAATGGAGGTCGTGCTCGACCGCGCGGTTTACGACCGGGACACAGGCTTGCTCACCAGCGAAGACCGGGCAAAAATCACCGGTGAAACGTTTGAAATCATCGGCCAACAGCTGGAATTTGATTCCAAAACCCGATCCAGCCGTTTACTTGGGCCGGTGCTGATGACCATCATTCAGATGGAGGAGAAAGTGTCACCATGAGGCTGTTGTTCTGTTTTTGCTGTTTTCTGGCCTTCGGCGCGGCACTGCCGGCCATGGCTCAGGAAACTTCCTCCACCCCGCCGAAACAGGACCCGCTCGGCTTCGGGGCGCTTGCCAAGGACCGCCCGGCTGGCAGCAAGACGGAGATCACCGCCCAGAAGGAGGCCACCTTCATCGAGAAGGAGAACCGGGCCATCTTCGTCGGTGACGTGCGCGTCAAGGACCCCGCCTTCCTCCTCAGTGCGGACAGACTCACCGTCTATCTCAACGCCAGCCGCTCCGGCATCGACCGCGCCGTGGCCGATGGCAACGTCATCATCGTCCAGCAAACCGCCGACACCTCGGAAAAGGGTGCCATCGGCCGCGCCCGCACGGCCGAATACGTGCCCTCCACGGGCCGCGTCACCCTCAGCGGATGGCCGGAGATCCAGCAGGGCATCAACCGCCACCTCGCCTCCGCCGAGGGAACCCGCATGATCCTCAACAGCGACGGCCGCGCCACCACCGAGGGTCCGAGCCGCACCGTCATCACCGACACAACCGAGACACCCCTGCGATGATCGAAAGCCCCACCCTGCCCGGGGAAGCCGTGGCCGCACACGCCGGCGGGGAGCGCCCCCTGCTCCAGACCGACAAGCTCGTCAAAATCTACGGTGGCCGCGCCGTCGTCAACGGCGTGGACATCAATGTCCGCCGCGGCGAGGTGGTCGGACTGCTCGGACCGAACGGCGCGGGCAAGACGACCAGCTTCTACATGATCGTCGGCTTGGTGCGCCCGAACTCCGGCCGGGTCCTTTTCGAAGGTGAGGACGTCACCCGCATGCCCATGTTCAAGCGCGCCCGGGCCGGCATGGGCTACCTCCCGCAGGAGGAGTCCATCTTCCGCAAGCTGACCGTCGAGCAGAACATCATGGCGATCCTCGAGACGACGAAACTGTCGCGCGCCGGGCGCAAGGCCCGCTGCGAGGAACTCCTGCACCAGTTCGGCATCGAGCACATCGCGAAAAACGAGGCCCTCACCCTCAGCGGTGGCGAGAAACGGCGCCTCACCATCGCCCGCTCGCTCGTCACCAGCCCCTCGCTCCTCATGCTCGACGAGCCGTTCAGCGGCGTCGATCCCATCGCCGTCTTCGACGTCCAGCAGATCGTGACCAACCTCCGCGACGCGGGGCTCGCCATCCTCATCACCGACCACAACGTCCGCGAGACCCTCTCGATCGTGGACCGCGCCTACCTCATCTTCGAGGGCCGCGTGGAAAGCGAAGGCACGAAGGATTTCCTCCTCAACGACCCGGTCAGCCGCAAGCTGTATCTGGGCGAAAGCTTCCAGATGTAGCAACGCCGTGCCCGCCGCCCCGAAAACCAACCCCGTCAGCGTCGGTGATTTCTTCGGGCAGCATGCCGGAAAGCTCGGCCTCGAGCTCGTCGCGGGCCGGCGCGGCCTCCAGCGCCTGATCCGCGAGCCCACCGTCAACCGCCCCGGCCTCGCCCTCACCGATTTTTACAGCTACTTCGCGCCGAAACGCGTGCAGGTTTTCGGCGGCGCCGAGCTCAGCTACCTGCAGGGGCTTCCCGCGAAAATCCGCATCGAACGCCTGCAGCGATTCCTCGACACCACCATCCCCTGCCTCGTCGTCGCCCGCCACGCCGCGGTCCCCCGGGACATCATCCGCCTCGCCGGAAAGGCCGGCATCCCCGTCTTCCGCACGCCGATGATCACCATGAAGTTCATCAACGCGGCCACCATCGCCCTCGAGGCGGATTTCGCCCCGCGCCGCAGCGAGCACGGCAGCATGGTGGACATCCTCGGCGTCGGCACCCTCATCCGCGGCGCCAGCGGCATCGGCAAAAGCGAGTGCGTCCTCAGCCTCCTCGAGCGCGGCTACAGCCTTGTCAGTGACGACATCACCCGCTTCCGTGCCTTCGAGGGACGGGAACTCATCGGCTCCTCGGCCGAGCTCACCCGCTTCCACATGGAAGTCCGCGGCATCGGCATCATCAACGTCGCCGCCATCTTCGGCGTCCGCAGCATCCGCACCGAGAAAAGCCTCGACCTCGTCGTCACCCTCAAGGACTGGCAGGAAATGGAGGACATCGACCGGCACGGCCTCCAGCGCCAATTCTACAAGATTCTTGGCATTTCAATCCCCCACGTTATCATCCCGGTTCGCATGGGACGTGATCTCGGGCACCTGGTGGAAGTCGCCGCCCTCGACCACAAACTCAAATCCCACGGGATTGACAGCGCGCTGGAGTTTAACGAGCGTCTGATCAGGATGATGGAGACCAAAACATAAGCCATGGGCATTCTTGCCAAAAAACAGGGCGCCGCAGCCCAACGCATGACACGCGAACTGGTCATCCAGAATCGCTACGGTCTCCATGCGCGCCCCGCCGCCCTCTTCGTCAAGACCTCCAACCGCTTCAAGGCCGAGGTCTGGGTCGAGAAGGACGGCGAGGAGGTCAACGGCAAGAGCATCATGGGCCTCATGATGCTGGCCGCCGGACACGGCTCGAAATTGAAAGTCTCCGCCGCCGGCGCCGACGCCGCAAAATTCCTCGACGAGATCGAGGAACTCGTCGCCAAGCGCTTCCACGAGGACTGACCCCTGCCGGGGTCTCTCTCAACCCTCATCCCCCAACTCTCAACTTCCGGTAGCGCGTGATCAGCGCGTTGGTCGAGCTGTCGTGCTTCAAGTCGGGAGCTTCCTTGCTCTCCAACTCCGGGATGATCCGCTGCGCGAGAACCTTCCCGAGCTCGACGCCCCACTGGTCGAAGGAATTGATGTTCCAGACCGCCCCCTGCGTGAACACGATGTGCTCGTAGAGCGCCACCAGCCGCCCCAGCGTGCGCGGGTCGATCACCTCCGCGAGAAGGACGTTCGACGGACGGTTCCCTTCGAACACCCGGTGCGGCACCAGCGCCTCCGGCGTCCCCTCGGCCCTCACCTGCTCCGCCGTCTTGCCGAACGCCAGCGCCTCGGCCTGCGCGAAGACGTTTGCCATCAGGATGTCGTGATGGCGCCCCAGGGGGTTCAGCGTTCTTCCGAAGCCGATGAAATCGCACGGGATCAGTCGCGTGCCCTGGTGGATCAGCTGGTAGAACGAATGCTGCCCGTTCGTCCCCGGCTCGCCCCAGTAAACCGCCCCCGTGTTGTAGTCCACATGGTGCCCGTCCAGCGTGATGCTCTTGCCGTTGCTCTCCATCGTCAGCTGCTGGAGATACGCGGGGAAACGCTTCAGATACTGCTCGTAGGGCAGAACCGCCACGGTCTGCGCGCCGAAGAAATCGTCATACCAGACGGAAAGCAGCCCCATGATCACCGGCAGGTTCTTTTCGGCCGGCGCCGTGCGGAAATGCTCATCCATGTCGTGGAATCCCGCCAGCATCTCCCGGAAATTGTCCGGCCCGATCGCCACCATCGTCGAGAGCCCGATCGCACTGTCCATCGAGTAGCGTCCGCCGACCCAGTCCCAGAACCCGAACATGTTCGCCGTGTCGATGCCGAACTCGGACACCTTCTCCGCATTGGTCGAGACCGCGACGAAATGCTTCGCGATCGCCGCCTCGTCGCCCCCCAGCCCTGCCAGCACCCACTCCCGCGCGGAATGCGCATTCGTCATGGTCTCCAGCGTCGTGAATGTCTTCGAGGAAATGATGAAAAGCGTCTCCGCCGGGTCGAGCCCCCGCGTCGCCTCGGCGAAGTCGTCGCTGTCCACGTTCGACACGAATTGGAAGCGGATGGAGCGGTCGCTGTAGAATTTCAGCGCCTCATACGCCATCACGGGCCCGAGGTCGGACCCGCCGATGCCGATGTTGATCACATTGCGGATTTTTTCCCCGGTGTGGCCGAGCCACGCCCCCGAACGCACGCGGTCGGCAAAAGCCGCCATTTTGTCCAGCACCTCGTGGACCTCCGGAACCACATCCTTGCCGTCCACCACGATGCTTGCACCTTTCGGCGCCCGCAGCGCCACATGCAGCACCGCACGCCCCTCGGTGATGTTGATCTTGTCCCCGCGGAACATCGCGTCGATGCGCCCGCGCAGGCCCCGCTCCTCCGCCAGGGCGAACAGCAACCGCATCGTCTCCGCCGTCACGCGGTTCTTCGAGTAGTCGAGGAACAGGCCGTCCGCCTCCGCCGTGAACTCCTCCCCGCGCCGCGGATCGGCGGCGAACAAATCCCTCAGGTGCATGCCGGAGATTTCGCGGTGATGGTCTTGCAGGGCTTTCCAGGCGGGGCTTTGGGTGAGTGACGTGGTGCTCATGGGACAGCCCACAGGAAAACAGGGTTGCGGCACGGAATAAAACCCCAAATTCCCGGCCGAACCCGCCGCTTTTGCCTTGGTCTAAAGGCGGATGGGTGCATGATTCTCAGGTCATGAAACACCTGATTCCTCTCGCCCTCGTCGCCGCCCTCTTCACCGGTTGTGCCGCCATTGAAAAGGCCGAGCGCAAAAGCACCGAGCAACTTCTCGCCGCCGCCGGATTCCAGGTGATCCCGGCCAACACGCCGCAGCGCCAGCAATCACTCGCCGCCCTCAAGCCTTACACGATCCAGCGCACGATCAAGGGCAACAATGTCTATTATGTGTATCCCGACAGCAACGGCAACTTCGCTTACATCGGCGACCAGGCCGCCTACGGGAAATACCAGAACCTCGTCGTCCAACAGCAGATCTCGGACAACAACGTCATGGCCGCCCAGATGGAAAGCATGCCCGGCATGTGGGGCGGCTGGGGTTACTGGGGCTACTAAGCCGCTGTTCCCCGGCGTGCCATCCTGCCGCGTCGCTTGGATTTCCGGCTGGTCTGTCCCCGCGGCCTCGCTGCTTGAGGCTGCGCAGAATGCTTGGCCGGACGCCGGACACACCGTTCTCGATCCGGGACCCGGCGCCATGGCTGCGACCCTGGCCTCGGATGCCGACATGCTCGGCGGGTTTTCCCTCGGTGCCCACCTCCTGCTCACCGTGGACGACCCGCGGCCCCGGATTCTCCTCGCGCCCTTCCCCGACTTGAAAAAGGAGGCGGCTCTCGGCGGCGCCGTCGCCACAACGCAGATCCGGCAGCTCCTCCGCTGGCTCAAGCGAGACCCCGGCGCCGCCATCGCCGACTTCCACGCCCGCATCGGCACAAAACCTCCCCCGCTGGACATGCTGCCACCCTTGGAAGACCTCGCTTGGGGCCTCGAACGCATGCTGGCCCCGGGGACCGTCCCGGCACCGCTCCCGAAGAAGCACAGTCTTGCCATTGCGGGACGCCGCGACCCGCTCCTCGACGCGGACATCCTGCACGGTGTGCTCCCCTCGCTCCACCTCATCGACTCGGGACACCAGCCCGAGCCTTTGCTCGCGGCGGCCGTGCGCTTGCGACACACTGAGTCGGCATGATCCGGACATCGCCCGACTTCGACCGCCGTGCGCCGCACTACGAGCAGCACGCCCCCGTCCAGCGGGAAGCCGCGGCATGGCTCGCCGAGTGGCTGCCGGAACGCATCGACGGCCCGGCCCTTGAACTCGGCGCCGGCACCGGACTCTTCACCCGCCATCTCGCACCCGTCGCCAGCCGGCTTGTCGCCACCGACATCGCCCCGCGCATGGTGAGCGCCGGCGTCAATGCCCTCCCGGGCACCACATGGTCGGTCGCCGACGCCGCCGCACCGCCCCGCGGGGACGCCTACCACTGGGTTTTCAGCTGCAGCCTCGTCCAATGGCTCCCCGATCCGGGCCATGCCTTCCGCCAATGGCACGGCGTCAGCGCCCCGGACGCCCGCCTGCTCAGCGGATGGTTTGTGCGCGGCACCCTCGCCGAGTTCTTCGCGGCATGCCCCGACGCCTCACCGTTTGTCTGGCGCGACGAAAACGAATGGCGGAGTCTGCTGCGGCAGGCCGGATGGAATCCGATGCGCAGCGAGGCCCGGGTTTTCACCCGGCATCATGCCGACTCCGGCGCCATGCTGCGCGAGATCCACAACGCCGGGGCCGTCATTCCCCGCCGCCTCGGCATCGGTCGCCTGCGTCAGGCCCTGCGCGACTACGACCAGATGCACCTCGCGGAGGACGGCGTCACCACCACCTTCGCGTTCCTTCGCGTCGAGGCCGAAAAAATCTGACCCGTGTCCGCCCCGCGTCCCTCCACCGACCTCGCCGCCCCCACGCGGCTCATCCTTGCAAATCACCGCCGCCTTCTCGGCCGGGATCTCATCCCCGGCGATGCCGCCGATCCCGTCAGGGATCTCTTCGAGGCGCCGTTCGTCATGCTCAGCGCCCTCGGTCCGTTCGGCTCCGACCACATTTTCAATTACGCCAACCGCACCGCGCTCGTGGCTTTCGAGACTTCCTGGGACGACCTCATCGGACGCCCCTCCAGCGAAAGCGCCGAACCCGTGCACCGCGAGGAGCGCCGTCGCCTGCTCGACGAGGTCGGACGCCACGGCTTCATCGAAGATTACTCCGGCATCCGCATCAGCCGCAAAGGCCGCCGCTTCCGCATCCTGCGCGCCACCGTCTTCAACCTCCTCGACGACACCGGAACCTACGCCGGCCAAGCCGCCACCTTCGCCGACTGGGAACTCCTCTGAGCCTCTCAGCTTTTCAGTGTTTCAGCATTTCCCTTCCTCCGGAGGGTAGGGCCGGGCCTCCGGACCGGCCGTGATCCTTTTTTCGCTCTCCGCCCTTAGCTCTCCCCTCTCTGCTCATCGCGACGTCCCCGGCGCGCCGTGAATCTTTCCGCAACCCCTCAGGCTTTCAACTTTTCAAACTCCCCACCCTTCTCCCTCAACTTCCAATTCAGCCAGATCGTCGAGGCCCCCGCGGCGATGAAGGACACCGAGAGCGACGCCCCCAGCAGCCAGCCTGCGGCCGAGCCATCCCGGTGCTTCCACGCCACCCAGGCCGTGCCCAACAGCAGCAAGCCGGTGAACAAGGTGCCGCACCAAGCGCTGAACGGACGGCTGCGCACCGCGACCCCGACCCGCGCCAGCCCGACACCCGCCAGCACCAACGCCAGCAATCCATTGCTGCTCATCAGGAGAAAACGGTCATTGCCCCAAATCAGCACCGATCCCGCAATCGAGAGCAGCCCGAAAAACACGGTCGAGAGAAACGTCGTCCATGCCTTCGACGAGAACGCATAGATGATGTCCGACACCCCGATCGCCAGCAGCAGCAGCGCCACGAACTTCAGGTAGTGGTAGCCCGTTGCCATCGGCGCGCCCAGCCCGAGCACCCCGACCACCACCGCAATCATCCCGAGATACCATGCCGCCGGCACCGTCGGTGCCACCTCCTTGTAAAGCGGTGCATACGCCTCCGTCCCGGACGGCACCGCCAGTTTCTTCTCCTTCTGGATCCGCTCCGTTGTCACCCGCACGCGATTGGCCCAGTCCTGGCATTGGTTGCTGAACACCGAATAATACGCCCCGTCCTGCACCTCCCCGAGCGCCTCGTAGGCCGCCTGCGCGCTGAATCGCGGCGGCACGAACCAATACCCCTGCGCCGTGATGTCCTCCGGCGTCTGCATCACCTTGCCCATGTCCCGCTCGTGAAAACGCTTCCCGTCCTCCCCGTAGCCGATCTCGTCCACCACACGCCCGTCCTTCATGAAAAACAGATGCTCGTGGCGCAGCTGCAAATGCAGCATCGCCCCGAGCTTGTTGTTCACCAGCGGATACAGCCACGACATCTTGTCCAGATTCCTCTGCGCAAACTGCGCATAGTCCGACCCCGCCGCCTCCGGCTTCACCACAGCTTCCACCGCACCCATGAATCCTGAGCATCCCCCCCGCCGTCACAGCACGCAAGCCCTCCGTAACCTCCACCTGCGGCCGACGCCCGCAGGCGTCGTCTCTGCCTGCCGCTCATCCCTCAACCCTCATCTCTCAACTCCGTAAAAGGTAGGGCCGGACGTCCCCGACGCGCCGGGATCCTTTTCTCCTTCAAAGCCGCGATCCCTTTCCCCCTCTCTCAGCTCTCCGCTTCCCTCAACTCTCATCTCTCAACCCTCAACTTCGCTCAGCCCTCAACTTCCCTCCGCACCCCGCTCCCCGCCCCCCGACACTTGCGGCGGCGCCCCCGCACCGCTAAGATCACCGTTTCGCTTATGGGCAAAACCTTGTTCGACAAAGTCTGGGCTGCGCACACCGTGCGCGAATTGCCCAATGGCATGACGCAGCTCCTGATCGGCACGCACCTCATTCACGAGGTCACCAGCCCCCAGGCCTTCGGCATGCTGCGCGACCTCGGACTCAAGGTCCTCTACCCGCACCGCACCTTCGCCACGGTGGACCACATCGTGCCGACCGACGAACGCGAGGAGCCGTTTTCCGACGAGCTGGCGGACGCCATGATCAAGGAACTCCGCAAGAATTGCGCGGAATCCGGCATCAAGTTCTTCGACATCGCCAGCGGCAAACAGGGCATCGTCCACATCGTCGGACCCGAGCAGGGCATCACCCAGCCCGGCACAACCATCGCGTGCGGCGACTCGCACACCTCGACCCACGGGGCCTTCGGCGCCATCGCCTTCGGCATCGGCACCAGCCAGGTCCGCGACGTGCTCGCCACACAGACCATGGCCCTGCAGAAACCCAAGGTCCGCCGCATCAATGTGGACGGAAAACTTGCGCCCGGCGTCTATTCTAAGGACGTCATCCTCCACATCATCCGCATGCTCGGCGTGAACGGCGGCCTCGGCTACGCCTACGAATACGGCGGCTCGACCTTCGACGCGTTCACGCAGGAGGAACGCATGACCGTCTGCAACATGTCCATCGAGGGCGGCGCCCGCGTCGGCTACGTCAATCCGGACCAGACCACCTACGACTACCTGCGCGGACGCCCCTACGCGCCGTCGCAGGCGGAATTCGAGGCCGCCGTCGCCCGCTGGAAATCCTTCGCCAGCGATGCGGATGCCGCCTACGACGACGTGGTCAACTACAAGGCGTCCGACATCGGACCGACCGTGACATGGGGCATCAACCCCGGTCAGGCCATCTTCATCGACGAGGATGTCCCCGCCCCCGGCGACCTGCCGGAGAAGGACCGTGCCACCGCCGAGGAGGCCTACGAGCACATGAAGCTGAAACCCGGGCGCCCGATCAAGGGCACCAAGGTCGATGTCGCCTTCCTCGGCTCCTGCACCAACGCCCGCCTGAGCGACCTCCAGGAAGTCGCCCGCTATGTGAAGGGCAAGAAGGTCAAATCCAGCGTCAAGGGCATCGTCGTCCCCGGCTCCCAAGGCGTCGCCACCCTCGCCGAATCCATGGGACTGGCCGACATCTTCCGCGACGCCGGCTTCGAATGGCGCGGCGCCGGATGCTCGATGTGCCTCGGCATGAACCCCGACAAACTCGTCGGCGACCAGCTCTGCGCCAGCTCCAGCAACCGCAACTTCAAGGGGCGCCAAGGCAGCCCCACCGGACGCACCGTGCTCATGAGCCCGCTCATGGTCGCCGCCGCCGCCGTCACCGGCGAAATCAGCGACGCCCGCGAAGTCTTCACCCTCTCGTGACCGCTTCCGGCACTCTGCCCACTGAAAACTGAACACTGAACACTTCTCATGTCTTTGCCCAAAATCACCCAGCTCGCCGGCACCGGCGTTTACGTCCCCGGCGATGATGTCGATACCGACCGCATCATCCCGGCGCGCTACATGAAATGCGTCACCTTCGACGGCCTCGGCGAATACGCGTTCTACGACGAGCGTTTTGATGCGGGCGGAAACCCCAAGCCGCACCCGATCAACGACCCGAGATACGCGGGCGCCTCGATCCTGCTGGCCGGACGCAACTTCGGCTGCGGCAGCTCGCGCGAGCACGCCCCGCAGGCCCTCTACCGCCACGGCATCCGCGCCGTCCTCGCCGAGAGCTTCGCCGAGATCTTCTTCGGCAACAGCATCACCCTCGGCATGCCGTGCTTGGTCATGGACGGACGCGACATCCGCGCCCTCGCCGCCCTCATCGACGAGGCCCCGCAGACCGAGATCAACATCGACGTCGCCAACGGCCAGGTGAACATGGCCGACATCAGCTTCCCCGCCGCGCTCCCCGACCATGCCAAGGAAGCGCTTGTCAACGGACGCTGGGACGCCATCGCCGACCTCCTGGAAGGCCTCGACGACGTGAACGCCACCGCCGCCCGCCTCCCCTACATGGCCTCGGCCTGAATTCCCCCGGTAGGGCCGCGTGGCCCACGCGGCCAACTGCCCCCGGTCCGCTGAGGCCTACGAACCCTACCGACAAAATCAAATCGGCTGGTAGGGTCGGCTGGCCTCAGCCGACCGCCCTAATACTCCATCACCAGCGTCCCGTGGACGCTCAACTCCGGAACGGTGACCCGGATCTCCTCGCCCTTCACCTCGAACTCCACCGGGACCGGATGCCGCCACCGCACGCTGTCGGGGCTCGCGAACCACACCTTTTCCGGCTTCACCCCGCCGGGCAATGACATCGTGAGCATCTGATCGCGCACCGCCGGGGGCAGCGGAACGTCGGACGACCAAAGCCTGTCCTTCCCGGTGCGCAGGATCTGCACGACCAGTGCCTTGCGGTCCGGCGCGGCATAGACGCGCGTGATCGCGCCGGGAAACACCGCCCGGACCTTCGTGTTGAAGACATTCCGCCCGTGCGTGTAGCCGAACATCATCGCGTCGTGGCCGTAATACCTCCCCAACAGCTCCGCGCTGCCCGGCAGCATCGGCGTGTGGTCCGGATAATACAGCGTGTTCAGCCCGTGCATCACCCCGCTCTTCTCGTCGGGCTCGCCCGCGACCATGAGCGATCCGCCCCCCGTCATCGCCGCCCCGAGCACGCGCGCCAGCGTGCCGTCCGGCCAGGAGGACCGCCGCTGCTCCATGTCCGCCGGATAAAGCTTCAGCACCACGCGCTGGCGGCGCGGCTCGCGATGGCGGAAACAGATGTCCACCAAGCCGCCCAAATCCCCAGAGTGGTAGCGCCAGATTTCCATGAAGAGGAAATCCGTGACATCCACCATCTCCGCGACGCCGAATTCATTGACGCTGTTGAAGGACACCACGCCGTGCGGCTTGACCGACTTCGTCAGTTTCTGAACATCACCCACGAAGTCGCGCAGCACATCCCTCAGCAGGTCACCGTCGCGCGGACTTCCCCCGCCGGCGTAGAACCGCGCATCGCGGTCGTCTCCATACACGTCGATCTCGAACCCGTCGAAGGACACCATGTCGCCCGGACCGTCATCAAGGGTGCGCCGGAATTCCCCGAGGATGTATTCATGCCACGGCGACCCTGCGGCCACATTCATGAGCCAGAACCATTTCGGCTTCCCCTGCTCGTTCGCCTCCGCCTCGGTCATGATCTTGCCGTTGAAGATCTTCGGCGCGCCGTGTTCGTCGGTCATAGGGTGGGGATGCTCGTCATAAACTTCCGGCGACGCCGCATACGCCGCCACATAGGCGATCGAGAGGATGTTGCGCTCGCGCGCGGCCTCGATCTTGCCCCTCACGTCCTCCGCATCGATCTCGATCCCGAACGGCTGCAGCCGGTAGTGACGCTCCGTCGGGGCGTAGCGTCCGTGCCCCGGGAAGTAGTCGTAGAACTCGACCGCATTCACATGAAGATCCGCCAGCATGCCGGCCTTCGCCGCATGGTCGCCGTCTGCCGACCCGAAGCTCGCGTAAAACCCGTAGCGCAGGTCGTCGGCGATGTTCTCCGCGACGGACAGCACCGCTTCGCCCAGAACCCCGCCCTTCGCCGTCAGCGTCGCCACATACCCGCCCTCCGCGGCGAGAGGTGGAATCGGAATGCGGTCCGCCGGTTTGTGGCGCGACGTATGCACGACTTTCCCGAGCGGCGTCTTGATCTCAAGAAGCACCTCCCCGGCATCCTTCCCCTCCCCGATCCAAAGGGCGTTCGGTTCCCCCGGACGCACCCAGACCTTCTCCACGCGCAGCTTCCGAGGCGCCGTTTCCACGGACTCCGCCCCGGCCGCGTCCGGGGCGGGTTCCTCCGGCTCCGCGACGACGAGAAGGCTCTGCCCCTCGTCATTCAGGTCGTCGGCATGCGGATCGCGCAGCCATTCAAATCCCCCCTCCTCGCTCTCCTCAACATATTGGTAGGCATGCTCCCCGGGCGGCAGCTCCACCCACTGGAACCAAAGCCCGTCCCCGGCCTCCTGCATCGCAAACTTCGGATTCGTGATCCGTCCATTGTCATTCTCCGCCCACGCATTGAAGCTCCCCCCGAGGTGAACCTTCTTCGTCCCGAACTTCGGACGGTAACGGAAAAGCACCCGCTCCCCCTCCTGCACCGGCGGCCCTTCATCCAGCGCCGCCTCCGGCACCGGCTCGCCCCCCTCCTGCACCGCCTTCCACACCTTGTCCCATGCGGACGGCGCACAGAGTCCGTCGCCGGCCGCCACGACCATGAAAGCGAGTGCAACCGCTCCGCTCCAAAGCATGTCCCGAATCCGCACCCCGGCAATCTAAGAGACCACCCCCCGATGTCGATCCCATGGAGAAATTGTCATGGGTGGCTTTGAATCTCTCAGTCGGCGTCGAGCGCATCCAAGTAGGCTCCGTAGGCATGGAGATGCTTCGTTCCCTTCGTGGGCAGCTCCCGGAGGATGCCCAAGCGGACGAGGTGCTTTGCCGCGGAGTGCAGGGTTGGGATCGAGAGATTCAGAGATGTTCTGGCTTCCCGGACGGAACCAACCGGGTGGGCTTGGAAATGCCGGTGAAGTTCCAGCGCAGAATGGGCGGCCCGGCCGATTCCGGCAATGCGCTCCCGATCCGCCTTGAAGAGATCATTGAGCCGGGAGGCGGTTTGAAATGCCTGCTCTCCCGTCACAGCCACTCCCTCGAAAAAGAACATGAGCCAGGCCTCCCAGTCCCCATCCTCCCGGATCTGGTTCAGCAGGTCGTAATAGAGGTTCCGGTGGGTTTTGAAGAACAGACTCAGGTAAAGCAGCGGCTGGCGAAGGGCTCCTTCCGCGCAAAGCAGCAGGGTAATCAAGAGGCGTCCCACCCGCCCGTTGCCATCGAGGAATGGGTGAATCGTCTCAAACTGAACGTGCGCCAACGCGGCCTTGAGCACAGGCGGTGTCTTGTCAGGTTCGTCGTGGAGAAATTTTTCCAACCGATCCAGACAGGGCATGACTTCCTGTGGCGGTGGCGGCACAAACCGGGCGTTTCCTGGGCGCGTTCCGCCGATCCAGTTCTGGCTGGTGCGGAATTC
>JACSRX010000035.1 GCA_014879535.1 Chthoniobacterales bacterium
GTGGCGGCGCAGAAGCCGGCGAAGGATTCCTCCCCTGCCGCCATGTCAAGCGAGGGCCTCTGGGACGCCCTGCGCCGCCTTGTCGGCGAGATCCTCGTCATGCCCAACCGCAGTCTGACTGTGGAGTGCCTCGCTGTCGTCTCCGGCCTCTCCTACGTGGGCGATTCCTTGACCGAGATCGCCCGCCGCCACCGCGTCACCCGGGCCGCCGTGAGCAAGCGCTGCGTCGATCTCACCGAGCGCCTCAGTCTCCCGCCCTCCCGCGCCATGCGCTCGTTGACAGCCCGCAAGGCCTATCGCGAGGCCCAGCTTCGCCGCTACGCCAAAGACCAACGCCGCTGACCCCGCACACCGATCCCGAATGTCCAACACCGCCGCCATCGCCAAGGAAGCCGCCGCCGAGCCCACGCCCGAGCTGGTGGCGCACTCCGTGGCGTTGCCCACCGGCAAGGTGAAGGTGAGTCCGATGGGCATGGAGGTGAACGAGAAGCTCACCTTCGACGAGTGGATCTCCCTTGCCCCGCACATCGGCTCCGCCCTGCGCTCCATGGCCTTCGTCGTCGGCGACTGGCTCATCTACGGCGAGGACGAATTCAGCGCCCAACTCGAACTCGACATCAAGGTCGAGGGCGAGGACCCGAACGTTCCCCGCCCCGCCAAGCGCGTCACCCGCGAGCGTTACGACACCGCCCACGCCTCCACCGGCATCGACCTCGCCACCCTCAAGACCTACGCCCACGTCAGCCGCCGTGTCCCATTGTCGTTGCGCAACAACCTTCTCTCTTGGGAGCACCACAAGGCCGTGGCCAAGCTCAAGGAGGCCGACCTGACCCGCTGGCTCGACACGGCCAAGGACGGCGACAAGCACGGGGCCATCAGCGCCCGCCGCCTCCGCGCCTCCATCACCGCCGGGCGCGTCCTCTCCCCCGAGGAGATGGTCATTCCGCCTTCCGAGCAGGGCATCTCCAACCACGTCCCCTCGATCAACCGCCTCGCCGCTTGGTGGAACCAGACGGGCGGTCCCGACTGGCTCGCCAGCCGCACCCACGAGCAACTCTCCGCCATCCTGCGCGACTTTGAACCCGTTGTGCAGATCCTTTCCGCCATCCGCGACCAGCGCGACCGCATTCCTCACACACCAACACTCCTATGACCGATTTCCTTCTACTCTTCTACCTGCTGCTCGTCGTGGTGGGCTTCCTCATCTTCCTCGTGGCCGTCGTTGAGATGAACGACCACCGCAAACGGGACATCGCCCGCCTTCGTCGCGAGCTGGCCGAACTCCGCCGCGACACCTTCAAACACATCCACCGCCAATGAACGCACCCACCGCATCAGCCGAACAATCCGCCGCCCTCGAGGCGATCAAGGAGCTCCTCGAAGCCCACTTCCGCGAGGCGGAGGATTCCGCCGACGATGACGGCAAGTTCTCCATCGCCTTCAAGGTCACGTTCAACCGCTCGCACACCCCAACCAAGCTGAAGGTCACTTCGCGCATCTCCACCGCCATCACCGACGAGATCGAGACGAGCATCCCCGACCCGACTCAGCCGGAGTTGCCTTTGACGAGGGATTCATGAGCGGCAGAAGCAGACCTCTGCTTAATCTCGCATCACCGGAGTCCTCCAAGCCTGTCAGGACTGGTCCAAGACCTCATAGAATTCGATCTCGGACGGAATGTAGGCACGCAGCCTGCATACTCGACCATCCCGACCGTCAAAAACGGTGCAGTTGTTCGGCTTGTCCTCCCCCTTGGCGAACAGAAGCGTGCATGCACGCCTGCGACCGTCAATCACCGCGTTTCCGACACGCAACACCGGCGAACACTCGAACTCTCTCCAGCAATCCAGACGGTTACCCAAGTATGACAAGATGGAGAGGCGACCGCGGACACAAGCCCGGGCTGGATCGCTTATCAACTCCGCATCTTCGACCAGCATCGCCGCGAACTCTTCGAGATCGACGCTGTTCGCGCATCGGGCAAACGTGGCTGCGGCAACCGCTTCATCAAAGATCGGCGGCGGATCCTCCTGCCCGATCTTATCCAAATCGACGACCCGGTAGAATTCCGGCCGCACCACACTGAGCGGAGTGCGCACTTGGCCGTCAAGATCGCCCAAGCCTTCGACTGCAACATCGTAATGCCGCTCGCCGCACGGCGACAGCCGCACGGTGAGACGCATCGTTTCAAATCCCTGGTCCTCGGCGAGTTTCGCTACGCGGTCCGCCACATCATCCTGGCGCCACTCGGGCGGCTCGCAAAACCCCTCGACACCACACCGAACGAAGATCCAGAGCCGCCGCGATCCACGTTCGGCGCAGATCATCGGCAAGTAGTCTCGAAACGCGTTGCGCTCCATGACCCTCACCTCCCACCCGGCACCAGCGAACCCAGAGCCCACCGACTGCAGGGCAATCGGAAGCGATTTGCTCGACTCCATGAACATCATCATTTCGAGGAATCCGCCGTCGTCGGCCCCTCCGTGATTCGCCGCCTCCGCAGAATCCAGCCACGGCCTGTCGACCTCCAACATCTCTTCTGGCACGCCCTGCAACCAGCCGATGCCACTGACTAAGTCACCAACAACAGGTGTGTAACCCGCTAACACGCGATCCGTGGCGTAGACGCTGATCCGCAGGGGTGCACGATCCTCGGGCACCAGGTTCATCGTGAGGATCAACCCGGTTTTGCCCAGGGATGTGAACGGGCGAACGCTTTCCACGACCGACGTGAAATCAAGATCCCCACCTTCCCGGTCCATGAAGCATCGGAGTTCTCCCATCTGCACTTCTACCGACTTGAAACTCTCCGGATCGAAGTTCGGATCCTCCTCACTGCGCCTTCTTTTCTCGTGCTCGAAGAATGCACCCTCAGTCACCTCAAAGGACTGAGGAGCCTTCTGCAGTGTGCGGGCCATTGCGGCCAACCCAAACCGAAACCGGGGATGCTCTGTGATGCGTGCTTGCTCGCGAAGGAAAAACGGGCAGGTGAATGTGACTTGCGTGCCATCTTGCGTGATCGCAGTGATGTTGCCTTCAAAAACTGCTCCGGCGTCATCCTCGACGGGGTCGACTGAAACTACTTCCAGCTCGTTGGCACATCTTTCAACCGGCAACGGGTAGGAATCCACCAACTCGCCCCCACCTGTTCGTTTGCTCACAACGGCGACAGCCATCATCGGCCCATCCTGAAGCTCGATATAGACAAAGCCGTCATCTTCGGCATCAGTGCTTTGAAACGCTATCTTGCCCGTCTCGACGAGTGGGCGCACCAAAGCCATGAACTCCTCCTCGCTGTCTACGACGGTCTCCCAGTTTGCCATGACGTTTCCTCGCTTTTTGATGGAGTTAATCGCTACTTCGCAACGTCGCCAAGCCCGCTTCGTGTCATAAACGCTATCTGTCCTTGTCTCGGCTCCATACGACACTGTATCCGCAGGACATGTGCGACATGGACTTCAACGCCTTCCAAGGACTCATCGAGGATTTGGCCCGCTTGAACGGGCTGACCGAGGACGAGGCCGGCGAGATCGCGGTCAAAATTGGCGACACCCCAGAGATCGACGCACAGGGACGGGCGGTTGTCGATGGACGCGCTTACATCATACCCTTCAGCGACGATGAATGACCAACTCGACCCATTTTCAGACCGATTGGCAAACTGCCCACCACACCTCCGCGGACGCTTGATGCGTCAGCACACCGAACTCATGGCGAGGCAACACCCAAGCATGCGTGCCTTGCACGAAACCATCCAGGGCATCTTGGCGAGGTTCGACCCACTGCCCGCGCCCCCTCCAGCAACCCCACCAACGCAGGTCGGTCGCCTTCACCACCGCCGCCGCTGGTTGCCTTGAAAGTTGACTCAGCCCCCAAGGCGGCATGCCCCGCCTGCGCCACCGCGACCCGAAGCCGCCATCTCGCCTAGAAGCCCGCTTCCTGCGGATCTGGCAGGCCATCGGCGGTCCCGCCCTCGAACGTGAACTCCTCTTCCACCCCGGGCGACGCTGGCGGGCCGACTTCGCCCATCTCCCGAGCCGCACGCTCATCGAGATTGAGGGTGGCATCTGGCTCCGGGGCCGCCACACCCGGCCGCAAGGCTTCCTCGCCGACATCGAAAAATACCTCGAGGCGGCCTTGGCCGGCTGGCGCGTCCTGCGCCTCTCGGAGCGGGAATTGACGTCCGCCACCGTGTCTCGCATCGTTGCCTTTGTCGCCAGCACATGACTTTCCTCCGCCGCCTCCTCCATTGCCTGCTCTCCCGCCGCCTGCCGCCCCCGCAGGCCCGGATTCTCACCCGCTGGTCGCCCTGACCCGACGAGGTGTTGCACAACGACCGGCACCCCTCGCAGCGTCAAGCCAATGTAAAGCAGACGTAAAGTTCGACCCCCAACTTTACATCATTTTGGCCGTTTTGAGGCCCCGGAAATCAGCCCGTTTTACAGCGTAGGAGGCTCGTTATCAGCGTTTTGCGATTTTCGGGGTGTTGGGAGGGTGACCGAGAAAAAAGTGTAAAGCTGCAAAACAGGTTTCTCATGGAATGAGGCAGGGGGTCCCTTCCCCCCTGGTCTAAGTCGTTCTCGTTAAGAGATTTCCTAAGCGCACCGACGGCCATGCCCCGCTCGCGCCATTAGTGAGTCATCCCCCGATTGCTATCATAGGCCTTCCCGGATTGTAGGTCGACAGAAACTCGTGGCTTTCAGGCTTGTTGGCTACGGCCTCTTGGAACGCACCTGCGATGTCGCCTCCGCCGCGGAGGATGGAACGCAGATCGATTTCCCCGTGACGCCCGAGGCACGGCCGCAGCTTGCCGTCAGCGGTGAGGCGGAGTTTGTTGCATGTGGCACAAAAGTGCTCGGTGGTTAGCGCCCCGATAAACCCCAGCGTGGCAGGATGCGAAAGCCACGCCGCATTGAATTCGTAATACCGTGCCGGGCCGTTACCCGGGCGGTAATCCCGTAAAGCCTCCAACCGTCCACGCCTCGAAAGTCTTCCCAGCAGTTCATGCACCGGCAGGAAACGGGGGTCTGAAAGCACGTTGCCCTGCGTCAGCGGCATCAACTCGATGAACCGAAGTGGCAAGTTGCGCTCCCCTGCATAAGCGATAAGGGGTTCGAACTCGGTTTCGTTCAGCCCACGAAGCAGCACGCAGTTCAATTTGATGATTTCAAAGCCTTCGGCGGCTGCGGCATCGATTCCAGCCAGCACCTGCACCACGTCCCCTCCGGTGATGGCTCTGTAGGTCGCCGGCTCGAGGGCATCGAGGCTGACATTCAGCGAACGGACCCCGGCGCGCTTGAGGGATTCAGCGAGGGCGGCCACGCGTGTGCCATTGGTGGAAAGTCCCAGCGTCTGAGTCCCCGGCAGTGCCCAAATGCGCTCAAGGATTTCGAGGATGTCACGCCGGATGAGCGGCTCACCCCCGGTAACGCGGAACTTGCGAAAGCCGAGAACCGTGGCGGCCTCGACGCTGCGCACGATTTCGTCCGCCGAGAGGTGGTCATCTCGCTGAGCCCATCCCTTATAGCCCTCGGGCATGCAATACAGGCAGCGCTCATTGCACCGGTCGGTGACGGAAACCCGAAGGTAGTCTACCGTGCGGCCGAAGGCATCAATGGATGAACCAGCCGTAGGGCTGTCCGCGCGATCACCCACGAACTTGTCTCTCTCGATCTGTTCATCAGGCTCACAGATGGTGCCCGCATGGTCTTTCACGATTTGATCAATGAAGCCCAAGGCCTAATCACGAACAAGGAATCTTTGTTCTGGATTTCTTCCCGCGGCGGCAGTAACTCGTGGCCATGTTCATCTACGGCAAGACAGCGGCGAACGCGATTGCAGTGATGAGCTATCTTGCTGCTCGTCCGGGAGCGCGCGCCGGGTCGGGCGAGATCGCCAAGGCACGCGAGATGTCGCAGGCACTAACAGCGAAACTGCTCACTCAACTCGCCGCCGCCGGCTTGGTGCGAGGCCAACCCGGGCCCGGTGGAGGCTACACACTGGCGAAGGACGCCAAGGCGATCAACCTGCTGCAAATCGTTGCTCTCTTCGAACAGACAGAGACTGCTTCTCCGTGCCCCTTTGGTCAGCACTACTGCGGCACCGGCAACCCCTGCCCGATGCATGACACGCTGGTGGGGATGCTGGAGGACAACCGCCGCTTTCTGCAGGACACGCATCTCTCGGTCTTTTTGCCCAAGCCGAGCAAGAGGCAACACCGTGATTAGCACCCTCAACCGCCTGGCACTCACGTTAGCCACTCTGGCTACGCTGGGGCTTGTGGCGGCGATCTACCTCGGCTCCCGAAACCTCGGGAACTTCGATCCGGCGCTCGTTGCCTACCTCTTCGCCTGCATCTTTGCCTGTTTCGGTGTGGTTTACCGCTACAGCGTGTGGCTGCAACGACCCCCGACTTGGCGGTATTTCGCCCGCGGTTGGCAGCTTTTCTTCTCCGGCCGGGCCATCGTTTACGGCTGGGAGTTCGTGAAGAATTTCTTCGTCAACTTTCTCGGTCAGCGTTTCATCCAGAAGCGCGGCCGCGACCTCGGCCGGGGGCACCTGCTCATGGCATGGGGTTGCATTCTGGCCTTCGGGGTGACTTTTCCCCTTGTCTTCGGCTGGATTCACTTCGGGCTCAAGCCGGGCGGGATCGACACCTACGAGATCTACACATTCGGCTTCAAGACGATGGAATTTCCGCTCCACACGTGGATCGCCACGCTGATTTTCAACGCCCTCAACTGGTCTGCATTCCTCGTCATCGCAGGCGTCATGTTGCTCATCCGGCGGCGCCTGACCCACGCCGGGCAGATTGCTGTGCAGACCTTCGAGGGCGACTGGCTCCCGTTGCTCCTGCTTCTTGCCATCTCGCTCACGGGCTTGGGCATCAGCCTCGACTATAAGTTCATGGACGGTAAAGCGCACCAGTTCATGGCCATCACCCATGCCATCACCGTTATCCTCTTTTTGGTCTGGATGCCCTTCGGCAAGTTCTTCCACATCATTCAGCGTCCGGCGCAGCTTGGCATTGCGATCTACCGCAAAGCCGGGGAGGAAGGCCCCCAAGCTGTCTGCCCGCACACCGGCCAGGCGTTCACCTCACAGCTCCAAGTCGGGGATCTGAAAGACGTCACGACACAGCTTGGCTTCGATTTCCGGCGATCCGACGGTGGATCGCACCTCGACTACAGCCCGCAGGGAAAACGTGCCCTGCTGGCCACGGCACACCTCAAGGCCCGGCAGAAGGCCGGCAGCTACTTCGGATAACACCCATGGCCACGCTCCCCGTTCCAGTCGAGAATTTGATCGCCCGCTTCGGCCCTCACCTCAACTTCCCGCGTGCCGAAGGCATTCCGGGCCGCGACGAGCCGGACGCAGTGGTGAAAACGCACTGCTGCTTCTGCGGCATGCAGTGTGGCATCAAGCTGTTGGTGAAGGATGACAAGGTGGTCGGCTTCGAGCCGTGGGAGGAATTCCCCTTCAACGAAGGACGCCTCTGCCCGAAGGGCGTCCAGCGCTACATGCAGAACGAGCACCCGGACCGCCTGCTCACACCTTTGATCCGCGTGGGTGGCAAAGGCTTCGAGAAAATCGGATGGGATGGCGCGATGGAGCGCGTTGTCTCCGAAATCCAGCGCATCCAAAACGCTCACGGTCCGGACGCGTTTGCCATGCTTTCGGGCGTCTCGCTGACCAACGAGAAGAGCTACCTCGTCGGCAAGTTCGCCCGCGTTGCCCTCAAGACGCGCAATCTGGACTACAACGGACGCCTCTGCATGGTCAGCGCGGGCGCCGGCAACAAGAAGGCGTTCGGGCTGGACCGCGGCTCGAATAACTATTCCGACCTCGCGCACGCCGAGGTCGTGATGATTTGCGGCACAAACGTCAGCGAAACCTTCCCCACCCTCACGCACTGGATCTGGCAGGCCCGCGACAATGGCGGAAAGCTCATCGTGGTTGATCCACGGCTCACGCCCATCGCCCGCACGGCCGACCTTCATCTTCCCATCCGTCCCGGCCGCGACTCCGCCCTTTACGGCGCGATCCTGCACCAACTCATCAAGCATGACTGGCTCGACCACGCGTTCATTGCCAACCACACCACCGACTTCGAGAAGGCGAAGGAGGCGGTGAAGGACTACGATCTTGCGTGGGCCGAGCGCACGACGGGAATCGCCGCGGACAAAATCGAACTCGCTGCCCGTTGGTGGGGACCGGCCAAGACGAGTTTCCTTCTCCATGCCCGCGGCATCGAGCACCAGAGCAAGGGAGTGGAAAACGTGCTTGGCTGCATCAACCTCGTGCTCGCCACCGGCCGCATCGGCAAGCCCTACTGCGGCTACGCCACCATCACAGGCCAAGGCAACGGTCAGGGCGGACGCGAGCACGGGCACAAGTGCGACCAACTCCCCGGCAATCGCGACATCGAGAACCCCGAGCACCGCAAATACATCGCCGGCGTGTGGGGCATCGAGGAAAAGGACCTGCCCGGCAAGGGGCTAACCGCTTACGAAATCATGGAGGCCGCGCACCGCGGAGAGATCAAGGGACTGCTGAGCATCTGCTTCAACCCGGTCGTCTCACTACCCAACAACAACATGATCCGCGAGGCTCTGGAGAAGCTGGAGTTTTACGTCGCCATTGATTTCTTCCTCAACGAGACCGCACGCCATGCGGACATCATCCTGCCCGGATCACTGCACGAGGAGGAGGAGGGCACGGTCACCACGGCGGAAGGACGTGTGGTTCGTATCCGCAAGGCAGTCAACCCGCCGAGCGAGGCCCGCAGCGACACGAGCATCCTCTTGGAACTTGCCGACCGTCTCGGTGCGGGTGAGCGATTTTCATTCCACTCCTCGGAGGAAATCTTCAACGAACTCCGGGTCGCCAGCAAAGGCGGCACGGCGGACTACTTCGGCATCACCTACAAAAAAATCGAGGACACCATGGGCGTCTTCTGGCCGTGTCCAAGCGAAGACCATCCCGGCACCCCGCGGCTCTGGGAGGATCGCAAGTTCAAGACCCCGGACGGTCGAGCCCATTTCCATGGCGTGCCTTACCGCGAACCGGCAGAGGTGACCGACAGCGAGTATCCGGTGATCCTGACGACTGGGCGCGTCGTCTCCCAATACCTCAGCGGCACCCAGACACGACGCATCGGCAAGCTGGTGAAGCAATACGCCGAGCCCCTGCTCGAAATTCATCCGGCCCTCGCCGCGCGGCTTGACATCCACGAGCGGGAACTGGTCCGGGTCAGCACCCGGCGCGGAACGGCCGAATTCCCCGCCCAACTGGTCGAGACGATCCGCGAAGACACCGTGTTCGTCCCCTACCACTGGCCGGGGAGGAAATCGGTCAACCAACTGACCTCCGGACATCTCGATCCCATCTCCAAAATCCCCGAGTTCAAGGTTTGCGCCTGCCGCCTCGAACCGACCGGCCGCAAGGCGCCTTCCCCGGATGAAGCCCAAGCTTGGGCCAGCCCATGAGCACGTCCTTCCGCACCGACCAGGAATTCTTCCTCGATCCCCAGCGCTGCATTGGCTGCCACGCTTGCGAGATGGCTTGCGCGGAATGCGAGACCAACGGCCAGCTACCGATGATCCACGTGGACTACGTGGACCGCTTCCTCAGCCCGCAGACCTCGGTGCAGATTTGCATGCACTGTGAGGATCCGGTCTGCGCCCGAGTCTGCCCTGCTGTCGCCATCGAGAAGGACGAGTTCGGCATTGTGCACAGCGCGAACACGGCGCGCTGCATCGCCTGCTCGAACTGCGTCAACGCCTGCCCGTTCGGTGTCCCCCGCAAGATCGAGCCGATGGATCTCATGATGAAGTGCAACATGTGCTACGACCGCACCAGCGCGGGCAAGAAGCCCATGTGCGCAACGGTCTGCCCGAGCGGCGCCCTGTTCTACGGCACCCGGGAGGAAATGGCCCGGCGACGGCCCAACAGCTCCCCCGTCAACACCTTCAAATTCGGCCGCGAGACCGTCAAAACGAAGGTCAACATCATGATGCCGAAGGGCGAGACCGAACTGGTTGTTTACGAATAACATGAGCAGCACTCCCCTCCCTCCCCGCTCCCCTGCCGAAACCGACTTCCCGATTGATCGGGCGGAAGCGGAGCACGTCACCCGCCGCGAATTTGCCAAGTTCCTCTGCCTCCTATCCGGCGGCATGGCCGTTGGCAGCGGTTGGGTGGCGGTGAAAGACAAGATATTCCCTCCGTTTACCTTTGAGGGCGAGCGCTTCGTCTGCAACGTTGAGGACGTGGTCTTTGGTGCCACTCATCCATTCACCATCCAGGGATCGAGGACCCCGTTCATCCTGATCCGGCTCAACGATGGGTCATTCCGCGCCTACGAGCAGAAATGCACGCATCTCGCCTGCGCGGTCTATTACTCACCGGACAAGAACAAGATCGAGTGCCCCTGCCACCACGGCTACTTCGATGCCAACGATGGCAAGGTGCTGGCGGGTCCTCCTCCGCGACCACTTCCTCATCTGGAAGTCTCCGTGCGCGATGGCAAGGTCTTTGTCCGCGAACCGGAGAGGAAGGAACGCACATGAGCAACTTTCGTGAAGCCCAGCGCCAGGCGCATCCCACGAAAACCAACACCCTCTCGTTGGGGATCATCTGTGTTCTGATCCTCGTGCTCGTGATGCAAGTCTGGCTGCTCACCGCCGCTCTCAACGAATCTCTCGACGGCAACAACGCCGTGAAGTGGCCGGCCTTCATCGCCTCCAGCGTGTTGTTCCTCGCTGGCGCGGCGCTCTTGCGCTACCTGCCAGACCCCATCCGCCACGCTCGGAGGGTGCGGAAGCATGAGGAGGCCAGTCGCCGGCTGTAGCTGACCCGTCCCCGCAGAGAGCCATTACTGGTGCCTGCCGCTCCCTATCGGCCAGATACACGAATTCTGCACCTTTTATTCTTGAATACGCCTGCCGAGGGCATAAGGATGCACGCAGTCATGAAGCCAAGCGCCGACTCCCTCCCGGAGTGGAGACCTGAAGATGTGGATTTCTGGGAGTCCACCGGCAAGCGTGTGGCTTGGCGCACCTTTTGGATCACCACGTTTTCCTTGGTGCTGAGCTTTGCCACATGGTTCGTCATGAGCGCGGTCGTGGTTCGTCTGCCGGGCATCGGGTTCGCCTTCTCCGAGACCGAGTTGTTCTGGCTGACCGCCATGCCGGGACTGGCTGGGGGATCGCTCCGACTAGTTCACATGTTTCTCGTGCCCCTCTTCGGCACACGGAAAGTCATTGCCGTCGCCACTTTTGCCAAGTTGCTGCCGTGTTTGGGACTCGGGTTCGCGGTCATGACTCCCGGGACGCCCTACTGGATGTTTCTGGTTCTGGCGTTTCTGGTCGGCTTCGGCGGCGGGGATTTTTCGTCCTTTATGCCAAGCACCAGCCTGTTCTTCCCGAAGCGGCTGCTCGGCACCGCCTTGGGCATCCAAGCCGGCATCGGCAATTTCGGGGTCAGCCTCACGCAGTTCGTTACTCCTTGGATCATCACCTTTGCCGTCGCCGGGGCGATGTGGGGAGCGCCTCAGGAGATGACCAAGCAAGGGAAGACATCGGACATCTGGCTGCAGAACGCGGCCTTCTGGTATGTCCCGTTCCTCATCGTCGTCGGAACCGTGGCTTGGATCTGGCTAAAGAGCGTGCCTGTGAAGGCGTCGGTGCGGGAGCAACTCGACATCTTCGGCAACAAGCACACCTATTTCTGCACCATCACATACATCATGACCTTCGGGTCCTTCTCGGGACTCGCAGCGGTTTTCCCCCTCATGATCCGAGGCATCTACGGGCACTTTGAGAATGCTCCTGATCCGCTCGCTTACGCCTTCTATGGGCCTCTCATCGGCTCGGCCATGCGCGTGGCTTGGGGCCCCTTGACCGACAAGTTCGGCGGAGCCATTTGGACCCAGATCTGCGGCATCGGACTTATGGCCGGCTGCGCGGTGCTGGTTTTCGGCGGGTTGCTGACACCCCACTCGGCCGACCAGTTTCCGTGGTTTGTGGCGGTCATGCTGGCCATGTTCTTCTTCACCGGAATCGGCAATGCCGCGACCTTCCGACAGTATCCCGTGGTTTTCTCCCACTCGCCCCGGCAGGCCGCAGGGGTAATCGGCTTCACCGCAGCCATCGCAGCCTACGGGCCGTTCGCGTTCTCGATGCTGATGGGCTGGTGCAAGTCGGCCACGGGCCACTTCGGTGCGTTCTTCGTGGGCTTGATGATCTTCTGCGCCTTTGCCACGGCAATCAATTGGTGGTTCTACGCGAGGCGAGGCGCGGAAAAGCCAAGCTGACCAGGCACCCACTTGCCCCGAGCGATGAACGAAACTCCGCGCCACGCCCCCGGCAGGATTCTCACCCTGTCCACGGTCGGTTTCACACTCATGTTCGCGGTGTGGCTGATGTTCGGAGTGCTGGCCATTCCGATCCGTCGCGAATTCGGGCTCACGGAAGCACAGTTCGGCTGGCTGGCGGCAATTGCCATCCTCAACGGCTCGCTCTGGCGCTTGGTGTTCGGACTTCTCACGGACCGTTTTGGCGGGCGTCTCGTTTTCACCCTGCTGGTTCTCTTCACCGCGATCCCCTCCTTTCTGATCAGCCGGGCGCAGACCTACACGGAGTTGATGGTTTACGCGTTCCTTGTGGGCATGGCTGGCAACTCCTTCTCGGTCGGCATCGCGTGGAACTCGGCATGGTTTCCCCGCGAGCGGCAGGGTCTGGCCTTGGGTGTCTTCGGTGCGGGCAACGTCGGTGCTTCGGTCACAAAGATTTTCGGACCGACCCTAATCGCCCTCGTGCCGGCCGTGGGGTTGGTTGGAGGCGTTATCCCCGGCGGCTGGCGATTCATCCCGTTCGCCTACTCCATCCTGCTCCTCGTCTTGGCCGCCGCCATGTGGATGCTGAGCCCGCCGCACGACCACGTGCCGGGAAAGGGGCGTCCGCTGCGGGAGTTGCTGCGTCCCCTGCGGGAGATACGCGTCTGGCGGTTCAGCCTGTATTACGTCGTGGTCTTCGGGGCCTACGTCGCGTTGTCCGTCTGGCTACCACGCTACTACGTCGATGTGTTCGGACTCTCCCTCCGGACCGCGGCGCTGCTCACCGCATTGTTCATCTTTCCAGCTAGCCTGCTGCGCCCGCTTGGCGGCTGGTTTTCCGACCGCTTCGGCGCGCGACGCGTGATGTATTGGGTGTTCGGCGGCATGTCGGTCTGCCTGCTCCTGCTCGCCGCGCCCCACGGTCACATCGTTCTCTACACTCCCACCAAGGAGGATCCGCAGGCGTCGATCAGTGTCATGCGGTTTGTCATGGGCCCCGGTGTCTTCACGCTCCTGGTTTTTCTCGTCGGCTGCGGCATGGGCGTGGGGAAAGCAGCTGTCTTCAAGTTCATCCCCGAGTATTTCCCTCGCGATGTCGGGGCGGTCGGCGGCTTAGTCGGCATGCTGGGTGCATTGGGTGGATTTCTGCTGCCTCTGCTGTTCTCGGGAGCTTGGGCTGCAACCCGCCTTCCGCAGACGACTTTTGCCATCCTGTTTCTGGTCACTGCGGCCAGCTTCCTCTGGCTGCACTTGGTCGTGCTGCAAATCTTGCACCGTGCCTCGCCGCACCTTGAGCATGTCTTCGAGGAGGGACACGCCTCATGAGATCAACCTCTTCGCCGGGTTGGTGGGCTTTGGTGGCGGCGGGTGAGCCGTTCCGACTCCTTTTCCCGCTTGGCTTGGCCATCGGGATCACGGGTGTTGCGATGTGGCCGCTCTACATTTGGAACCTGACGAGCACCTATCCGGGGCAATTCCACGCCCGAACCATGATCGAGGGGTTTCTCACAGCGTTCGTCGTCGGATTTCTGGGCACAGCGCTTCCACGACTGCTCGATGTGCCGCGGCTCTCACCCTGGGAGACCCTCGCCTTCGCTGCGGCGGTCTTGGGAATCACCGTCCTGCAACTGCGCGGCGACATGCTGGATGGAGACGTGCTGTTCGTGGTTACAGTCTTGGGCCTGCTTGGCGCCCTCGGCCTGCGCGCCCTGTTCTTTCGTCGGGATGTTCCTCCTCCCGGCTTTGTGCTCGTCATTGCGGGGCTGGTCAGCGCCTTGGTCGGGGCCTGCTCTCAGATCGTGATGCAGATCTCCCCTACGCTGCTCCCCCCGTGGGCGACAGTGTTGGGACGCCTGCTGCTTTATCAAGGCTACCTCGTCTTTCCCATCATGGGGATCGGCGCGTTCCTACTCCCCCGCTTTTTCGGGCTGCCCAGTCGTCAGAACTTCCCGGAATCTCTCAGTCTGCCCGAGGGCTGGATCCCTCGCGCCGGCTTTGCGCTGCTCTGCGGCGGGATCGTGATGGCCGGGTTTGTCACCGAGGCTGCGGGAGAGCCTCGGTGGGGCAACGCCCTGCGGGCGACCGGCATCTTCGTGTATTTTTTCAGGGAGGTTCCGGTCCATCAGGCGGGCTTTGGAGGCGGATCACTGGCCTTGGGCCTGCGGTTGGCGCTGCTCTCCATTCCGCTTGCCTACGTGCTGATGGCCTTGTCGCCGGAACGAACATCCTCTTATCTCCACCTGCTTTTCATCTCGGGCTTCAGCTTGCTCACACTGGTCGTGGCCAGCCGTGTCATCCTCGGTCATAGCGGACAAACCGAACGCCTGCGCGAATCGATCCGGCCGGTCCTCGTCATGGTGTCGCTCGTCGTGCTGGCCATGCTGACCAGAGTCTCGGCCGACTTCCTGCCGGATGTGCGCATGAGCCACTACGCCTACGCAGGCGTCAGCTGGATCGTCGGCGTGACGATCTGGGCGCTCTTCATCCTGCCGGGAGTCCGAGAGCCAGATTCTCCATGAAAACGAAGATCCTCCTCCTCGCCGTGTTGACTGTCCGGTGCGCGATTGCCGGAACACCCGAAGTCATCGTCCCAACCGCCTCGACCAACCCGCTGTCCTTCGCCGACGGTCGCGTGGTTTTTGATGTCGAGGAGCGTCTGCGTTACGAATTCCGCAACAACGCGTTCGACTTCAACCACAACGCCCTGCCGGCGACCGACGGCAGCTTCCTGCTCCAGCGAGCCCGCGTGGGCATGAAGTTCGAGCCGGTGGACTGGTTCCGCTTCTACGCACAGTTCCAAAGCTCCATTGAGGTGGGCAACCGAGGAGACGAACCGGGGGTCTCGGGCTCTGAGGGGGACGACTACGCGGATCTCTACCAAGGGTATGTCGAATTTGCGGACTACGACCGTTTTCCCCTCGGGCTGCGGGCCGGACGTCAGCTTTTCAACTACGGCGACCAGCGCCTGATCGGCAGTTTCGACTGGAACAACCTCGGGCGTTCGTTCGACGCCGCCCGGGTCCGCTATCAAGCGGATAAGTTCTGGGCGGAGGCCTTCGCGGCCAGTGTCGTCACCGTCGAGCGTGCCGACTTCAACTTCTCCGATGTCTTCAACTGGGACGACACCGACCGGCAGCAGGTGTTCAGTGGCATCTACGCCTCCACCGACGTGGTAACCGCCCACCGGATCGATGGATACCTTCTGTGGCTCAGTCAGGCCAAGGGCAACGTCAGCAATTTCGGCCCGTTGCTTGGCCTGCCGCCTGCCGGATCGCAAGGGGGCGATCCCGCGCTCGGCATGAACTTCGGAACACTCGGCCTGCGGCTCAACAACGTCCAGGCAAAGATGCACGGCTGGGAATACGACGCCGAGTTGGCCGGCCAAGCCGGACGTCTTGCCGGTCTCGACCTGCTCGCCTTCGCCCTGCATGCCGGTGGCGGATACAACTTCCACGCGCCATGGGAGCCCCGGATTTACCTGCAATACAACTACGCGTCAGGCGATTGGGACTCCACCGATGGACAGAGCACGACCTTCCAGAACCTGTTCCCCACCAACCACAAGTTCTACGGCTACATGGACCTGTTCTCCTGGCAGAACATGCACAACCCCAGCGTGACCTTCAACCTGAAGCCTCACCGAACACTGACCCTCGCGGCCGATGGTCACCTGTTCTGGCTCGCGACGACCAGTGATGCTTGGTATCGCGCCAATGGCCTCACCCAAGCACGCCCCATCACGCCGAGTGCCGATCCCTTCGTCGGCGGTGAGATCGACCTGACCGCCACCTGGAAACCCACGAGCTTCCTCTCACTCCTCGTCGGTTACAGTTGGTTCCTGCCGGGGGCCTATGTCGATGACACCGGCCCGGCCGACCCCGCCAACTTTCTCTACGTCCAGATGGAGTTGAAGTTCTGACGCCGTGCCAAACAACCTTCCCGCCCGCTTCCTTACGCCCATGTGGCGTGCCGTGGAAGCGCTCCTGCCGCCGCCGCAATGGCGCACGCCGGTCATCTTCGCTGCGGGAGTATTCAGCGGCCTCGGAGCTTTGGCATTCCATATCTCCAATGCCTCGTCCTACCTCACCGACGACCCGAAGGCCTGTGTGAACTGCCACGTCATGGCCCCGCAATACGCCACCTGGCAACACTCGTCCCATGCTCGGGTGGCCGTCTGCAATGACTGCCATGTGCCCCACGAGAATGTCCTCCTCAAGTATGCATTCAAGGCGATGGACGGAACACGTCATGCCTTCATGTTCACCTTTCACCTCGAACCGGATGTCATCCGGATGCACGCCCCGGGGCAGTGGACCGTGCAGAACAACTGCCTGCGCTGCCACGGGGACCTTGCCGGGCACACCCAGAATCTCGCCGTGAGTTGGCAGGACGTCCAGGCAGGCACCGGAAAACTCTGCTGGGACTGCCACCGCGAAACTCCGCACGGACGCGGTAACAGCGCTGCATCAACCCCGCACGCCCGCGTGCCCGAATTGTCCCCCGTCATCCCCGGAGTTCCACGTCCGGACTCCACACCGCAAAATCCATGAAATCCATCGTCAAAATCGTCGAGCGCCGCCCGTGGTTCGGGTGGGTGCTGTATCTCGGAACTCTCGCGGCCGTGTTTGCCATCGGCCTGCTTGCCGCTTCGATCTTCGAGCGACGACAGGAGTCGTTCCGCGTCCAGCAGGTGAGCCCGATCGCCGAATGGGAACCGCGCAACGAGGTCTGGGGGCGGAATTTTCCCCGTCAGTTCGAGTCCTACCGCAATACGAGCCAGACCAACTTCGCCAGCAAATACGCGGGCTCCGTCACCATCGACTACCTCGCCCGCGAGCCGCAGATGGTGGTTCTCTGGGCCGGGTATCCCTTCTCACGGGACTACAAGCAGGGACGCGGGCACTACTACGCGGTCAAGGACATCCGCGACACGCTGCGGACCACCGCACCACTCCCCGGCACGTGCTGGACCTGTAAGAGCACGGACGTGCCGCGCGTGATGGCGGAGATGGGGGTGGCGGAGTTCTACAAGACAAAGTGGCAGGATCTCGGCTCCGAGATCGTCAACCACATCGGCTGCCAAGACTGCCACGACCCGAAGACGATGAACCTGCGGATCACGCGACCGGCACTAGCCGAAGCGATGGCACGCCGCGGTGAGGACATCAACAAGGCAACCCACCAAGAGATGCGTTCGTTGGTCTGCGCCCAGTGCCACGTGGAATACTATTTCAAGGGTGAGGGCAAATACCTGACCCTCCCATGGGACAAGGGCTTCAGCGCCGATGAAATGGAGGCCTATTACGACAGCGTTGACTTCACCGACTGGACACACGCCCTGAGCAAAGCTCCGATGCTCAAGGCTCAGCATCCGGACTACGAACTCTACAAGACCGGAATTCACGCCCAGCGAGGCGTCTCGTGCGCTGACTGTCACATGCCCTACCGCAGCGAGGGTGGCATCAAGTTCACCGACCACCACTTGTCGAGTCCACTACGGAACATCGCGGGCTCTTGCGGGGTTTGCCATCGCGAAAGCGAGCAGGACTTGCTGCGCGATGTGATCGCCCGGCAAGACCGCGTCAAGGAACTCATGCATCTGGCCCAAGACGAGCTGTGCCACGCCCACATCGAAGCCAAGGAGGCATGGGCTGCGGGAGCCACGCAGAAAGAAATGGAGCCCATCCTGAAACTCATCCGCCACGCGCAGTGGCGCTGGGACTGGGTGGCCGCGGCAAACGGAGCCGGCTTCCACTCCCCCTTGGAGGCAGCGCGCGTGCTCGGCACCTCGATCCAGAAGGCCGGCATGGCACGCCGAGACCTAGCTCTTGTGCTTTCAACACACAACGTGCCCCAACCGGTGGCGATGCCGGATCTCTCGACGAAGGAACTCGCCCAAGCCTATGTCGGTCTCGATATGGCGGCCATCGAGGCTCAGAAGCTCGAATTCCTCGAAAACGTGGTGCCCCAGTGGGATGCCGAGGCCAAAGCTCGTGAGGCCAAACTTCCCGAACCCGGCGGGACCAAATCCAACTACTGACGACCATGGAAGCAACCCTCACCTCATCAAATGATCAGCGCGCAAGAACGGGGTTCTGGTCCGGCCAACTCGGCTACGCTCAAGCAGTAATCACCGTGGCTGGCGCCGTCGGAGCCGGTTGGCTCCTCCAGTGGGCTCGATGTGGCAACGCTGTTGCTCCTCCCGCATGGCCCGTCAACATCGCCCTCCTCGGCTTGCTGGTCGGTTGGATCGGATTGCTCTCCGTCACCCGAAACCGCGTGATCGCGTGGCTTGGCGGCATTCCGCTCGCTCTGGTCAGCATGGGCGCGGTGGGTCTGCTCGCCGCGGTAGGTGGAGTCGTGCCCCAGACGGCCGATGCACCGGCGTGGGCCCGCGCAGCAGGCTTGGACAACGTCTTTAGCAGCGCCCCGTTCATCGTGGCGATGCTGCTGCTGCTCACAAATCTGGGGCTGGCAACGCTCCGCCGCGGACGTGCCCTTGGCTGGCGGGGATGGCTGTTCTCGCTCAATCACGCCGGCCTCTGGATCCTCCTCGCCTGCGGAATGTTCGGCGCCGGAGATGTCATCCGCGCCCGCCTCATGCTGGTCGAGGGCACGGCGGAAGCACGGTTGGTGGACGACCAAGGACGCCAAGGTTACCTCCCGGTCGGTTTGTTCCTTCAGCGGTTCTACGTGGACCACTACCCGGGTGAGAACGGCGCGCCCGGACCCGCTCGAACTTTCACCGCAGAAGTGACCGTCCTGCATCCGGATGGAAGCGTCGAGGACGAGCGCATCACAGTTAACCATCCGCTGCGCCGCGCTGGCTGGACGCTCTATCTCATCAACTATGAGTTGTCGCCCGACGGCCAAACCGATCGCTGCGTGGTCGAGGCGGTCCGCGACCCATGGCTTCCTGGTGTGTATGCAGGGATTTTCCTGCTGCTGGCCGGGGCGGTCGCCATGCTCTTCCGATCTCCCTTTGGAGAAAACTGGAGCATCCTCGGCGCGGAGAACAAAGCAGAAGGGACGGCATCATGAGCAGCCTTTTGTGGTTTCCCGGATTTGCTATGACCGCCGGAGCTTGCTGGATTGCAGGACTCTCCTTGCGAGCCGCAGGACGTTTGCGGGGCGGAACGCTCATCTATCTCGGAGGCATCCTGGTGCTGGCCATCTATCTGGCACTACTATGGCAGCACCTCGAACGCCCTCCGATGCGAACTCTCGGAGAAACCCGTCTGTGGTATTCTCTCTTGCTGCCAGCCGTGGCGCTGCTTCTCGCGGCGCGCTGGGCCATTGGCTGGCCCCTAGCCTATGGGGCAGGTATGGCTGGCGTTTTCCTCACGATCAATCTCATGCGCCCCGAGGCCTTCGACAAGGTGCTCATGCCAGCCCTGCAGAGTCCTTGGTTCGTCCCGCATGTGGTCGTTTACATCCTCGCCTATGCGTTCCTCAGTGCATCGGCGCTCGGAGGCGTGCGATTTCTCCTTGGACGGCATGATGTGCTTCCCGCATGCGACCGTGCCGTGTGGATCGGGCTCGCCCTCCTCACCATGGGACTACTGTTCGGGGCACTGTGGGCGAAGGAGGCGTGGGGTCATTACTGGACCTGGGACCCAAAGGAGACATGGGCTTTCCTCACTTGGGCGATCTACCTCGCCTACATCCACATCCGAGTGCAACACCCCACTGCACAGCGCACCGCGGCCCTTTTCCTGCTCTCCGCCGCAATCGTCCTCGGCGTGTGCTGGTTTGGAGTGAACTACCTTCCCTCGGCCGCCAGCAGCGTTCACACCTACACCCAGCCGTGATTCGTCACCTCTACATCTCGCCAGGTCATAACTTCTTCGGCCACCACGGCCAACCACCGGGCAGTCATCCCATGATCGAGGTGCCGCGTGTCGAATGTGTCATGAATCTCGGTTTGCGTGGCGACCGCTTCTTCGCCTACAAGCCCGACTACAAAGGCCAAGTGACTTTCTTTCGATACGAAGACCTGACCGCCATGTGGGATCAATTGGCCGTGCCGCCGAGCGAACGCAAGCCTTGCGCCACCCGACGCAATGTCCTGATCGAGGGGGTCGATTTGCAGAGCCTCATCGGACGCGAGTTCGATCTGCAGGGAATCCGGTTTCTCGGCACCGAGGAATGCCGTCCATGCTACTGGATGAACGGAGCCATCCATCCCGAGGCGGAGGCATGGATGGGCGGCCGTGGCGGCCTGAGGGCCAAAATCCTGACCAACGGATGGCTCGTCAGCGGCGTCTAATCCCAACCTCCATGAACACCCAAACTCCTCTCTGGGGATTGCTCGTGGCAGGTGGCCGCTCCCAGCGCATGGGCCAAGACAAGGCACTGATCGAGGTGGATGGCCTTCCGCTCTGGCGAAGACAACTCGAGTTGCTCTCCACCGCATGTTCCCAAGTCGCCGTGGCGGCCCCCGTCCGGCCTCAATGGCTAACCAGCGAAATCCACCTTGTCCCCGACGCTGAAGGCGCCCATGGACCGCTCGCCGGCCTGATCGCAGGACTGCGTTGGGCTGACGGCGGAGGCGCACGAGGACTGCTTGCACTGGCCGTCGATCTCCCGCGACTGGACGCAGCGCTTCTTCAAGAGTTAGTCACGGAGCGTGTCAATGGATGCGGCATCGTCTGCCGCACCCAGTGGGGTTTTGAGCCACTTTGCGCTTTGTATCCCACCGAGGCGCTGCCCTGCGCTGAGGAGCAGGCCAAGGCAGGTGACTGGAAGATGCAAAACCTGGTAGCGCGTCTCGTGGATGAAGAGAGGCTGAAAGTCCGCCACCTCTCGGAGTCAGAAACCCTGCTCCTGCTCAACATTAACACGCCAAGCGACTGGGCGAGATAATTACGCCAAACGGATCAACCATCGCAGATTGGCCCGCTGCACCACCGCCCCCTCAATCCTCGTAACTCCCACCCCTCCGGAGCTTGGTCTTCACGCTCGCGCTCACCGGCACCACCTTGTCGATCTCGAGGTTCTGCTGAACGCGGTCATGACCGCCGCACGAACAAGCACATGCACCGCCCGTCCGACACGAGCATGATCGGCACGAGTTCCGGCCCCGCCGCGGGGATGTGCTTGGCGCCCGGCCAACCGTGGTCGAGGAGCTTGTTCGCCTGAGCGCGGGGCAGTGTCAGCGTGAACGCGGGGATCGATCCCTGCTCGGCGATGATGTTGCGTTTCTCGGCGGTCTGCGGGCTCAGCTCCTTGGCCATCGCGTAGCCCTCGCGGTCTTCGAGGTCGAGGATCACAAACACCGTGTCCGCCTTGGTCACGGCGAACGCGGCCAGGTCGCGGTGGTAATCCACGAGGGCTTTCTGCCGCGGGGTCATCGCGCCACCTCCTTCTCGAAGATTGCCAACTCGCCCTCGGTCCTCACCCACCGGTAGCCCTTGGCGAGCAAGTCGCGCACGGCCTCCGTGTCGCGGTCTTGGCTCACGTAGGAATCGGGCGGCATGGGGCGGGCGGTCACGGCCCTCAGAGCCTCGGCGCTCACCGTGGCGTAATCAAACCGCCTCCGCCGCGGCACTTCCGCCAGCGCCCGGGCCAGCATGTAGGCATCGCGCTCGTTCATGGCCGCGCCTCCTCCCTGTCTCGCGCCGTCCAGTAGTCGGCTTCGGCATTCGCCAAGGCCTCCCACTTGTCCATCTCCACCCGCAGGCTCTCCACCTGCTCGGGCGACTTGACCAGCCCGTGGCCGTTCTCGGTGTCGTAGCACTGCGGATCGCCCTGGCACCCGCACACGGGGCACTCGGGGCAGATGCACCGGTCCACATCCTTCCCGCACACGTCGCACGGGCGGTCCTCATCCCACGGCGTGCCGCTGCACCCCGGCGGGTAACTCCATCCGAAGATTCCGCTCATGGGGTCAGTTCAGGCTGAGGGTTGCGTTGTCGCGGCCCGCGTGGGCGCGTTTGCTGGCCTGCACCCGGCGGATCTGCCCAAGGAGCATCTCCTCGGTCACCCGCCAGTTCGCCGGATCGGGATCAACCGACCCCGCCTCCATCGCATTCAGGCACACGTTGAGCAGGTCGCCGCCCGACAACCCGTGGGCCGCCGAGGCGATTCCGCGCATATTCTCCGGCACACGCTCGGGATTCGGCAGATGCAGCCGCAGGAGCGCCTCCCGCATGGCCGTGTCTGGCAGCCGGAACTCAATATGGCGGGCGATGCGCCGGAGCATGGCCTCGTCGTAGTTGCCGAACAGGTTCGTCGTCATGACCACCACTCCGCCGAACCGGTCCAACTCCTGCATGAGCGTGTTCCGGTTCTGGTTGATCGACGTGGAGCACGACTCGCCAGAGGCCACCCGGCGGCTCACCAGCGAATCGGCCTCGTCGAAGAACAGCACGGCATCGGCCTCGCGGGCCTGCTTGAACGCCATCACGATGTGCTTCGCGGTGTCGCCGAGGTATTTGCTCACGATGGCGCTGTAGTCCACCTGATACAGCGGCTTGCTCAACTCCAGCGCGAGCCCCAGGGCGGCCCGTGTCTTCCCCGTCCCCGGCGGGCCGTAGAAGTTCAGGATGCATCGCCCCGCCATCGGGCGGATCTGGCTCAGCTTCCACACCTCCTCCATCTGCTCAGCCATCGCCAGGCTGCGCAGAGCGGTGGCGATCTCCGAGCGGGCTTCCTCGTGCAGCACGAGGCGGCTCAGTTCGTGGCGCGGCTCGGGCACCAGCATCACGCCAACTTCGGGCGGCTCATAGTCCCGGCGCCTGCGGCGCGGGTTGCGGTGGTCTTCCGCGGGCAACTGCTCGTCACCCATCGGGATTTCGTTCATGTCAGGCATGGTCTTGGTCTCCTTGTTCGGTTTCGGTTGGCCGCGCCCCGTGACTACGCGACTTGCGTAGTGTGGGACGCAGAAAAGCGGGTTCAATCATCTCGGCACTCACGGCCTCCTGCGGGCGGATCGTGCCGTGCGGCCACTCAAGGGGCGAAATCACGCCCCGGTCGCCGTTCCACTCGACGATCACATGGACCGGCTCGCCCCCGCCGTCCCACTCAGGGCGGATGCGGACAGAGTCGCCGACTTGGTAGGTGGGCTTGTTCATCATTCGTCCCCCTCGACGCCCATGCGCAGGGTGTCGGCGATTTCCTCGTCCTCAGCGTCGCAGACTCCCTCCGCGAGTTGTTCGCGCACGGACTGCAATGCAGCGTTGCTCTTGCGGCCAGCAAGCACATCGCTCAGGAGTTGCTGTTGGTCGGCAGCGGGCAGGGCGGCAAAGCTGCTCAGGGCAGCAAGGAAGCAGCCCGCGCTCGTGGTTTCGTCGATCGTGGTGGTGTTGGTTTTCATCATGCCCTTGTCCTCTCGCGGACAGCCGCGCTGAGTCCATCAGTATTTTTCACCATTTTTCGGGCGTCTCGGGCGGCCGTTTCCGTGAGGGGAGGAAGGAGTGAGAAGGCCGCGTTTATCAGGCGTGGAGGACGTTGCCGCCGTGCGCGGGATGGTGAGGGTATCGAACTTGACGACACGCCGATTGTCGCAGCCTGGCGGTTCGGCTATGAAACATGTCTATGACCGAGGACGCGCAAAGATTCCAAGAAGTTATCAAGAAACTTCACCCAAGCCACACCGACAACGATGTGTTCTTGCTCGTTCTGGCGTTGGTCTACCGAGACCATCCAAACGACTTTGATCGCATCGACGCCTGCAACACGGGCACTAAGCGTGTCTATTTCTCGACCAGCAAGGAACAGATCGAAAAATCCGGGCGCAATACTCACCCGCAGCAGATTCCCGCTTCACCTTACTACGCATTTACAAACGAGAACACGCAGCGGAAGCGCAGCATCATTGATCAGGTGCTTACGCTCTTTGGATACTCTCACGATGCGCGAGCGGTCGTCAGAGAGGCATTCGACAAGATCGTAGCTGCAAGAAGATTGGTCGAGGGCCTGCTCTAACAATCAGCCTCTTGCAGACCACGGCCCGTAGTGGCCGGTTTCGAGCATCTGCCGCGCCGCCTCGACAAACGTGTAGCGCTCGACCGGCTCGGTGACTTCTCCGGCGGCGTAGTAAACCGACTTCCTCGCCACCACGAACCGCCCGTTGCTCGGATCGATCACCACATCGCCGATCTCCACCCACGCGTGCCCGTAGCGCACGCCGGCAATCGGCCCCTGCCCCGTCACCTTGCCATGCACGAGCCACACTCCCGGCCAACTGCGGTGGGCATACAGGAGCTTCGCCGCGGCTTCGTAGCAGTCGCCCCGCCTCATGCCACCGCCTCCATGTCCATGGCACTTTCCAGATCGGCCAGCGCGGCCCGCACGCACCCGCCACAGCCCAGGGCGATCTCATGCGCGAGCGCTTTGGGCGCTTTCCACCGCCGAACCAGCCATGCCGCGATCTCGCCCGTGTCAGGGGCGGCAATCTTCCAAACCTGAAATCGCGTCTGCAACCGCTCGGTCAGCAGGTCGAGTTGCAGGTTGCTCGTGCCGAGGAACGCCCGCCCCGGACGCAGCTTGTCCAGATACGTGAGCAGCAGGTCCTGGCTCTCCTTGGAGGCCCGGTCGAGTTCATTGACGATCCGCGCCTCGCCCCCGCCGAACAGGCTCCCGTAGGCCAGCCCGTCCATCCAGCGCCGGACTGTCTCCAGCGTGATCTCCCGCCCGTTGAAGTCCTCGATGGCCAACGCCTGCCCGCCGCACAAGGCCAGCGCGGTCATCTCGGCCACGCTCGTCTTGCCCACGCCCGGCGGCCCGTAGAGCAGGAGCTTCATCGGCCCACCGCCTGACAACTTCACCCGCTCCGCCTTGGCCACCAACGCGGCCGCAACTCGGCCCGCATGGCCGATCAGGTCTTGCGGCTTACGCGGCCGGAACGAGGCGGGTGTGACTGTGTGCTTGGTTTTCATAGTCTTCGATTCGTTGGAGTTCGGCGGCCACGGCCCGTGCGCCCTTGCGATAGACCGTGACCGCGATCAGTTCCGCCCCCCGCCACACGGCCCAGTAGCGCGTCTGGCGGTAGCGGCTGATGTGGATGAAGCGCGTGCTCACGACTCGGCCTCCGTGGTCGAGGGTTCGCGCCGCTCCCAGAGGTCCGCGGCCACCATGGCTTCGATGCGGGTTGCGAAGTTCTCGCCCACCCAGCACTCGAAGGCCCCGCGCTCATCGAACCCGACGCGCACGGCCGTCCAGCCGCCCGCGGGCGCAGGCACCACTTCCGGTGGATGCAGCGTGGTCATTTCCCCCACCCCTCCCGGCGGATGCGGGCCTTGAGCGTGTTGACCGGCACATCGAAATGCGCCGCCGTCTGCTTGATGCTGCGTGTCTTCCTGTAGTGGCTGCGGATGGCCTTCCAGTCCGGTCCGAGGATCGCCCGCAGTTGCGCGGGAATGGGCCGTGTGGGCTCACGCCGCTTGGACTCTGGGGTGGAGGATGCCGCGTCGAAGCGCTTTGGAGCGGCCAAATCGATCTCCCCTACCCCGCCGCCCTTGCGCCCCTCCAACACGGCCAGCCGGTTCTTGATGGCCGCCATCTCGGTTCGCACGGCCGCTTCCGCCGCCTCGCGCACGAGCTTGGCCGCATCCATCCGGCCTCCGCTCACGGCAACCTGCGCCATCTTCGCCGCCACGATCTCCTCGATCAGGGCGGTCGGGATTTCCGTGATGGCATAGACCAACCCCGTCAGACTCTCCAACCCGAGGGCCTGCTTCATCGCATCCCGCGCCTCCCGCGGGCTTTCGGCCTCCACGCGCTGGTCGAACACGATGCGCCCACCCTGACTGGCCACGACTTTGAACGTCATGACGCCACCTCCTCTCCGCCCTCGCTCCACAGAGCCAACTGTTCGCCATCATCGGCATCGGCCCACCGCGCCCGCCTCTCCGCCCGCTCCAACTCATAGACGAAGCCGAGGTTCGAGGTCTGCATCCCACGCCATTTGCGCCACTGCCCGTAGAGCTTGGTCCGCTTGGGCGTGTAGAGGACGAACCGCCCGTCGATGTGTTCGAGCGTCGAGTCATCCCGCAGCATGTCCACCAGCAGGGCGATCACCCGCGTGTCGCTGATCGGGCGGCTGATCGTCCGGTCCTGCCTCTTCTCGATGAATTCGAGCGCGCTCTTGTGACCGCCCCACGTGCCGTTGTGGAACAGCAGCCGCCCCGCCTTGCCTTCCAGCTTGGTCGAGGCCCCGCGGTCCACGGGGAACGGGTGGCACAGCCGCGGGTCCACCCCGCCCACGCTCGCCCACCGGAAGTGGAGCACGATTTCGCCCTCCAGCTTCCCGATCAGCCCGGCCAACTGCTCCGGCCCGAGGTTCTTCTTCCAATGCACGGCACCGTCCTGGCGCCAGCCGATTCCCGCACCGTGCGGGTTGGCCGCATGGCACGCTTTCAGCACATCCAAGTCCGGCCGCACCTGCGGGGGACATACGAGGATCACACACATACTTTCTGGTTCCTTTCTGTTCTTGGTTTCGTTGTGGCTACGCGACTTGCGTAGCTCAAAGGCCTAAAGAGCGGCATCGGGGTAGCGCTCATCAAATTGGCGGCAGAGCCGCAGGGCTTCGTGCCGGTAGTGGCGGAAGTCCGAGTGCAGGCGGCCGAAGAGCCCGAGCGCACAATCGCGCTTGCTGCCCGTCCACCCGAGGTAGTCCCAGAGGAACTTCACTTCCATTGGGCATCAACGACTTACGTTGGCCCGGAGGGAGTGCATGACGAAACGCATGACAATTGACACGGGAGCACAACCATGAAGAAGACCAGACGACCAATCATCATGAGCGACGGGCGGCGGGAGGTTCGGATCTACACGACCAAGAACCGCGGGCGCGTGCTCTACCAGATCTCCCACAATTTCGGGGGACGGCGGGAGCGGCGCAGCTTTGCCGACCTGCAGGAGGCCAAGCGCGAGGCGAACCTCCTGCTCAACACGCACACACGGGACGAGGCCGAGGGCATGGGGATGTCGCTGGCCGAGATCCAGAGCTACGGGGCGGCGAGGCGCGTGCTGGACGAGGCGAAGATCCCGCTGCACGTGGCGGCGGAGTTGGTCACGCAAGCGCAACGAGAACTTGGCGCGGGGGTGTCCATTGTCGAGGCGGCGCGGTATTGGGCACGAAACAACAAGGGGATCACGCGCAAGACGGTCTTGGACTTGGTCGAGGAATACGCCCGGGACTGCGATGCCCTGCAGACCATCCCGGGCTACCGGCGCAACCTCCGACTGGCAGTCACGCGATTCGGGGAGGCGACCAAGGACATCATGCTGCCCGACATTCGCACCGAGCAGGTCGATACCTGGCTCAAGGTTGATGAGTGGACGCTGACCACGAGGAACCATTACCGCCAAAGGCTGATCGCATTCTCGCGGTGGGCCAAGAAGCGCGGTTATCTCGGCATGGAGAACCGCGAGTTCGAGGAGGCCATGCTCTACAAGGTCGATCCTATGGAGACGGAAATCTTCACGTCGGATGAAATGCGGCGGTTGCTTGAGGCGGCGGGCGATGGCGGGATTCTGCCGATGATGGCAATCGGGGCGTTCGCCGGGATGCGCAGCGCGGAAATCAAGCGGCTGGACTGGAGTGAAATCCTGTGGGATCGAAACTTGATCGAAGTGAAGCGCCGCAAGTCCAAGACGCGGGCGAGGCGGTTGGTGCCACTGCTGGACAACCTGCGGGCGTGGCTCGCGCCGTTCGCCCAAGATTCAGGGCCGGTTGTGGTGCATGGGTATCCCGAGGCGGCGATCCTCAAGGTGGCCGCCAAAGCCGGAATCGAGTGGAGAAGGAACGCACTGCGCCACTCCTTCTGCAGCTACCGGCTTTCGGTGACCAACGACAGTGCCAAGACGGCAATGGAGAGCGGCCACTCGCAGCACATCCTTTTCCGCCACTACCGCGCCTTGGTGAGCCGGGAGGCCGCGGAGGAATGGTTCTCGATCTACCCCAAGGGCCACCAACCGGCGAAGAAAGAGCCGCAGCCGGGCAACGTGATTTCGATGAGCGAGGAGGTTGTCAGGCCCGCGATCAAGGGCGACATCGGGCTGAACCCGCTAGAGATCCGGAAGGCGTTGTTCGGGTGACGGGCTCGGCTACGCGGAGAAATCGTCAATGATTTTGTCGATCCTTCGTGGAGTCACGAACTCGTATTCGTCCCTCCAACGGAGGTTCTTACCTTGCTTGTTCGCGTGGGGGATGGAGCCAAATCTCTCACGGAACCGGAGAAGGAGCGCTCTCTCCAGCTTGCGATAGGTTGCCACCTTGCCCTTACGCGGCGCGGCTATGATGTAGAACTCAAGAGTATGAACACCCTTGCGGGCGAACAGCTCTTCGGCTTTCCACACAGCGGAGTTGGCAACGCGGCCTGCGCCTTTCTTCGTCGTGCCAATGTATGCGATCTTCGATTTCCCATGCTGGTAGCGCAGTGGCTTGTTCGCGTAGGCGATGTAAACAAGCTCGGACGCCGCATACGCCGTGCGAGTGATGGTAATCGCGGGGCTGTTGTGAACCTTCGGACTTGGTGTGCGAGCCATAACGACTTTTTCTCACGCACTTGCCCCTCGGCGGGCGAGACAAATCGGAAGCCGTTGTTCCGCAACAACCCGCACGCGAGTTGACACGGCGGCACGGGGATGAATTCCCCCGAACAGCCGGCCGAGTGGCTGACCGAGCAGCAGCTTGCCGACCGCCTCCATGTTTCGATCCGGCACCTCGCCAACCTGCGGAAGGCGGGCCTGCCCTACGTCCAGCTCGGGGCGAGTGTGCGCTACCGGCTCGGGGAGGTTGAGGCGTATCTGGCGGCGAACCGGCGGCTGTCCTCGCACGTGGAGCGCGGGCGGCGGCGGGCGAAGATCGGAGGCCGCAAGTGAACCTGGCGCACATCGCCGTGCCCGAGGGCGTGGAGTTCCGCTGGAGCATGGATGGCGAGGCGTGCCGGGCCGCGGCGCAGGAGATGGGGATCGCGGTGGAGATGGGGAAAGACCTGGCCCGGGTCGGCGGCGTCAACATCGCGGCGGGCATCGGGAGGGACGGCGAGTGGCTGCGGGCGTTCGTGGCGAGCGATGTCCCGGAGCAGACGGGGATCGACTGGATGGAGTTCGCGGTGAGGCCCGTGACCGAGATGTCCGCCGATTGGCTGGTGTCGGCGGTGAGCGCGGTGGTGAGGCCGTGTCCGCAGACGATCCGGTTCACCGTGCCGCAGTGGTAGGGCGGCAGTCTGCTGCTGGATTTCCAGCGCGGCTGATCCATGCTGCGAGCGGCATGAAGATCATCTCGTGGAACATGGCTCAACGCTCCAAGTGCTGGCGGTTCGTTGCGGAAATGGACGCCGATGTGGCACTGCTTCAGGAGGCCTCCGCCCCGACTTGTCCGCTTCCGCCGCACTTCGACCTCGATGATGAGCAGCCGTGGAGGACCGCGGCGGGCAAGCGAAACTGGCGCACTGCCATCGTCGGGTTGTCGCCGGAGGTGAAGCTTGAACGTGTGCCAACCAAACCGCTGGCGGAGGCAGGGGAAGGCGATCTTGGCGTGAGCCTCGCCGGCACGATCTCCGTGGCGCATGTTGAGCACCCGTCGCTTGGAGGACGAGTCACCTTGGTTTCAATGTATGCTGGATGGCAGCGCCCCCACCCCAGCGCGGGAGGCAGATGGATTATCGCTGACGCCGCCGCGCACAGGTTGATTTCCGACATCTCCAGCCTCATCGGCAGCGAGCAGAATCATCGCATCATCGCCGCGGGCGACCTCAACTGTCTTCATGGCTACGGCGACGAAGGTAAGGAGTATTGGGCGCGGCGCTACCACACGATCTTCGACCGGTTCGAGGCGATCGGCTTGGCTTTCGTTGGGCCTCAGTTTCCCGGCGGGCGGCAGGCATCCCCATGGCCTGATGAACTGCCGCCGACGAGCAAGAATGTCCCGACCCGTCACACGCCGAAGCAGGGGCCGGCAGGTGCCACGCGGCAACTCGATTTCGTGTTCGCCTCGCATGGACTCGCCCCGCAGGTTCAAGTCCGCGCCCTGAACGAGGTGGATGCCTGGGGGCCGAGCGACCACTGCCGGGTGGAGATCGTCGTTGGCTGAGTTTCTTCTCCCCCTCTCCCCCTACCATCCGCGCCCGCCGGCTCTTATGGAGAAGCGCGGCCTCGTGAGTTCCCACGCCTGATAAACGCCCGGGGCAAGCGGCGTCAAAAACCATGCCAACGGTGAGGCCGTCCGCAAAATGGTGAAAAATATGGTGATGGGTCAGTGATTCCACGCCGCGGGGGCCGGCTGGCACAAAATGAGGGTGAAGGCGAAAAGCATCACTCCAACAGCCAAGTCCGGTGAGTCCGGAGCGCGTGCGGCGATCACCGCACAACAGCAGCAAGGAAGGCGGTTGTCATGATCGCCTACGAGAACGACGCCCCCGTGGCCACGGTGGACTTCGAGTATCCCGACGACGGCGATACCGAGCCCACTGCCACGCGGGACAGGTGGAACGCCGCCGTGCCGCTGCACGAGAAATGCCGCCAGCAGAGATTCGCGCCGGTGCCGCGAGACCCGGACGTGTCGTTGCCGATGCTGGAGATGCGGCTCACCGTGCTGCGCGATGCGGTGCGGGAGGCGGCCGACCACGGCGACTTCGAGACGCTAGCCCGCCTGTGCGCCAAGGCCCGCGGGACCGAGCAGCGGATCAAGGAGGAGCAATTACGCTATGGCAGTCCGGGCGGCGTCGAGCGCCACGGGAGCGTGGTGATCGTCGATGATCCCGAGCGGGGCAAGGTGGTCCTGCAGTTCCCTCGCCCCCTGCCCTTGCAGATCCGGCGGTGGGTGAAGATCTGCGGGTTCACGGGTTGCGGCGACGGGGCCACGTTCTGGCGTTTCCGCACGTTCCGCCGCGAGGAGAACGTCGCCTTGGAAACGGCGCGGACCTGCATCGAGGGGCTCGGGCGCATGGGCTGGAAGGAGGCGGCATGAACGCGGTGGACTTCTCGACGCGGCTGGCCGCATGGTGCGCCAAGTATCCGAACCAAAGCATCGCGGCGGCCGAGCTGGGCGCGTCGTATGGCACGCTGACCGGGTGGCTCGGGGGCCGGATGCCCTGCGCGTTGACCCGGGCGGCGGTGCTGCGGCGGATCGAGTACGGGACGATGGAGCCGGTTCGTGCGGTGAGCGCCGCCGAGTTGGCCGCCGAGTGCCGGATGTGGCGCGGGCGGCACGGGCTGTCGCAGATCAACGCGGCGGAACTGCTCGGGTTGCCCCGCGAGACAATCCGCTCGGTGGAAGCGATGGGGCACGAGCCCAAGCCGCTGTTCTCCGACGAGATCCTGCACCGCATGGGTCAGCCGGTGGACGCGGAGGCGCTGGCGGAAGTGAAGCGCCGGGAGCGGCCCGTGGAGCCGGCGGTTCTGGCAGCCGCGCTGCGGAGGTGGAGGAAGCGGCACCGGATGACCCGCGACCGGGCGGCCGACGCGCTGACCAAGATGGGGTTCTTCACCACGGGCCGCACGATCTGGGTGTGGGAAACGGCGCGGATGCTGCCGCGGCAACCGATGGCCCTGATGAGGATGCTCGAAGCCAAACCGCCGAAGCCTCCGCGCAAGCCGAAGCCGGACAAGTCGTTCGGGCGGCAGTTGCGGGCGTGGCGGCGGGGGCGCGGGCTGACGCAAGTGCAGGCGTTGGCGGCTCTAGGCGTGCCGGGCGATCAGGCGAAGTGGAGTGATTGGGAGCGGGGCAAGAAGATCCCGAAGAACGTGCCCGAGTTGATCGCCAAGATGGAGGCCGTGTCGTGAACGATCCCCACCTGACCGACGAGGAGACGGATGTGGTGCTCGCGCTCAACGGGATCACGGTCTTGAACGAAGCGCCCGCCGCCCCCTCGGACCCGCTGCGGCCGACCTACCAGCGCCTGCCCGACTACGTGCGGGAGATGCTGGAGAAGCCGCTGCGGAACATCCGCGCCACGCATCCCGAGGCGGTGACGATGCTGCGGCAGCGGCTCTCGATCCTCGAAAACGCCCGGCAGTTCGGCAGCAGTGTGAAGCTGGAGGCCCGGATCGCCCGGACCCGAGCCGTGCTGGCCCACGCGGAAGCCCTGGCCGCCACGCCGACGAGCGAGGAGAAGATCGGGGACTGCCTCGTGCTCGATGATGCCGCCGCGGGACATGTCGTGATCCGGTGCGGGTTTGACCTCACGCCCGAGATGGTGCGGCGCGTGCGGGCTTCGGGTTTTGCGCCCAGCGGACGTTCAGCAAAGCGCCCGAGGAAGATCATCGACGGTGAGAACGACGCGCTTATTGCCGCACGCGTGTTGGCGCGGTGGCTCAATCGGGCCGCCTGACGGGCGGGGCTATCTCCACCCTCGCGGCTGCGGAAACGCGGCTCACACGGCTGATAAACAAGGGGAAACTGGGAGCCTGTTCCAGCCCTTCAAGCTGTCTCTCGTCCAGTTTGACCGTGCGTGACGAATGCCGTCGGCTTCCCGTCCAAGCTCAGAAAGCCCTCCTCAAGTCTTCCTGATTGAGTTATTACCCACCCGTATCCTCAACCAAAGCATGGCGATCTACGTTTACATCACCGAAAACTGCCGCGAGAACGCAATCACCTACGGGCTGCAGCATGAGTTGGAGCGCTTCACGGCCCGCGTCGAGAAAGCCCAGTCATTGGAGCTTTTCGCCAACTTTCCACCACCTTATCTGGTTAAACGCAAGTTTGGCGGAGACCAAGGGCGGCTGATCGCAAGACACATTAGGGTGCCAGGAGCTGAAGAACACACGGTCGTGTGTTTTCTGGCCGTTCTGATACGAGGCAGCAAGGATTACGACAAAGGCTTTGGCATTGATCCCATCGGCTGGGGCGACAAACACCTCAAGGGTCTCTACACAAACTCCGAGCTTGAGGAGTGGTTGCTTGGAAGACTCGACAAATCCATCCCGGAGCCACCACCCCCGTCGGAGATCGAGAGCCGCTTTCTGCATGCTGTCACCAATGCAGCCACCGGGGAGGATGATTGGACCGTTGCAGAACAGAAAGGGTGGGTGCACAGGGTCCAACAACAAGATGTGGTGCCCCATCTTGGCCCACTCTTTGATGCACTCAATGAAGTTGTAAAAAACGCGAGGACCGGCTCACAGACGCAAGGAATCCAACCAGCCGGAAACAGTTGGGCAATCCGCTGGAGCGCTTATCCCAACCAGAAGCTGCTGGTGCTAGAGGATGTGGTCCCTGCCGCGGAAAGATCGATCCCGCGTGAGTCGCAATCAGAGGAGTCGCGCGCGGAAATCCTTCAATCCTGCCGCCGTGCATACCTCGACATCGTCACAGCCGACCAGAGTCAATGGCTCGCGATTCAGCGGGATTCCGAGGGAAATCTCGCGCTTTCTCCGGAAGAAGAGGAGGTCATCGACTCGACCCGCCCCGGAAACTCAACAGCCTTCCCCTTGTTCATCAACGGACGCGCGGGTAGCGGCAAGTCCACCGTGCTCCAATACTTGTTTGCCGACTATCTGATGACATATATTGAGCTACTCGATAAGGAGCAGCTTCCGAACAAAGCCAAAATCTCGGACAACGCACCTTGGCCGGCTCAAGGAGCCGTGTATTTCACCTGCAGCAAGGATTTACTCTCCAAAGCGCGCACGGCTGTGGAGACCATCCTTCGGAACGGTGCGCAATACTGGGATAAGTCCGAGCGCAAAGACCTGATCGCGCGCCGCAGGAGTGACATCGACAGCGCTTTCCGCGAGCTTCGCGGCTATCTCTTGAGCCTCGTTCCCGAGCAAGACCGCCATCGCTTCGACGAACGGAACTATGTTTCTTTCCCGAGATACCAGCGCCTCTGGACGGAGAAATTCGGCAAAGACCCCTCCGCCATCAAGCAATACGGCTCAGCCTTATCTTGGCATGTCATCCGCACACACATTAAAGGAGCCTCGGCTGATGACCTTCTGGACCCCGAAGAATATGAACTTCTCGAGAGGAAGCAAAGAACCGTGTCCTCTGCTGACTATCGGCTGATTTACGACAAAGTCTGGGACAAATGGTATCGGCGTAAGTGTGAGGGCGAGCACCTCTGGGACGATCAAGATCTTGCCCGCTATCTACTCGAAAACGACCTAGCTCTTCCTGTGTTTCACGCAATTTTTTGTGATGAGTCACAGGATTTCACCTCGGTGGAGCTTCAAGCCATTCTGCGCCTCTCCATCTTCTCCAAGAGAAAACTCCGCAGCGATGAGGTGAGCAGAGTTCCATTTGTGTTTGCTGGCGACCCTTTCCAAACGCTCAATCCTACAGGCTTCCGCTGGGAGTCAACCAAAGCATCCTACTTCAAAAACTTTGTTCTCGCTTTGAATCCGTGGGGAGATCAGGACACGTCGCTCAATTACAAAGAACTCAGCCACAACTACCGGTCAAGCAAGAGCATTGTCGGTCTCTGCAATCTTATTCAGGCGAAACGCGCGCACCTGTTCCAGATGAAGACCGTTAAGCCACAAGAGATCTGGTCCGACGAGGATGCCCCACTGCCGGTCTATTGGTTTAGGGCCGATGACAATGCGTTTTGGGTAGAGTTTGCCAATCAGAAGGACCTTGTGGTCATTACTCCTTGCCCAGAAGGATGTGAGGTGCAGTATGTTCAAGATGATCCCTTTCTGAAATCCCAGATATCAATCAAAGGGGATACTCCAGAGAATGTCTGGAGTGCCATTCGTTCAAAGGGCCTTGAGTTTGATCGGGTTGTGCTATATGGTTTCGGGTCAGTCGAAGAGGCATTGCGGCTCAACCGCCTCACAGCGTCGGAACTTCAGGAAGATGCCGCAAGCCGACTCCCGGCGGAGTATTTTTTCAATCAACTCTACGTCGCAGCAAGTCGCGCGAAGCACGCCCTCTTTGTTGTCGATACAAGCGACGGCTTAAAAAAGTTTTGGCCCTTTGCCTGGTCTCAGTCTTTGGATGAGCTGCTGTCATGGGTCCCAGGTGGAATTGAAAAGTGGAAGGAGCACGTGCAGCAGATGGTCGAAGGCCAAGTAGATATTCTTCGCACGGGACAATACGATGCGGCCAGAATGGCAGCAGACCTCGAGAAGCAAGGCGTCGCCGCCGAAAACGCATTCATCATGCGTCAAGCTGCGGTGCATTACCGCAACGCTGAAAACCACATCGCTGCGGAGCATTGCCAGACGAGGGCGCTCTTGTTTGAGGAGAAGTTCACTGAGGCGGCAAGGGCATTCTTCAAACAGAAACGGTGGGATGAAGGCGTTCGCGCCTATTGGATGGATGGCGTTAACGGCCGGCGGGAATTGGGCAGTGTCGGGGCAACAGAGCCTGAGGTGCAGGGAAAGTTGGAATGGCGTATGGCGGAGGCTCTCGACAAAAAGGCGACAGATATCGGGTTGTGGATCGATCTGCTGGACGATGTGGTCAGGAACGCGAGAAAGGAACGAGCACAATGGCCGCCGAAACAGCGAAAGGCTTGGAGCGACGCAGTTCTCAGCGCTATCTCGCGGGTCGTCGCCTTCAAACGGGAATCGGCACCTGCAGGCCAATGGCTTGAATTCCTGCACCGGGTCGGGAACCTCATGGAGTTTAGCCTGTGCGCTGTGGCGCCTCTTGATCGTGGCGTTATCTTAGCGAGAGCGGGACAATTTCAAGAGGCGAGGAAAGTCTTCAACGAGGCAGGATTGGATGAAGCTAATCTGGACGGGCAACCCGAGGAGTTCCTCGAGACTCTGGCTGAGTGCTTACCATTCCCAAAAAACATTGGAGCTCTGGATCGTCTTGGAAAGCACGCACGCATCATACAAGAGTGGGAGTCCAAGCCAGATGTTGTCCAAACATCCTCGGATGTAGCTTTAATCGCAAACAGCCTCATTCGAGCAAATAGGGAATCTGACGCTATGCCTTTGGCCGTGCGCACAAATCGCGATGATTTAACGCGCAAGTGCGCCGAGAATTTTTTCAAGCGCGGAGATATTCAAGCAACACGCCGTGCGATGCTCTGCACACTGCTAATGTTGGGGCGCTCCGAGAGGCTAGGAGACATCATCCAGATCACAAAATGCAATGTGAATGGCTCCGACGGATCGCAAACGTGGGAAACTGTGTTAGGGGATGCTTTCGCGCCACATCTGGCGAAAGCTTTGGCAGGTGGAGATGCAGTCGCTGATGATAGAATGGGTCCGAAACTGGTGGGCATGCTGAAGCCAGAATGGGCTAAAGTCGACGCCTCTTCAAAAGCAGAAGTTCATCTGTGGGGAGCCGCTGTCGAGCGAACAGGCCAGTTCAATGCTGCTATCGAATTCTATGATGGGATTCTTTCGCGGTGCCCCATAGAGGCATCTCATGAGGACCTACGGCAGTGGATTCGCGGACGGTCTCTCAAGGCGAAGTGGAAGCGCACGCTCAGAATGGACAAAGGGACGGCCGCTTCAGAACGGGTTGGCATTAAGAAGGAATCGGAGAAATGGAAACTTGAGAGCCCGGAGGCTATGGCTGAGCTTCCTGATCGTGTCAGTTTCCAGAAGGACTTGGAACGGCTAGCAACTGCGTCGTCGCAGGATGAACCCAAAGATGAACCCGCCGCAGAGGAGTCGATGTCCACAATGCCGGCTGAGCCTGCAATTGGCGTTCTGGCCGCACCCGCACCTGACAAGATCCAACTATTCGGGTTCGACTTCCATATCAACAGGCCAAGAAAGAGACTGACGATCATGAGGCCGCCAAGTGATGACCGAGTGCGAGTTGAACTGGGACAGAAGTCAGAGTTTTCCTCCGATCTATCGTCCGAGCACGATGGTTACTCAAAATGGACGGTTCCGGACTGGGACATTGAGGTTTCGTTGCTTGCAGACGCACAACGGCCGCAAGCTGCTGTCAGGTTGCGCAGCCAGTGCTTGGAACTGCGCTTTGACATCACTTAGCCGGAACCGTGCAGTTGGGTGTGAAAACGGCCGTGGCGCGAAGGCGTAACATGCTTTTTATCAGGAGATTGCATGTCAGTTTTCTACTGAATTGCAGTTGGGCTGGCTCAACCAAATGGTGCTCCGATCTCCGCTTTCCCAAGACTGCCTTGGTCAGAGGGTTCTGCCTCTTTTTCTCGTCGAAGGGCCTGATCCCACTGCATGGTTCCGGCTTAGAGCGAAATCCTGCGCCAGAGACCTGATGGTCTCTGGAGATTGCGTTGCCATTGCCAGCTTCACCTTGCTGCCGATCTCCCTTGACCAACGGTGATCGCCTGCCGCCAAATCTTCGTATGACCGAAGTAGCCGCTTACTCGGAGGAGTGGATGGAAAGCGTCTGCGGTGCGGTGTGGAGGGCTAGAAACTTGCGCCAGTCGATCACCTTGGCGGCCGCCCTGCTCACGGAATTGCTCGAGTCGGAGATCGAACGGGAGGGCTGGGACTCCGCATGGAAGGGCAACTTGGCAGCGTTTTGCGCGATGATGAGCGAGCAATCAGCAGAAACCTCCGATGGATGGACGGACGAAGACCAAGAGACTGATGAGTGGGCTTGGTCGTGCGCCGAGGAGATCATGGACCTTTACGGGCGGCTGTCTGGGCTGTCGGACTGGGACCTCTTCGCCGATTCCTGCCTGAGTTTGGATATCGGCGAAGAAGTCACGGACAAGGAGGAGTTCGTTCGCTGGGCCTACTCTCTCTCGGTCGCCTACGTCCACGGGTATGTGACGCAGAATGACAGTCGGGCTCATCCATGAAGTCGACCGAACCGATGCTGGCAGCCCTAGCGGACGTACGTTGCATTGCACCGACACAGTTCATCCTTGTTAGTGGTGCGCTCTATTGAGTCGCTTGTGTGTTACACCTTGCAGATGCAGAAATATCACCCTGGCCTCCGTATTGCTGAACTCACGCTTGTTCGCCTACTCGCTCGCGGCGGTATGAGCCAAGTCTGGCAGGCATCGAGGAACTCCGAATCCGTAGTTCTGAAAATTTTCTGCAGGGATGACAATTGGAACGCCGCCGAGTGCGAGGAATGCCAGCGATACTTCGAGAATGAAGCACAATGGCTGATGAAATTGCGACATCCCTCGCTTGTGCGCGGACTCGGCAGCCTCGGAACTCAGTCGCCGCCCATAACCATGATCGAATTTATCGAAGGAGAGAGTTTGCGAACGTGGATGGATGGCAATACCGGAAGGCGCTCTCTTGCGCTATTTCAGCGCCTCGCTCGCGGCGTGACCGAAGCGGTCAAATACATTCACGAACAATGCCTAATGCACCGCGATGTCAAACCGAGCAATGTCATGGTTACGCCCGCACTAAGCACGCGACTGATTGACCTACAATTTGTTCGTGAGAGTCCGCCGACTTTTCAGGCTTTGGATCGGCCAATGAGTACAGGAATTGGTGCTTGGGCCTTCGCGGCCCCCGAACTGATAGACGGTCTCGAAATGCGCTACGATGCACGCGTGGACATCTATTCACTCGGCGCATTGTTGATTGAGCTTCTCACCGGTCGGCCGCCGCGCCGCCTGCCGCCGATCGCCTGCCGAAGCGACGTCCCGCATGCCCTCTCATCCCTACTTTGGGAGATGGTTGACGAGCGTCCAGAAAATCGCCCCGGGTGGGGAGATATCGCGCCTATTCTTCTCCCTTTGGAGTAAGGGAAATGAGCTTCATACTGATTCGCTCCACAAGATTTCGCGCCCTGGCATGTTTTGCGGTGGAGATGAGAGCCAGTCCTGTGAGCGGTGCTGTCTGTGCAAGAGCAACCATCAACTGATCGCGGTCCGTCGTCGGCACATCGAAGAAGCGATCGTTTGCCCGAAGTTTCCCCAGCCCAAGCGCAACCGCCGCATTCAGCGAGAGCGAAGGGCACGTGAGCTTCGACTGCCATTCTGTGAGAGGCATGGAGCGCCAGATCTCGCGGAATGTGCGCCGCTGCAACTCCAGGCATCCGGCTTCCCAGCCCATCCCAGTGCCCTCGCAAGCTGGGCATAAAAGCTCGCGGAAGCCATCCTTGAGCCGTTGCTTGTGCTTCAGATCCGCAATTCGGCCCAAAGAGAGATAGACGTAGTCATGCAGACCGCGCCATGAGTAGTGATCCTGCTCCCGGTCTATCCTTCGTGCAGACGGCTTATGGAAATGGCGCCACGGAATTCCGTGCTCGAACAGTAAGCGTGTCCGCGTATCCATTCGCGCCGGTGCTTGACGAAAGTCCGCGACTTGCTGCTTTGCGAAGAACTCGGACTCAGGAATGATGCGTGAACGACGGAGAGATCTGATGCCTTCCAACACTGCCGGGTTCCAAAACTTGTCGTCCGCAATGCCCTTGCGCTCATCCGCAACGATCAGTCCCCAAGGGTAGGCGGGGAGTCGGCCAGTTCCCACGCACTGGGCGCAACGTCCCTGCGGGGAGTGCCAATCTCCGACAAACGGTGCGCTGAGGCTCAGCCCGATGGCAGTAGAAGAAACGAACCGCGTAGCGAGGATGCTACCCTCATCATCGAGAATGCGCACGACCCCTTGACTCCATCGGAGTGCGGTTGCGCGGAGCACTTGAGGCATACCGACGCCACAGACAACGACACATTCGGTGAGGTCTTTTGCGGATGCAATCTTGGCGGGTAAATCGCGCAGCGGTGTGTGGCCTTGGCAGGTAAGAGCCTCGCGAAAACCGAGTTTTAGGAGCGCTCGCACTGCCGTCACTAGGTCTCCCGGTGTGGCAAGTCCAAGCCGCAGTTGCGGAGCCACGGGCGAGAATCCGAAACTGTGGCCTTCCGCAGCTGCAGCTAGCGCGTCGCTGTTCGGTAAAGGCGATACCTGAGCAGGAAGCGTCGCAGTGCATTGTGCCCGCGCCCACGGAAGCAAATCGAGCAACTCTCCGATTCGAGCATCTTTCGGAATCCTATCGGCGTTAAGCCGCACCGCAGGCCGCAGCGGTCCGACAAGATCAACTTCATCGCGTATCTCTGAGCGTGCTGCGAGGCACTCGAATACGTCGGCGCAGCGTTCCCACGCGACGCTCTCCGCGGTTGGGGGCGACCGGCGTTGGTCGGTTGTGACCGGCTTGCGCGTTCGGTTTCGCCACGCAGTCGCAGTAGGTGTTGCAGCCTTTGCCAGTTCAACGGACGTGCCTTCAAAAATTACTTGCCCGCCGGCCGGACCGCCGCCGGGTCCAAACTCCACGATCCAGTCTGCAAGCGGCAATAGTTCGAGCTTGTGCTCCAAAACAATAGCTGTGTGACCATGCTCGCACGTTAGATTGTGGATGCGTTCAAACACACGCGCAGCATCGGAGACGCTGAGACCAGCAGTTGGCTCGTCTAGCACAAGAAGGCCGGCGCCTTCACTTCGTTCTAGTCGAGCCAGAAACCGAGCAAGTGCAAGGCGCTGGCGCTCGCCCGCTGACAGTGTTGGAGTCGCGCGGCCTAAGGCAAGGTGGCCGAGGCCCAGATCTATGAGTGCCGCGAGCTTTTCCCTCCCCGCTGCGTCGAAAGCAGGGTGTGGATGTTCGGCCAGCGTGGCCACAGGTATATCGAGTAGCTCCGCGATTCCACATCCTTCACTACGGACCAACAGCGCTCCTCCGGCCAGCCGCGTCCCATCGCAAACATGGCAACGCGCGTCAGTCTCCGCGCCAAAGCCGTCTTGCGCCACTCCACTGCCACCGCAGGACGGACAAGCGCCTGTCGAATTGAACGAAAAGTCGCCCGCGTCCAGACCCAGAGCTTCCGAATCTGGTTGTGCTGCAAAGTGCTTTCGTAACGGATCAAGAATCTCCAGCACTGTGGCCACAACGCTGCGACGGTTTTGACCAGCGAGTTTTTGTCCAACAACTTCTACAAAGCGAATGCTCGGCGGCATCCTCAATCTGCAAATTGGCGATTCGCCAGCACCTTCAAGCATTCCACGCGCCGCCGGAACCAACGCGCGGAGAACTGCTGAGGATTTTCCAGCACCTGACACCCCAACCACCGCGGTGAGTTGTGAGACTGGCAGACGAAACTCGGCGTTTTGAATATTGTGTAGCGATAGGCGCTTCACTTCAAGAAACCTGCGTGCCGCCGAGCGCCTGCTCGATCCTGTGATCTCCGATGCACGTTCGCGCGGAGCATCGACGGCAGGACCGTCGTACACGACTCGCCCGCCCGCGCTCCCGCCCCCGGGACCAAGCGTAATGAGGTGATCAGCATGTCGCAGAAGCAGCGGTTGGTGTTCGACCAGAATGACGGTGTTTTCATCGCGGACGACGGACCGAAGGATCGCTGCGAGGCCGCCGATATCCTGCGCGTGCAAACCGCGCGACGGTTCATCGAGAATGTAGCAAGCGTCGCGCATTCTTAACGCGAGGCCAAGACCGAGCTTTAACCGCTGTGCTTCGCCCCCACTCAGCGTCGAGGTCGCGCGGCTGAGTGGCAGATGTCCGAGGTTTAGATGTTCATAAGCCGTTATCAGCGTAACGATTGAGCGCACAAGATCCCCTTCGCCGCTTCGGGCAGACGCCTGATGCGGTTCGAAGACTCCGCGCAGTTCACCAAGGCTGCGCCGTGAGACTAACTCCGCGAGGCCGTAGTCACGCCACTGGCAGGCTCGGGCGGATTTGTTGAAGCGACTTCCACCACAATCGGGGCAGGGCATCTCAGCAACCCACTGCTGGAATATCTTTGCTGCGGGCCCAGTGGAGCGAATACGCGTGAGGATCAGCGGAACGATTCCGGCGAAGGGGCGTTTCGCACTTCGTAATCTTGCTTCTCCTCGCGGCAATTCAGGGATTGGCTCAGTGCCGGAGCCGTGCATCACGATTCTCCTCAGTTCTGGCGAAAGGCGCACCCACGAGATATCAGTTGGGACATTGCGCAGGCGAAGAAGGCCGCGCAAAACATCGTCGAGCACACCCAGATGGGTGAACCGTCCGGCAGAGTTCTGCGCTAGGTTCAGACCACCATCAAGCAACGGAGCTTCAGCGGAGCGAATGAGTGCCTGTTCGCTGATACCTTGTGTCACGCCCAAACCCGCGCACGCCGGGCATTGGCCTCCACCTAGTCCTGCCACATTGAATGAGAAGAGACGGCGACCCAGCGGTTCGTAGGGTGCGGGATCATCCGGCGCAAGACGATGCACCCCAGCCTCGATGAAGGTATTGGCGATGACCCAGAGACATCCTTCCAATTGTGGCGGAACAAGGCGGGAGGCGTCGTCAGCAGAAGCAACCTTGATCCGTGTGCGCGGCTCGGCAATCCACCAACGCGCCGGCAATTTTGACTTGCTTGACGTTCGCGTGGCTGCCGCCCAACTGGTGCGCCGCTCACGGTAATAGAATGTTCCGTTTGGTAGCCGCCCAGCGGAACCAATTGCGAGATCAGAACGTGCGTCCGCGAGCGTGATCGTTTGTCCTTCATGGTGACGATGGAACCATTCTGCAAGGTTGAGGTCATTGACCGGCACAACCGCTTCTCCACCTGGCGAGCGCGATTGTCCATGGTGCAGGAAAAGACCAGCCAGCAGATCTAGTAATCCAGTGTAGCTCGCGACGGTCGAGCGGCTCTGACCGCGTAACGGCTCTTGCGGAAGTTCGATGCAAGGAGGCAAGCCATTCACCGCATCGACAGCAGGTTCGTAGGAAGGTGCCAGCGCATGCGGCTCACCGCGGAGACGCCCAAGCCGTCTGCGGGCAAGCCGCGCAATGATGTGATGCGCAAGCGTCGATTTTCCGGCCCCGGACACCCCGGCCAGTGCGACAAGCTGCCGGGCCGGCAGAGAAAGCGTCAGATTCTGAAGATTGTTTTCGCGCGCACCCGTGATACGGATTACGTCCGATGCTATGCGCTGTTGGTCCATGCCATACTCATTAGCGGGAGTGCTCCCGCTCAGACAGGGTGCGCCACTCTTCGTCGCGTCGGAAATAGAAGAGCATCTTGTGCTCGTAAGTCGTCTCAACGAGTCGCGATAGACTCTGAGCCCGGCGCCGAGTGAATTCCGGATGGAAGATGTTGAAATAGTCCACAGGAAGTCGCTTTAGGCCGACCTCAAAACCGGCGGCGTAAAAGATGCTGGCGACCTGATCAAGCGAATAGTCGAATGGCCGCTGTCCTTCTTCTTGCAGTAGTTGTCGGCGGTGTGGCCAGAGGGGGTTCTCTATGTGGCAGCCCATCGTCGCGTAATACTCGCCCCTGTCCTTCAACACTCGATAGAGGGTGCTAGCCAGTGTTGGCAAGTCTTCAATCATCCAAAACACTTCCTGACTGAAGATGAAGTCGAAGTGCTGCTCTAAGCCGTTGAGCGCGTCTGGTGTGGAATAATCGAGCGGCTCGCCTTCGCGGCGCTCCTCTCTAGCTTTTGCAAGCATTTCGGTATCCACATCTACTCCAAGCCCCTTCGCTATCGGACGCATTTGATGCAAAAGCCGGAGGAATCCGCCACGGCCACAACCATAATCGAGCACTACCTCGCGCCCGGTGTGCGGCGGGATAATCTCGCGGATCATCGCAGTCCAAAATGTGATGTTGCCGCCTTCGATTCCGATGTCGTAGGCGTCGTAGAGGTGCCAAGGTTTTTCAGTCATTTTCTGGGAAAGTAGAGCGTCAGTGAGCAAACAGGAACTGCATCTTCCGTCCGGAGGTCGACCCGTCGGGCTTTACAATGATGCTACACCGCGTGCGGGCGTGAAGGGTTCGGTGGTTGTCGATGACCGTGATATCTCCTGATTGCAGGTGGAGTGTCTCCACATTTTCTGCCGCTTTCCGCTCAAACGCAAGCATCATGGATGACTGTTCCGGAGTCGGGAGTGTTCCGCGCACGCGGAAACCTTGGCGGATGCGAGAGCGGTGGTAACGCGCCAGGAAGCGGCCGCTCGCCGCGTCCCGGCTGATTATTGGTGACTCGAGTATGTCGACACCTTCGGCTGCATTGCGTCCGGCAAAGGGCAACGCTACCGACATGAATTGTTGAATATCCAAGTCACTCTCAACCCCAAAACACATCGCCTCAATGTCTGCGATCTGCAACGCACCCCAACCGGGGGTCGGATCTGGCTCAATGCAAAGCGACATGGTCAACCGCGCAGGGTTCGCTAGCATGCTGTAGTCGGTGTGAAGCGGTAAGTGGCGGAGTTGATTGCCCATAAGCGACTCACTCGGACGGACATGGGCACCGATTACGGCGGAGCCCTCAGCCGGGTCGATGAAAGGCGAGCCAAGGAGCGCAGCTAGCGCGGGAAACAGCACACGGGTGCCTTCATCTGGCAGTCCCCGAACTTGGGCAAAACCCTGCTCCTCTACCACTGACCGCACAAGGGAGGCCAAAACACCGAGGGGAGCTTGTTTTAAGGCCTCGCAACGGAGGCGCTCCACAGCCGCTGTATCTGTCAATTGCTCGGTCGGCAGCGCCGACGCACAGCACCTAAGCGCGGTGGTTACTTCGGGCGAAAGAAGCAACATCCTGTGCCTGTCTACTGGCAGGCAACTCTTAGCGGCAATCCTTGGAAGAGCATCGATGCATCGTGCCAATCATTGGGCCGCCAAACTCCAACTCCCAAAGCTCGCACGTATCAATCCATGCCGCCTGATTGGCTTCCCAGTCATCATTGCCATAAACTCCGAAATATGGATCGTGGTGGAGGTAGCCGCCAAAAAGTCTCTGGCAATCGGCCATGTACTTTCGAGTATCCAAAATATGGTAGTGCCAAACGAGATCAATGAGTCCGCTTGGCACTAACGTTCGGTCCGGATAACGCTGACGCAGGGTCAAAAACCGGCGATACGCCAACTCGGCTACCTCCGGATTGATTGGTTCCCCATGCAAAGACTCACCTTCGCATTGAATTTTGAACAAGATCGGGCCTAGGTCTACATCTACGAGTGGAGCAATGGAGGACGACATGGATTGCCGTGTACCCATTCGGGACTGATACGGTCAAGCACATTTCTGCTACTCACAGCGGACGGCGCAAGGGTCTTGATGCCGCCACGGAGGATGATAACGCGCTATCTGACGCCGACCCGACGCAAACCATTGCGTTTGGGGGCAATAAGATCAGCCACGCTGAGACAGGAAATCTCTTATAGAGAACGACTTAGACCAGGGGGGAAGGGACCCCCTGCCTCATTCCATGAGAAAACTGTTTTTCAACTTTACACTTTTTTCTCGCCCCTCTCCACAACACCCCGAAAGTAGCAAAACGCTGATAACGAGGCTCCTGCGCGTAAAACAGGGCTGATTTTTGGAGCCTTAAAACGGCCAAAACGATGTAAAGTTGGGGGTCGAACTTTACGTCTGCTTTACGTGCCCGGAGTGGTCTGAGGCGCCGCAGGTCGGGGCGGCTCCATCCGGCTTGGTTGTTGTGCAACAACCTTGGTGCGGACGTTCGTTGACAGTCTGTTCACACGATTGCCACAGCCCGTTGCCCGTTGACACGGCGGGGCGGGGCGATGAGCAACCTGTCCGTGAAACGCATGGCGTTCCTGCCCGGAGGGACGGTGGTGCGCGAGTGCCACGACGATGCCGAGGTGAAGGCGCTGGCGATCCGGCTGGGCGTGTATGCGGAGATGACGCGGATGTTGCCGCACGATGTCCCCCACCCTGCCTCGGCGGCCTTCCGCCGCGACGGGGACACGCTGCACGCAATTCTGCTGCTGACCGGTTGGGATGAGCCGAAGGACAACGGCTGGGTGGCCCTGAGTGCCTCGCCCGCAAGCCCCGTGGCAGCGGCCCAACTCGAACAGATCGTGCGCAGGATCTTCGTGGGCACGCCGTCGTGCCGTTTTCAGGAGGGCGGGTCATGGCGAAACTGAGCCGGTTGCCGAAGTTCGCGGCGGATCTGCTGGCGGCCTGCCCGTCGAGCGGAACGGGCGTGCATCAGTGGCTTTTCAAATGCGCGGGGGCGTTGCAGCGGGCCGGTTGCGGCGAGGAGGAGGCGGCGGCGTTGATCGCCAAGGCCGCGGCGGGCTGCGGAAGGGAACTGGAGCCACACGAGATTCCCGACGCGATCAAGAACTCGAAGGGCGCGACCACCACCTCGACCCCGAACTCGCCCGCAGCCAAGGCCGCGCCACCTGCCTCGAAATGGCCGAAGCCGAAGCTCCAGCTCATCGAGAGCATCGAGAATGAACCCGGAGCGCCGGGGCTGGTGGATCTGGCCGAACGCTCGCCCGTGCGGTTTGAGGACGACCGAAGCCGCACCGAGGAGATCATAGACCGTTTGTATCCGGGCAATCCCCTGCTCTGCTGCGGGCTGCGCAAGAACCACGCCGGCACGGGGACGCGGGAGGAATGGCGCGGGAAGCTGGCCGGCCTTCCGCTGATCGTGCCGAACCCGATGACCGCCGAGGAGGGGCGGCGCAAGACGGACGGGAAGCTCTCGACGCGGACCTTGGACAACACGGGACCGCGCCGGTTCCTCGTGGTCGAGTTTGACGACAAGCGCGGGGAGGACTCGCAGGCGGCGAGGTTGTGGCATTTGAGCCGGTTCAGCCCGCTGGTCATGGCCGTGCACAGCGGGGGCAAGTCGGTCCACGGGTGGTTCTGCACGCACGGGGATACGGAGGCCGACTGGCTGAAGTTCATGCGGTATGCGGTGAGCCTCGGGGCCGACCCGGCGACCTGGACGCGGTGCCAGTTGGTGCGGATGCCCGATGGGACGAGGCGGGAAGCGGGGGCGGCCCCGCGGCGACAGGCCGTGCATTACTTCGATCCGGAGGCGCTGCCATGCTGAAGACCGACGCCATTCCCGATCCGGACGCGAAGGAGGTGCTGCCGCCGCCGGAGCTGCTGAACCTTTACGCGATCCCGGTGCCGCCCGCGGAGGGCGACATCAACGAACTCATCAAGCACAGGTTCCTGTGCCGGGGGGCGGCGATGCTCCTGATCGGGCCGACGGGGATCGGGAAAAGCTCGTTCGCCATGCAGTTGGCGATCTTGCTCAGCCTGGGGCGGGAGGCGTTCGGGATCGTGCCGGCCCGCCCGCTGCGGATATTGATCATCCAGGCCGAGAACGACCACGGGGACATGGCCGAGTTTCGCGAGGGCGTGCTGCGGGGGCTGGCGATCACGCCCGAGGAGCTGGCCGGGAGCGTGATCATGACGGCGTGGGAGGACAGCCGCACGGGGGCGGAGTTCTGCGATCAGGTGCTGGCGCCGCTCTTGGAGCAAGGGAGCTTCGACCTGGTCATCATCGACCCGGCGCTGGCCTACCTCGGCGGGGACGCCAGCCTGCAGAAGGACGTGTCGGCGTTCCTGCGCAACAAGATCAACCCGCTGCTGCGGCGGCACGGGTGCGGGCTGGTGCTCGTCCACCACACGAACAAGCCGCCGCAGGGGCAGCAGAAGGGCAACTGGCAGGCGGGCGACTTCGCCTACCTCGGCACGGGATCGTCGGATTGGGCGAACTGGGCGCGGGCCATCGTGGCGATCCGGTCGCTCGGCTCGCACGAGTATTTCGAGCTGCGGGTGGGGAAGCGCGGGCGGCGGCTGCGGTGGCTGGAGGACGACGGTATGACGCCGCTGTTCACGAAGATCATCGCCCACAGCCAAACGGGGATCTGCTGGCGGGAGGCAACGCTGGCCGAGTTCGAGGCGGCGGGCGGGGCCGAGGAAGCCCGGGAGGTGACGCTGCGGCAGCGGGGGCCGGAAATGGACGCGTTCCTGGCGATTTTCCCCAACACCTACAAGAAGGACCCGCGGGGCGGGCTGCTCTCCGCCGACCAGATCAAGAAGGCGTTCCTCGACCGGGGGTGGCACAAGGACTTCTACCGGGCCATGTGCGACGATGCGGAGGCCGAGGGGCTGATCGTCCAAGTCCGGGGCGAGGGCCGGGGCGGGCAGATCCTGCGCGGCCTGCCCGCGATGGCCGAGGCGTTTGCCAAGCACCGAGATGCCCGGGGGACGATCCTCGAGGAAGTGCCGCTGGCGAAGCCCGTGGTGTTCCGCAAAAAGAGGCGCTGAAAAGCGAACTCGTCTTTCTCGTCTTTCTCGTCCCGCGGGACGAGTTCGGAAGCCCCCCGCGGCGAACTCGTCTTTCTCGTCCTACCCTTTAAGGGAGGACGAGAAACTAGGACGAGTTCGGGATGATGAATATTGAGAAAACCGCCAAGACGAGTTCCAGGACGAGTTCGGCCTCCTCCGGGCAGGTCATGAAATGAGGGCGCGGCGGGCGGGTGAAGATCGGGTCGTGAGAGGTTGACCTCCGGGCTGGTCGGGCGGGTTGACATGCAGCGCTGGGGAAATGAACGCCGCAACTTTATCGCCGCTGCCCCGGTATGTAAGCCTGCACCAGCTCGCACGGCGCACCGGGATCAACCGGAACGCGCTGGCGATGCTCATGGCGCGGGGCCAGCTTGCGCCCACCGCCGTGCAGGACTTCGGGGAAGGGCGCGAGGCGTTCCTGTTTCCCGTGGGGGCCATCGGGCGGCTGAAGAATCCCGCCGCACTCCCCCACCCGCTTTGAACGAACCATGAAAACCGAACTGCGAAAACTGCTGACGGGCCGGGGCATCGAGTTGCCCTGCGAGAACGAAATTGGCCGGTTGCGCGAGCTGGAAGGCCGCTGGCGGGCGTTGGAGAAGCGGAGGGCGCTCGTGACGCCCTGGCGCGTGGCCGAGGATCAGGCGGAGGCGCGGGAGGCGTTCCTGGCCGACCCGAGCCTGGAGAACGAGCTGCAGATCGCTGTGCTGGCCGACACGCAGCAGACCGCGCTGAGGTATGCGGCGCGGCACCGGGCGATCTCGGAACTCATGGCGCAGCTGTCCGGGCAGGCCGCGGAGCTGCTCGCGCCGTTCCTCGCCGCCGTGTGCGCGGCCCTGCGGGACGAGAGGGAACTGCGGGAGGCTAACAAGACCACGGCCTACGCCCACAACGACCCCAAGGTGAAGGAATGCCGCGTGTGGGAGAGTGACGCTGACCACGCCTACAACCGGGCCGTGACCGCCGGGCAGCGCGAGTTTTCACCGATGCAGGTCGCAGAGTTCTTCGTGACGGAGCAGGTCGAGGAGGAAGGCCAATGAGCCCCAAGTCCGCTCCCACCGAGGCCGAGAGGCGCTGGCAGGCGCGGGTGGATGCGGCCAAAGCCGCCGTGGCCGAGGCCGAGAAGGCCATGACGGCGACCACCTCGCCCACGATGCAGACCTACCTGTATCGAGAGCTGCGGGAGAAGCAGCGGGCGCTTCAAGCCGCACTCCGGGCGCGATGATCAGGATCGCCCACCTGCCCCGCCCCCCGGAGTTCCTGATGCGGCAGATGGCCGCCCGGGTGCGGTTCCACTACGTGGCCGAAGCCCGCAAAGCCGTGGAAGAGGCCGAGCGGAAGCTGCTCACAGCAAAGTCACCGGAGAAGGCCGCGGCGGAGCGGGAGCTGCTGGAGAAGCACAAGGCGCTGGCGGAGGCGCGGGAGTGGAAGCCGTGGCTGTGAGATGCCTCAAGAGCCTGTGGTGCGAGGATCGGAAAACATGGGCTCAAAGGCAGCGAAGGGAATCGAAACGCTCTCCCAGCTTCCTGAGCCGAGGTCTGTCGGGATATGGGCCTGAATCTCCTGCGGCTCAATGACCGCTAGGCGCGGCGCTGCATTCGCACGCGCATCCCACAGATGGAAAACGTGATGTGCGACCTCCAATGCTCGTTCCCACTCGTTGCGAGTGAGGTGGAATGAACCCGCGAGGCCCACCGTGGAGGTCTTAACTTCAATCGAGAGCTGACGGAGACTGTCTGATCCGACAACGGAGAGAATATCATAACCGTCCGCATTGTTTTCTATCGCGACCCACTCCGGCTTCTGGCCCGTGCGATTCTCCTCGTAAGCCAGACTAAGCCGCTCGCCGTGGCGCCCGATGGCGGTCAATCGACCGCTTTTCTGCCCTCGCGCTCTCGCTGCAAGTTCGTCCCAAAATGCTACAACGCTGTCGTCTGTGCCGTGGGCTAAGCCCGCCTCAACAAACACTTGGGCGATCTCATTACCCGCGAAAGCGAGGACCCGTGCACGTCCAAATGACGCGTTCTGCACCCAAGGTGGACGCAAGACATCGATGTAGTCGAGGAGCGCGTGCCGAAGCATCGGCTCGTAGCCGACGATGCTTAGCAGTTGGGAGCCAGAGGGAGTGACGCCGACGGTGCCGTCGTCGTTCGCGTGTATCCACCCGAGCCCTTGCGTCGTCTCGACGACCTTGCTTGCCGCAATGCTGCCAAAGTAGGCAAACGAAGTGTGAATCTCTTGGAACGTGAGCGAATTGCGGGATGCGATACCGAGTAGGTCGAAGCACCCCTGCGCGAGACCGGGAGATAAGGTGATCACGACTCCTCCATCGAGAGCGCATTGAACAGGGCTTGGATGTCGTCGGCTGAAAGCCCTGTGCTGTATTCGTCGAAGTCCTCGATGTCCGTTGGATCAAGGGGAATTGGATCAGGCCGCAGGGACGAGTCTTCGAGCGCCTCGGCCATCTGTCCAATCTTGTAGCCGAGTCGCTCCCGCACCGTTTCGTCCACGCTGCCGATGCACTCGACAATCTCGATTGTCGTCTTCTGGTCCTTCGGCAAGCCGAACCGATGGATGCGGTCTTCCGATTGCAGGTAATGGGCTGCGTTGAATGTGCGATCGAGATAGAGCGCATGGTGACAGACGCGGTGCAGACTCACGCCTTCGCTCGCAGCCGCAGGGTTCGCGACCATTACCAGCACGGCGGGATCGTCGTGGAAGAGTTTGATTTTCCCCTCGCGGGTTTCGTCGTCGTCCTCGTTGCCGGCATCGACGCCGCCGTGAATATAGACCGCGCCCAGATCGAGCAGGCGTTCCGCAATGTATTCGACGTTGCGAACGAACGACGACCAGATGAGCACCTTCTCGCCGCTCCGCGCGAGTTGCCGCGCCTTCTTTAGCACATACTTCAGCTTCGGCCCTTCGCCCTCAGCCAGCACCGCCGCGAGCAAGTCGGGATGAGCAAAGCCGATCTCTGCGGAGAGCAACGCCGGGTTGGAGACAAATTGCAGAAGGCGCGCCACGGATCTGCCGAGAGATCGGAAGACTTGCTTGTTGCGGATGCTCAGAGCGGTCGCCGCCTCCCGCGCTACCTCAAACTTCATGAGGCGATACAGTTCCTGCTGCATCGGCGCGAGCGGTAGCTTGGCCAGCACGCGGGTTACGGGCGGAAGTCCAAGCTCCTTCTTGTTAGTTCGCACATAGACCGGACGAATGAGATCCACCACGTTTTCAGCCGTCGCCGGTATCTCTGGATAGAGGAAAGCGAACTGCGGGATCAAATCCTCAGTCGCCTGCGGCATCGGCGTGCCCGACATGATTAGCTTGCCGACAGGCAGGTGAGATAGCCCGAGCGCTGCGCGTGCAGTCTGCTTGCCGACACCGCTCTTGATGCGGTGGCTCTCGTCCAGAAAGACGTGGATGCTGTGGCGTGCACAGTGAGCGGCAATGAGATCGGGGACTCGGGCGAGTTGCTGATAGGTGATCAGCATGAACCGCGGGTCTTCATCCAGTAGCTTTGCGATCTTCTCCTTCCCCCCGCGAAGCCGGACGAACGTGGCGTTCAGGTGCGGCATACAGTCCTGCATCTGCTCGTCCCACGCCGCGAAGGCGTTCTTCGGCGCAATGACCAAAAGGCGCTCGTCGGTCTTCGCCTTGTAGAAGAAGCAGGCCAGCGCTTCGGTGGTCTTACCTGCGCCCGGGACCGAGAAGGTCGCCGCGGACGGCAGCGCCGCTATCTTGCAGACGTTCCGCGCCTGCTCAGGCGAGAGACTCCTGCGGAATCCGATTTCGGTGAGCTTGCTGCGCAGGTCAGCTTCCACAACGGCGACCGCACTCGTCGCGAGGTTGTAGCCGTCTGCCGCGCGCTTCGACTGGCGCAATAAATCGGCGGCTGGTTGCGTGATCTCCAGAGTGCTTCCCGGTGCCAAGCCATAACCCTTGAAGACCTCCAAAAGCTGATTGCGCAGCGAGGCGAAGCTCCACCACGGGAGTGAGATGTGGTAGCCGTCTTCCTGCGCCGCGTCGTCGGTGTGATCGAAGATGAGGCGCCGGATAATATCCAGCCACGGGGCGCTTGCCTCACCCTCACCCCACGACAGCAACGCGCGCCGGTCGGCCTCGCGGTAGTCAATCCTGAGCATGCTCCGTGAGGTATTTCCGTATCTTATCCGACTGGGCTTGTATCTGGTCTAGTTGCTTCGCAACTCCGGCGAGTTTCGATTCCGGACGCAATCCATCTTTGACCGCAGCGGCCAGCAAAGCTTGAGCTTTGGCACAGCAGTCGAGCAGGTAGTTGGCGCTCTTCGCGTCCTTCTTGAGCTGCTTCTGGCTCTCGATGACCTCGACAATGATCTTGCGCGCCTTTTCGGCGTTCTCGGGCTTTTGAATCTCTGCGGCGAGCGGCATGTCGATAGACTTCTCGCCCGCCGCGACTGTGACGCCGCCAAAGAGTCCATCAAGCTGCGCGTCGGGTGCTGCCGGCTTCACATCGAATTCGTCCTGAAGTTTCTCTCTCACCTGATCGAGGCTCTCCATGATCGCCGGGATCGCCTCATACAGACGACCGCCCGCATCCTCGGGTTTCTCGATCAAAGTGTAGGCCGCTTGCTTGAAAACTTCCTGGCTGCCGATTCCGGAGATCTTCGGCCTGGAAGTGACGATCTTCCGAAATGCAAACTCGTGCTCCGACACCTGAGACCAGAGGTTGGCCTTGTTGCGCGAGCGCAGGTATTCGTCCGCGTAGGAGCGCATGTCGAGAAGCTCTTGCACTTCGCTCTCCTTCATCTTGTATAACTCCGCGAGTTCCTTGTTGGAGAACCCGTCCCGCTTCTGCTTCGCGAGCATCATGTTGGCCTGAGCGTCCCAGCTATAGTCCGCCTTGATGTCCTTCTCGATCTGCAAGCTGGCTTCGAGTCGATCGATTTCCCGTTCCTCACTGTGCGGCAGCACCGCAACATCGACGTGGCGAAAATGACCGTATTTCTCGGGGTGTTTGAAAAGCAGTTCGCGCCATGTCGCGAGACGGCGATTGCCATTAACCACGAAGCCATTTTCATCCAAAAGAATCGGGTCGATTTGCTTGTTGCCAGTGTCCTCGAAGTATTTTTGAAGGTCCGCTTGCTTCGCGAGTTGGAGCAGAAGGATGTGTTGAGCTTCTTGGGCGTCCCATAGCTCCGCATCGCCCGAGAAGAGGTCTTTACGTGCGGCTGGATTCTTTGCCAAATACTCAGACTGCAATGAAGCGGTGCGTCCGTTTGCCATCCGATATTTCGGAAGCTCAATCGGCACGCGCACGATTCGGATGTCCTGGGTCTTTTCCTGAAAGACGACGCGCGTTGTTGCGTCGCCTGGCTTCGCTAAGAGCTTCTTGAACTCTTCGGTGCGTGCAGGCTTAGGCCAGCCAAACCGGGAACTCGTGGGCGTTGGTGAGGGAGGGTTCGTGGGCATGTTTTATTCGAGTGCGAAAATGAGCGTTGGGACGTGGTAGGCTTTCCTGAATATGGCGAGCTCGCGCTCAAGCCGAGTGGACTGCGCGATATTGTCTCCAAGCAACGCAGCCATCGGTTGCGAGGGCACAACGATTGCCGCCGACTTGATCGCGTTGTCGAGATACATCGTCTGCAGCTTGATCATATCTGCATACATCCGCGCCATATTGCCGGTTTGCATGCAGAGCCCGACATTGTCCTTCATCGAGGTAATCGTCATGTCGGAGTCCATCGACACAGCAACCTCGCCGGACCATCCCGAGCTTTTTAGGTGGGCGAGAAAGGCATCGCGGATCTTTGGCGCAGCCTTCGGCGCCGGCTTAACAGTGATCGCTTTGATGGCCGCCTCGATTTCTTTCTGGGTAGACTTGGGAATTGCTTTGTCGCCCGCGCAGTGACTGTGGAGCACGCAGTTCATTGAAATGCCCCCGCCTTGAATCCAGCCGGTGGCTTGGAAAGGTTGCTTTGGGTGTGATCGTAGATCGGCTTGTCGTGCGGCCGATAAGTAGCCTTTCCGGCGAGTGCGTCGCGCACACGGCTCAAGCCGATTGCTGCATACTCGGCCACAATCTCGCAGCCCCAGAATCGGCGCCCGTGCATTGCCGCAGCAACGCCTGCCGAAGCTACACCAGCAAACGGATCGAACACGAGATCGCCGCGGTTTGTGAGTGCGAGCACGAGCCGCTCAATCAACCCGACCGGAAACTGGCAGGGGTGTCCTGTCTTCTCGATGTGGTTGCTTTTCACGTTCGGAATGTTCCAGACATCTTCCGGGTTCTTACCCAGCGGGTTGCCTGAGAATTGGCCCGCCTTTGGCCCCTTAAAGTGTTTTTTGCCCGGATACTTCGCCGGCGTGCGAACAGCATCCAAATTGAATGTGTAGGTGTCCTTCTTCAACTCCGTTTTCGTATACCACATCACGACTTCGTAACGCCCAGAGAATCGTCGCTGAGTGTGCAGGCCATGCCCGAACTGCCACACGATCCGGTTTCGTAGCTGGAGCCGATGCTTTTTAAAAATCGGAGCGAACTCGATATCCAACGGGAAGATTTCGTTGTCATCCACGTAGTTTCCGACCTGCCAGCAAATGCTCCCGCCTTTTTTCAATCTCGGGATCAACTCGGCAATAATTCGTGCCTGCCATTCCAAGTATTTGTCCAGCTCCATACGTGCCTCATACTCCTTGCCGATGTTGTATGGTGGCGATGTGACGATGAGATCAAACAGCGGTTCCGTCGGCAGGCCCTTGAGGAAGGATTCTGTGTCCCCATGCCAGATGGCGTGAGACAAAGTCATCATGGCGCTGGCGTGGACGCTCTTCAGCAGACTCGCGGTTGGTCTGGCCGGCGTCTTGGGGCGGCAATTGCGGGTAGAGCGTTCGATGTTCAAAGGCATTGAAGCGGGAACAATAGCTCATCGCGTATTTTGGCGCGAGCCCTTCGGGCGTTTATGACGCACTTCCCGAACGCACCCACACAGGCTGAAACTGCATGACGGATGCATGACAAAAGATTTCATTTCTGCTCCGGTCTGTGCGAATGGCCGGATTTTCTCCTTGCACAAAACGCTATGGGGCAGCAAGATACCGCACTGAACGGAAGGAGTGTTACTCCTCCCAGAGGAACTTCACGCCGTCGGCGGCCGTGCGCGTGCGGGCCTCTTGGTTCTTGTTCTTCTTGAACGCCCCGAGGCACTCGACTTCCGAGGCCCGGCGGCACAGCCCGATCGCCGTGGCCACGTGGTGCTGGACCTTCTGCAGATTCGTGGTTCCCGCGAAGGCTCGGAACTCGACGAGGCCGTGGCTAAACAGTTTGCGGAAGTTCACCATCCCGCGCCCGCACGCCACCGCCGCGTCATTCTTGGTCCGCGGGCTCGGATGCCGCTCCATCGTGCGCACCAGATGCGCCACGTCCGCCGCGAACGTGTGGCTGTAGTGGTTCAGGTGACGCCCCGTGCCCGTCTGCCCGTAGATCGAGCGGGCGTGCCACTGCGCGATGTGGGCGAGCTTCTTGGCGAACTCCCCGCGCTTGTTCTGGTCGCTTGTCCCGATCACCGAGTCCACGCTCACCGTCACATGGCAGCCGCAGGAGTCGTTCACCGTTGCGCCGATCTCGTTCATCCACCCCACGAAGTCGCAGAGCGCGGACACCCCTTGCTCGCCGTGGAGGATCGGGCTGACGAACTCGCATGGCACGCCCGGCCCCCGGATCGATCCGTCCCGCTCGGCCCGCCAGGTCAGGCGTCCGAACTTGGGTGCGGCGATCACCGTGCCATCTGTCTTGCGCAGCCCGCCAGCCACGGGTGTCCCGCTGTGGTAGCTGCCCACTTGAACCCCGCTCGTGGCGGGGATGCTTGTTTCCAGCTCCACTCCGAAGAGGACGCTGGCGGCTTTGATGTCCGGCTTTTTCATAACCAGCTTAGCCTCTGACAGTTGTGACTTTTTGTCGCGCGCCTTGTGACGCCATATTTTTCACCATTATGTTGGCGCCCAACGAGTTGGCATGGTTTTTGACACGATGAAAGGGCACCCCGTTTCCGCGTTTATCAGCCGTGGGAACTCACGAGCCGACAGCCTCCATAAGAAGCGTTTTGGGCAGCTGGTATGGGGATAGCCCCGAGGATGCGCGGACGGGCGCTACGGGCTCAAAGGTCCCACGCCTCACGCCACCCCACGAACTTCGGGAACCGCGGCGCGTCCTTGGCCCCGCTCGGCTGGTGGCGGAACTTGACCAGCCGGCCAACCAGCTCCTCCCGCCGCTCCCACAGGCTCACCCGGTCCACGCCACCGAGCACGTGGTTGTAGCCGAGGCGGAACTCCACGCCGGTGTCCACAACGCGCACCACGAACCCGCCCAACTCGCCCCGGCCCACCATGCCCGCCTTGGACAGACTGCGCTTCGTGCGCCCGAACGCATCCCGCTCGGCTTCGTTCTGGTTGCTCATCCCCTCGTAGCTCTCAAGCACCACGGCCTCCGCGTCCTCGAACCGCTTGATCTTGAGCAGCCACCCCTCGCGCTCGGTCGAACGCCCGCACTTATACGGACCGGCCGGATCGCGCACCATCACGCCCTCGTAGCCCTCGGCCAGACAGCGCTCCTCGAACGCCGCCAGTTCGTCCGCATCGCGGATCTCCACCGGCAACACCTTGGCCACATGGTCCCACTCGGGCAGGCGCTCCAACTCCCGCACCCGGCAGGCATACGGCACATCGAGCCCGTCGTTCACGAAGTCGAACACATGAAACACAAAGTCCGGCTCGCCGCTCTCCCGCCCGATGGCGCTCGTCGTGGCATTGAACGTGCCGCCCCGCAGCATCAGTTCCCCGTCCACCCCGTCCGGCAGGTTCGCCTCGATCCACTCGCGGGCGAACGTGTTGCTGATCGGCTTGAACGACCGGGTCAGCGCCCGGCCCCCGATCTTGAGGCATCGGATGCCGTCCAGCTTCGGCGTGGCCAGCACCGGAAAGTTCAGGGCCTCGGGCCGCTCGCATTTGCCGGCGAGCATCGGCTTCTTGATCGCGTTCATGGTGCGTGACTCGCGTAGTGTCATCCGCAGAACGAAACCTCGCCGGTCCCGATGGCCGTGAGCCGTCCCACGAGCGTGCCCAAGTTGAACTTGCGCAGGCCCCTGTTTTCTACGTCCCAGACCGTGATGAGTCCGCCCCCGCCGAGCTTGGCGGGCGACGTGGTGAAGCGCATCGTGCGGGCCTCACCCGAGGCCTTCACGAACGTGCCGATGTATTGAGTGCGTTGGTGGATGTTTGCTTTCATCCTCCTTGGCCTCTCGCAGAGTCCGCACTGAGTCCATCAGTTTTCCCGCACCATTTTTGCGGGCTATTTGGCCCGTCACCCACACCGTTGGCATGATGTTTGACGCCGCTGAAGGATCTCAAAATCGCTCCGCAAACTCGCCCCGCGCCACCCGCTCCGCACCGCGAACCAAGAAGTAGGCCCACGCCTCACGACGCCGCCCGTTCTCCTCCACCACTCCGATCACGCGCCGCCGGTAGAAACGCGGATGTCCCTCGAGGCGGTCGAGACGCGCCCACCCCTCGGCCGACGTCACCCGATACAATTCGCCCTCAACGCAGTGCCCGCGCCCCGGCATGTCGAGCAGGTAGGGCAGCCCGTCGATCACCAGCGGAAGCCGGTCTTCCGTGCGCACTTCGGCGAGGAACTCGCCCTCCGCATCCCGCATCACCCGATGGTTGCCGAGGCCGCGCTTGAGCGTGCCATACACAAAGAGCAAATCGGTCTGCACGGCCGCATTCAACTTGCCCGCGTGTCCCGAAGGAAGCGCTCGATTTCCTCGGCCGAAAACAACGGGCGACGGCATGCCACGCTCGGACGGATCAACCCACGCTTGCATAGCCGCCACAACGTCGTCCGCGTGACTCCAAGCAGCTTGGTCGTCTCGTCCGAGTTGTAGGCGAGCCTGGCTTGTTTGGCCGGAAGGGTTGGAGCGGGAGGAGTCGGCGCGGGTGCAGGCGGCGCAGAAAGGATCCTCTCAGCCGCCGCCATGCATCGCGCGAGTTGCACCGTCGTGAGGTTGGCGAAGACCGGCTCGGACGGCAGCGGTTCGCCCAAAATTTGCTGGAGGATGTCCGCCGGCTGCTTTCTCAGGAGCGGGGCCAGCCCATGCTCGACCAAGGTGCGAAGGTGGACGCGGTCGGCCAGCGTGGAGTCATCGGGAGCGATCATGCGTCCACGATCCCGTCGAACAACCCCGGCTGGAACGGGGCCAGGGCGGCATGCTCGGCGCGGAAGAACTCGGCTTTGGTCGCGCCCGCAGCCTTCCCCCGCCGCGTGTGGCAGTCGAACGCATACTCGGGGATCGGCACGTATTCGGGGGCGTTGCGCAGGTCGTCGGCCAGGGTGTCGGGATCGACGCCCCGCATCTCGTCATAGACGAAGTTCTGCAGGTGGTCGGCATCGCGGCTCTTCTTGGCTGCACAGAGCAGGATCACGGCCTTGGAAATGAAGATGCGCCCCCGCGCCCGCCGCCCCGAGAGGTTCGCGTTGATCATGGCATACGAGTCGTGGAGCGCCTTGATCTCCTGCGTGATGATGCCCCAGCAGTCCTCGGCCGACACCGTGAGAAGCCTCTTCCACACGTAGTTGCCGAACCCGCTGGCCCAGAGTTCCAGTGCCCAGTAGCCGGCGAGCTGCGTGTCACCGCGGCGGATGGCCTTCTGCATGGCAGAACTCACCTCGCCGAAGTCGTATCCTCTGATCGTGCGCAGTCTCATGCCGTGGCCGGTGAGCCCGAACATGTCGGGCGTTTGCAGCGTGCTTTCCATGCCCCTTGGCCTCTCGCAGAAGCCGCACTGGGTAAATCAGTTTTGGGCACCATTTGTCGCATGGGGAAAGGATGCCGGCCGTGGTTCACGGATGCCATTTATCCGAGGGGTGCATTGAAGGTGCCTCACACGCCGAGGTGGACGCTCTGACGGCGGCTCACATCAACGGCCACCCGGTCCTGGCTCTTGTAGGTCTCGAATCGCATGTGGGCCTTCCACTTGCTCTTGAGATACCGCTTCTCCGCCGCGATGCGCTCGGCCGACCGGAACAGCGAGTTGCCGCCGAGGTTCTTGTCGCGTTCTTGGGCGAAGCAGAAACGGGCCTCGTTCCACACCAGGCGGTTCACCATGAGTTCGGTCAGCGTGGCGTCGATGTCGCACTTGCACTTGAGCAGTTCGTCCCATCGCACGTCCTTGCCGATCACGCCCACGGCCCCGCCCATCCAGTGATGCACTCCGAACGGGTCATTGCGCTGGAGGAGTCTGGGGTCGCTGCGTTGGTGCCAGCCGAACAGCCGCGCCCCGGCCCCAAACGCACAGTGGGCCGAGTTCTCCACCATGGCGGCGGTTTCTTCGACGGAGAGCTTCCTCACTTTCAGACTCACCATGCACATGCAGGCCGAGATGTCGTCATCGAGCATGATCAGGCATTCCTCGGGAAACCGGGCGATGATCCAGTTCCTCACGGCACTCACCCCCGAGATGTCAGGCGGGATGGGCACACGTGCGAGCGGCACTTGGGCGTAGGCCTCCATCTCATTCTCCGGCACGACCAGTGTGGCCGAGGGGAACAGCCGGTGCGTTGTGATCGTGCGGTGCCGCCCCCGGCTCATGATCACGCACCGGATGGGCAATCGCCGCAGTTCGGGAAACTGGCTGGTTGCAGGGCCGGGACTCGAACCCGGATCTGGCGGGCATGAGCCGCCCGTGACACCACTTTCACCACCCTGCGGTTCAGCCTTGGGCCGCCGCTTTTTGCGCAAGTTCGATGAGTCGTTTTCCATGAAGCACGCGGCCAATGCCGATTTTCTTGGTCTTGCGGGTGATCGAGTAATCCACCTCGGTCACGCCGATGAGTTGAAGGGCGAGCATCCAGTCCCGCAGGTCGTGGAACATGAAGACCAGATAGTCGTGGTGCTCGAAGGGCTGGCACTCCATCCGCGGGATCGTCTCCAAGTCCTCGGCCTCCTCTTCCGCAAACAACTTGGCGATCTCGTCTTCCATGAACCCGGTCAGTTCCACATCGAACTCCGGGTCCGCCTCGCGCAGCCTCTCCACCACCCGCTTGAGGTCGTCCTCGTCGAGTTCAGCCAACTCGGAAAGCCGATTGTCGGCCAGCAAGTCGGCCAGTTCCGCCGCTTCGCTCTCGTAGTCTTGCCGGTCCACCGGCACCGTCTCGCAGCCCATGAGCAGTGCGGCCTCCAGTCGCCCGTGGCCTCGGACGATCAGCCCACTCCTCTTGCTCACCGTGATTGGCGAGCGCCACCCCTGCTCCTGGATGATCGCCGCCAGAAGCTGGATCTGGTGGGCACTGTGGCGGTTCGGGTTGCCCGGGTTCGGCTTGAGCGTTCGCGGGTCAACCAACTCGCTGTGGGCACAATGCACGGTCATGTGCCCGCGGCCCCATTGTCAACGCGCTCGCCCAGCCCACGTCAGTCGCGTAGGATGGGGCCGTGACGCGGAAGCAGTTCACCAAGACCCTCAAAGACTGGCGCGAGCGCAAGGGATTCACCCAAGCCGAAGCCGCCAAGCACCTCGGGATTTCCGTGCGCACCCTCCAGAACTGGGAGATTGCGCGAAATATGCCGCGGGGATACGGGCTTGCGGCGCTGCTTAAAGCCATCTCTCTGAGATGATCCTCCACTTGTCACAGGCGCTGGCCAAGCGGCTCAAGTGCAAGTTGTCTTTTTCCGACGCGAAGATCAACCAGACAGGGCGAACTGATTCATGGAGTGCGGACATCTTTCGCATCCCCCGCATGGGCTCCCACATTCTGGTCATGCACGACGCCTCCCTTTGGCCCCTCATCTTCGAGGCGCAGCGCTTCAAGACCTACGAACAGTTTCTTGAAACTCTCCTCCTTCACATTGAGTCATCCTATTTTCGTTTCGGCGCCAGTTTTGATGGGAGCAACATCACCGTGGTCGCCACCAAACGCAGCAACCGCAGCATCATTGGTTCAATGAACAACGCGATCATGTTGATCGTGAGCTACGTCGAGCAATCCATTGAGGAGGGCGAACCAATGGACGGGATCGAATTGCAGGAACGTATCGCACGCACACCTTTCATGGCCTTGGAGGACATCTTCCCGGACAAGGCATTCGCACGGATCGCCGCGCAACAGCGTTGACGCCCCCTGCTCCTTCATGGAGCAGATCCCACCCGAGGTCGCCCGCAAGCTTCTCAACCGCGACTTCACCAATCTGATCAGCCGGGTTCAGGCCGGCGGCAAACTCACGCGGGCTGAACGCGCCATGCTCCAGGCAATGGCGGCAGGATCGTCGGATTCCGCCATCACCTCGGCGGCCAACTTCAACGAGCTGGCCGATGCCTTGGGCGTCACCCGTCAGGCGATCCACACTTGGCGGAAGATGGAGGGCGCTCCCGAACCCTCGGCCAACGGCACGCACGATGTGGCGGCATGGCGGGAATTCGCCAAACAGCGTGGCCTCAAGGGCGGCGAGGAACTCACCGACGCAGAAAGCTCGCTCAAGGCCCGCAAACTCCTAGCCGAGGTCATGGAGCGCGAGTTGCGGCTCAAGGTGAAGCAGGGCGAGTTCGTGCCCCTGGACGACGTGCGGACTCGCTGGGCCTACCACGTGGGGCAGGCCGTGGCCCTGCTGCGCAAGCGGCTGGAGAACGAGCTGCCGCCGATCCTCTCCGGCCTCGATGCCACGGCGATCCGCAAGGAACTGTCCGGCGCTGTCGATGAGTTCGCCTCCCTCATGCACGACGGCGACGGGGCATGATCGCCCTCGATTCCATCTGGCGCGACGTTTGGAGACCGCCTGACCGCCGGCCCCCTTGGGCGTGGGCCGAGGAACACATCCCCTCGATCCCGTATTCGCCCGTGCCGGGACGCTTCCGCTCCGACCACTCCCCGTGGCTCCGCGAACCCCTCGAGGCGCTCACCGACCCCGCCGTCCGGGTCATCTCGATCATCGCCGCCATTCAGTGCGGAAAGACCAGTGTGGGCGAGATCGGCATGTCCTACATCATCCCGAACCTGCCCGGCCCGGCTCTCTGGCTCGACCAGACCGACGAGGACGCCCGCGACCAAGCCGAATCCCGCCTCCACAAGCTCTTCGACGAGTGCGCCCCGGTCCGCGCCCTCTACCCCCGCGACCGGCACAAGAAGAAGACGGCCACGATCCATTTCGCCAACGGCATGACCCTGTGGGTTCTCGGCGCCCACAACCGCACGAACCTCCAGCGCCGCTCGATCCGCTGGCTCATCGGCGACGAAACATGGCGCTGGCCGCCCGGTCACATGGCCGAAGCCGAGGCCCGCGTCACCGCCTTCGGATGGCTCGGCAAGTGCCTCTTCATGAGCCAGGCCGGCGAGGACGGCGACGACACCCACCGCAAGTTCGAGACCACCGACCAGCGCGAGTGGACGTTCGCCTGCCCCAAGTGCTCTCACCGCCAGCCCTTCCTCTGGGCCAACGTGGAATGGAGCAAATCCGCCCGCAATGACGACGGCGAATGGGACTACGGCGAAGTGAGAAGGACTGCGTCCTTGCGCTGCGCCAACTGCAACCACTACTTCGACGATTCAGACCGGACCCGATGGGAACTCAACTCCACCGGTCTCTTCGTCCCTCAGAATCCCTCGGCCTCGCCCGAGAATGTCGGCTTTCACTGGAACTCCCTGTGCTCGATGAGCTGGGGGCGGCTCGCGGAACTCTACCTCCGCGCCAAGGCCGTGGCCCGCCAAGGCGACATCACGCTCCTCCAGCAGTTCTACCAGAAGCGCCTCGCCCTCCCGTGGCGCGAATCCAGCGAGGACTACCGCCTCGAAATCGAGCGCACCGGCTACCGCAAGGGCGAGCTTTGGGAAGACGAGGCCGCCTTCGACAAGTCCGGGCGCATTATCCCCGGACCCTACGAACCCGAGAAGGTTTCGGCCGCCTTGCGCATCCTCACCGTGGACGTGCAGATGGACCACTTCTTCGCCGTGGTGCGGTCATGGAGTGCCCTCGGATCGTCAAGGTTGTTGCACAACAACCGGCTCGTCACGTTCGAGGACATCAAGGAGTTGCAGAACCAGTTCGCCATCCACCCGAACCTGGTCTTCCTCGACGCGGGCCACGCCGCCTACGAGGTCTACCGCAACTGCTCCCTCCACGGCTGGACGGCCCTCATCGGTGACAAGCGCCCGACCTTCGTCCACCACACCAAGGACGGACGCTCGATCCACCGCTTCTACTCCCCGCGCCGCAAGATTGTCCTCGGTGCCCACGGCTCCTGCTCGGTCTTCTACTGGTCCAATCTCAACTGCAAAGACATCCTCGCCCGCCTCCGCCGCAACCAGCGCCCCGAGAACGGCCCCACATGGGAAGTGCCCGACGACATCGACGACGACTACCTCGCCCAGATGGAGAGCGAAATCCGCATCAAGGACACCGGCAAGTGGCGGTGGAAACAGGTCGGTGATCGGCCCAACCACTACTGGGACTGCGAGGCCATGCAGGTCGTGGCCGCCGTAATGCTCAAGATCGTGGGGCGGGAGTTTGCGCCAGCAGATTCCGCCCAGGACCACGACTCCGAACCTTCGCCGAGTTGACGCCGGGTCGCGGGCATGGTCCCGCTCAAGCGTCTCGTCGAAATCGCCACCCGCGAGGTGGGAGTGCAGGAAGTGGGGGGCAACAACCGCGGCCCCCGCATCGTCGAATACCAATCAGCCACCTGGCTCAAGCCCGCCCCGTGGCCGTGGTGCGCCGCCTTCATCTGCTGGATCATCCGCGAGTGGCTCAAGGACGCCGAGGTTCAGGCGGCCTACTCACTCACCGGCACCCGCGCCATCGAGGCATGGCGTCCTCGCACCGCCGGGGCATTCGACTTCGAGCGCTGGGCCAAGGAAAAGAACCTCCGTGTCCTGCCCCGCACCGCCAAGGCCAAGGCGGGCGACCTGGTCATCTTCGACTTCTCCCACATCGGCATCGTCATCAAGGACCAACTCGGCACCGACTCCATCGAAACCGTCGAAGGCAACACAAACGCAGCCGGCCAGCGTGACAGCACTGCGGGCGACGGCGTGTGGCGCAAACGGCGGCCCGTCTCCTCGGTGCGCTCCTTCATCCGGCTTCTCTCCTGAATCATGGCCGCGCCCGACTACTCCATCGGCTTCAGCCGTGCCGAGGTGGAGGAAATCCTCTCGATCCACAAGGCCGAGTTGACCAAGACGCTGGCCAGTTGGACCGATTCGGGTTCGGCCGTGACCAAGCGGCGTCTCGATGAAATCCACCTCGTCATCGCCGCCTGCCAGGACGCCCTGCGCAAGCTCGCACCCGAGACCTACGGACGCTCGACCCGCGTGGCTCAGTCCGAAGTCATCCACATCCCACGATGAAGCTGCTCCCTGCCATCGCCCGCTACGTGCTGCCAGCCGCGCTTTTGCCCAAGGCGTGGGCGTCGCCGTATGACGCCGCTAACTGGTCACCGGCCCGTGGGCGTGTTCCAGGCTCCTCTCCCCGCGATGCCAAGCTCGACCTGTCCCCCAGCGTCAGGACGGAGTTGGTCCGCCGGTCCCGCTACCTCCACCGCAACTCGGGTTTCGTCCGCGAGCTGGTCTCCAACATGGCGATCTACTCCACGGGCGATGGCATCCGCCCGCAGGCGCAGAGCCCGGACCCGGCATGGAACCGCCGCGCCGAGGAACTTTTCCGCGAATGGGCGGCACGTTGCGAGGTGACCGGACGCTTCTCGTTCGAGGAATGCCAGTCGCTCGTGTGCCGGGGCATGGACGTGGACGGCGAATACTTCGTGTTGAAGACCCGCGACGGCTTCGGCCGCCCCGCCCTTCAACTCATCGAGACCCACCGCATCGGCGACCCCACAGGCGAAACCTCAGACGGCCTAACCCTCGACCGCGCTGGCCGCCCCGTCTCCTACCGGCTCTTGGAGGACGACGGCCACCGAGACATCCCTGCCGCGTCCATGCTCCACATCTTCGAGCCCGAGTCTGCCAGCGCCGTGCGGTCGGCCCCCACGATCCAGCACTCGATCAACCACGTGCTCGATGAAATCGAACTCCTCGCCCTGGAGAAGCACGCCGTGAAGGACAACGCCGACGTGGCCCGAATCCTGAAGACGGCCCGCCCCGACATGGGTGACAGCGGCGACTTCTCCCTCGGCACGCCCGACGAGGCACAGGCAAGCGACCCGACCCAGCTCCAGAAGATCGTCGGTGGCAAACTCGTCGCCCTCAAACCGGAGGAATCCTTGGACAGCTTCCAGTCCAGTCGCCCCTCGCCCACCTTCACAGGCTTCCTGCAGCACCTCCGCCGCGACTCCGCCCTGGGCGTCCTGCCCTACGAGTTCGCCGCCGACTCCAGCATGATCGGCGGGGCGGGCGTGCGGCTCATCGTAGCCAAGGCGGACCGCCGGTTTTCCTACCGCCAACTCATCCTCATCAACCGCCTCATCGAACCCGTGTGGGCCTACGTGATCGGGGATGCCATCACCAACGGCGAACTGGAGGCCGCACCGCTGTGGTGGCGGATTGCCTGCACCACACCGCGCAGGGTCACCGTGGATGCCGGACGCGAGGCCCAGCAGAACCGAGCCGACGTGGAGATGGGCCTCAAGACGCTCTCGCAGAGCTTCGGTGAACTCGGCCTCGACTTTGAGGAGGAGATGCGCACCCGTGCCCGCAACGCCAAGTTCCTCGTGGAGCTGGCCGAGGAGTTCTCTATCCCGCTTGAGATGTTGTGGAAGACGAGCGGCGGGGTGGCCTCAACGCCTGCGGTGGGCGAGACCGAGGACCCACCGGCCATCGCAGGACGACGGCAGGGCGATTGACACGGCCATCCGGTCGTGACGCCCACGACCTTCCTCCAGCCCTGGCTCATCACGGCCGAGGCCCTGCAAGCCATCCACGCGGCCTCGTTCTTCGACCGCAAGCCTGACCAGCCGACCGCCCCCGCCAGCCCGAGCCTCACGATTGAGGACGGCGTGGGCGTGGTGGCCATCCGCGGCCCCATGCTCCGGCAGCCGGGCATCTTCGAGCGCGTCCTGCTCAAGGCCTGCGACACGGACGAGATCACTCGCGCCATCGAGGAAGCCGCCTCCCGCGCCGACGTGCAGGCCATCTTCCTCGACATCGATTCCCCCGGCGGATCGGTCAACGGCACGCCCGAGCTGGCTCAAGCCGTGGCTGAGGCATCCAAGGTCAAATACGTCTATGCCTTCAGTGCCGGGCAGATGTGCTCGGCGGCCTACTGGGTCGCGAGCCAGGCCGATGCCATCTATGCCACGCCCAGCGCCCGCATCGGCTCCATCGGCGTGATTCTGCCGGTGCTTGACTCCTCGGGTGCCTTCGACAAGGCGGGCCTGAAGGTCGAGGTGTTCGCAGCGGGCAAGTTCAAGAGCGCGGGAACACCGGGCGTTTCGCTGACGGAAGACCAGCGCACGTGGCTCCAGAACGAGGTCGAGGAAACCGCCGCCGACTTCCGCAGCGCCGTGCTCGCCCGCGGCCGCAAGATTCCCGACGAGGCCATGGAGGGCCAGACGTTCTCCACGCGTCGTGCCATGCGCATGAACCTCGCCGGCATGGTGCGCAACCGGGCCGAGGCCATGGAGCGCCTGCGCAAACTTCATGTGCGCCCAGTTGACACGGATCGCGTGGCAATGACCGCACCTTCCCTCGAATCCGAGCTCGCCCAGGCGCGCGAGCAGATCACCAAGCTCGAAACCGACCTGACCGAGGCCCGCAAGCAGGCCGACGACCTCAAGGCCGGCCACGACGCCCTCCAGCAGGAACTGGCCATCACCCAGGAAACGCTCACCAAGACCAAGACCGCCACCGAGGTCCACAGCGCCGAGGTGAAAGCCCTGGCCGGCGAGCGTGACGACCTTTCGGCCAGACTCAAGGAAGCCGAGGGGCGTGTCTCCACCCTGGAGGCCGCCGAACAGGACCTCAACAAGCGGGCCTCGGCCATGGCCGCCCGCATCATCGCAGAAACCGGCACCCCGCAGCCCGCCGCCATCACGCCCAAGAGCGAGTCGGCCACCGACGACATCGTCGCCCGCTTCAAGTCCATCACCGACCCGACCGAGCAGACCGCCTTCTGGCGCTCCCTCACCCCGGCCCAACGCGCCGCGATCCTCTCCACCGCAAACCAGTAACCGCCCACTCCCATGGCCAACACCCTCACCAACGTCAAAGACATCAAGGTCGCGCAGAACGCCCTTCTGCCCTACCGCGCCACACTCACCCCGCTCCGGGCGTTTTCGACCAACTTCTCGCCTGAACCGGCCGACAAGCTCGACACGGTGCGCGTCCCCGTGGTCGGTGCCCCCAGCGAGTCCAGCGACTTCGCCGGCAACTACACCGCCAACGCCGACTCCACCGTGAGCGTCATCCCGGTCCAACTCAACCGCCACAAATACCAGACGGTGCATGTGACCGCCCGCGAGGCCGCCGAAACAGCCCTCAACGTCCTCGACTCGCTCGTAGCCAGCGCGGTCAAGCAACTCGCCCAAGACGTCCTCCAGGACATCTTCTCCGAGATCACCGCCGCCAACTACGGCACCACGGCCATCCCGGCCCTTGCTCCCGCCGCCTTCGACTACAAGAAAGTGCTCGCGATCCGCGAGGCGTGCAGCCTGGCCAAGATGCCCATCACCGACCGTTCGCTGGTCCTCGACGGGGCCTACTACACCAATCTCCTCGCCGATGATGTGGTGGCCAAGAGCTTCTACCTGCCCATCACCCAGCCGGGCGTGGTCGAAGCGCAGATTCGCCGCATCGCCGGGTTCGACGTGCATGAGACGGTGATCCTGCCGGAGAACGACGAAAAGCTCGTGGGCTTCGCCGCTCATCCGTCGGGCCTCGCCGTGGCCATGCGCTATCTGGTGCCCGTCGCCGAATACGACGAGGCCGGTGCCGTGACCGACCCCGAGACCGGACTCACCTTCGGCTACCTGCGCTACACCGAGACCAGCTCCAACCGCATCTTCGTTACAGTGGAGGCTCTCTACGGGTTCAAGGCGGCCATCGGAGCCGGGATCAAGCGCATCGTGAAGCCGTAAGCGACCCACTCAGCCTTCCTCACGAAGCCCCTCTTGCATCGATGCGGGAGGGGCTTTTCGCTTTTGCGGTGTGCCACGCAAGGCTACAGTTTTCTGGCGTGTCCACTCCTCGTGAAAGCGTTCGTCTACCAATGCTCCCTCTGCGCCACGAACCTAAAAGCTTCGTCTTCGCCGTCGCCTCTGGGATGCCCACGAAATGCCTTTCACAAGTGGTGCCAACTGGGCGAAGTGGGCGACTCTGTCTATCAGTGCAACAAGTGCGGCACCGTCGTAGAGACTTCGTCCTCACCGAGCCCCCAAGGGTGTCCCATGGGCACGTTTCACACATGGCGGCTCTTGACGACAAAAGCTGCGCCTTCCCCCCAGCGACACATCCCAGCGTCTGCCCGCGACGATGGCGGCAATGAATCTTCGCCAGGTTCGGGCTCGCTGTTACCGGCCGGCTGCACCGTCATCCTGGTTGTGATTGTTGCAGTGCTCACCGGGCTGGAGGCTCTTTGGTCGCGCTTTACATCAGGGAGTCCACCAGCAAACAGCCAGCCGACCATGGTCCAAGTGCAGCAGACGCCACCGGAATCGGATGATCTCGGAGTGCGTCCGGTCAGTCAGGAATTCACCACTCAGAAGGTTGATGCCTTGTTCGACTCAATGCCCCGCGAGGCTGAGGCACCGCAAGAGCCGAGTGTTCAACGGGCAACCTTGGCCAGCGAAACCTTTGTCGGCATAGACCCCAGTAAACCGCCACCTCAACCACAGGTGCAGCGTTATATCGTTGTCGGCATAGCGCTCAATGACACCCTTAATGTGCGATCTGGTCCGGGAGCGACCAACGCACTGATAGCCCAGTTACCGCCGGGCTACCGCGATATCACGGTCGAAGGCGGTCCAGTGTGCAACGGAGAGACGGAGTGGGTCCTGATCAATTTTGGAGAATATCGAGGCTGGGTGGCAGGCCAGTTCCTGCACCCACAAAACTGAGCTTCAAACCACACGCATGAACCTGACTCAGAGATACGAGGCTTGTTACGGGCCACGCGTTCAACAATTCGTTCGCGACATCGAAGGGGTGGATACCTCTGGCATGCCCGAATTGCATCTACCCTACTGGGGCTCGCTCTACGAGCAATCGAAGCTCAAGGTCGGCATTGTAGGTAGAGACACGATGACATGGGGCGACATGAAAGGGTTCGTTCAGATGGCAAAGCATGACCTTGCGGGATCGCTGCATCGAAACCGCTATGAACTCGACAGCCTCGCGTTCACGGGATGGACGAACAACTTCGGGCGCACCTTCTGGGACACCTCGATGAAGATTCTGGCAGCGATGCACGGCGTGCCGGATTGGAAGCTGCTCAAGAGGCGGCAAGAGGAAGGCCCATTGAGGAGCTTCTTCTGGGCCAACACGAATTCCGTTGAGCGCTACGAGGTGACGCCCAGTAAGCGGGGCGTGCCTTACGGTTCCTGGCGCACCATCAAAACCGCATCTGAAGTTCACATCGACTCACTGGCGGCACTTTTGGAGGTCTTGAGGCCGCACGTTGTTTTCTTATTCAACTGGCAACCAGAACCGGCGTTCATGGATTGCGAACTCGATTGGGAAATCTTCGGAGACCATCAGGCCGCAGCCTTCTTCGATTCGACGCGCACGCACATCATCCGCACTGCTCATCCCACATGGCTGAACCATTCGCGACTGTATCGGCAAGCCATCGAAAATGTGATTGAGCGAGGAAGGTCTATCGTCGGGCACATCTGACGGGTGAGTCCAGAGCAGCTTTTGACACCGCCCCAGCGGCGTGTCGCCCCACGCCCAGATCGCCGCTGACGCCGCCCAAATCTTCGCCGAGTTCGGCAAGGAGATCACCCTCTCCGGTCAGAATCTCCCGGCCCTGATCTCCGAGCCCGAGGAATCGGTGGAGCTCTCTGCGGGCGGCTTCGTCGCCTCGGGAAATTTCACGGTGAAGTTGTTGCGCAACAACCTGCGCACAATTCCCTCGGTCGGCCAGACCATGGATTACGCCGGGGAGCACTTTCGCATCGTGCGCGTGTCGAACCGCCCGCCCCACGCGCTCGTCACTCTCACCGTGGAACCGCTGGAATGAACGCGTCGGTCGAGCGTGGGTTGGTTGCGGTGCTGCGCGAAGCCTTGCCCGGACTCCACGTGCGCGAGGCGACATGCGCCGATCCCCTCCCCTCCGACCTACAAATGGCCGTGGTCGAGTGCTCGTCCATCGAGCACGTGGCCGGACCGCTCCATCGGGCAACGGTCAGGGTGTGGCTCGGCACACCCGCCTTCGATGCCGGCGAAACCGCCCACACCCACAGCGTCGGTCGCCTGCGCACGGCCTTGGAGACAGCCGCCGCGGACTCGGTCGCCACGGCCGCCGTGTTCGATCCGGCGTGCGGCGAGGCCTCGTGGCGTGGGTGCTTTGTCCAGTCCGTCTCGCAGGACGTGGTGGACAACACGTGGCGCACGACCATCCAGGCGGTGGTCGGACTCTCGGCCGGTTGACACCCGCCTCCGGGCATGGCTGACACACCCGCCCCGCAGGACAAAGACCTCAAGCGCTCCACCTACGAGTTCTGCGAGCAAGCCGTCGCCCGCTTCACCTCGAAACCGCCGAAGGGGTTGACCGTGTCGAAGATGCAGACCCTCATGGGCGACACCGTGCAGCGCACCTACGTGTTCAGCTTCGACCTGAAGATGGCCTGTGAACTGAGCGACTGACCATGGCCTTCGCGACGATCAACACCTTCAGCGTAACCGACCCGGCCTCGGGCTACCTCCAGGAAACCTCCTCGGAGAAGTCGGTCGAGGTGGCCACGGCCAAGGACTCCACGGGCGTGACCAAGCTCGCCGTGCCGAAGCCCCTCGTCACCGAAACCATCACCCTCAAGGGCAAGGGCACCTACACGCCCAACGTGCCCCGCAACGTCCAAGTCGCCGGCACCGCGGTCATCACGCAGGCCAAGGTGAGCCAGAGCAGCGACGACTTTCCCGACTACGAGGTCACCTACCAGAAGTTCTCCTGACGATCATGGCCGCCCCAACCGCAACAGACCTTGGCGTGAAGCTCGTGACGCACGCGAGCGCACAGTCGGTGGACGTCACCAGCAAGGGCGACGTGAAGGTCCTCACCGACAAGGACGGCAACTACGTCCAAGCCGCCGTGCAGGACCCGACCTTCGAGTTCTCGGTGCGCGGCAAGGGCGCCGCCTGCCCCGTGGAAATCAAGTCCGACCAGGGCGCACCCACGGGCGTCACCGGCAAGATCATCATCACTTCGGTCAAGGAGAGCACCTCCAACGACGACTGGGAGGAATGGGAATACTCGGGCCAGGGCTTCCCCCAAGCCACGTAACGGCCACGCCTCCAATCACCGATCCCCATCATGAAAAGCGGATTCACCTACCACTGGGTCGCGGAGGAATCACGGGGCGAGCAGAACGGCCAGAAAGTGTCGTTTGCCAACAACCCGATGGTCAGCCCAAACACGCAGCTCATTGCCTCAGCCCTCATCAGCGGCTTCAAGCTGGTCGAGCCGGGCGGCTTCCGCGACACCGTCGAGCAGACCGACCGCGGCCCCGTGCGCCGAGTCGAGTGGTTCATCGATGGCGGCTCGCGGGCCACGTTCCGCACGGCGGCCGGTTCCGAGGACATCGAGTTCCCCGAGTTCCGCCGCCGCTACGAGAGCGAGGACTGGTGCCTGGCAAACCCCGACCACCCGATTGCCTTCATGCGCTGGGCCTTCCGCGCCCACGGGCAGTTGCGCGACCGCATCCGCACGCTCAAGCCCGCCGCCCTCATCCGCCGCGGCAACCGCCACATCACAGTTCCCGACGGTCTTCCCGCCGACAAGCGCCTCCAACTCCTCAAGTTCCTCGGATCATGAATGACGAACGCACCACCGACTTCCTGCGGCCCGACGCCCCGGCCGTGCCCGGGCTCAAGCTGCGCCCGCTGACCAGCGGCTCCTACGCCCTCCTCGTCCGCACCAAGAACGCCTTCGTCCAGCCGGCCGGCGCGGAGACTCCCGACCACCTCACCGCCGCCCTCGAATATGCGTTCATCCACGGCGCTCCCCTCGACGTTGTCATCCGGGCCGCCCACTCCGCGCCCGAGGTGTTTCAGGCCGAGGTGTTCCACTTCTCCGAGGCGATCCCGATCAGCCAGCTCCACGCCATCATCCGCGAGGTCGAGGGCGGGCTCGTCGCCTCGGCCGCCCAGTCGGTCGATGTCGTGCCGCGCCCCGGCTCCGAGGACAGGGACGCGCCCCCAAACTCCTAGCGCCAGCGTGGATCGCCTCGCGCGTGTTCACGCTGGCCGAGAAAACAGGCTGGTCCGAGGAGTTCATCCTGTGGGAGCTGCCCCTGTGGCGGGCGCTTGCCTACCAGCATTGCGCGATGTGGGAGGCGGGGGCATGGACGATCAAACCCGCGCCCCCGCCCGAGCAGCAGCTTGACGCCCTGGCCTCGATGGAGATCGACGACGATGCTGACTGAGTTCGACAAGTCGAAGTTCGACGCCGCCCTGCGCGAGTTCCGCCGGCACAGCAGGAAGGCCCTCGGGCAGGTTCTGCGCGAGCAGGCCCGCGGCGTCGTGAAGCAGATTGCCGAGCGCACGCCACCGGGCGGCCCCAACACATCCGGCCGTGCGGCCAAGCAGCGGGGCGAGGCGGCCGTGGTCAGCGACATTCTCAAGATCATGGAGAAGGCCGGCCCGAAAAGAAAAAAGCGCAAGGGCGGAGACGAAGACGACGAGCGTGGGGATCACGCAGCCGCTCTTTTCGACATCACGGCAGCCGCAGCCATCAGCAACCCCGAGGCGGTCCACAAGCGCTACCGCAACAACCGGGGGCGCGTGCGCCGGGAAATCCACCCGAAGATCAAGGTGCGTGCGGGCGACCTGGCCCGGATCATCAAGAAGCGCAAGAGCATGGTCGGCTTCCTCGCTTCGGGTTGGAGGACCGCCGCTCAGAAGTTCGGCGTGAAGCTGGCAGCATGGATCACCCGACACACGGGCGACGGCTCAGCCAGCGAGAAGAGCGATGCCGCCTCCGTCGAAGTCGTCGCTACCAACAGCGTCGGCTACGCGGACAAGGCGGCCAACATGGACAAGATCGTGCAGGCTTCCCTCGACGCCCAGGCCGGCAACATGCGGCGGCAGGTCGAGCATTTCATCGCCAAGGCGGCCAAGCGGGCGGGGTTCCACAGTTGAGCACCGGATTGCCCCTGAAAGCGTTTGCGCCGCTTGGGTGATGGGAATAGCTTCGTCGTATGACGACGCAGTTCCTCACCGATCAGGCCGGCACCAAGGTGGCCGTCGTCCTTCCCGTCGAGGATTTCGAGGAGTTGATGGAAGACGTCTCGGATCTCGCTGCGGTGGCCGAGCGCCGCAATGAGGAGCGCGTGAGTTTGGCCGAGGTCAAGCAGCGCCTGATCTCCGATGGCATCCTATCGGATTGAGTTTACCCGCTCGGCGGAAAAGGACCTCCGAAAGATCGACCGATCCCGTGTCGCGGCGATCCTGCGAAAAGTCGAGCAGCTTGAGTTGAACCCGCGTCCTGACGGCTCGAAGAAGCTTGCCGGAGCAGATCGAACATATCGCATCCGCATTGGAGATTACCGCGTCGTGTATGAAATCGAAGATGACGTTCTGGTCGTGCTCGTGATCCGTGTTGGTCATCGGAAAGACGTCTATCGCTGACCGCACTTGGGCCTGTGCCTCCATTGACACGCCCGCTCGGGCGTGGCCGACATCACCGCACGGTTCCGCATTGACGTATCCGGGGTGGATGCCGCCTTGGCACGGGTGGCTGCGGCCACTGTGGCCGTGCAGGGGGCGTTCGCGGCTGCCAACGCGGCCCTGACGCCGTTCCAAGGCGCGTTCAACGCGATCAAGGACAGCCTCGATCTGGGCGGACGGCTTTCCGATGTGAGCGCCCAGACGGGCATTGCCGTGGGTGACCTCGTGGTCCTGCGGCAGGCATTCGACAATGCAGGCGTCGGAGCCGACGGGGTTGGACCGGCCATCAACCGGATGCAGAAGGCGCTGGCTGGCGTCACCGAGGACGGCGAACCGAGCAACGAGGCCCTGCGCCGCCTCGGGATCACGATGGCGGAAATCCGCTCGCTCTCCCCCGCCGAGCAGTTCGCCCGAGTCGCATCCGGCCTCGCCGCCATCCAGGACCCGACAGACCGCGCGGCCGCGGCCATGAAAATCTTCGGTCGCAAGGGCGGCGAGATGATGGCCCTCTTCCGCGATTCGTCGGCCATGGCCACGGCGGCACAGCAGGTGGGCGGACTCGCTGCCGCCATGGATGCCAACGCCAACCGCTTCGACTTCATCTCCGACGCCTTCAACGCGGCGGGCCTGAAGGGCCAGCAATTCGCCGCCGGGGTGACCGCCGCCATCGCCCCGGCCTTGGAGGAAATGGCCATCGCCCTCAACAAGGCCGACCTGACAGGCCTCGGCGAGAGCGTGGGCACGGCCGCCGCTGCTGTGCTCCGACTCGGCCAGGCCATGTCGCAGGTCGTCCCGCAGATTCTGGGCGTTGTGGCTGCGATGGCCCTCTACCGCGCCGGGTTCGACGCCAAAGTCATGACGGCCATGAGCAGCATCGGTCCCGCCGCAGCGCGGGCCTTCGCCCAAATCCGCATCGCCATCGCCACGGTCAGCTTCACCTCCATCAGCACCGGGGCAAGAACGGCCTTCGCCTCCGTGGGCGCGGCGGCCCGCGGAGCAGCCTTGGCCATCAAGGGGGCGATCATCTCCACTGGCATCGGCGCCATCATCCTCGGCATCGGCATGGCCATCGAAGCCGTGATCGGCAAGGTGGAGCGCTTCAAGGCCGGTGCCCGCTCCATCCTGCAGACGGCCAAGGAGACCAACCGCGTCATCAACGGCGTGGCCGATGCCGTGGAGGCTGTCTCCAACGAGACAGACAAGATCGCCCTCAACGCCCGCATCAACGACGAGATCGAGGCCGCCAAGCGGGCCTTGGATGGTCTTTCCGAAAGCGCCGAGAACCTCGACAAGGAGGATCAGGACCGCCTTGCGGCCGACTACCGCAACCGAATCTTCCTCCTGGAGCAGATGCGGCAACTGATGGGGGAAATCCCCGCCGAAGTCATGCAGGGACGTCAGGCCGAAAAGGACCGCGCCGCGGCCTTGGAGGAAAGCCGCCTCAAGGCCACCGAACTCAACAAGGAACTCGGCAAGAACGCCGAAGCGCTCAAGGGCAAGATCGCCGACGACGCCTTCCAGCAACTCTCTCCCGAGGACCAGCGCTCGACGCTCTTGGGACAAGCCGGTGCAGCCGACACCGCAGCCCTCGACGCCGAGATCGAAAGCCTCGCCGCCAAGCGCCTCTCTGCCGGTCTCACCGAGGAAGAGATCATCCGCATGGCCTCGCTCATCGAAGCCCGCGAAAAGCTGATCGGCATCGAGCGGAACCTGGCCCGCGAGCGGCAACGCAACACCGAGGAGGAAGCCCAAGCCGCCCAACGCCGCGCCGAATACGAAAAGGAGGCCGCCCGTGAGATCGCCCGCCTCCGAGCCGCCGCCGCGGGGGACAAAGACGCCGTGGCCCAAATCGAGCGTGAGCAGCGGATCGACCAAGAGACGCAGCGCGGCGTGTCGGCCGGGATGACCGAGGACGAGGCCCGCCGACTCGCCACCGAGAAGGTCGATGCGGGGCTCGGGGCGGATTCCGCCGAGCGCGAGCGGCAGAACGCCGAGACCCGCGAGGCTGTCGATCTCGAACTCCAACTGGCCGAGGCCAAGGCATCGGGCAACGACGAGGAAGCCAAGCGCCTCGAATGGCTCCAGAAATACCACAGCGAGCTGGCCCGTCTCCGCGAACTCATGCCCGAGGAAGAGGCGCAGAACATCGCCACCCGCATGGCCAACGCCTCCATGTCCACCGACGGGGGCAGCCGCGAAAAACGCACCATCGAGCGGACCACCGCCACGGCCGAGGGCGCTTTCGTCCGCAAGTTGACGGTCGATCCGATGGTGGCCGAGCAGCGGCGGCAGAACTCGATGCTGGCGGACATCAAGGGCGTCCTCGAACGCATCGCCCGGTCCAGCGAGCAGCGAACCCCGTCCACCCCGGCCCCACCCATGATCTTCGGCTACGCATGAGCAGATCACCCTACACCCCGGCGTCAGGCACCACAGGCCGCAGCCCGCTCGGCACGGGCGGGGCCACCCTCTTCGAGGCGTTCGGCATGGCCGCGACCCAGGACAAGCACGGCGTCTGGACCGTGCAGATTCCCTACGTGGTGCGGGGCGTCGCGGGCATCTGGAGCGCCGGACCGGCCCGATACAACAACCTCGACCTCGTGGCCCGCTCGGCCCAAGCACACGACGATGGCGAACACTTCATCGTCACCAACACCTACGCCGGAGCTGAGATTCCGCAGGGCGGCCAAGGATCCACCTATGACGACCGCACCACGGTCTATGACATGCAGGCCACGTGGGAGGAGGAGCCCATCGAGACGCACCCGAACATCAGCGATCTCCTCAAGAAATTCGCCGGACGCATCGTCAACGGTGAGGTCATCTTCGACAAAGAAATCCCCGCCGCAGCTCAGGGCGGCAGCGGCCTCGGCTCTGGCCAGAGCGCCCCGACCAAGAACCCCATGTATGGCGTGGTGCGCTGGAAGAAGCTCGGCGTGACTTGGTCGGCCACCCGAATTCTCGGCACGCTTCCCTCGGGCATCCTTGCCAATGTCGGCAAGCGCACCAACCCGCCCGGCAATCCTCCCGCGCTTCCTCCCGACACCTCGTGGATGCAGCTCCCCCCGCGGGCCTCCAAGCGCGGCAGCGTCTGGCAGGTCACCGAGGAGTGGATGATGATCGACGACAAGCTGCCACCGGAACTGATCGCCTCAGGCGGAAACACCCCGTCATGAGCCTGACCGCGCTTCCCAACACACCGGTCCTCCCCGCATGGAACCGCTTGGCCCGCGCCGTGGAGGGCCTTCGCATCATTGGCGGCGACGGCATCAACCTCGTCCAGACCCGCAACGGCATCGTCATCAACCAAGACCGGCACGGCCCGGCCTTCCACGGCGCATGGCATGTCTCCCGGGCGGCCGAAGACCGGCTTCGCATCGCCCGCGGCTTCGTCAACGCCCTCGAACCCGTGATCAACGACCGGCCGATTTCCGATCCCGACTGCACGCTCACGGTGCCGAGAGCGAAGGACCCGGCCAAGCCGCGCTGGGTGTGCATCCGTGTGAAGGTGGACGAGGACGGCAAAATGACGGCAAGGCCCGGCGGCATCACCGAGGACGATCTCACCCTTGTCGTCAGCGACGTGCCCTTTGTCCACGCAGGCGAGCAGGCCAGGCACCCGATTGCCTGCCTCAAGGGCGAGACCCTCTGGCAGATCGCCTACTTCGACTACCAGCACCTGACCCGCGTGACCGGCAACCGGATCACCCACTTTTTCAGCCCGGCATGAATCCGTATCCGATCACCCGCCTTGGTCGCCGCCTTCTCTTCGACACGGGCACGTTCAACGAGGCGGCGAAGATCACGCACAATGCCGCCAACCTGATCGCCGGGCGCGGCGTGCTTCTGACCAAGCTCAAGGATCGCGTCATCATCAACCTCGACCGCCAACTGCGCCCCGTCCACCCGTGGCACACGAGCGTCCAGTGGCGCGAGGATAAGCAGGAATGGTGGGCGCGGGTCGTGCCGGGCTTCGTCAACGGACGACCCCCGGAAGTGCCCGCCCTTTCCTACTCCTACTACGAGACGGACAAGCCGGACTCCAAGGTCACGCTCACTCCAACCCTCCTGGACGATTGGGCGTTTCCGATCCCTAAGACCATGCCACGGGAGATTCGCGGAAAGGACTTTGGCGAGGCGGTCCCGCGCCACTTTCAGGACATGGGCGTAAAGGACGAGAGGCACGGCGCCTCCCTCGACACCGGACGCGAACGCGTGGCCATCAACTTGAGTGAACAAGAAACCGAAGGCGACCATCTGCTGCGGGCCGTGGACATCGTGCTCACCGCCTACCGCGCCACCTACAAGATCGATGTGACCTTCCCCACCAACCTCGTCACCGGTCAGATCGTGGACTACTCCGTGGTGCTCGACACCTCGCAAGCCTTCCGCCCGGCCACCATCGGCGTCATGCCGAAGATCCCTGACTCCACAGGCGACAACGACCTCCTCCAGCGCCTTATGGGCAACTACGGCGATGAGGGATTCGACCAGATCCTTGTCTCCACGGTCTATTTCGTGAGCCCCTCCAAAAGCGTGGCCAAGAAGCAGCTCGATACCGTGACCGACGAATGGACGCCCGTGGTGAAGCACAACCTGTTCTGGAACGTCGGCTACTGGAGCGAGGTGGAACCGCCCAAGCACTTCGAGCAACTGCCCGGTGCCCTCGGACTGCTCGCCTTCACCAGCCGCTACACCGTGGCCCCGGCAGCGGCACTCGGGGCACACGAGGCCATGTTCCAAGGCATCCTCAACGCCGCCTTCAACAAGCCGCCTGCGGGCATCTTTTACACCGCATGACACAGCCGCCCCGATACGGACTCAACAAGGAGGCCCGCCTCGCCGCCGAACGCCGCGAGCAGGAAGCCGACAAGCTCGCTCCACCCTTCGATCCCACATTTCCCTACGTCTGCCTGCCAAATCCGTTTTCGGATTTTGCGGGCGTTGAGCTGTCACTCCCCGTTGACACGCCGCAAGGCGTGCCGTGATTCTCTACGCCGATCTCCAGAGAAGGAGGGCCTGCTCCACTCCGTCCGGGGAGCCGATGAACTTCCCGGACTTCCTGGCCGGCGACACCATCGAGCACTCGGTCCGCTTCCTCGACACGGTCGATGGAAAGTTCATCGAGACGGACTTGGCCGTGGCCGCCCTACGCGCCTCCATCGGGGCCAAGGACGCACGGCCTGAGAGTGGCTCGTTCCGCCTTAAGGTTGGACCGGCGGCGGCTTCACCGGGCAACACCACGATCTCCCTCCCCTGGGACGTCACGGCCGCGGCCATGCAGGCGGCACTCAACGCGGTCACGGACGGCCCCCATGACTTCGCCGTCGATTTTGCCGAGGGCACCTACACCGTCAGCCGCCAAGGCGGACAGCAGTTCAGCCTCGGGGTGTTGCACAACAACCTTTCCCCGCTTTCCGTCCTGCGCCTCACCGCCGTGGAGGCCGAAGGGCGTTTCCACCTCACCCTGCGGGCCACGCAACTCCCGGTCCTCTTCACCAACTCGACGCGGTTCACGCTGCCCGATCCGCCCTCAATCACCACCGTGCAGGACGGTGGGGCGGACCCGTCCGGCGTGGTCATGTGGAACGAAATTCAGGCCCTGCACGTGCCCGTGGATTTCCGTGGCACCTACCAACTGCGGCGGGGACTGGCCAAGACGGCACTTCTCGATCCGCTCGACGGTCCCGAGCAGATCAAGGCCTCCCTCGACACCCTCCTGCGCTACGAGGGAGGCACCGTTGCCGTCACCAACCCCGAAACTGCCGTAGCCCACATCGAGTTCCGGGGCGACCTGGCTGGCACCGACCTCGACCCATTGGAGGTGGTCGTCACAAGTTCCGCCCCGCCCGACCTTACCTGGACCCTCGACCTGTCCACCCGCCGCCTGCGCGAACTCATGGACCTCTACGAGGCCATCACCGTGCCCTACGAGGTGGAAGCGGACATCTACCGCGAGCCCGGCAATCCGGCGGCGGGCACCTACACCATCAAGCTCTGGTCGCAGGATATCACGATCCGCCGCCCGCTCATCTTGCCCGAGTTGGCCACCGTGCAGGAAATCAACTGGCTGCGCCCGCCGAACACCGTCTCCTACCACCCGTTCGACTTCTCGCAGATCCTGACCGGATCGCAGCAGGCCGTGACCGCCGAAATGGCCTCGGGCACCGTGCATGCCATCGCCCACAACTTCGGCACCCCGGCCGTGCAGGTGCTCGTGCGCGAAGCCCACGAGGGAGGCCGGCTCCTCAACCCGGACGAATACACAGTCACTTTCCCCACGATCAACGAGGCGGTCATCACGCTCAACGAAGCTCCCACGACTCCGCTCGTCGCCCACATCGTCGGCATCGGTCCAGCCAGCACGTTCCAGTCCCACACGCACGGCATCCATCAGATCACCCAACTCCAAGACATCCTCGACCAGTTGGGCGAGCGCGTCTCCCGTTTGGAGAGTCTTGTCGGCCGCCCGGACGTGCTGACCATCGTCCAGAGCGGCAACGAGGCCGCCACGTTCGTCATGCCGGACATTGGCGAAGTTCTGCCGGATCGCGCCGTGTTGGATTCGGTCACCACTGTGACAAGCCAAGTCGCCAGCAATTCGCGGAACGAAACCGCCATCGTCTCCGGCACCGACCTGCAAGCCCGGCAGCGAGCCGAGGAGGCCGAGAGGGCGCGGCGGCAAGCGGAGGAGGAAGCCCAAGCCAAGGCCGAGGCGGATGCGGCCCGCAAGGCGGCCGAGGAAGTGGCGGCACGCACATCGCTTTCCTCGGGCAACATCATCACCCGTCTCACCTTCCCCAACTACTCGGCCACCTACCCGGCCATGCGTGGCACCAAGCTGCCGCTGCTCTTTGCCGCCCGCAGGCAAATCACGCCCCAGAACACGACCACGCTTCCTCCAAGCCCCGTGGCGCAGGTCTATCGTAACACCGGATCGCAGGGCATCGTCCTTCCCGGCGGCAACGGACGCAAATCCCAGACCGTGCGGACGGGCGACTACTTCGCCTGGGACGGACGCATGTTCCACCGCGTGTTCAAGCGCGGCGACATCTACTACCCGACCGAGATGGAGCGCGTGCTTTGGCGGGCCGTTCTCGGCAGCGAACTCATGCCCGCCGGATCAGTGGCCTACGCCGCCTTCGATCTCACCTTGGAGTTGCGGGCGGGCGGGCCGGATGCGGCCCAGGCCGATTCCCCTCGTCTGGACATCGGGGCGCAATACCTGCTCGTCTTCGAGGCCCTTCCCATCACCGACGAGGAGGGCCAGCCCAACATCGGCGCGGGACAGGCGCCCGTCCTCCTGGGCGAGTATCGTCTGCCGGTCAGCACGGCCCGCATGACCAACCGCTTCGGCGTGAAGCTCTCCCGTTCCTCATCCGGTGAATCCTCCTCCCAGACCAGCGGCCTCAACCTCACCCAGAACGGACCGGCCTTGCCCGACAAGTTCGCGCTGCGCTGCCGGCTCACCTGCTTTGACGTGGATGACACGACGTCCGACCCGCGGGGCACCATGACCGTTTCCATGCCCGGCACCGTCCTCACCATTGAGAAAGCCTGATGTTCATCACCGACCTCAAAGCCGTTCAATCGCTGCCCTCGCCCGCCCTCGGGTTGCTGCCCGCCGTGCATGATGCCGAGGTGGACGAAATCACCACGCCCCCCGCAGCATGGAATCCGCAGGCCGACGCGGGAAAAGTCTTCGAGAACGCTACCGGCCAGCCTCTTGTCATCCCGGAATTTGCCGGATGGCCCTCCCTGCGCCTTCGACCGGGCCAACTCTTTGCCTCGGATGGCCGCTGCTACTACGAGGTGACGCGACACGGATCGACAGCCTCCTACTACCCGAGCCATTTCGAGCGCACGCTTTTCACACTCCACATCACGCCACAGATGCTGCCCTTGGGCGCTCGCCTGCGCTTCGAGCGGGCTTTCTGCTTCCGCCTCTTCAACAACGTGAGCAACGCCGTGTGGCGCGTCATCTGGGAGGCGGGCGTCCGGACCAGCGTCACCGGCCCCGCCATTGGCCCCAACCTGGAGGGCTTCACCTGGCTCGCCCCGCTCCTCGACCAGGAGGTCGTGCTCACCGACATCGAAAGCTGGCACGGGCTCGGCGTAGTCATCAGTAACGGGCGCAACGGTTTCGAGGCCGTGCAACTCCTCTACGACCGAACACTCGGCTCTCCCGAAGGCTCCCTGCCCGCCGCGCCGGATTTCGCCCTGCGCTGCCGCCTCTCCCTCTTCGACACCGAGGACAGCGTAAGCGACCCCCGCGGCTACGCCGCCTACTGCGCCCTGGACATCAAGAAACTCCCCAAGAAATAGCCATGCCCGCCCCCGTCATCAATCCGACCACCAGCATCCTCGATTACCTCCAGCACCAATACTGGACGTTTCGCCCGTTTGCCTCGAACGCCCCGACCTCGTGGAGCATCGACCCCATGGCACCCGAGGGCATGGGCTTTGATCCCGCCACGGGCGCCATCACCGGAGCCTGCACCGTCGCGGGTGTCTATGTGTTCGCCCTCCGCGCCCACAATGCCGATGGCGCTTCCGACCCGCTGGTCCTTACCGTCGGCATCGAAGCCGCCGCCGCCAATCCCCGATCCCTGGCCGTAGAGGTGGACATCGACATCGTGACCCGCGTCGCCCGGGTGGCCGGCATGGATACCGCCGCCCCCTACCAGCATGCGGTCAAGGCCAACGACGATCTCATTTACCACGTCCGATTCTTCAAGGGCTCCATCCGCATGGAAGTGCCGATGAACCAACTCGCATGGTCGCTCAAGTCCGCGCCCGATGGCGATGTGCTCGCCGTGAGCGGACAATGGGAGCAGGTCGGCTACGGCACCGACGCCACCTATGCCGTGCATTGCAGCCTGACCGACCCGGGGCTCATTTCCGAACTGGAGGACATCGCGGCCACCTCCACCAGCCCGGCCCAGCAATTCGTCGGCTTGGGCGAGTTCGAGTGGCTGCAGAACAACCCGCCCCCGGCCATCGGACCCGACCCCCTGCGCGGCAGTTCGCAGGCCATGCGCATTCTCGTGGTCAACGATCACCGGCAATCCTGACTATGCCTCTCCTCTCCGGCCTCCGATGGTTTGAAGCGCGGCACTACGCCTGCAGCGTGATGGCTCCAATCCGCCGCGCCGCCTGGACGGAGCAAGGCCGCTGGACCCGCAAGCAGTCGATCTCCGGTCGCCCCGGTGCCCTCTGGCATCGCGAGGACGTGGTGGGCACGCAACGCCAATCCCGCGTTTGCCAGGCGGGGGACATGACCGAGGACGACTTCCTTGCAACCGACTGGATGGCCGATGTGCAGGGCGATCCCCCGCCCCCGCCCAGCC
>JACSRX010000026.1 GCA_014879535.1 Chthoniobacterales bacterium
CACGACGTCGAGCCCGACATCCTCGAGCGTCTGCAGCGGATCGGTGATTTTCTCGTGCCGCGGGAATTGTTTGAAGAATGCGATCGCGCGGGTGACGGTCATTTCCAGGACATCGTGGACCGAGTGCCCGTCGAGTTGGACGCGGAGAACGTGGGGTTGGAAGCGCTGTCCGTTGCAGGACGAGCAGACGAGCGACACGTCGCTGAGGAACTGCATTTCCACCCGTTCGTAGCCGAGGCCGGCGCAGCGCTCGCAGCGGCCGTTGTTCGAGTTGAAACTGAACGAGGAAGCGGTGAGGCTGGCGCCCTTGGCCGCGGGGGTTTGGCCGAAAAGTTCGCGGATGTGGTCCCATGCGCCGAGATAGACGACCGGGGTCGAGCGGGAAGATTTTCCGGGAGGCGACTGGTCCACCATGACAACCTCGCCGATGTGCTCGATGCCGGTGAGTCTCTTGATGGTTCCCGCCTCGTCCTCGACCGGTTCCCCGCGTTCGCGCAGGAGGTTGCGGTGGAGAAGTCCGTGGACGAGCGTCGATTTGCCCGATCCGGAGACGCCGGTCACGCAGGTGAAGACGCCGAGCGGGAAATCCACGTCGAGTTTCCTGATGTTGTGGAGCGAGGCCCCGCGGAGGCGGAGGAATTTCTTGGATTTGCGCCGCGCCGCCGGGACCGGGATGCGGCGGCGACCGAGAATGAAATCCGCGGTGAGCGACCCCTCCGCTTCCGGGAGCCCTGCCGGTGGCCCGCTGAACATGAGCCGTCCGCCGGTTTCACCTCGTCCGGGACCGATGTCCGTGAGCCAGTCGGCGGCGCGGATGACGGCTTCCTCGTGCTCGACGACGAGGAGGGTGTTCCCATTGTCGCGCAACTTGCGCATGATGCGGAGAAGCTGGTCCAAGTCGCGCGGATGGAGCCCGACGCTGGGTTCGTCCATGACGAAGAGCGTGTTGACGAGCGATGCCCCGAGGCAGGTCGTGAGGTTGACGCGCTGGACTTCGCCGCCGGAGAGCGTGCGGGTGGGGCGGTCGAGTGTGAGGTAACCGAGGCCGACCTCGGAGAGGTAGGAGAGGCGGGAGGTGATCTGGTCGAGGAGGAGCTGCGTGGTGTGGTCGCCGGTCGGAATGGCGACGCCGCCGAGGAACTCCCTCAGGCGGCCGGCAGGACGCGAGGCGATGGCGGGCAGCGTGAGCGATTCTCCCCCGGCGCCGGGCAGGCTGTAGTTGAGGGCTTCGGGTTGGAACCGGCCGCCGTGGCAGGCGGGGCACTCGTTGTAGCTGCGGTAACGGCTGAGCAGCACGCGGACGTGCATCTTGTAGGTCTTCGTCTCGAGCCAATCGAAGTAACCCTGCACGCCATACCAGCGGTCATTGTCCCAGACTTCATGGAGCGGTTCGCCGGGACGACGGTCGCCGTTGATGACCCATTGGCGGTCGGCTTCCGGGAGCTGGTCGAACGGGCAATGGAGGTCGATCTGGCGTCGCCGCGCATGGCGCAGAAGATCGGCTTGGCATTCCTGGGACATCCCGCTCTGGAACGGCCGAACGAGTCCCTCGGCCACGGTGCGTGTGCGGTCCGGGATGATGCGCTGCCAATCGAGGCCGATCACGCGGCCGAAGCCGCGGCACTCGGGGCACGCGCCGAGCGGGTGGTTGAAGCTGAAGAGGCCCGGGGTGGGAGGGCGGATGTCGAGGTCGCACCATGCACAATGCCAGCCGGCGGAGAAAGGGTGGGCCTCCCCGGTGTCGGCATCGATGAGCACAACGCGGCCCTTGCCCAAACGCAGGGAGATTTCGACGGCTTCGGTGAGCCGTGCCTCGTCATCGGCGGCGACGCGGTCCTGGACCACCTGGACAACAGGGGGCAGCGAGCGGAAGGAAGCCGGTTCGTCGGTGCGGAGAATTTTTCCGCCGAGCCAGATGCGGAGATAGCCCTGTTGCTTGAGGAAATCGAGGAACTGGGCCGGGGTCCGTTTCTCGACATCCCCGGTGCCGACGGGGAACGTGGCGAGCAGGGTCTTCCCGTGGTGACGGCGTGCCGCTTCGCGGACGATGCTGCGGGCGGTTTCCGGACGGATCGGTCTCCGACAGGAGGGGCAGCATGCGGTGGCAAGCCGCGGGAACAGAAGCTTCAGGTAGTCGTTGATCTCGGTGATTGTGCCGACGGTCGAGCGGGTGGTTTTGACATTGTTCGACTGCTCGATCGCGATGGCCGGGGGGATGCCCTCGATGGAATCGGCCCGTGGCTTGTCCATGCGGTCGAAAAACTGCCGCGTGTAGGGCGAGAATGTCTCGATGTAGCGACGCTGGCCCTCGGCGTAGATGGTGTCGAAGGCGAGGGAGGATTTCCCCGAGCCGCTGGGACCGGTGATGACATGCAGAAGTCCGCGGGGGAGTTCGAGATCGATGCCCTGCAGGTTGTTCTGGCGTGCACCGCAGACGCGCAGGACGGCGCTCCCAGACGGGAGCGTGGTTGTGGCGGAGCGGCGATGGTCGTGCATGGCAGTTCCACAGCCGGGGGGCTCCGGCGGCGACCGGGCAGGTTAGAGCAAGGATGGCCGCAAGCAACGCGACAAATGCGGCAAATCCAAAAAAAACGCCGGGTGAATCCCGGCGCGGATCAGGCGGCGGCTTCCTCTTTCCTCAGGGTCTCGGTGCGTTGCAGCACGCGCTGCCTCATGATTTTGCCGGGCTTGAATTTTACGGTGGCACGCGCCGGGATGATGACATCCGTCTCCGGTTTGTTGGGATTTCGGCCAACGCGGGATTTGGTCAGGCGCACCTCAAAAACCCCGAAGTTGCGAAGTTCGACATTTTTGCCGTCTGCAAGACTGTTGGTGATGTGATCCAAAGTCTTCTGAATGACGGCAAATACCTGCTGCTGGGTGATACCGACGTCCTCGCTGATGCATACAACCATGTCGCGTTTGGTGAGATTTGGCATACGAAGATTTGTTTGCTTTGGGTAAAAATCGTCCCCGGTTGCCTACAGGATCAAGCCTTCTTCTTGCAAGTAGGAAAGAATAGGCGACGACCGATTTCATGTTGTAGGAACACCCCCTTTTTGAGCTTTTGGACAGAGAGGCGCCTATGCACAATCGACCCTTTCTCCATGAATCTGTCCCCCGACCGCAAGCTGTCCGGCCTTCTGGCCCCTCTCTTCGCCCTCCGCACCGAAAAGGATCTTGGGATCGGGGATACGCAATCCCTGAAGGAGATGGTGGACTGGTCTTCGCGCCACGGTTTCGGGTTGGTGCAGGTGCTGCCGATCAATGAAACTGGCGGCGACAACAGCCCCTACAACATCATCAGTTCCCTGGCGATCGATCCGACCACGATTGCGACCGACCCGGACAATCTCCCCGACCTGTCCGCAGGGGACTTCAAGAAAATCTGCGCCAAGCACGATGTTGCCGCGCTGCGTTCCGGCAAGGTGAACTACCGCGGGGTGCGGGCGCTCAAGGGCGAGTTGCTTGAGGCGGCGTGGAAAAAATTCAAAGCCAAGCACATCAAGGAGAAGACGCGGCGGGCGAAGGCGTTCGCCGCCTGGACCAAAGAGAACGCGTCATGGCTGGAGGCCTACACGTTGTTCCGGGCGCTGGTGCGCCTGCACGGTGAGAACGAGAACACCGACCTTTGGCCGAAGAAGCAGAGGACGCTTGCAGCCGCGAAAAAATGGCTGGCGTCCGCCTCCCCGGCCGACAAGCGGAAGGTCCGCGGGCTGAGGAACTTCTTCGCCTATGTGCAGTGGGTCGCCTACCGGCAGTGGTCCGAGCTGAAGTCCTACGGCGACGAGCGCAACGTGGCCTTGGTCGGCGACGTGCCGGTGGGGGTGAGCGTGTTCAGCGCGGACGTGTTCGCGCAGCCGGAGATCTTCGACCTGACCCGATGTGCGGGGGCGCCGCCGGAGAAAATCTTCGCGGCCGATCCCTTCACGGCCAAATGGGGGCAGAACTGGGGGTTCCCCCTCTACCACTGGGCGGAGATGGCGAAGGACGACTATGCATGGTGGCGGCAGCGCCTGCGCACCACGATGGAGATTTTCCATTTCCTGCGCGTGGACCATGCGCTGGGATTTTTCCGGATCTACAGCTTCCCGTGGCGCCCCGAGCGCAACGGGGAATTCCTGCCGCTCAGCGAGGAGGAGGCGAAGGCCCGGACGGGCGGCGAGCTGCCGCGCTTCATTCCGTGCGATGATTCGAGTCCCCAGAACATGGAGACGAACCGCGAGCAGGGCGACCGTTTGTTCCGGATGATCGTCGAGGAGACCGGACAGCACCGCCTGATTGCGGAGGACTTGGGCGAGATGTCGCCGTATGTGCGGCCCGTCCTCAAGGCCCAAGAAATTCCGGGTTTCAAGATTCCGATGTGGGAGCCCGGGCCGGATGGCTGGCCGGCGCCCGGCGGCGAATACGAGCGCCTGTCGCTGGCCACCTATGCGACCCACGACCATCCGACCGTGCATGCCTACTGGGACGGATGGTATGCCGACACGCAGTCCGGCGACGGGCACAAGGCCGGCGTGGCACGGCGTCAGATGGAGGAGCTCGCGCGGTTTTCCGGACTGCACGCGCATCTGCCTGCGCCTTGGAGCGACGAGATCCACGAGGGGCTCCTGCGCGGCCTCTTCGCCAGCAATTCGTGGCTGGTGGTGAACATGATCACGGATTTGTTCGGGACCTCCGAGCGCTTCAACGTGCCTGGGGCCATTGGGGACCAGAACTGGACCGAGCGATTCCCCGTCCCGATCAGCGGGTGGGACGGCCGTTGGCCGGACAAGCTCGGGCGCATCAAGACGATGATGCGCGAAAGCGGCCGGTATTCCGGCTGAGCTTGGTTCAGAAGCTCACGCCGATCTGGGCGCCGAGGACGAAGGCATTGGGGATCGATCCGGTGCCGCCGGGGCGGACGATGTATTGGACATCCGGCTGGATGTAGAAGAAATCGTTCAACTGAACGCGGTAACCCCACTCGAGCGCCATCTCGAAGCTGGCCGGTTCTCCGTCATAGGCGAGGTCGGCCTGCCCGTAGTCGCCGCTGAAGTTCCCGTAGGCCAGGCCGAAGAGTGCCGTGTCCTTGTCGCGTGTCGGGAGAAACCCTCGGTAGAACAATCCGCTGTTCCATTGGAAGGGAACCTTGGAGACGTTCTGCTGCGGCGAGAGGACGAAGGCGGTCCAGGCGGTGAGCCCTTGGCTGCTGCCCGGGGCTTCCTGATAGATCATCTGATCCCCGTGCCAGTAAAATCCGTAGGCATTCGCGGCGGTCGAGTCCTGTCCGAATTGCGGATACTCCCATGAGGAGTAATAGGCGCCGAACCAGTAGTGGCCCGGAAGCCCGCGCATGTCATCCGCGGGTGGCGCGGGATTCTTCTCGTTCCCGAACGTCACGCGTCCGTTTGACGGTTGCGGCTGCACGGATTTTCCGTCCGACGCAGCCTTCGGGACGGGACGTTTGAAGAACTCGGGCGTCCAGCCGAGCTGGGTGATGAGCATGACGCCGTCGTTGGCCTGCATATTCATGTTCACGCCGTGGAGGTTGCGGTCGAAGGTGCGGTTCGAGACCTGATAAACGCCGAACTGGGCGTTCCACTCGGGGGAGGGATCGACGCGGAGGCGGGCGGCCCAGACGGCCCACGGGTAGGCGGAAAACTGCGCGTTGACGGGGAGGGCCTGCGGGTTGCCGTCGATGCCGTTGTTCATGTAGAGCCAGTAAACCGGCGAGCTGGCGAAGTCGTCACCCGTGGCGTAGCGGCCGATTTTCAACGAGGCCTTCTTGTCCCAGAAGGCCTGCTCGAGGTAGAGGCCGTAAAGCATGGCGGTCTGGCCGCCATAGACCTGCTGCACGGTGAACTGGTTGCCGATGTAGTCCTGCGAGAGGCTGGTGCCATTGCGGTCGAGGCCGCTCACCGTGATCGTCGCGCCCTGCCAGCCGATCAATTTTTCCATGTCGAGCGCCACGCCGAAGCCGATGTTGTCCGTGTAGGTGCAGCCCTGGCGCAGTCCGCCGACGGGATTGCCCGCGAGGTTGATGGCGTAGCTGAGGGAGAATTCGATCCCCACATCCTCGTCGAGCCAGTTGCGCAGGCCCCACCAGTCGCCGCTGAACGCGTCGCCGTGCCACCATTCCTCCGAGCCGATGTAGTTCGACGGTCTCGGGTCGTAGTATTCCCAGAATCTCCCTGTCGCGTGGAGGGATGCCGGCAGCATGGCGCCGGCCAGAAGGCCGAGGACGACTTTGATGTTCATGGGGGCAGGCGCATCCTGCGCTCCGCCGGGCTTCCGGGCAAGCGCGGGGAATCAGCCCTTGACCACGAAATTGACGAGCTTTCCGGGGACGGCCACGACCTTGATTGTTTCCTTCCCGGCGAGGTGCGCGGAGAACTTATCATGGGCGCGGGCGGCGGCTTCGAGCTGCTCGCACGAGGCATCCTTCGGCACAGTGAGTTTTTCCCGCACCTTGCCGTTGATCTGGAGGACGATCTCCACTTCGTTGTCCATCAGCAGTGAGTCGTCGTGCACGGGCCAAGGCTGGGCATGGGCGCCCTTTTCAAATCCCGGGAATTTCCGTCCGAGGTGTTCCCAGAGTTCCTCGGCGATGTGCGGGGCGAACGGACTGAGGAGGATGAGAAGTGTGCGGAGGCCCGCGACGGGGCGCCGCTCTGCGGCGGTCAACTCGTTCACACAAATCATCATCTGCGAGATCGCGGTGTTGAAGGAGAGTGTCGAAAGGTCGTCGGTGACCTTCTTGATCGTGGCATGGAGCACGCGGAGTTGGGTGGGAGTCGGCGGGATGTCCGCCACGGCATCCGAAAGTTGCCATCTCCCTTCCTGATCCTCGTGCATGGCGAGGCGCCAGACACGGGCGAGGAAGCGGTAAACGCCCTCCACGCCTTTCATGCTCCACGGCTTCATCTGTTCGAGCGGACCCATGAACATCTCGTAGAGGCGGAAGGCGTCCGCCCCGTAGTCGTCGATCACCTCGTCGGGATTGACCACGTTGCCGCGGCTCTTCGACATCTTCTGTCCGTCGGTGCCGAGAATGATGCCTTGGTTGACGAGACGCTGGAATGGCTCGGGTGTCGGCAGATGGCCGAGGTCGTGGAGGACCATATGCCAGAAACGCGAATACAGCAGGTGCAGCACGGCATGCTCGGTGCCGCCGACGTAAAGATCGACGCCGCCGGACTTCTGCGAGCCGTCACCCAGCCAGTAGGCTGCTGCGTCACGGCCGATGAAGCGTTCCGCGTTGTTCGGATCGCAGAAGCGCAGGTAATACCAGCACGAGCCCGCCCATTGGGGCATCGTGTTCAATTCGCGCCGGGCGGTGTCCGAGTAGCGCACCCAATCCTCGGCTTTCGAGAGCGGAGGTTCGGCGGTGCCGGTCGGCTTGAAATCGTCGAGATCGGGAAGTCGCACCGGGAGCTCGCCTTCCGGAATGGCGCGGTGCGATCCGTTCTCCCAGACGATCGGGAAAGGTTCGCCCCAATAGCGCTGGCGCGAGAAGAGCCAGTCGCGCAGTTTGAATTGGACGGCCCCGCGGCCCACGCCGCGCTCCTCGAGCCATGCGGTGATCTTGTCCTTGGCCTCGGCGGTGGAGAGACCGTCGAGAATGCCGGAGTTCACCGCGATCCCGTCCCCGGTGAAACAACCCTCGACGGGGGAAGGCGGCTGGACGACCTGGATGATGGGCAGACCGAATTTCAGCGCGAACGCATGGTCGCGATCATCATGCGCGGGAACCGCCATGATGGCGCCGGTGCCATAGCCGGTGAGGACGTAGTCGGCGATCCAGACGGGAATGCGCTCGCCGTTGACGGGATTGATCGCAAAGGCGCCGGTGAAGACGCCGGTTTTTTCCTTCGAGGCGTCCTGCCGGTCGCGTTCGGATTTCGAGGCGACGGATTTGACGTATTCCTCCACCGCGGTGCGTTGGTCCGCCGAGGTGATCCGGGCGACAAGCGGGTGTTCCGGCGCGAGCACCATGTAGGTGGCGCCGAAGAGGGTGTCGGGGCGCGTGGTGTAAACGGTGATCTTGTCGCCCCCCTCGGGGGTAAAATCCACGAAGGCGCCGTTGGAGCGGCCGATCCAGTTTCTTTGCAGCAGTTTGATCGACTCGGGCCAGTCGAGGCCGTCGAGCCCGGAAAGCAAACGTTCGGCAAAGGCCGTGATGCGCAGCATCCATTGGCGCATCGGGCGGCGTTCGACGGGGAATCCGCCGACCTCGCTTTTCCCGTCCACCACTTCCTCGTTGGCCAGCACGGTGCCAAGTTCGGGGCACCAGTTGACGGGCATTTCGGCCACGTAGGCGAGCCGGACGCTGTCGGGATCGCTGCCGGTGTAAGTGGAAATGGGTTCCGCGCGGTTGGTCGCGGGATTGAACCAGGAGTTGTAAATCTGCAGGAAGATCCACTGGGTCCAGCGCACGTAGTCCGGCGAGGTGGTGTTGACCTCGCGCGACCAATCATAGCTGAAGCCGATGCGCTGGAGCTGGGTTTTGAACTGCCCCACATTGTGCGCGGTGGTGACGGCGGGATGCTGTCCGGTTTTGACCGCGTATTGCTCGGCCGGGAGACCGAACGCGTCCCATCCCATCGGATGGAGGACATTGAAGCCGCGCATGCGGTGGTGGCGGGCGAGAATGTCGGTCGCCGTGTATCCTTCCGGGTGGCCGACGTGGAGTCCCGCGCCGCTCGGGTAGGGGAACATGTCGAGCACGTAGTATTTCGGCTTGCCCGGGTCGAAGCCCTCGTCGCCGGGATTGGGTGTGCGGTAGGCGCCGGATTCGGCCCAGCGTTGCTGCCATTTGGGCTCGAAGTCGGAGAAAGGATATTGTTTGCGCTGGCTGGCCATGGATTGCGTGCTCTGCCGGCGCGCTGCGGGCTTGCCGCGGGTGCCGGGAACCGCGCATTTTGCCGGGAATGTCGAATGTGTCAAAGCAACGCCTGCTGCTGGCGACGCGGAATGCGCACAAAACGTGCGAGGTGAGGGAGATTCTCGGGGAGGGGTTCGAGGTCGAGGATTTGACGGCGCGCCCGGATCTGCCGGATGTGGAGGAGACCGGGGCCACCTTCGAGGAAAACGCCCGCCTCAAGGCGCTGGCGGCGTCGCCGCACTACGACGGATGGGTGGTGGCGGATGATTCCGGACTGGAGATCGATGCCTTGGACGGCGCGCCCGGGGTGCGCTCGGCACGGTTTGCCGGGGAGGATGCCACGATGGAGCAGAATCGTGCCCTGCTGGCGGAGAAAATGCGGGGGGTCACGGAGGGTCGCCGCGGACGGTTCCGCTGCATGCTGGCACTCGCCAAGGATGGTGCCGTGGTGCGGATTTTCTCCGGTGTGGTCGAAGGAACGATTGCAACCGAGGAGCGGGGATCCGGGGGATTCGGCTACGATCCCTTGTTCGTGCCGGAAGGTGGCGACCGGACATTCGCCGAGATGTCGGCCGGGGAAAAACACAGCCTCAGCCACAGAGGCCGGGCGCTCGCCGGGTTGGCGGAGTATTTGAGGGCGCGTTAGCGCCGGGCGAGTTCGCGGTCGGCGATTTTCTGTGCGCGAAGGCCCTTGATGTTGTTGCGGTTGATCACGCGCTGCTCGATGCCGTAGGGCGTCTGGGGATAGTTCAGGTCGGGGTAATGTCCGCCCATTCCCCATCGGCCGGTGATCTTGTTGCGGGTATGGGGGCCATACCACACGGTCGTTTCGTTGGGTGATGTGAAAGTGGTCTCGTCCCGAGCCGGTGCTTTGTAGGGGATCGGCTCGAAGGGATAGTAGGGGCCGGTGAGTTCGCGGCGGTTTTCCGGAGTTGCGCAGGCCGTGAGGGCGGCGCAGCCGATCAAAATGAGGGGGTTCCAGCGCACGGCAACGGTTTAGCGGATCCGGAGGAATTTGACACTCAAAATGATTCGGGGGTGGTCAGGGCTTCTTGGAGAACCCGATCGAGAGCATGGCGACGAGCTGGGTGGAGGCGGCCTCGAGCTCGGCGATCAGGGACTGCACGCGTCCGCGGAAGAACGAATAGGCGGCCATGGCCGGGATGCCTATGACGAGGCCGGTGGCGGTGGTGACGAGCGCCTCGGAGACGCCCTCGGCGAGCATGATCGGCCGGGAGGCGACAATGTCGCTGGCAACGACGCTGAAGGATTTGATCATGCCGAGGACGGTTCCGAAGAGGCCGAGCATGGGGGCGATGGTGCCGATGTCGGCGAGGTAGGTGATGCGCTGGTTGAGGGCGGCGGCCTGGCGCGTGCCCTCGGTTTCGGCGATTTCGCGGGCCTCGGCGAAAGTGGCCTCGGGGTGCTGCGTCAGGAAATCCAGGGTGCGCTGCATGATGCGCGCGACCGCCTCGCGGTGGCGGTTCGAGATCGCCAGGAGCCCGAGGTAGTCGCGCTTGCGGAGCAGGGCGTCGGCGGTGGCCATGTATCGTTTGGTGACCACGGCCCCGCGGCGGAGGCTGAAGAGGTAGATCACCACGAGCATGACGCCGATCACCGACATGATGCCGAGCGGGATCATGACCGGGCCGCCGGAGGCGAGCACCTGCCAGAGGCTGCTTTCGGGGCGGATCGGCGCGGCGCCCTGCTGCGCGTGGGCGGACCCGACGGTGGCAAGGAGAGCGGCGAGTCCGGCGGCTTGTTTCACGCCGGGGAGGTTAGCAATCCCCGGGCCTGATGCAAGGATGGCGGGGGGAACGGCCCGCGGTATATTGGTCCGCATGGCCGCATCCGCCGAACAGCCCGACCTGCGCTCCCGCCTGCACGATGTGCCGCACAAACCGGGGGTTTACCTGATGCGCGACCGGCTGAACCGCGTGATCTACGTGGGCAAGGCGCGCGACCTGCGCAAGCGCCTGGCGCAGTATTTCACTCCGGCGCGCTCACGCCTTGCCGACCTGAAGACCCGCGCGCTGCTCGACTCCGTGTGGGATTTCGCCGTGCACGTGGTGCGCTCCGACGCCGAGGCGGTGCTCCTCGAGGGGAAGCTGATCAAGGAATACCGGCCGAAATACAACATTTCGTTCCGCGACGACAAAAATTTCCTCCAGCTCCGCGTCAACCTCGACGATCCGTTCCCAAAGTTCACGCTGGTGAGGCTGCGCAAGGAGGACGGGGCGCGTTACTTCGGCCCCTACGCGCACTCGGGCGCGCTGCGGACCACGATGGAGGTGCTCAAGCGCAAATACGGGCTGCGCTCGTGCCGTCCGCGCGTGCCCGGCGAGAAGGACTACCGCCATTGCCACGACGACATCATCAAGAACTGCTCCGCGCCATGCATCGGGAAAATCCGCCCGGAGGATTACCGGGAGCGTGTGCTGCAGGCGTGCGCTTTCCTGGAGGGCCGCAGCCGCGAAATCCCGGAGGAACTCGAGGCGGAAATGTCGGCGGCGGCGAAGGCGCTTGATTTCGAGAAGGCGGCGGCCTTGCGGGACATGATCTCGGCACTGCGCCAGACATCCAAGCGCGAGCGGCGTTTCCTGCGCGGGAGTTCGCTGCCTGCCGGCGGGGATTTGGCGGACGACCTCCGCGCGCTTGGCGAGGCGCTCGGGCTTCCGAAGCCGCCAGCGATCATGGAGTGCTTCGACATCTCGAACATCACAAGCACGCACATCGTGGCATCCATGGTGCGCTTCCGGGACGGGGCGCCGGACCGTCAGGCCTACCGCCGCTACCGTATCAGGACGGTCGGGGGTCAGGATGATTTCGCCAGCATGGCCGAGGTGGTGCGGCGGCGCTACGGGAGGCTGCTGGCGGCGGCTCGCGAGGAGTTTCCGGAGGCTGCGGAATTCTCGCAGGAGGAGGCGTCTGAAGCAGTCGGACGTTTGGCGCTGCCCTTCGCCATCCGCATTCCCGATCTGGTCATCGTGGACGGCGGCCGGGGACAGCTTTCAAGCGCCTGCGGCGAGTTCGTGCGGCTCGGTCTGCGCGGGCAGCCGGTCATCGGGTTGGCCAAGGAACGCGAGGAGATCTATTTCCCGAATGACCCGCAGCCGCTCCGCCTTCCTCACGAGAGCGGGGCGTTGCAATTGCTGCAGCGCATCCGGGACGAGGCCCATCGCGTGGCGAACGGATACCACCAGTTGCTGATGAAGCGGCGCGTGTCGGAGAGCGTCCTTGATGACATTCCCGGGGTGAGCCATGCACGCAAGCAGGCGTTGCTGCGTGTGTTCGGGTCCGTGGAGCGCTTGCGGAAAGCGGAGATCGAAGACATGGCGAAGGTCTCCGGCGTGGGTGCCAGGCTGGCGCGGGAGATCAAGGACGCGTTGTCCGGGGGGCGTCGCGCGTGAAGCGAATTGTGGAGGGTGCCCGGACGGCTGGGCCAGCCGTCCCTACCGCGGGGATTCCGGGTCGATTTCCATCGAGAGATCGACGGCGCGGGCGGAGTGCGTGAGGGAGCCGACGGAGATGTGATCGACGCCGGTTTCCGCGATGCCCCGGACGGTCTGCAGGTTCACGCCGCCGCTGGCTTCGAGGAGGATTTTTTTGCCGCCGCGGATTCGGACGGCCTCGCGCAGCTGGTCGTTCGTCATGTTGTCGAGGAGGATGATGTCCACCCCCCGCAGGCCGCAGAGCATGCGCACTTGGTCGAGCGTGTCGGCCTCGATCTCGATCAGAATGCCGGGCTGCCTGCCATGCGCCTCCCTGATGGCGCGCTGGATGGCGTCGGCATCACCGGTCACCGCAAGGTGGTTGTCCTTGGCGAGCACGCGGTCGAACAAGCCGAAGCGGTGGTTGGTGCCGCCGCCGGCGCGGACGGCGAGCCGCTCGAACTCGCGGAGTCCGGGTGTGGTTTTGCGGGTGTCAAGGATGACGGCCTTGGTGCCGGCCACGGCATCGACGAATTGGCGGGTGAGGGTGGCGATGCCGGAGAGTCGCTGCAGGAAATTCAGGGCGGTGCGTTCGGCGGCGAGGAGGGCGCGCGTGGGGCCCCGGGCGGTGAGGACGGGCTCGCCGGGCGAGACGGAGCTTCCATCGGCCGCGCCGGTTGTGACGACGATTCTTTCGTCGATCAGGAGGAAGACCTCCCTGGCCACTTCGCTGCCAGCGAGAACCAAGGGCTCCTTGGCGATGATGCGCGCCAGCGAATCGTGGTTCGCCGGGATGAAACACTCCGACGTGATGTCACCCGGGCCCAAGTCCTCGGCGAGAGCCCTTCGGACGGTTTCGCGTGCTTCAGGCGTCATTGCCGATCTCCAGCAACTCGTTCTGCCAAGGCAGCAGAACAACGCCATCGTGCTGGGCGACACACATCAGCGTCGAGCGCGAGGCGATGAGCGACGGGTCGATTTTGAGTTCGCCGGCGATGCGGTCGCGTTTCTGGCGCAGTTGCTCGAAAAGGCGGCAGGCGGAGCCGCTCGGCCTGGGTTTGCGCTCGCGCACAAAGACGGGCCACTCGGCTTCGGGCAGTTCGAGGGCGGTCCGCAGGGTCTCCTTCATGCGCGCATGGCGCGGCGGGGGCATTCGGTGGACCTGCACGGGCTTGCCGACCACGGCGTCGCGGGCGGCGTCGAGGAGGCGGTCGTTGGACATGACGTGGAAGGTGGGCCGGTTCCACGCCTCCGCCTCGGCTTCGCGCCAGTGCCAGAGGGCGCGGAGGACGGCGGCTTCGCGGGGGTGGAGTTTGCTGCTTCCGCTGATGCGCCATGCGTTCTCAACATCTCGCTCGCGGGGTTCGCGGGCGTTGCGGACCATGAGGTCGCGGGACTGGAGATACCAATCCCACCGGCCGAGTTCGCGCAGGCGCGACTCGAGGATTTCGCCGAGCGGCAGGAGGTAGCGGACGTCGTTGAGCGCGTAGTCTTCCATCACCGGAGGGAGCGGGCGGCGCCCCCAGTTCGCGCGCTGGGAGGATTTGTTCAGCGTGACGCCGAAGAACTGCTGCACGAGGGCACCGTAGCCGATCTGCTCGAGTCCGAGGAAACGGGCGGCGATCGAGGTGTCGAAAATGTCGGCGGCATGGAAGGACCCGTGCCGGGCGAGCAGACGCAGGTCGTAATCGGCGCCGTGGATGATGATGCGGTGGCGCGAGAGCGAGGCGTAGAGCGCGGACAGGTCGAGACCGGCGAGCGGGTCGATGAGCCAGCCGCCCTCGGGCGAGGAGATCTGCACGAGGCAGATTTTCTCACGGTAGCAATGGAGGCTGTCCGCCTCGGTATCGAGGCCGATGACCGGGTGGGGGGCGAGACGGGAGACGAAGTCCGCGAGCTGTTCCTGGGAGGAAATCAAGGTTCCGCGGTGAAAGTCCTCCGGGGCGGCGGATCGCCGGCGCGGCGGGCGCGCGGCTCGCGGACCTCGGTGTTTCCGGCAACCGGCGCGGTGACGAACGGGCCGCCGGCGAGCGGCGCGGGCTCGGTGAAAGCGACGTCGGGGACATCGCTGAATTTCCCCTCGAGGGGGAAGTCCTTGCGCAGGGGATGGTAGGGGTAGCCTTCCCACATGATGATCCGGCGGAGGTCGGGATGTCCGGCAAAGCGGATGCCCATCATGTCCCAGATCTCGCGTTCGTGCCAGTTGGCGCCGGGCCAGATGCTGCAGACGGTGTCCACGACCGGGTTTTCGGCCTCCGCGGTTGTCTTGAGGCGCAGATGGAGCCGGTGGGTGAGGGAATAAAGCTCGTAGACAAGCTCGTAGCGCGGGTCGTGTTCGAAGAGGTCGACGCTGGAGATGTCGAGGAGCAGGTCGAAGGCCAGTTCGTCGCGGCAGAATCTGCACGCGGATGCGATGGAGTCCGGACGCAGTGCGAGTGTCCATTCACCTCGGAACTCGGAGCGGCCGGTCACGGCATCGCCGAACCGGGAGACAAGGGCGTCGGAGAGGTCTGCGTAGGTCATTCAGATCGAGGCGAGGAGTTCCTTCTTCTGCTCGAGGAACGAGGGCTCTCCCATGATTTTCTGCTGCAGGCGCATGAGGCCGTCGAGGAGGGCCTCCGGACGGGGCGGGCAGCCGGAGACATAGACGTCCACAGGGATGAGGTGGTCGATGCCCTGGAGCACGGCGTAGCTGCGATACATGCCGCCGGACGAGGCGCAGGCGCCCATGGCGATGACCCACTTGGGATCGGCCATCTGGTCGTAGATGCGTTTGACGGCGAGGGCCATCTTGTAGGTGACCGTTCCGGCGACGATCATGACGTCCGACTGGCGCGGCGAGAAGCGCATGACCTCGGCGCCGAAGCGGGCGATGTCGAAGCGGGAGGCGCCGGCGGCCATGAGTTCGATGGCGCAGCAGGCGAGTCCCATGGGCATCGGCCAGAGCGAGTTGCTGCGCATCCAGTTGATGGCGGTGTCGAGCGTGGTGAAGATGATGTTGCCCTCGATCTTGGAATCGTATGCGTAGGGGCTGTGCTCGCTCATGCTCCGGGCAATTTAGGGGCGCGGTTTGTGCCTGACAAGCGCGTTACATTCCGCCGGCTGCCGGGGGCTCCGGTGCGGGATCCACGGAGAGCAACTGCATGAGCTTGTGTCCGCTGTCCCCGAGGCGTGGCTGTCCAGGGAGCCCGTCGAGGAGGGAACGGGTGGCCTTGGCATGGGGAATTTTCGAGGGACGCACCCATTCCACGAGCGGTTCCCCGGTGCTCTCGGGGGACGACTCGATCGAGACGGGGAAGCCGGCGGATGTGAAAGAGACCAGCCAAGAGCGTGCGCCGGCGATGTCGCCCTGGACGAGCCACGGGTAGCGGCGGGGCAGCTGGAAGTGCGGGGAGTCGGGAATGCGCACGCGGAAGAAGGTTTCCTGTCCGGAAACGAACTGCGGCAGCGTGAGCGACGGATTCCGCCGCTGCTGCAGGTAGAAATCCGCGACATCGAGCCCCATGAGGTTCATCCCGTTGTAGATGCCGTGCTTGTTCGGCTGGGTGAAGTGCGTGTTGTGCCAATGCTCGTAGCCGTCGTTCCAAAGCACGGCGATTTCGAGGTGGAGGTGGGCGCGGCGCCGGTCGATGCCCGCCCCGGTGTGGCCGAGACGGCCGATCCTTTCCCCGCGTTGCACCTGCCGCCCGGGCACGACGTCCACTTCGGCGAGGTGGGCGTAGATCGAGAAGACGGGCGTGTTCTCGACGGTGTGTTCCACCACGACGTATTTGCCGTAGTTCGAGTCGCGGGGTTCGTGGCTTGCATGCACGACCTTTCCGCCCTCGATCGCGCGCACGTCGTCCAAGGGTTCGCCCGCGGCATCCCGTCGGACGGGGCGGATGTCGATACCCTCGTGGAATTTCGTGAGCACGATTCTGCCGCCGAGACGCTCCGGGCCGCGGCTGAACCCGTAGGTTCCGCCGTCCCAGGGGAAAGTCTTTCGCCCCTCGAAATCGCGGTCCGTGAACATGTAGAAATCATCCGACTTCCCGCGGAACAGGGCTTCATTGTCCGTGGGGAGCACGGGGGAGAAGGCGCCGACCGGGGGGGCGAGGGAAAGGAAAATGGCGGCAAGCAGCGGCGCCGGACGGATCATCGGCGCTTCGGCTTCTTGGAGTTGTCCTGTCCCATCACCGGGAAGACGGTCGAGAGGAAGGCGACATCCTCGTCCGTGAGACCGCGCGGGATGCGGAAGATCCCGTCATCAACCGGGCGGTCCACCATGAGGTTGGCGACCTGGACACCGTTGAGGATCACGACAAGGGTGCTGCCGTGGCTGGTCATGGTGTGCTGCTTGAGCAACTGCGTGCCGTGGAGGTCGAGCTTGAAATAGACACCGTGGGTTCCGTCCCCGGCGGGGAAGGGGAAGATGGAGGTCACCTCGCGGTCGGTGACCAACGGAAGTCGCTGGAGATAGACCGGGGTGCCGTTCAGGAGGGTTGAGGGGATGGCGAAAGTCGGCGCCTCGTCCTTGGAGCCGAGCGTGTGCACGCGGAGATCGAGGACGGGCTTCTTCGCCCCACCCAGACAGAGGATGGCGGCGGCGATGGCGGCGAGGCGGAGGTAGTGCATGCCGCCACCTAAACCACGGCGGCGGGGAATTGCAACCGCGGCGCGAACAGGCTTAACTCGGCGCATGCCATTCCCTCTCCGCCGCTTGTTGCCCGTGGCTCTCCTGCTTTCCGCCTGCGTGGCGCCGCGCGAAGGGGCGGAGGACACATGGGCGCACCGCGCGTCGGATTTCGTCAGCCCGCTGGTTCCGGAGGCCCTGAAGCCCGGTCCTCGCGAACCGGATCTGAAGGCGACGGTCCGCGTTGAGCCCGCGGAGTTCGCCGTGGCGGAGCGCCGCGAGGTGCGTGTCATTTTCACCATTCAGAACACGACCAAGAGGCCCGAACGGCTTGAGTTCCCGACCTCGCAGCGGATCGAGCTCACGGTGCGTGCGCCCGACGGAAAAAAGATCTTCCTGTGGTCCGAGGACCGGCTTTTCGAGGCCAAGCCGGCCATCGTTGTGATCAATCCGCGCGAGCGCATCGAGTATGATGCCGCGGTGCCGACAAGGGACATGAAGGCCGGTGAGGCCCATGCCGCGGAGGTGGTTCTGGTGGGGCGTCCGGAGATCGCCGCGGTCGTGCAGATCAAGCCCCTTTGACGGCGGGGAGCGGCATTTCGGTTTGACGCATGGCGGTGTGCAGCCTTTATTTTTCCGCAGCCATGAGCCACTTCACGCGTTTCGCTTTCTGCCTCGGACTGGCGGCGCTGGCCGGGTGTTCCACCTATGATCGGCGACTGACCAGTTCAAGCACGCAGTATCTCACACCCGGGGGCACCGTTGTGACCAAGCCCTCAAACGTGGGCTTCACGGACACGGTGTCCTATTGGGACGGTGACGGGGTGGCGGGGAGCCCGGCGATCACAATCGATCTGCGGGAGCAGAAGGCATTTTTCTACAAGGGAGGGCGCTTGGTCGGGGTTTCCATGATTTCTTCCGGGCGGGAGGGCTACTCGACGCCTTCCGGCAGCTTCAAGATCACCCAGAAGAACAAGGACCATGTCTCCAACCTCTACGGCGACTATGTGGACGGCGCCGGCAATGTCGTGGTGGCCAATGTCGGGGTGAACAAGGATCCGAGGCCGGCGGGAACACAATTCCGCGGGGCGCCGATGCCGTATTTCATGCGCATCCACGGCGGTGTCGGCATGCATGCCGGGTTTTTGCCCGGGTTCCCGGCCTCGCACGGCTGCATCCGCATGCCCGAGCGGATGGCGCAGATTTTCTTCGCCAACGTGTCGCATGGCACGCCGGTGCGCGTGGTGAATTGATCCGCGCTGCGCGCCTTATGCCCTTGGGTGGGCTTGGTCGTAGGCCTTTTTGAGCCTTTCCGTCGTCACGTGGGTGTAGATCTGCGTGGTGGAGAGACTGGCATGTCCGAGAAGGCTCTGGACGCTGCGGAGGTCGGCGCCGGCATCCAAGAGGTGGGTGGCGAAGCTGTGGCGCAGTTTGTGCGGGCTCGCCGGGACGGGGATTTCGGCCAGCCGCAGGTATTTTTTGACCAGGGTCCAGATGGAAGAGGTGCCGATGCGTTTGCGCAGTTTGCTGAGGAAGAGCGGGCCGGCCCCGACCCGCGCCCGCCGGCGGTATTCCTGGATGGCGCGCAGGGCGGGTTCCCCGACGGGCACCACGCGTTCCCTCGAGCCTTTGCCGAGCACGCGGACGGTTTCGTTGTAGGGGTCGATGTCACGGACATCGAGGGCGGCCAACTCGGCCAGCCGCAGCCCGCTGGAATAGAACAATTCGAGGATCGCGGCATCGCGCCACGGCATCCATTGCGGGGCCTGTTTTCCGTGTTCCGCTTCGTGCGGGGCGCGCAACAGGGCATCGATCTGTTTGGTGGTCAGGAAAACCGGCAGCCTTTTCTCGGCCTTCGGCAGCGAGACGGCGAGAAGCGGGTTCACCGTCATGCCGTGGCGCTCGCACACGAACCGGTAGAAGCTGCGCAGCGCGGCAAACTCAAGCCGGATGGTTGCGCGGGACCGGTTCCGCTTCATCAGCGCAAAAAGATAAGACCGGAAATCATCGGGTCCCGCTTGGCGCCAGGATTTGCCGTTGAAAAACGAGGACGCCGCCGCCAGGGCGCGCCGGTAATTCTCCACCGTGCGCGGTGACGCGTTGCGCTCGTTGCGAAGGCAGTTCAGATACGCTCGGGCGAGCGGATCGTCGGGCGCGGACATGCCTGAGATCTATCAGGGATGCCCCTGCGGTGCACGGCCGGAACCTCGGCGACGGTCAGGCCTTGCGCCCGAAGGGTTCTCCGAGGGGAGGCTGCGAGGTGGCGCCGACCTCACCTTCGCGGGCGGTGGCGCGCTCGAAGCGCAGCACGGCGCGCCGGGTTTCCACGCCGTCCGGGGACGTGGCCACGATGGGGATCTCGAATTCCCCGTCGGGAAGGACGAAATGGTATCGGAACGATCCGTCCGGCCGCAGGGCGACCGGTTTGCCGTCGATCATCACCTTGGCCTCCGGATGGGTGCCGCCGTAGAAGATCACCTCGGCATTGACGTGCATGAAGAATCCGCGCGGAGCGGAGCGCCAACTGGAGAGCCAGCTGCTCTCGCCGCCACGGCCGGCGAGCGCGAACGATGACCAGCTTGAGAGTGCCGATTCCCACGAGGCGCTGGCGGCGCCCCATGATGCTCCGCCGCTCCAAGAGGCGCTCTCCCAAGAGGCTCCGAGCAGGCCGAAGAGTGCGAGGAATCCGCTGGAAAATCCGCCGGGTGCCGCGGCCCAAGAGGCTCCCCCCGCTCCCCACGAGCTCGGGGCGAAACCTCCCGAGAACAAACTCGCTCCGGGAGAACTGAGCAGGCGTCCGAGGTCGCCGGAAGTGAGGGAACCCAGCTCGGTGCCCATCAGGGCGTCGAGGGCGATGCGGTGGGAGGACCCGAGTTTTCCGAGTTGCAGGTCGCCACGCTGTTGCAGTCGGGCCAAGGCGGCGGCGAGGCTTTCCCCCTCGCGCATCTCCCCGCGCAGCCGTTCCACCAGTTGCTGGAACGTCACATGGAACGGCATGTTGGCGAAGACGGGCTCGTCCATTCCCGCCAGTGAATCGCGCGGGGTCAGCACGGTGCCCGAGCGTGTGAGCACCTTCCATTGGCCCGACTGGTAGGTGCCCAGTTCGACGTAGTAGTCCGCGTCCGCCTCGCGCACGGAGACATACCAGCTGTTGGTCTCCGCAGGCACGGCGGCTTCGCCCTCGATTTGTCCGGTGCGCTGGCGTCCGTGGCGCAGGAAGACCGGGCCTCCGACACCGGTCGTGAGGGTGTAATCCCAATAACAGAAAAGCCAGTAGGGTTCCTGGGCGACCACGAAGATGCGTTCCTCACCGTAGCTGCGGGGCAGTTCGCCGAGGTTGTCCACGTCGGACGGTGCCGGCTTGGCGCGGCGCGTTGCGGGTTTGCGTCCCTTGGCGGGACGGGCCACCTCGAATTTGTGCACATCCTCGGCAACCGCGGTCTTGGCCGGGGATTTGCGCGCGGTCTTTTTCGGTGCCGCGGCTTTGGTTTTGCGTTTCGTGGACTTCGCGGCGGATGCGGACGATTTTTTCATGGCATGATCCGCGGGCGACCGCGGCCAAGCGCGGAAGCATTTGCGGGTCCGGATGTGTTGTAAAGAATTAAAGATTTGCCCGCTGCAGGAACTCTCTGTGGGCGTATTTTTCCGCGGTCAATCGGGCCGTTTTTTCCTCGAAGCCGTCCGGCGTTTCCCACTCCTCCACATCTTCGGCCAAGGCGGCAGCCAGCCGGGAGGCAAAGTCGTCCTTCAGGCGCGGTCCTTGGATGGAGCCCTGATGGAGAAGGCCTTGCTTCGTCCGGCGCTGCGCCCCTCCCGCAATTTTTTCCCCGCGGAGGAGAACGTCATGCCGCACCGGACCCGCGAAACAGTCATTCCCGGCAGCGCCGGAGTGGTTGGACAGCGAGACGTCCGGATTCGATTCGCGAAGGGCTTCCGTCAGTGCTTCATGCAGCCGGAGATAGCTCTCCTGTGCGCGGAGGCGTGCCCAGGGTTCGTGCCTCGGTGCGGTGAGCGTGAATGTGAAATCCCCGTCATGCACCACCACGCCGCCGCCGGTCCATCGTCGGCAGACTGGCAGATCCGGCCGCTTCCGGGAGGCTGTCTGCCAATCCACAAAATAGCCGGCGCTGACCCAGGGCCTCGCCCAGCGGAACACGCGCAAGACGGGCCCGGATGCCGCGCCAAGCAGCGCTTCGTCGCATGCCATTTGAGCGGGTCCATCCCTTGCCACGGGATCGCTCCACAGGAAAAGGCGTTTGAAGAGTCGGTCCATCGTGCGCTTGTAGTTAGCGCGCACACCGGGATGGGGCGAGTCAAGGTTGGGGGAATCTCCGCGTTTGCCGCCGGTGTTTGCGGCGCGGTAAAACCGGGCATGCCTTACCTGTTGAAACTAGCCCTGACGGTGGTGATGGTTCTGGCCATCACCGAGGCCACGAAGAGATTCGGATTCTGGGGGTCGCTCCTTGCGGCGCTGCCCGTCGTGTCCCTCATTTCGATGGTCTGGATTTACCTCGACACGAGGGACGTCCAAAGAATTTCGGATTTCTCGATCCAGGTTTTCTGGTTCGTGCTGCCGTCGCTCGGGTTGTTCCTGGCGTTGCCGTGGCTTTTGGCGCGGTTTTCGTTCTTCGCGAGCCTTGGCCTCGGCTGCCTCATCACGGCGGTGCTCTACCTGCTGATGCTCGGCGCGTTCCGCATATTGAGATTCGATCCGTTCTGAGTTGTTTTCGATACGGTCCATGGGTTCCTTCCGCCGGTGCGCTGGAATCCGGATGGGCTTGCCTGCTTGTGGTGCCGGCGATTTGGTGTCCATTAGCTGACTTTCATGAACCATTACGATTTCACGCGCGACTTCCGCGCCGTTTACGACCGTGCCGTGGCGCTGTATGCGCAGGGACGGCGGGGAGCGGGGACATTTTTCGATGCCGGGCAGCGTGCATTTCTCGCGTCCAACGGCCTCACCGCGCAGCATCTTTACGACTATGCCGAGGATTTCTGCGGGGACGGCGATCCTGATTGCGATCAGGCACTGGCCATCGAGTTGGTGCGGCGCGACTACTTCCTCAATGTGCAGGGCGCCAAGCCTTCCCCGCTGGTCCTCGCCGAAGAGAGCCTGCCGGCCAAGTCCGAGACCGTCGAAGGCATCGGGTGGCTCCCGCGGCTGATTCCCAAGGCACGGGCCAAGCTGCGCGGTGAGCTGCCGCCATCCCTGATGTATTGCTGCGGTGGCGACCGGCGTTTCTTCAGGGACCACGACATTCTTCCCGCCGAATTCCTCAGCCGCGTGTGGCGCCACGAGCACGATGATCAGGATGTCATTGACTGGGTGATCCGTCGTTTGGGCGCCCCGCGGGGTTGACCGGGTCCAGCACACGCTTCCCATCCGGGGCGCGGGTTCGTTAAGCTGCTTGGCTATGGCAATACCGGAGCCAAGACGAGGCGTCTGGGCCGTAAAAATGAACTTTGGCGGTTGGGTTTTATCCGGTCTGTTGCTCGGTTCTGTAAATTTGCCAGCTCAGGATGTTCCACTGGGCGCCCCCGATGAATTTGCGCATCTTTTCGGTTATCCGGTCGGGAGGTTGGTTGTAAGGGATATCACCGAGGATTCTCGGAAGTCTTTGGGAGATGCGATTGTGTCGGCTCATGAATACATTTCATCAGATGATACCTTCGCCAAAACTCATGTTGTTGTCGCAAAATCTGGTTTTCAGCCCATAGAACAATTCAGGGAAAAGCTTTCATCCATTCTGGATGGGTCCGTCCGAAATTCAGAAGCGGCGTCCATCATCAAGAGAGTAAACGGCAAAAATGGGATCGAAGGCTTGGCGGGGTTGGTTGGAAGTGGTCCCGACGGTCAAGTTTGGTGTGCCATTGCCTCGGTTCCTTCAAAAAAATTGGATATTCTGATATCCATTGGTGCGTCTGTTCCCCCTTTGGTGGAGGTTCCGGAAACATCAGAGTATTTCCGAAATGTTTTTCATGGCAGGGGGTTCATGATGGATAGACTTTCCAAAACTCTGCAAATCGCGGCGGAGCGCATTGATTCGGAGAAATGAAACCTTGTCACAGGCGGCATGGCATTTTGGTGATCGTATGCTCGCCAGGATCTGATTGATTCCAGCACATGCTTCCCATCCGGGCGGCGGGGTCGTTAAGCTGCACGGCTATGGCAAAACCGGCATTGGGAAGGGGGCTCGGCGCTCTCATTGCGCCCGCGAAAGCGGCGAGTGGCGCCGCGCCGGAAGCGGATGGCGAGCGCGTGCAGGAAGTCGCCTTGGCGCAGGTGGTGGCCAGCCCGCTGCAACCGCGCACCACGTTTCCGGCGGAGGGATTGGCGGAACTGGTCGAGTCGGTCCGCGAGAACGGCATCATCCAGCCGCTCATCGTCCGCAAGGTCAACGGCAAGCTCGAACTGATCGCCGGCGAGCGCCGGTGGAGGGCGGCCGGCGAGGCGGGTTTGGACAAGGTGCCGGTGATCGTGCGCGAGGCGACCGACCTCGAGGTGCTCGAGCTGGCGCTTGTGGAGAACATCCAGCGCGAGGACCTGAACCCGATCGAGGAGGCACGGGCCTACGCGCGGCTGGCGCAGGAATTCGGGCTCAAGCAGGATGTCATCGCGAAGAAGGTCGGCAAAAGCCGCGCCGCGGTGGCCAACACGATGCGTCTGCTCGACTTGGACAGCGAGTTGCAGATGCATCTCGTGCAGGAGCGGCTGACCGTCGGGCATGCCAAGGCCCTGCTCGGGCTGCGCACGGCGGAGGAGCAGCGCGCGATTTCCGCGCAGGTGCTCCGCAAGGGGCTTTCGGTCCGGGCGACCGAGGAACTGGTGAACGAGCACCTGACAAAATCCGGCGGCGCCGGCAAAGGAGGCCGGCGGCGCAAGGTGCGCGAGGTTCCGGCGGCGGTGCGCCATTTGGAGAACCGCCTGCAGCAGCATCTTTCGACCCGCGTGGAAATCCGCCATGGCGAGGAGAAGGGGCACATCGTCATCGAGTATTACGGGAACGACGACCTGCACCGGCTCCTCGGGTCGCTGGGGCTGGCCGACGAATAGCAAGCATGCCCGCGGCATCCATCCCGCCCGTGCGGCGGCTCATCAACTTCCTCGACAGCGATCATTTCGAGGGTGACCCGGAGGTGATCCGCAACCAGCCCGAGCGCATGGAATGGGGTCGTGTGGTTCCGTTCATCATCCTGCATCTGGGGTGTCTCGGCGTGATCTGGACCGGGTGGAGCTGGGTGGCGGTGGGGACGGCGGTGTTCCTGTATTTCGCCCGGATGTTCCTGGTCACGGGTTTCTACCACCGGTATTTCAGCCACCGGACGTTCCGCGCCTCGCGTGGTGTCCAATTTGTCGCGGCGTTCCTCGGACTGACCTGCACCCAGCGCGGTCCGCTGTGGTGGGCGTGGGTCCATCGTCACCATCACCAGCACTCGGACGAGGAGGAGGATTTCCACTCACCGGGGATGCAGGGATTCTGGTGGGCGCACATCGGCTGGATCACGAGCAGCTGCAATTTTCCGACGGATTACTCGAAGGTGAAGGACCTTGCGAAGTATCCCGAACTCGTCTTCCTGAACCGCTTCGACCTGATCGGCCCGTTTTTCCTGGCTTTCGCGATGCTCGGGTGGGGATGGTTCCTGCAGGCGTTTTTCCCGGCGCTGGGAACGTCGCCGGCGCAGATGCTGGTGTGGGGGTTCTTCATCAGCACGACCGTGCTTTTCCACGGCACCTCCTGCATCAACTCGCTGGCCCACGTCTTGGGGAGGAAGCGTTACGACACGAGGGACGACAGCCGGAACAGCATGATCCTGGCATTCATCACGCTCGGCGAGGGGTGGCACAACAACCACCACCGCCACATGACGGCGGCGCGGCAGGGCTTTTTCTGGTGGGAGTTCGACCCGACCTACTACCTGCTCAAGGTGTTCTCCTGGCTCGGGATCATCTCCGATCTGCGGCCGGTGCCGGAGTCCGCCTACCGCGAGGCGGAGGAACGCGTGAAAAGGGCGGCCGGGTGATTTTGTGAGCAAGGAGCGTCTGGCAGTCGTGGGAAGCGGGGTGTCGGGTCTCGGGGCGGCATGGCTGCTGCGCGGACGCCATGACGTGACCCTGTTCGAGAAGGAGCCGCGCCCCGGCGGTCACTCGAACACGGTCGAGGTGGAGGAGGATGGGCGACTTCTGCCGGTGGACACCGGTTTCATGGTGTTCAACAAGGTGACGTATCCGCATCTCGTGCGCCTCTTCGACGAGTTGCGCGTGCCGGTCAGGCCGACCGAGATGAGTTTCAGCGTGCGGCACGACCTGCTCGACGTGGAATACAACGGGATGGGGCTCCGTCGCATCTTCGCCCAGAGGCGCAACCTGCTGCGTCCGCGTTTCCTCAGCCTGCTGGCGCAGATCCTACGGTTCTTCCGCCTGGCCAATGCCGCGCTGGACAACGAGGGGCTGGAGTCCATGAGCCTCGAAGATTTCACTCGGGGGCACGGATTCGACGGGGATTTCCTCCGGCTTTATCTTGTGCCGATGAGCGCCTCGATCTGGAGCATCACGCCGGGGAGGGCGTTGGACTTCCCGGCCGCCACGCTTTTGAGGTTCTTCCACAACCACGGGTTCCTCGGGCTCACCACGCACCATCCGTGGTTCACGGTGGACGGCGGGGCGCGCGAGTATGTGAAGCGCATGCTGGCCGGGCTGCCCCGGCCCCGGGTCTCGGCGCCGGTGGTGTCGGTGTCGGCTTCGGAGGACGGCGTGACGGTGCGCACGGCGGATGGTGCGTGCGGCAGGTTCGACCGCGTGATCCTTGCGGCCCATGCCGATGAATCGCTGGCGATGCTGGAACGTCCGACGCCGCTGCAGGAAAAACTGCTGGGCGCCTTCCGCTACCAATCGAACGAGGCAGTGCTGCACACCGATGCCACGGTCATGCCGAGGCGCCGGCGGGCATGGGCGGCATGGAATTACCGCATGGACCCGAGCGCGGAGGGCGAGCGGCCATCGACCCACTACCACATGAACCGCCTGCAGGGGGTTTCCGACAAGCGGGACTACTTCGTGAGCCTCAACTACACCGACCGGATTGATCCTGGGCGGGTGTTGTGGAGGAAGGACTATGCGCATCCGATCTTCGACCGCCGCGCATTGTCCGCGCAGCACCATCTGCCCGCGATCAACGCCGAGATGCCGGGGCAGCGGGTGTTTTTCTGCGGCAGTTATTTCCGACACGGGTTCCACGAGGACGGGCTCGCCTCGGCGGTGCAGTGCGCAAGGGCGGTGTGCGGGGAAGACCCATGGCCGTGAACTCGTGCTTTTACGAGTGCGACGTCTTCCACCGCCGACTGCGGCCCAAGAGCCATGAGTTCCGCTACCGCGTTTTCTATTTCCATCTCGATCTGGACGAGATGGATGAGGTGTCGCGTGTGCTCAGGATCTTCGGCGTCAACCGTCCGAACATCTACAGCCTGCGGGACGGGGACCATTTCCAATACGCGGTGGACGGATCGGGTGCCCCGGCGCCGGCCGTCGAGAAGCCGCGCGCGATCGCGGGGAACGTGCGGGAATTCCTGCGGCGCTCGGGGTGCCCGCTGGAGAGCGGATCAATCCGGATGCTCTGTTTCCCGCGGATGTTCGGCTATGTGTTCAACCCGGTCACCATTTACTTCTGCTTCCGGGAGGACGGTGAACCGCATGCCGCCGTCGTCGAGGTGGGGAACACGTTCCGCGAGTTGAAACCGTTCCTCGTTCCGCGAACGGCGGAGGGCCCCGGTGATTTCGAGGCGCGTTGCCCCAAGGATTACTACGTGTCGCCCTTCAGTCCGGTGGATTTGGAGTTCCACTTCCGCTTCCACCTGCCCGACCGCCACCTGCGGGTCTTCATCGACAGCCATGATGCGGAGGGGAGGGTGCTTGTCAGCACGCTGACGGGTCGGCGTCGCGAGCTGACGGCTCGCAACCTCGCGTGGTTCACGGTGAAGTTTCCGTTCCTCACGCTGCGGGTGATTTTCCTCATCCATTGGCAAGCGTTGAAGCTCTGGCTCAAACGCATTCCATTTTTCCGGAAGGAAGAGGTTCCCGGCAGCCAGCGCGGCGTCTTCCGTCCGCACCGCTCGCTGCAAGGGCGGAAGCCATGACCTAGTATGCGTTCCCTGCCAACCCGAAGGTGAGTCAGGGGAATGGCAGATTGCTGCCTGTTACCGAAGCCACGCGGATCTCGCATCGCAGCAAGGGCGTGCCTTCGGGAGTGGAGATGTCGCAATAAAAAACCACTCCCTCGCCGGGGTTGGTATTGATGAGCGTGTGCGCCGGTATCCTCAGGATGGGCGCATCGAAGCCCTGCATCCCGGGTTGCACATAGGGTTGGGGAACGTCGGGGTGCTCATACTCGATAGTCCACTCGTAGCGCAGACCGCTGGTGTCGCCGGTTGGGGGATTGATCGTCCGGGAAAGGTCGAAAACGAGGCGGCGGTTGGCCGCTACGGAGCTCAGGGGATAAACCACCAAGGTCGGTGACGAGGCCTCCTCTTGCAGAAACAGGGCGGTCAGATTGCCATTGTCAACCCGGCGGTAGGCCACCACGACAGGCAGGCCTTCCGGTTCGATGTTCCTGCGCAGGTGATAGAAGCGAGCCGGGGCCGTCGTGGTATCGACAGCCTCAAAGAGGCTGGTGGAGTAGCGAGTCTGCACGGTGTCGTCGAAGTCCATGTTGCTCCACCCGCCCGAGGTCAAATCCCCACTCCATTGCGGCCGGAAGTCGGCGTCCGTGATCTGCCATGCGAGCGTGGAGTCGTCTCCTGTGCGGGTGAAGACCAGCCCGGGCGTGGTTCCCGCGGCATAGCGTAGATCGGTCAGGCGGAACCCGCCCGGGGCAAAGGTGAAGACGCGCACTTCATCCAGCACGCCGTCGAAATATTCCGCGTTGAGGGCGGGAGGCGCGGCCGCCAGCGCGAAGAGGCCGGAAGGCGCATGGGGGGCCGACAGGCTGGTTCCGGCGGCGATGCCATTGACATAGAAGGTGGTCGTTCCGGAATCGCGCACGATGGCCAGATGCGTCCATGTGTTGGGCGGTGCCGGGGCGGAACCGACAAACGACACGCCACCGAACAGGGCTTGGAATGTGCCGTCCACCTGCATGAGGCCCCACCCGTTGCTGGCGCTGTCCCCATTGTAGGCCAGGCAGCGGCTGCCCGAGGTGGATCGTGTTTTCACCCACAATTCGATCCCGAAATTGTCCGTCACGTTCGTGACCGCGTTGATGCTGGCGGATTGGCCGCCGGTGAAATCCAGCGCGGTGTGGCTGAGGAAGAGGGGGCCGGGAGCCGCGTCCGCCGTGTAGGTCGGAGCGCCCGAGGTCACCATCACGCTGGGGGAATGGTCATCGAGGGTGGAGGTCGCGACGCCGCCCTCCACCGGCGCGGCGGAGTCCATGTCGCCCAAACGATACGAGCAGACCGGCGCGATGCCCGCCCGGCTCACGACCCCGCTGCAAAACAAGACCAACAGCGTGATCTGTGCGGATGATATCATTTCAGCAATGACCGGATGGGCTCCGCGATTCCTGCCTGCGGCGCCGGCGGAGGGCGGCGAGTCCCAAGGCGACAGCACCCGCGGCGAGCAGGGAAACGGTGCCCGGCTCCGGGATCACCGCGACGATGTCCTGCTCGTAGGTCGAGATGCGGGCGTAGTAGTTGGCGTCGCCGCCGCCGGGGCCCGAGACCTTGTCATCCCCGTAGATGGAGAATCCGCCGTTTTGCACGGCGGTGGCCACGCCGATGAGGAACCAGACATCGTCGATCTTCTGGAACAGCGCGGACCCCGAATCGTAGAGCGTGGCAGCCCCTTCGGCGTCACCCAGCCCGTCGGGATTGAATGTCACCCCATCGGCCCCGGCGATGGTGCGCAGCGCCTCCATGGAATAGCTCAGATAGTTGACGGTGAGGGCGTCGAGGGGGGCGTTGAGCCCCCAGCGGAGGTCGGAGGTGGAGGCATTGCCCCAGGTGACATTCGTGGATTCCAAGGGGGTGGCGGGATCGCGCCCGACGCCCCAACCGATCATGGTCGCCTCGCCGCCGAAGACTTCGTTGGTGCTGGTGAGGAGGCTGACCGCAGGAACGCCGACCGGCTCAATGGTGAGGCGGAACACGGCGAGGTCCGCGCCGCCGGCGACCTGGATGCCGAGATCGCGGGTGCCGGCCTTGAAGGTCGGGTCGATCTCGAAGGTGTTGGTGCCGTCGAATGTCACATGGGAGAACGAGTTCGTGCCCATCGTCACATGGTCGGCCGTGAGCAGGTAGCCGTTGCCGAGGTAGATGGCGGAGCCGGAGAGTGAGGTGTTGCCGGCGTTGATGACCTTGGCCACGGAATCCCACGGGGCGCCGGTGCCGGGATCGTCAAGGTTTGCGCTGTTGTCCAGGTTCCAGAAGACGATCGCCCGCGCGGGAAGCAATCCGGCAAGGACAAGGCAGGCCGAGATGGTGAAAAGTTTCATGCCGGGGCGACGAGGGACGTTTAGCCTGCGCCCTTGACTTCGTCAACTTGGGGTGCGGTGAGGATGGCAATGCGGCTTCCGCAGGAGCGGTTTCCCGATATCATTGCCAGCTCTCCAAGCCCATGAATTGTTCAGGTGCCCTCTTTTCCGCCTTGTCCGGCATGCAGCGCGGGCGCCTGAGGCTGGTGTTGCCGGACGGGTCGGAGAAAATCTTCGGCGGTCTGGGGGAGGAGCCTGCGGCGGAAATCCGGGTGACCGATGCGGAGTTTTTCCGGCGCTGCGTGCTGTTCGGCCCGGTGGGGTTCGGTGAGGCCTACATGGACGGACTCTGGACGACGCCGGATCTGGTCGGCGTGATTTCATGGTTCATCCGCAACGCGGACGACTCGACGGTTCTTGAGGGATCAGGGCGCACCGACCTGCGTATCGGCCTTTTCAACCTTGTGCATCATTTGGCCCACCGGCTGCGCCCGAACAGCCTGCGGACGAGCCGGCGGAACATCGCGGAGCACTACGACCTGAGCAACGATTTCTTCAAGCTGTGGCTCGATCCGACCATGACCTATTCGTGCGCCTATTGGGACAAGCCGGGGGTGACGCTCGAGGAGGCGCAGACCCGGAAATACGACGTGCTGTGCCGCAAGCTGCGGCTGCAGCCGTCCGACAGCGTGCTCGAAATCGGGAGCGGCTGGGGCGGATTCGCCATGCACGCCGCGAAAAATTTCGGGTGCCGTGTCACGACGGTGACCATCTCGCGGGCGCAATACGAGGAGGCCGGGGCGAGGATCGTGGCGGCGGGGTTGGGGGACCGGATCGACCTGCGGTTGACGGACTACCGGGAGTTGCGTGGGTGCTTCGACAAGATTGCATCCATCGAAATGCTCGAGGCGGTGGGGGACAGGTATCTCGAGCCGTATTTCGCGCAGTGCCACCGGCTGCTCGACCGTCGCGGGTTGCTGGGGCTGCAATACATCACGTGCCCGGACGCGCAGTTCGACGTGCTGCGGCGCGGGGTGGATTTCATCCAGCGCCATGTTTTTCCGGGATCGCTGCTGCTGAGCGTCGGGCGGGTGAACCGGGCGATCAACCGCACCGGGGATTTGTTCCTCCATGATCTGGACGACATGGGGCCCTACTACGCGAAGACGCTGCACGAGTGGCGGGCCAATTTCTGGAGGACGATCGACGCGGTGCGGGCGCAGGGGTTCGACGACACATTCGTCCGCAAGTGGGACTATTATCTTGCGTATTGCGAGGCGGCTTTCGCCACGCGCCACATCAGCGTGCTGCAGGCGGTTTACACCCGGGCGAACAACGACACGCTCAACCGGGCCACCGGACTGCCATGATGCCGGACTGGAGCGCTTTCTGGCCGCTGATGGGTGTGGCCACGGCGATTCCCGTGGTCATGATGGCCGGCGTCTGGGTGCTGGCGAGGGTGCTGGACAATGCCGGGGTGGTGGATGTTTTCTGGTCCTACGGCTTCATCCCCGTGGTGTTGGTGTGCGCGGCGGCGGGCGGGGGCGATGCGGGGCGCAATGTGATGCTGGCCTTCATGGTGTCGGCATGGGCGGCGCGCCTGGGAACGTATTTGCTGGTCCGCGTGGCGCGGCACCATCCGGAGGAGGACGGCCGCTATGCGGCCTTGAGAACACAGTTTCCTCGGCGGACATGGCTGATGTTCTTCGGGTTTTTCGAAGCGCAGGCGGTGCTCATCGCCCTGCTGAGCGTCCCATTCGTCCTCGTTTTCGTGAACCCATCCGGCTCTGTGGGGATCTTCGAGTGGACCGGGGCCGCACTGTGGGTGGCCGCCATGTCGGGAGAGGCTGTGGCGGACGCCCAGTTGAGCCGCTTCCGGTCGGCAGCGGCCAACCGCGGGAAAACCTGCCGTTCCGGGCTGTGGAAGTTCTCCCGGCATCCGAACTACTTCTGCGAGTGGCTGGTATGGGTTGCGTATTTTGTCTTCGCGCTGGGCTCGCCCGGGGGGTGGATTGCGGTTTATGCTCCGGCGTTGATGTATCTGTTTTTGACGAGGGTGACGGGGATCAAGGCGACCGAGGAGCATGCCGTGCGCAGCCGCGGCGAGGATTACCGGGCCTACCAGCGGACCACCAACGCGTTCTTCCCCTGGTTCCCGCGGCGCCCATGAGTTTCCTCGACCGCCTGCTGGAAAGGAACCTTCTCCCCGATGTGCTGATCCGGGCGGGAATCCGCCAGCTTCTGGCCCGAAAGCTCAAGGCGGAGAACCGCGGAGGGGTGGAGGCGCAGCAGCAGGCGCTGATGGATTTCATCCGCGGCTTGAAGACGATGCCGGTTGCGGTGAAGACCCGCGAGGCCAATGAGCAGCACTACGAGGTGCCGACGGAATTCTTCCGCCTGGTTCTGGGGCCCCGGATGAAATACAGCGGCGGCCTGTGGCCGAAGCGCCATACCACGCTGGCGGAATCAGAGGAGGCGATGCTGGAACTGAGTTGCAGCCGCGCACAGTTGGCCGACGGCCAGCGTGTGCTGGAGCTGGGATGCGGGTGGGGTTCGTTGACCTTGTGGATGGCGGAAAAATACCCCGCGTCGCGGATTCTCGGCGTGTCCAACTCGCGCACGCAGCGGGAATACATCATGGGGGAAGCGGCTCGGCACGGCTTGGGCAACGTGGAGATCCTCACGGCCGACGTGGCGGAGCTGGAACTTCCTGCGGAGGAATTCGACAGGGTGGTGTCCGTCGAGATGTTCGAGCACATGAAGAATTACGAGGTCCTGTTGAGGAGGGTGGCTTCGTGGATGAAGCCGGGGGCGCTGCTCTTCGTGCACATCTTCACCCACCGGACGCTGGCCTATCATTTCGAGGGCACCGATCCGAGCGACTGGATCACGCGGTATTTTTTCGAGGGGGGCACGATGCCGTCGGACGATTTGCTGGTCTATTTCCAGGACGACCTGGGGTTGCGCGACCACTGGTGCGTGAACGGGACGCACTACGCCCGCACAGCGGAGGCGTGGCTGGCCAACATGGACCGCCATGCGGCCGAGATCGGGCCGATCCTGGCGCGGACCTACGGGGCCGAAAGCGGGACCAAGTGGCGGGTTTACTGGCGCGTGTTTTTCATGGCGTGCGCGGGGCTTTGGGGTTACCGCTACGGCGAGGAATGGATCGTCTCGCATTATCTTTTCGCCAAGTGAGGGCGGTCGTTCCGGCAGTGGTGTGGCTCGCGGCGTGCCCCGTCACCTTGGCGGTGGGGGATCTGATCTCCCAGGGGGATGCCTATGACCGGCAATTCAGGACGGCCGAGGCCTTGGAGGTCTATCTGCGAGCGGAGGGAGAGCGGCCGGACGATGCGGTGCTGCTGAGGAAGATCAGCAAGCAATACGTGGAAATGGTGATCGACGCGCCGGCGAAGCCGGAAAAGGCGCGCCTGGCACGGAAGGGCTACGATTATGCGCTGCGGGCGAAGGCCCTGGCGCCCGACGATGCCGAAACCCGGCTGACCGTGGCTGTCGCGGCGGGGCGGCTGGCGTTTTACAAAGGGCCCCGGGAGCGCATCGAGTTGTCCCGGGTCATCCGCGAGGAATCTGCAGCCGCCATGAAGATCGACCCCGGGTATGCGCTGGCCTGGCATGTCCAAGGGCGGTGGCACTACGAGATTGCAAGCCTCAACCCCCTGCTGAAGGTCGTCGCCGAGACCGTCTATGGGAAAATGCCGCCCGCAACCCTTGCCTCAGCGGTCGAGCATTTGGAGCGGGCGGCAGAGCTTGATCCGGGCAACGCGCTTTTCCATGCCGAGCTGGGGCGGGCGCTGCTTGCGTCCGGACGCCGCGCCGAGGCGCGGCGCGAGCTGGAGAAATCGCTTACGCTGCCCCGTCGCGTGCGCGATGATGCCGCAGCCCAGGAAAGGGCGAAACAGGCACTGGGCACTTTTTGATTTTATGGACAACGGCAAAATCCTGATTTTCACCACCGGATTCGGGGACGGTCACAATTCGGCCGCGCGGAACGTGCGCGATGCGTTTGCGGAGATCGGGGGTTTCGATCCGGAGGTGCATGACACCTATGCCGAGATCAGCCCGCGGGCGGCGAAGCTCCTGCAGTTCGGCTACAACTTCTCGATCCAGCGGTTGCCGATTTCGTGGAAGGCGATTTTCTGGCTTTACGACAGCACGCCGTTGTTCGAGTGGTCGATGCCCACGCTGGCGAAGCTGGAGGCGGCGCTGAAGAGCCTGCTCAACGTGAAGAAGCCCGCTGCGGTGGTGACGACGTATCCGGTTTACAGCTACCTGCTGCGCCAGTTGATGGACCGGGGCGACGTGGCCCGCTGCCCGCATTTCATGGTGGTGACCGATTCGATCGTGATCAACCGCGTGTGGAACCGCGCTCCGGCGGACTGGGTTCTCGTGGCGAACGAACCGACCGCCAAGGCCATGGAAAAAGGGGGCACGGATCCGGCCAAGATCAAGGTGCTCGGGTTTCCGGTGAGTCCGCGCTTCGAGGACTTGGCGAAGGTGCCGCTGCCCGCAGGACCGCCGTGGAAGCTGCTTTACCTGCCGTCGGCCAGCCGCCGCACGGTGGAGCGCGTGGTGCGAGGGGTGACGGCGCTGCCCGGGGTCGAGCTGACCGTGGTCACGGGACGGCACAAGCACCTGCACGCATTTTTGAAGAGCCTCGATATGCCGATGGATTCGTTCAAGTTGCTCGGCTGGACGGATCGCATGCCGGAGTTGCTCGCGGAGAGCCACCTTTTCATCGGCAAGGCGGGCGGGGCCATCGTGCAGGAGACCCTGGCCATCGCCCGGCCGATGATCATCAGCCACGTGGTGGCGGGGCAGGAGGAGGGGAATGTGACCCTTCTTGCGGACTTGGGGGCCGGGGCACTGGCGACCACGCCGGATGCCATCGTGGCCACGGTGAAACGGGCGATGCTCGACCAAGGCGGGGCGGAGTGGACGCGCTGGCGGGAGAACCTGCTGCGCGTGAGCCATCCGGCGGCGGCGCGCCAGACCGCGGAATTTGTCGCGGGGCGCCTCGCGGATCAGAAGGACGAGTAGGCGGTCTGATGGGCCGGCATTATGGAGAGCCGGAAATCTACGGCAGGGTCACTTCCACGATGATGAAAGCTGCAGGCATCGCCGTGGTTTCCTCGACCACCACGCGTTCCCATATGGCGTTGATAGGCGTCACCACGGGAAGGGCGGTCAACAATCCGAATGATCCCGGGGTGAGCGTGCCGGACCGTTTGGGTGTGTAGATGAGGCCGCTGTTCCTCCTGCGGATGAATTCGACGCGGATCAGCGTTGCCTCTCCTGCATCGCTCAGGCTGACGTTCGGAAGGCCGGAAGTTCCCGTGCCCGCAACAAGTTTGGAGGAATCAGGACCGGCGAGGTTCATGTTGAAGGCATACTTGACGAGGTTTTCCACCCCATCATGGAACGGTGTGGCATCTGGCTCGGCATCCGCCCCGGCAAGCCCCGCTCCGCTGGCTGTCACGTCAAAGAGCGCCTTTGATGTGAGCCCGTTGCCTGTGACATCAAACGTGAAGGGGTTTTCATCGGAATCGTCATTCGCGATGCCGATCGTCGCGATCCATGTTCCGACACCCGGAGGAGCGAACCTGACGGTGAAGCTTTGCGCGCCCTGTGGGGGCACGAGTGGGGAGGGCGGTTGTGCGGTGACGGTGAAGGCGGTGAATCCAGGGCCGCTGATCGTCACATGATCGGGTGCGGTGCTTGTGAGTGTGAGTCCGGCGGAGCCGGTGTTGGAAATTTCAAAAGTGTGGACAATCGATCCCCCTTCAATGGAGGCCGAACCAAAATCAGTGCCATCCGCCGCATTGGGGGTGATGTCGCCGCTGGTGATGCCGAGGCCCTTCCCGCTGACGGCAATTTCCGGGGTCGGGGTTTCCACCACCAATTCCAAGCTTCCTTGCTGAAAGTAGGCGAACTTCCCGTTGCCCAGGTTGTGTGCATTCTCGGGGCCCCAGTTCTCGGAGATCTGCAGTGAAAAATCGGTGCCCGTGCCGTCGATGAGTTTGTAGGTGCCCACCGCTGTGCTGCTGTCCAGACCGAGGATGTCATCTATGCCGAAGTTCCCACCCAGAGCTACCGTGCCGGTCACCGTCAATGTCTTTGCAGGGTCGAACACAAGCTGCGCCCCGGCTTCCAAGATGAGGTTTCCCTCCACCGTGCCGCCGCCGCTGACGGTGGAGCCGGAGGGGAGTGTCAGATCCCCCACGAATGAAGCGCCCTCGGCGATGTTCATTTCCCCCTGGATGACGCCATCCCCCCCGATGGAGGAGCCCGCTGCAACGAAGATTCCTCCGGATGCCGCGAGTGTTCCATGGACTTCGACCACGTTGCCCGCATTTCCGGCTGCGCCCACGTAAACCCCGTTTGCGGTCAGGCTTCCATTGATGATGAGCCGGTTGTCATCCGAGCCGGCAAGTTTGCCGACATAGACGGATTTGCCCGGTGCCGTCACCGCGCCCGTGTCCCCACTGCCGAGGGTGACTTGGTTGGTGTCCGTGGTTTTCCCGATGATCCAGTCTTCCTGCGAGATGAAGCTGATGCCGTCGATGGTCTTGCTGGTGTTGCCGGCATCGAGGGTGGAGAAGCTGCTCACGCTGCCGGTGTAGACCTTGCCCCGGTAGGTATTCTTGCGGTATGCCCCGACGGCGAAGTTGTCGCCATCAAGGCCCACGGAATAGCCGAAATAGTCGTTCACGGCGCCATCGGAGGCTGAAAGTTTGATTTCGGCGGGTGAGGCCGTGTTGGCATTGAGGAACAGGTAGGCGGAGCCGGAGTCGGTTGCCTTGTCATCTCCCCGATAAGCCCCGATCAGGGCGGTGCTTCCCGACAGACTCACGGCAATGCCGAAGTTGTCATTCACGGCGGCGTCGGAAGCGGTGAGCTTGTATTGGGTGGGGGTGGCGGAGGTCGCATTGACGAACACATAGGCGGAGCCGGAAAAGCTGCCTTTGTCATCGTCATTGTGGGCCCCGATGAGGGCCGTGCTCCCGTCCAGGCTCACGGCTCCGCCGAACCAATCCCCTGCCGTGCCGTCGGAGGCAGTGAGCTTGTATTGGGTTGGGGTGGCGGAAGTCGCATTGACGAATACATAGGCGGAGCCCGAGGCGTTCCCCTTGTCGTCGTCATGATAGGCGCCGACGAGGGCGGTGCTTCCCGACAGACTCACGGCAATGCCGAAGTAATCGAGCGTTGCGCCGTCGGAGGCCGTGAGTTTGCGCTGGGTGGGGCTGCCCGAGGTTGCGTTGGAAAACACGTAAGCGGAGCCCGAATCCGTCCCCTTGTCGTCATCCTGCGGAGCCCCGACGAGGGCGGTGCTTCCGGAGAGACCCACGGCATGACCGAAGAAATCATCCGTTGCTCCGTCGGAGGCGGTGAGTTCGTATTGCGTGGGGCTTCCGGAAGCCGCGTTGACGAACACATACGCGGATCCGGAATTGCTCATGATGCCGTCGCCGAAAACGGCCCCGGCGAGGGCGGTGTTTCCCGACATGCTCACGGCTCCGCCGAACAGATCGCTCGCGGCACCGTCGGAGGCCGTGAGTTTGTATTGGGTGGGGCTGCCCGAGATCGCGTTGGCAAATGCGTAGACGGATCCGGAATTGTTTCCTTTGTCGTCATCGCGGGCCGCCCCGACGAGAACGGTGCTTCCAGCCACGCTCACCGACTCTCCAAACTCATCATTCGCAGCGCCGTCGGAGGCGGTCAGGGCTCCGGCAAGGGCGGCGTGGGCGGAGAGCATGATCGAGAAAAGGATGGATATGAGGATGTGCTTCATGGGTGGTGGTTGTATTTGGGTGAACTCCAGCCGGCATGAAGGGTGGTGTGTGTGTGGGGGGGGCTCGCCGCTTGGCGGAACCTTCACGCACTGTTCGTCTAAGCGGATCAGAAACGCGGGTCGATATAAAAGTCGGACAGGACGGAGTGTTCCGGAGGACTTCCAAAAGAAATCCGTCCACGCTGCGGTCCGGGCGCAGCGGACGATTCGAGTCGGCGGAGATTCGGGCTCAGAACGCCGAATAGGCGGTCTGGTAGCCGCTGTAGGACTGGCGCGGCGACCACGCCATCGCGCGTTCGGCATCGTCGAAGATGTATCGGGTCTTGCTGCCGAGCTGGACGAGGATGACCTCGCGGCCGTTCATGCGCCCGCTGGAGACGAGGCAGCGTCCGGCGGCGTTGGTGAAGCCGGTTTTCATGCCGTTGAAGGCGGTGGAGCGGTCGAGGAGCTTGTTGGTGGCCTTGAGCACGGTGAGGCGTCCGTTGTTGTGGCGGAAGACGGTCTGGCGTTCCTGCATGAGTCGGCGCAATTCGGGATTCCTGTAGGCTTGGAAGGCGATGCGCGCCATGTCGCGGGCGGTCGAATACTGGTTGGCGGGCAGGCCGTGACTGTTGACGAAGTGCGACTGGCGGGCGCCCAAGGCCCAGGCCGTGCTGTTCATCTGTCCCGCGAATGCCGGCTCGGAGCCGCTGTGATCGCGGGCGAGGGCGGCACAGGCGTCGTTGCAGCTCTTCACCATGATGCATTCGAGCAGGCTGCGGCGCGTGTAGCGCTCCCCGGCGCGGATCCCCAGCTTGGTCGGCTCGACGCGGGTGTCCTCGGACATGATGGTGACCGGGGCGTCCAGGTTGCCGCGGTTGGCGACCAGCAGGGCGGTGAGCAGTTTCTGCGTGCTGGCGACGGGGCGCGGCTGGTCGGCATTCTTCTGGAACAGGACCTCCCCGGTGCGTGCGTCGATCAGGATGGCGGATTGCGCGTGGAGGTCCGGCGCATTCGCAGGCCAGACCGGTCCGGCGTGGGCCGGGGCGGTGGCCACGGGCGGCGGCGCGGGTTGGGCGCGGCGGGTCTGAGCGGGAGGAGTCGTGGAGGCACAGCCGGCTGCAAGGACTGCAAGGACGGCGATGGCGGCGAAGCGTGAGGTCATGGGCGTTTGGTCACAAGGGCGTAGGCGTTGTGGTTGTGGATGCTTTCGAAATTCTCGGCCTCGACCTGCCACCAGACGATGCGCGGGTCGTGGTTGGTGTGTTCCGCGATGTTGCGGACGAGGTCCTCGACGAAGACGGGGTTGGCATAGGCGCGCTCGGTCACGGCCTTTTCGTCCGGGCGCTTGAGCACGCTGTAAAGTTCGCTGCTGGCCGACTGCTCGACGAGGGTGACCATTTCGGCAAGTGGGATCGGGCTCCTCGTGCGGAGGCTCAGCGTGACCTGTCCGCGCTGGTTGTGCGCCCCCGAGGAACTGATGGCCTTCGAGCACGGGCAGAGGGTCGTGACGCCGACGATCACGGTGGTGACGAGGTCGGTGGATTTGTCATCCGCGGTCGCGCTGAATCGGCCCGTGTAATCGAGCAGGCCGGCCGCGCCGGTCACGGGGGCTTTTTTCTCGAGGAAAAAGGGGAATTCGAGTTCGAGGTGCGCGCTCTGGCTGTGGAGCCGTCGGGCGAGCGTGCGCAGGAGGTGCTCGATGTCCTCGGGGTGGAGCACCGGGCCGTGCGCATGGAGGACCTCGAGGAAACGGCTCATGTGCGTGCCCTTGAATTGGTGCGGGAGGTCGGCGGTGAGCTGCACGGTGGCGATCGTGCTCTGCGGTTCGCCGGTCCCGATGCCGACACGGATGGGAAAGCGGAGGTTCTTCACCCCCACGCGGTCGATGGCGATGCGCCGGTGGTCGGGCTCGCTTTGCGTGTCGCGCAGGCCGGCGGGGCCGGTGCTGTCATCATCCGGACGCTTCATGAACCCCGGACGTTAGTCCGGTTTGCCGCCGGGGGCAAAAATGAATTGTCCGGTTTGCCGCCGGGGTCCGATGGGCTACGCTGCGCACGGTGAAAAAGCTCACGGTCAACGAGATCTACCAATCAGTCCAGGGGGAGAGCACCTGGGCCGGGTTGCCCTGCGTGTTCGTCCGGCTGACCTTCTGCGACCTGCGCTGCACCTATTGCGACACGGAATACGCGTTTTACGAGGGCCGGAAGATGGAACTGGGGGAGATCGTGCAGGAAGTGCTCACCTTCGGGTGTCCGCTGGTCGAGGTGACCGGCGGCGAACCTTTGCTCCAGCCGGATTGCGTGCCGCTGCTGTCCATGCTGTGCGAGGCGGGACTCACCGTGCTGTTGGAGACGAGCGGCGCCCATGACATCGCCCCCGTCGATCCGCGGGTGCACCGGATCATGGACATGAAGACGCCGTCGAGCGGCGAATGTGCGCGCAATCTTCATTCCAACATCGGGCACCTCACCGAACGCGACGAGGTGAAGTTCGTCATCGGTTCGCGCGAGGACTACGAGTGGTCCGCCGGGCAGATGCGGGAGCACGACCTTGCTTCCAAGGTGCGCGCCGTGCTGATGAGCCCGGTTTTCGGCCGCATCGCGCCGGCGGATATCGTGGCGTGGATGCTGGAGGACAAGCTGCCGGCCCGCTTCCAGTTGCAGATGCACAAATTCATCTGGGAGCCGAGGGCGCGGGGAGTCTGACCGTTTGCCGGGAGGCGTGCGGAGCGCTACAAGGGTGGTGATGAACATCACGTTGACCAAGACCTTCCACTTCGAGGCCGCCCACACGCTGCCCGGGGTGCCTCCCGACCACCAGTGCGCCCGCATGCACGGACACAGCTACAAGGTCGAGGTGTCGGTGACCGGCCCGGTCGGTGAGAAATCCGGCTGGGTGATGGACCATGCAGAGATCAGCCGGGTGGTCAAACCGCTCATCGCGAGGCTGGACCACCGCTATCTGAACGACATCCCGGGGCTCGAGAATCCGACGTTCGAGCAGTTGGCCGGCTGGCTGTGGCGCGAGCTGCAGCCGCAGTTGCCGATGATCAGCGAAATCATCATCCACGAGACGCCGACTTCGCGCTGCGTTTACCACGGCGATTAGGCGGTGCCTTCAGCTGTGCATGGTGAGGTCCTGCACGCGCGCGGCAAGGAAGCGGCTGAGCAGGAGGTAGAGCGCGAGCATGGGCAGCGTGACGAGCAGGGCGCCGGCGGCAAAGAGTCCGGGCTGGCCCGACATCCCGTCGGCGTGCAGCAGGCGGAGCCCGAGCGGCAGCGTGAAGAGTTCGGAGTCCTGCATGAGGATGGCCGCGACCACGTATTCATTCCATGCGGCGGCAAAGGAGAACAGGGCGGTGACACTGAGACCCTGGGCGGACACGGGGAGGACGACGCGGCGGAAGACTTCCGCGGGTGTGCAGCCGTCCATGGCCGCGGCCTCCTCGATGCTTTCGGGCACGCTGTCGTAGAAGCTCTTCATCTGCCAGATGCAGAAGGGCAGCACCGTGGCGAGGTAGATGAGGATGAGGCCCAGGAATGTGTTGATCAGCTGGAGTTGCACGAGGATCAGGAAGATCGGCAACAGGAGCATGGTTGCCGGAAAAATCTGGGTGAGGAGCAGGCTGTGCAGCACCGCGCGCCGTCCGAAAAAGCGGAAGCGTGAGATCGCGTAACCGCAGGTGGAGGCGAGCGACACACCCAGGATCGTGACGGCAAGCGCGACGAGGAGTGAGTTGCCCAGCCAGCGGAAAAAATGGGTGGTCGTCAGGAGGAGGAAGAAATTGTCGAGGTTCACCGACCCGGGCAGCCGCCAAGCCGTCGTGCCGGTGGTTGCGGCAGGGTCCAAGGCCAGCACCGCGATTTGCCACAGCGGCACGAGCGCCATCAGCGATGTCAGAACCAACAGCAGATACGAACCGGCCTTGCGGGGAAGGGCATGATGCCATTCGTGGCCGGATGCGAGCTGGGGAGGTTCTGGGGGGGAAGATCTCACGTTGTTCGACCGGCACAGGAGAAGACATGGGGTGCAGGCACGCAAGGAAAGAACCCGCCGGGGCGGGTTTCTTGACACCAACTGTGATGGCGTCTCAGATACATGATCCCTTATGCGCCGCGTTTCTTACACCGCAGCTTTCGCCTTCTTGTCGGCCGCCTGCATCGCCGCGGCCGCCGAGCATGCCGTGACCGGTGCGGATGAAGTCCGCTACCGCATCAACCGAACCGGGGCGGGTCTCGATATCCAGATCATCGGTGCCGGGATCGATCGTCCGGGCCAGGCGGTCTTCGTCGCCCTCGGCACCAATCCTGACAGCGGCTCGGCCCTGATTCCGCCCTCGGTGGGAAAGGAGGGTTCGGCGGTCTGGCTCCCTTTTCAGGCGGATCTGCTCCTGGTGTCGCGGCGTGAGCCGCGCAGTCAGGGCGAAACCTACCTGCGGCGCTGGAACATGACGCAGTGGGGACCGCGGGAACAGGCCGCGGAAGCATTCACGGTGTCGGTGGAACCCGCGCAGGTGCGGTTGAAAATCCCGGAGAAGCTGCTGGGCGATGCCAAAAGCCTGAAGTTGGCGGTGTTTTTGAAGGATTTCGGGGCCGACGAGGGGCGAGGGCGCCTTTACGGGGCACTGGACGCGGCGACGCCCTCGGGCCCGGGGGAACGGACGATACGGCATTACATCGCGGTGGAACACGGCCCCGACGGCGCGGTGTTCCGGCGGAGCGGACGGGTGCCCCCTGATGCCCCGAAGACCAGAATCTACCAGATGCTCCCGCGTTTGTTCGGCAACACCAACGAGACCCGCAAGCCCAATGGCACGATCCTGGAGAACGGAACGGGGAAATTCAGCGACATGAACGAGGCGGCCTTGGCCGCGTTGAGGGAGGCGGGCTACACGCACTTGTGGCTGACCGGCGTGCTCCAGCAGGCCACGGCAACCGACTATTCCGAGGTCGGCGAGCCGGCGGACGATCCGGACCTGCTCAAGGGGATTGCGGGGAGCCCGTATGCGATCCGTGATTATTTCGATGTCTCGCCGGATTATGCCGACGACCCGGCCAAGCGGCTCGCGGAGTTCAAGGATCTCATCGCGCGCCTCAAGGCGAAGGGGATGAAGGTGCTCATCGATTTCGTGCCGAATCACGTGGCGCGCAGCTACCACTCGACGATCCGGCCGGAACTGTCCTTCGGGGCGAGGGATGACCGCACCAAATTTTTCGACCCGAAGAACAACTTCTTCTACCTCACCGGAGCGGTCGAGGCGCGGGGGGATGGTCCGCCCCTGCGCCTGCCGACGGTGGACGCCGACGGGAATCCGACGAGTCCGACGCTGCTCGCCGGCGTGGCTGGCGGGGACGGTCTGTTCGACGGCGAAAAGGAATTCGGGCGCGTCACCGGCAATGACGCCATCACGTGGGCACCCGGTGTCAACACGTGGTATGAAACCGTGAAACTCAACTACGGCTACGACTTCACCGACCCGGAGAAGGCGACACGGCATTATCCGCACGGCGACAAGCCGGACCTTCCGCTGCCCGACACCTGGAAGAAGATGGACGAGGTGATCACCTATTGGCAGGGGTTGGGGGTGGACGGGTTCCGCGCGGACATGGCTCACATGGTTCCCCAGGAATTCTGGCGCTGGCTCATCGGGCGTTCGCGGGCACGCGATGCCGGGGTCTGTTGGGTGGCCGAAGCCTACGAGGATGACGACGCGAAGGTGCCCGTCGGCGATCCGCAGGCCCGGGAGGTGATCGGTGCCGGGGTGATGCTGGGATTGCTGGATGCGGGGTTCGATGCGGTATACGACGACCCCGCCTACGACGCCTTGAAGAGGGTCTATGAGGAGGGAGGCATGGCGAACGACCTTGATGCCCTGCCGCGCCGGGACTTCCTTTTCGACAACTCGCTGCGCTACGCGGAGAACCATGACGAGGTGCGGTTGGCTTCGGCGGCCGAATGGGGCGGCCACGGGATGGATGTCGGGCGGCCGGTTTCCGCCCTGCTGTTCGGGCTCTCCCGCGGTCCTGTCATGATCTACCACGGCCAGGAGGTCGGCGAACCTGCGGAGGGGGTGGAGGGGTTCGGCGGGGACGACGCGCGCACCTCCATCTTCGACTACTGGTCGATGCCGGAGTTCGTGAAATGGGTCAATGGGGGGAAATTCGACGGTGGCGGGTTGTCCGACCGGCAGAAGGCGCTGCAGGATTTTTACCGGCGACTTCTCCGGGCCTTGGACCAGCCGGCCTTCCGTGACGGGGATTTCTTCCCGCTCAATCCGGACAATCTGGACAACAAGGCCTACGGGCGCATGGACGACGGGATCAGCGGACGCTGGCTCTACAGCTACCTGCGCCACGATCCGGCGAGCGGGCAGCGTGTGCTCGTGGTGGTCAACCTGAACCCGACCGAGACGATGCGCAACGTGCGGATCCAGTTCCCGCGGCGTGCGCTGGCATTCCTCGGCTGGGAGGTGCTCGCGGGATCGAAGATTGTTCCGGTTGTCGCGCGTGATCTGCTTGGCGATGTGCCCGGGGAAATCGCCGAGATCACGACCAACCCGGCGGAAATGGAGAAGCCGGGATTTCCGATCAAAGAACTTCAACCGATGACCGCGGCCTACTATGAATTGAAGACTCCGGCCCGGGTGCCACCCGCTTCACGCTGATACCATGATTGTTCCTCCCATGAAAATCCATCCCTCATCCCTCCTGTTGCGCTCCTTTTGTTACGTCACGGCCATCGCCCTGCTTGGTGCAGGCGGCCTCCGGGCTCAGGACGGTGAAAGCAGCAAGGCCGCCCCGGATTTTCTCGGGTGGATTCCGATGCAGCCGGTGACGGCGGGTGATCGGCTGATCCTCGACCTGCACCGTTTTTATTTCGCCAGCCCGGCCAGCGGCAGCCGGATGGTCGAGCCGGATGCGGTGGCCGGCCGGTGGAGCGCGCAGGTGGATCCCTCGGCCGCCGTGCTGGCTGTGGAATTGGACAAGGCCGCGACGGGGCTGCTGGAGGTTCCTTTGCAGGTTGTCGGAGGGAAGGGGGCGGCGCGGCAGTTGGGGAAGAAGGACACCGCCGCTGGCGTCAGCAGCGGGGATGACACCGAAAGATTGTTGTGCGAGGGCGTGCTGGTCATCGGGGTGCAGCCGGCCGACGGCCACAAATTCATCTACCGCGCGGGCGGCAAGAGCGTCCAGAAGGTCGCCGTGGCCGGGCAATTCAACGGGTGGAATACGGAGTCCCATCCGATGGTGCCGGCGGGCAACGGAGTTTATGAGTTGTTCGTCCGTCTGCCGGCGGGTTCCCATCCCTACAAACTCGTGGTCGATGGCCAGTGGACGCTGGATCCGGACAACCCGGAACAGGCTGACGATGGGGGCACGGTGAATTCCGTCGTGCGCGTCGCGGGGGGTGACCGGGGCCGGGCGCCGGTGGTGTTTGCACGGTCGATGGAGGACGATGCCTTGGTCTTCGTCGTCGTGCCGGGGGACAGCGGGGTGAAACAGGTCTCGACGGTCCTGCAACTGCCCGACGGGAACAGCCGGTTGATCGGCCACGAAATCCTCGGGAACAAGATCCGGGTCGAGGCACCGGACGCTCCGGCCGGCTCCTGGGTGCGTGTCCTGGTGGCTGATGCCAAGGGCAACATCAGCAATGCCGCCCGCGCACCGGTGAAACCCTTGACGGGTTTCCAGTGGCAGGACGGCATCATCTACTACGCGTTCACGGATCGCTTCGCCAACGGGGATGAGGGCAACGACCGTCCCGTGCAGGACGACCGTGTGCCGCCGCAGGCCAATTACCAAGGCGGAGATTTCCAGGGGATCCGCAAGAAGATCGACGAGGGTTATTTCAAGGATCTTGGCGTCAACGTGCTCTGGTTGGCCCCGCTCAACCGGAATCCGGACGGCGCGTGGCAGGAATATCTTCCGCCATACCGGTTCTACACCGGCTACCACGGCTACTGGCCCGTCTCGCACAAGGAAGTGGAGCCGCGCTTCGGAGGCGAGGAGGGACTCATGGAGATGATCGGCGCAGCCCACGGCAACCAGATGTTCATCATCGCCGATCTGGTCTTGAAGCATGTGCATGTGGACCACCCCATGTGGAAGGAACACAAGGAGCTGTTCGGTTCGCTCGATCTGCCGGATGGCACGAAGAACCTGCGCCGGTGGGACGACCACCAGTTCACCACATGGTTCGAGGAATGGCTGCCGGGGTTCGATTTTGACAAACCCGAGGCCGTGAAGTTCCTCATTGCGAACGCCGTGGACTTTGCGACGCGGTTCAAGCTCGACGGCTACCGTTTGGATGCGGTCAAGCACATCAAGCGGTCCTTCTGGTGGCGCTACCGCACGGCGATGCGCCTTGCGGTCGACCCCGGCCGGAAGGTGCCCGTCTACAGCGTGGGCGAGACGTTCATGGACCGTGAGGGGATCATGAGCTTCGTCGGGCCGAACATGCTCGACGGACAGTTCGATTTCCCGCTCTACGACACCATCATCGATGTCTTCGCCAAGCAGCAGGCCGGCATGGAGGAGCTGGAGAAGTCGCTTGCCGCCTCGGAATTGATCTACGGCAAGGAGACGCTCATGTCGCCCCTGGTCGGCAACCATGACAAGTCGCGCTTCATGGCGTATGCCGACGGCGATCTCCCGAATCCCGAGGAGCCTGACGACGAGGAACTCGGATGGAAAAACCCGCCGCAGGTGGACAACCCGGCGTCCTACGAGAAGCTGAAGCTCGGACTGACCTTCATTTTGTCCATCGACGGTGTCCCGATGATCTACTATGGCGACGAGATCGGAATGACGGGGGCCGGAGACCCGGACAACCGTCGCATGATGCGCTGGGGCGATGACGTGACAAAAGCGGAGGAGGGTGTGCGCACCCATTTTCGCGATGTGGCTGCGGTGCGCCACAAACATCCGGCCTTGCGCTACGGCAGCCGGCGTCCGCTGCTGGCCGAGGGGGACCGTTATGCCTTCGTGCGCGCGCATCTCGGTGACAGCGTGCTCGCGGTCTGGAACCGCGGCGGCAGCCAGACCGAGTTCAACCTTTCGGTCGGCCCGGAGATGCCCGACGGGACTTATGCCGACGCGCTATCCGGCGACGAGATCGAGGTGAAGGATGGCAAGACCGCCTTCAAGATGCCGGCGATGAAGTCCGCGCTCTACGTGGCGAAAAACCCCTGAGCCGCGCGTCAGCCCGGCAGGTTCTTCCAGACGAAAAGTGCCAGGCCCAGGAGCAGGAGGCAGAGGAGGAGAAGCTTGATCTGGGCGATGCGGACGTCTGTGCGGCGGCGGCGCGGTGTGCGGCGATCCCGCCTGCGTCCGTCCCCGCGGAAGACATGGTCACGGGGGCGCGGGAGGTCGATGGCCGCCACGTTGTTGATCCGCACGCCCCGGCGTTCCGGGGCGGATTTCGGGCGCACGGTTTTCGGTTTGCGGCGCAATTCCTTTTCCATGGCCGCCATCTCGCGCATGAGGCGATCCTGCTCCTCCTGCAGGCGCCGTGCGTGTTCGGACAGCGGGCTCGGGGAGTTGCGGGCCATGGCCTCAGGTTGAAGCGAGTTGGAGGAACCAGAGCAGCAACCCGAGCAGGCCGAGGGCGAAGAGCGGCAGGGTGAAGGCGAAGCCGGCCATGAGCCAGTAGCCGAAGCTCTGGCCGCCGGAGGCGAGCGAGTCGCCATCGAACGGACTCGGGCCGGCGATCTCCTCGTCTGCAGCCACCTGTGCCTGTGCCTTCACATAAACGGACCGTGCGTCCTCGATGGTTCCGAGGGCCTTGGAGAGTTCCTTGTTGAGGTCGGCCGGGGTCCAGTCCTTGGGATTGATCGCCTCGATTTCGTGCAGGTAGCTGGTGAATGTCGCCTGAACGTTCTTCAGGATCTCGAGGCGCTTGAGGGTCTGGTCGGTCTCGCGCTGGATGTGCACGAGGGACGAGGTGAACTTGTCCACCATCTCGGCACGGCCCGTGTCGAACTGGTCCTGGCGGCGCCCGAGTTCCTCGAGTTTCTGTTTTTCGCGTTCGAGTTGCTCGGCTTGGCGTTTGAGTTGGAGCAGTTTCTCCTGCGCATGGGCCACTTGGTCGTCGATCTGTTCGACGGTCGGGGCCGAGGTGTCCTCGTCGAGGTCGAGGAAGTCTTCGCGTGATGAGCGTGGGTCGGGCATGGCGGGTTCCGGTGCCAACGTAGTTTTGCGCGCGGCGTGGTGGCGAGAAAAAACCATTGCCCGTTCCCTTCCTTGGAGCCGCACCGCGGCTTTGCCGAACCCGCCCCCGTCGGGGTCATATCGCCGTTGACCACCGGCGTTGCTTGTGACTGTCTGGAGGGCTCATGAGGACTGTTTCCGTGGTCATTCTTCTGGCTTGCTCCATCCTGTTCGCCGGGGCGGTTGCTTCGGGCCATCGGGAGCTTCCGGAAACGATCGCGACGCACTTCGACGGGAACGGCAAAGCCGATGGTTGGACAGGACGAACGTCCTTCACTGTATGCTCGCTGGCCATGGGCTTCGGGGTTCCCGTGTTCGTGATCGGCATCATGTATGCCGTGCGGTTCTTCCCGGCGAAATACCTGAACGTGCCGAATCCCGACTACTGGCGGAGTCCGGAAAATTACCGCCGGGCCTGCGATTTTCTTTTCGTGTCGTCACTCTGGTTCGGGAGCGCTTTCATGCTTTGGCAGGTGCTTTTTTTGCGGCTGATCGTGGAGGCCAACCGGGCGTCGCCGCCGCATCTCGATGGAGGAAAGGTGGTGCTGTTCACCGTTCCGCTGCTGGCTTTCACCTTCGGCTGGGCTGTCGTGCTGATTCTCCGCTTTTTGAAAACCGACGGCACAGGGGGAGGAAATGTTTCATGATGGCCGCCGTGATCAAACTGGTGCTGTCGAACCCCACGATGACATTGCTTGTCGCCGGGTTTCTCGCGGCGCTCGTTTCGCTTGGCGTCAAGAAACGGCCATGGAGCAGGGAGACCGTCGTCGAAACGCTGGTGGCGTATTTCTTCCTCTTCAGCATCGGGATCAGCTATCTCTACAACTTCGTGATGCATGTGTTTTTCGCCGGCTTCACGGCGGCCTACATCGGGTGGGCGGACAGTCCGTTCCAATACGAAGTGGGCTTTGCCAGCCTCGGCATCGGCGTCGCGGGGGTGCTGTCATTCCGGCACAACCTCGCCTTCCGGGTGGCCACGTTCCTTCCCCCGGCATTTTTCCTATGGGGCGCCGCCGGAGGGCACATCTATCAGATCGTCACCGCGCACAACATGGCCCCGGGCAATGCCGGGACGATTTTGTGGACGGATATCCTGCTTCCGGTCATCGGATTCGTGCTGCTTTGGGCGCAGTGGAAGAACCCGACCAAGTCTGGCTGACTTGGTCGGGTGAAGTGAAGAAGGGCGCCGCATTCAGCGCCCCGGCGCCATTTCGAGGAGGAAGCCCTTGAGGTAGGCGGATTCGGGGAGTCCGAGGACGACGGGGTGGTCGGCGCGCTGGGAATAGCGGGCGCGGAGGCGCGCGGTGCGCTTCGCGTCGATCATGGCGTCCAGGATGGTGTCGAGGAAGATCGGGTCGGAAACGTGATGCGAGCAGCAGAAGGTGGCCAAGAGCCCTCCGGGTTCGAGGAGGGAGGCGGCGCGGAGATGGATTTCCTTGTATCCGCGCAGGGCGTCGTTGAGCCGCGCGCGGTCGCGGGTGAAGGAAGGGGGATCGAGGATGACGAGGTCGTAGCGGTCGCCGCGGCCGACGGCGGCCTTGAGCCAATCGAAGACATTGGCCTCCTCGACCTTGAGTGTGACGCCATTGCGCTTCGCATTGGCGTTGATGGCGGCGCAGGCGTCGGCGGAAATGTCGAGCGCGGTGACTTCGGTGGCGCCGGCGAGCGCGCAGGCGAGGGCGAAGCCGCCTTGGTTGCTGAAGCAGTCGAGCACGCGACGCCCTTTGGCGTGCGCGGCCACGAGGGCGTAGTTGCCGGCTTGGTCGAGATAGAGTCCGGTTTTTTGTCCGCCGGGGAGTTCGATGCCGAAGCGCACACCGCCAAGGGCGACTTCGAAGGCGCCGGGGGCCTCCCCGCGCAGGATTCCGGTGTGGAGTTCAAGCCCCTCGGCTTTGCGAACCGGCCCGTCGTTGCGCTCGAGGAGGCAGCGCGGCGCGAGGACTTCCCTGACGGCGTCGGCGATGATGTCCTTGCGGAGATCCATCGCGAGGGTGAGGGTCTGCAACACCACGCAGTCGCCGTAACGGTCGAGGATGAGTCCGGGCAACCCGTCGCTTTCACTCCAGACTTCGCGGCGAGCCGATGGGTCGAGTCCGAGACGGTCGCGGTATTCCGAGGCCATGCGCAGGCGGCGCAGGAAGAAATCGGCGTCGAGGTCCTGGCGCTGGCGTGAGAAGCGCCGTGCGGGAATTTTCGAGCGGCTGTTGTAGATGGCGCTGCCGAGGAAGCGGTCGCGCTGGTCCTTGAGCCCGATGACATCGCCGTCCTTGGGCTGGCCGGTGACCTTGAGCACCTCGTTGTCGTGCACCCAGTCGTGGCCGTGGAAGACCCGTGCGCGGGGCCGGACAATCAGGCTGGCCATGGGTCAGTAATCCAAGACGGACTCGGGACGGACGGCGGTGGCATCACCGGCGGACTTTTCCGGATATTCGAAAACGCGGCCCTCGTAGTTGCGGAGGACGACCTTTTCCGTGTCGTGGTAGAGCACGTAGCCGGGGCTGACTGGCACCTTGCCGCCGCCGCCGGGCGCGTCGATGACGAATTGCGGCACGGCATAGCCGGTGGTGTGCCCGCGCAGGGATTCGATGAGTTCGATCCCGCGGGCCACGCTGGTGCGGAGGTGGGCGGACCCGTGGATCAGGTCGCACTGGTAGAGGTAGTAGGGCCGGACGCGGCAGCGCAGGAGCTTGTGGATGAGGGTGCGCATGGTGTCCTTGTCGTCGTTGACCCCGGCCAGCAGCACGCTCTGGTTGCCGAGGGGGATGCCGGCATCGGCGAGGCGTCCGAGGGCGTCGCGCACCTCGGTGGTGAGCTCGCGGGGATGGTTGACGTGGATGCTCATCCAGAGCGGGTGGAATTCGCGCAGCATGGCGCAGAGCTCCGGCGTGATGCGTTGCGGCAGGAAGATCGGGACGCGCGAGCCGATGCGGAGGAATTCGATGTGCCTGATCGCGCGGAGCCGGGCGAGGATTTTGCGGAGGCGTTCGTCCGAGAGAAGAAGGGCGTCACCCCCCGAAAGCAGGACGTCGCGCACCTCGGTATGCTGTTCGAGGTATCGGTAGATCGCCTCGAAGTCGGTTTCGAGTTCCTGCTCGCCCACGCCGCTGACCACGCGGCTGCGCGTGCAGTAGCGGCAGTAGCTGGCGCAGCGGTCGGTGACGAGGAAGAGAACGCGGTCCGGATAGCGGTGGACGAGCCCCGGCACCGGCATGTGGGAGTCCTCGCCGCAGGGGTCCGCCATCTCGCCGGGGGAGATCGTTGTTTCCGCCGCGAGGGGCATGACCTGCCTCCGGATCGGGCAATCCGGATTGTCCGGCTCGATGAGGTTGAAGAAATGCGGGGTGATGGAGAAGGCGAGCTTGTGGGCGGTGAGGAGAAGACCCTCGCGCTCCTCGCGGGTGAGGTTGATATGGCGCGCGGCTTCGTCCAGCGAGCCGACGCGGTGGCGGAGTTGCCATCGCCAATCATTCCATTCCGTCCCGGTGGCGGACGGCCAGAATCCGGGGGCGTGGCTGCGGAATTCGCGGTCGGTGTTCATGTCCTGCACGAAGAGTTTCGATGCCTCAGGCTTTGACGCGTTCAATTTTCGCACCGACATCGTTGAGCTTGTCATCGATGTGCTCGTAGCCGCGGTCGATGTGGTAAACACGATTGATCTCGGTGACGCCCTCCGCGGCGAGCCCGGCAAGGAGGAGGGCGGCGGAGGCGCGCAGGTCGCTGGCCATGACAGGGGCGCCGCTGAGCGAACCGTTGCCGGTGATGACAGCGGTGGGGTGCTGGAGCTTGATCTGCGCGCCCATGCGGGAAAGTTCGGCCACGTGCATGAAACGCTGCGGGAAGACATGGTCCGTGACGACGCTCACGCCGGGGGCACGCACGAGGAGGGCGCACATCTGGGCCTGCATGTCGGTGGGGAATCCGGGGTAAGGGCTTGTTTCGAGGTGGAGCGGACTGACCGAACCGTTCGGGCGGATGGTGACCGATTTCGCGCCGGACTCGACATGGAAGCCGGCGCTTTGGAGAGGGGCAATCACGGCTTCGAGATGGTCGGGACGCACATGGTTCACGGTGAGTTCGCCGCCGGCGATGGCCCCGGCAACGAGCATGGTTCCCGCCTCGATGCGGTCCGGGATCACGGTGTAATCGGTGCCATGAAGTTCCCCGACGCCCTCGACGACGATGTGCCGGGTGCCCGCGCCCCGGATCTTGGCGCCCATCGAGATGAGGAAATTGGCTAGGTCCACCACCTCGGGTTCCTCGGCGGCGTCGTGGATCTCGGTGATGCCGTCGGCAAGAACGGCAGCCATCATGACATTGCCGGTTCCGAGCACGGTCGTTCCGTGGCTGCCGCGCATGCTCACGCTGCTGCCGCGGAGGGACGGGGCGAAGAGCTTGATGTTGCCGCCCTGCACGCGCACGGCGGCGCCGAGCGCCTCGAACCCGCGCAGGTGGAGGTCGATGGGACGGTCGCCGATCACGCATCCGCCGGGCAGCGAAACACAGGCCTCGTGTTCGCGGCCGAGGAGGGGACCGAGGACGCAGACCGAGGCGCGCATCTTGCGGACGAGTTCGTAGGGCGCCTCGGTGCGGATGCGTTCGGCCTTGATGATGACGACACCGCTGGCGCGCTCCACCTCGCAGCCGAGATGGCTGAGGATGGTGAGCATGTAGTGGATGTCGCTGAGATCGGGGACGCCGCGGATGACGCAGCGTTCGCGGGTCAGCAGGGCGGCGGCGAGGATCGGCAGGGAGGAGTTTTTCGATCCGCTGATGCGCACTGTGCCGCGAAGCGGGTGTCCGCCGTGAACGAGGATTTTATCCATGGATGCCGAGCGCGAAGCGCGGGATATTTTGATAATCCGGCCGGACGGAAATGTCCCGAAATTTGCTGTCCGCCAGAAGTCCGGCCACGGCCTCGTGCTGTCCGATGCCGATTTCCAGAATGATGGCCCCGCCGGGGGCAAGGTGCCCGGGGGCGAGGCCGATGAGCTTGCGGATCAGGTCGAGTCCGTCCGGGCCGCCGTCGAGCGCGGAGGCGGGGTCGCGGCGGACCTCCTCGGAAAGCGCCGGGATGTCCCCGCCGGGAATGTAGGGAAGATTTGCGAGGATGAGGTCGAACGGTCCGCCGGCCTCGGGGAGCAAGTCGGCTTGGGAGAAGCGGATGCGCTCCGCGATTTGGTGGCGGCTTGCGTTCTCGGCGGCCAAGGCGAGCGCCTCCCCGGAGGCGTCGGTGGCATGCACGGAGGCCCCCGGAAGGGCGAGGGCGACGGTCAGGGCAATGACCCCGCTGCCGGTTCCGACGTCGAGGACGGACGCGTCGGGTCGTGCGGCGGCGAGTTCGAGGGCGATCTCCACCAACTGCTCGGTCTCTGGGCGGGGAATGAGGGCGCGGGGATCGCACGCGAAGACCCGGCCGTGAAACTCGACGGTGCCGAGGATGTGCTGCAGCGGTTCCCGCGAGCCGCGGCGGCGCACAAGTTCACGCAACGGGGCCCGTTCGGTTTCGCCGAGAAGCCGGTCGAATTGCAGGTAAAGCTCCATGCGCTTGAGGCCGAGTGCGCTGGCGAGAAGGTGCTCGGCGTTGAGGCGCGGGTTCTCCACGCCGCGGGCGGCGAGGTAGGATTCCGCGCCACGCAGGACTTCCAGGAGGGGGAGGGATTCGGGCATGGGGCGTCCGGTTCAGGCCAGCCCTGCCTCGGCCAGCCGGTCCTCCATGTCGCGCTGCTGCAGGGCGGCGACCATTTCCTCGAGATCGCCCTCCATCACGCGGTCGAGGTTGTAAAGGGTGAGCCCGATGCGGTGGTCCGTGACGCGGTTTTGGGGAAAGTTGTAGGTGCGGATCTTCTCCTCGCGTCCGGCCCGCCCGATGAGGCTGCGTCGGTGGGCGGAGTATTTCGCCTCCTCCTCGTTGCGTTTGTCCTCGAGGAGGCGTGTCCGCAGGATTTCGAGGGCGGCGGCCTTGTTCTTCTGCTGGGAGCGTCCGTCCTGGCACCGGACGATCTTGCCGGTGGGGACGTGGAGGATCTGAACGGCGGAGTCGGTGGTGTTGACGCCCTGTCCGCCCGGTCCGCCGGAGCGGCAGACTTCGATGCGCAGGTCCTGCGGACGCAATTCGACATCGACTTCCTGGGCTTCGGGGAGCACGGCCACGGTGGCGGTGGACGTGTGGATGCGGCCCTGGGCCTCGGTGGCGGGGACGCGCTGCACGCGGTGGACGCCGCTTTCGTAGCGCAGGCGGCGGAAGACCGCGTCGCCGACGACCTTGAAGATGACTTCCTTGAAACCGCCGAGTCCGGAGGGGCTGGAATCGACGGGCTCGATTTTGAGGCCGAGTGCCTCGGCGTGGCGCTGATACATGCGGCAGAGGTCCGCGGCGAAAAGCGCGGCCTCGTCGCCGCCGGTGCCCGCGCGGATTTCCACGATGGCATTGCGGTCCTCGGCCTCGTCCGGCGGCAGGAGCGCGAACTGGATGTCGCGGTCGAGCACGGCGAGGCGGTTCCGGATCTCGGGGATCTCCGCGGCGGCGAGCTCCGCCATGGCGGCATCGGTGCCGGTCGCGAGTTCCTCGTTCTCCTTCAATTGGACGCGCAGGCGCGAGGCTTCACTGTCGGCATCCGCCAACTCCTTGAGCCGGGCGTGTTCACGCATGATCTCCCGCGCCTTGGCCGGATCGGCGTAAAGGTCGTCGGACGCGACGAGCTTCTCCACCTCGGCCAGGCGCTCGCGTTTCTTGTCGATGAGCGGGGCGAGATCCATGAACAAAAACGGTGACCGGCCGCGGGCGGCGCAATCACCGTGCGTGGGCGCGAAGCCCGTCTGGCTAAGCCTTCTTGATGCGGGCGGCCTTCACGCTGCCGTAGCGGCGCGAGAATTTTTCCACGCGGCCCGCGGTGTCGATGAACTTCTGTTCCCCGGTGAAAAAGGGATGGCATGCCGCACAGATGCCGATCTTGATGTTCCGGCGGGTGGAGCGGGTGTGGTAAACGGCCCCGCAGGTGCAGGTGATCGTGGTTTCGGCGTAATCGGGATGCAGACCGGCTTTCATGAGTTTGGAAACGGACCCACCACAATGCCCGGACCGGTGTGGAGGCGCAAGCAAAAGATCGGCCGGTCGGGGGACGGTCGCCCGGCAAGTTTCTCTGTTGGCACGGGCTGCGCGGTTGTGAGAACAACTGTGGATGCCGCACGATATCAGCCTCATTTCGACCGTCGCCGTGGCCTTCGTGGCGGCCTTTCTGCTCGGCATGGGAGCCCAGCGGTTGGGGTTCCCGCCGTTGATCGGTTACCTGCTTGCAGGGGTTGCCATCGGTCCGTTTTCACCCGGGTTTGTCGGTGACCGCGGGTTGGCCGGGCAGTTGGCGGAGATCGGGGTGATGCTGCTGATGTTCGGGGTCGGGCTGCATTTTTCGCTTTCCGACCTGCTGGCCGTGCGGCGCGTGGCCATTCCCGGCGCCGTCGGGCAGATCGTCATCGCCACGCTGATCGGCGCAGGCATCATGATGGCCGCCGGATGGTCCTTGGGCGGGGCCTTGGTGCTCGGCGTGAGTCTTTCCGTGGCCAGCACGGTGGTGATGCTCAAAGCCCTCGAGGAACGGGGCGCGTTGGCGTCCGCGAACGGCCGGATCGCCGTGGGCTGGCTGATCGTCGAGGACCTCGTGATGGTTCTCGCGCTTGTGCTGATTCCCGCGCTGGCCCCGGGCTTTGGCGGCACGGACAACGGCCATGCGCCCGCGCTTGGCGGCAGCCTGGTGTGGACCCTGGCCGTGTCGATCGGGAAGGTGGCGCTGTTTGTCGGGCTGGCGCTGCTCATCGGTCCGCGCATCATGCCGTGGATCCTGCGCCAGACGGCGCGCACGGGATCGCGGGAGCTTTTCACGCTGGCGGTGCTGGCGGCGGCGCTCGGCATCGCATTCGGGGCGGCCGAGTTGTTCGGGGTTTCGTTCGCGCTGGGAGCCTTTTTCGCCGGCATGGTCATGCACGAATCCGAGTTGAGCCACAAAGCCGCGACCAATTCGCTTCCGTTGCAGGATGCCTTCGCCGTGCTGTTCTTCGTCTCGGTAGGGATGCTCTTCGATCCGGGAGTGATCGTGCGCGAACCCCTGCTTGTGGCTGCGGTTCTCCTTGTGATCGTGCTGGGCAAATCCCTCGCGGCTTTCGGCATCGTCTGGGTGCTCGGGTTCCCCGCGAGCACGGGGCTGTTGGTGTCCGCCTCGCTCGCGCAGATCGGAGAGTTTTCCTTCATCCTTGCCGGACTGGGCATCGCCTTGGGCCTCATGCCGCCCGAGGGGATGAACCTCGTGCTGGCGGGGGCGCTCATTTCCATCACGATCAACCCCCTTGTTTTCGCCGGGGCCGACCGCCTGTGCGCCCACATTCGTGCGCATCCGAATCTCCTCGAGCGCTGCGAGATGGCGCGCGACCAGAGGCTGCGCCAGCTTGAGAATGTCCTGGAGTCCGCCGAGGCGCGCGCGAAGGAAAAGGCGTCGGCCCGGAAGACATTCTCGCAAGCGGAATTGGCCAAATGCTTTCCCATGTTCGCGCAGCTCACGCCCGAGCAGATGGAACTCCTGCTGCTTCATTTCGAGACCGAGGAGGCCTCCCCCGGCATGCGCGTCATCCGGGCCGGAGACAAGGCGGAGAAGATCTACTTCATTTCCGAGGGCGAGGCGGAGGTGGCGGTCGGAGGGAAGCGCATCAAGCTGCAGCCCGGCGATTACTTCGGGGAAATGGCGTTGATCAGCGGCGCCCCGCGGTCGGCGGACGTCACGGCGACGGATTACTGCAGGTTCGCCACGCTCGGACGCCGCGATTTCAAACGCTTTCTGCAGAGGTTTCCCGGACTGCGCAGTGAGATTGCCTCACAGGCGGCCAGGCGCGAGGAGATGAACCGCGAGGCGGTGCCGGAGGATGCGGTTTGAGCCGGGCTCCGGCCGTCAGCCGACGTCCTTCACCTCGAACTCCACACCTCCGAGCCACCGGGCGAGGAGATTGTAAAGCGCGGCGAAGATGGCGAAGAAGATGAATCCGAACAGACCCATGATCAGGGGCATCGCGGTGTAGACGATGCCGATGACCTTCATGTCGCCACCGCCGAAGATGAGCATCGGAATTCCGGCGAGCGAATACAGGAATCCGAAAAGGATGTAGAGGGTGACGACGATCTTGCTCGATTGGAGCACGGAAATGCGGGTGATTTGCTTTTTCATGGGGTGCGGCCCAATTTCCTCACCGGACGAAGCCCCCGGCAACCCCATTTTCATGAGTCTGCACGGACGGCCGTTTGGCGAAGGCCTGCGGCGTAGGCGCGGAACACAAGTGCGATCTGGTCGCGGACTTGGCGGAACTTTTCGAGGATTTCCTCCTCGGAGCCGGTGGCATGTGCCGGGTCCTCGAAGCCCCAATGGTGGCGGCGCACCTGGCCGGGGAACACCGGGCAGGCTTGGTCGGCATGGCCGCAGACGGTGATGACGGTCTCGACGTTGCGGTCGAGGAATTCCTCCATGGGCTTGGAGCGGTGGTTCGAGATGTCGATTCCGATTTCGTCCATGACTTGGATCGCCTTCGGATGCACGTAACCCGCGGGCTTCGACCCGGCGCTCTGGACGTCGAGGATGTCGCCGGCGGCTTCACGAAGAATGCCCTCCGCCATGTGGCTTCGGCAGGAGTTCCCGGTGCAGAGGATGAGGGCGCGTGGATTGTTCATGAATCACCCTCCACGGCGAGGCGGGTCGTGCGGCAGGCCTCCTTCTGGGCGAACGCTGCTCCGTTTTCTTCGACAGATTCCCCGGGAAAGAATTTCCGCCGCCACCAGAGCGCGACATGCACGAGACCGAGAAGCACGGGCACTTCGATGAGAGGGCCGACGACGGTGGCGAAGGCCACGCCCGAGGCGATGCCGAAGACGGCGATGGCGACAGCGATGGCGAGCTCGAAGTTGTTGCCCGAGGCGGTGAAGGCGAGCGTTGCGCTGCGGGAGTAGTCCGCCCCGGCGAACCGGCCGAGGAAGAAGCTCGCGCCGAACATGACCACGAAGTAGATGGCCAGCGGGACCGCGATGAGAAGGACGTCGAAGGGCAATTTCACGATGGCTTCGCCTTTGAAGGTGAACATGACGACGATGGTGAACAGCAGCGCCGCAAGCGTGATCGGGGAAATGCGCGGCAGGAATTTGTGGTCATACCACTCGCGTCCCTTGAGTGGGATGAGGATCACCCGGCTCAGCACCCCCGCGGCGAACGGGATGCCAAGATAGATCATCACGCTGGCGAAGATCTGCCCGATGGTCACATCCGCCAGGGACCGTCCCCCGATCCCCTGCACGCCCGACAGGTCGATCCCGAGGAGTCCCGGCAGCCAAGTGATGAAGACCCACGCGTAGAGTCCGAAGGTCAGGATCTGGAAGACGCTGTTGAGGGCGACGAGGCCTGCGCAGTATTCGCTGTTCCCCCTGGCCAGTTGATTCCAGACGAGGACCATCGCGATGCACCGCGCAATGCCGACGAGGATCAGGCCGACCATGTATTCCGGGTGGTTGTGCAGGAACAGGACGGCAAGTCCGAACATCAGGACGGGGCCGATGACCCAATTCTGCACGAGCGAGAGGCCGAGGATCTTCCAGTTCGAGAACACCCGCGGAATCTCCTCGTAGCGCACCTTGGCCAAGGGGGGATACATCATCAGGATCAGCCCCGCCGCGATGAGAAGGTTGGTCGTGCCGACCGTCACTGGGGCGAAGAATCCGGTGGGGTCTGCCAGGAGGGTGTTTCCCGCAAGGACGCCCGCCCCCATGGCGACGAAAATCCACACGGTGAGGTAGCGGTCCAGAAAGGACATCTTTTTTGCGACGGATTCGGACATGGTCTGGTTCAGGTTGAGCGGACGCAATCCAAGCGCTCCCCTCCGCAGCAGCTTTCCTCCCCGCGGGGATCCGGCACGCAGACCTCCAAGGCGAGGCAGGCGGTGTGTTTGTTGGCGAGCGTGAAGACGAGGGTTCCGTCTGCGGAGGCGGAGCCTGCGACCGTGAAAAGACCGATGGTTCCCTCCTGGAGCTCGACCTGCATCTCGGGATCGTCGTCGCCGAGGATGCGGGTGTTGCTTTCGATGATGGCGGCGAGTTTTCCGGCGCTCAGGCGATGGTCCGTGTCATCAGCCACCCAAATCTGCAGGGAGGCGGAGGCGAGGGTGCGGGTTTTTCCGCCGCAGTCCACGAATCGTTTTTCGGTGCGGCCGACTTCGGTGATGTGGAAGTGGGCCGGAATGCGGTCCCCGCACGGGAGCTGGATGGCGAGATTCTGGTCGGGATTCCGGGCGAGGGCGGCCTTGAAGGTTGAGAGTTTCATGGTTTCAGCAGCAGGATTTCCGGCCGACGGCTTCCTCGATCCATGCGGCGCTCTTCTTGAGTTTTGCGAGCCTGGCGAGGTCGGTGCGGAAAAGTTTGTCGGAGGTGACACAGTCCTGAAGGCATCGCAGATTGGCCTCGAGCTCCCGGGACGGCTTGGAAGGGAGGTTGTAGATGATCCAAGTTCCCTTGCGCAGGGTTTCCACCATCCGGTGCTTTCGAAGATAGGCAAGGTGCTGGGAAACCTTCGCTTGCGGCAGCTCCAGGATTTCCTGGAAATGGCACACGCAAAGGGCCCCCTTCGTCAGCAGGCTGAGAATCCTGAGACGCGTCTGGTCGCACAGGCACTGGTAGATCCGGATGAGTTCCATGACGCAAAAAATATGGTTGTTCGACAATATATGCAATAACGAATATATTGGTGTCCGGAGTTCCGTGTGCGCGGACAGATTTGCTGCTGCGGCGACCTGTCTGCGGCTTGAACCCGGGGGATGTCGATTCCGGCCTGCGGCCTCCACCCCTGCGGGGCTCACCTGTGGTCAGTCTGTGCCGCGGACGAAAAACATGGAGGTAAGGGGATTGCCTGCCGAGCGGCAGGCTTCGGAGGTTGATTTCATCCGATATCGATTTGTTTTGCTGGTGCAAAACGAGGCCGGTCGAACTGCGTTCTTCATCCCCTGAAATGGATGAACACCGCCTGCGGCGGACATGGAGGTAAGGGGATTCGAACCCCTGGCCTTCTCATTGCGAACGAGACGCTCTACCAACTGAGCTATACCCCCGCGTGATGGAATGAGGGGAATAATGCATCTGTGGATGCAGGCGGCAAGCCAAAGCATGCAGGAAGGCGGGGGGCACTCTTTGAAGACGATTTTGCGTCGGTGGGGTTGTAACCCGTTTTGTAACCCGGCGGCAGGGTGAAAGGACTCACTGATTTCCGAAGTGTCTTTCAGAGGAAGGGGGAATAAGGTGGCCTTCATGCACAACGCGCGGGATTGGCGGCCGGCTCTGGCGGTTTTGGCCGCGCTCGCGTTGGTGTCCTGCGGGCGGCCGCACTCGGGGCGTGCGCAGGGATACATCGAGGGGGAGTTCGTGTATGTGGCGTCACCCTTCGGCGGGCGCCTTGAGGAGCTCGCGGTGCGGCGGGGGCAACAGGTGGAGAAGGGCGCGTTGCTTTTCCGGTTGGAGAACACGTCCGAGCTTGCGGCGCGGGATGAGGCCCAAAGGCGCGTCGAGCAGGCGCGCGCGGAATTGCAGGATGCGCGGCAGGGGTTGCGTCCGACGGAGATTGCCGCGATCGAGGCGCAGCTCGAGCAGGCCAAGGCGGCGCTGGTGCTCGCCGAGGTCGAGTTGAAGCGTCAGACGAAGCTGCTGACCTCGCAGGTGTCCTCGCGCCGTGATGTGGACATGGCGCGGGCGACGCGCGACGAGGACCGGCAGCGTGTCACGGAGTTGGAGGCCACCCTGGAGACGGCGCGGCTCGGGGCGCGTTCCGATCTGGTGCAGGCGGCGGAGCAGAACCTGCTCGCGCAGGAAGCGGCTCTTGGGAGGGCGGAATGGAACCTTGCGCAGAAGACGCAGTCCGCGCATCAGGCGGCGCTTGTCAGCGACACGCTTTACCGCGAGGGGGATTGGGTGGCCGCGGGGTATCCTGTCGTGGTGCTGCTGCCGCCGGAGAACATCAAGGTGCGGGCGTTTGTTCCGCAGGATGAAATCGGTCTCCTCAAGGTCGGCGATGCCGCGGAGGTGCATGTGGATGGCGTCGAGGATCCGTATCCGGCGAAAATTTCCTTCATCTCGCCGCGGGCGGAGTTCACGCCGCCGGTGATCTACAGCCAGGACATGCGCGAGAAATTCGTTTTCATGGTCGAGTTGTCGGTCGAGCCCGCGGTCGCCGTCCGTCTGCACCCCGGTCAGCCGGTGGATGTGGATTTCCCGGCCTTGTAGGGCTGCGTCATGGAAGGGTTTGCCATCGATGTGCGGGGGATGACCAAGCGCTTCGGGGAGCGCACGGTTGTCAATGGCATCAACCTGCGCGTGGCGCCCGGGCAGATCTACGGGTTTCTCGGACCGAACGGCAGTGGGAAGACGACCTTCATCCGCATGCTTTGCGGTCTGCTGCGTCCGGATGGAGGCAGCGGCACCTGTCTCGGTCACGACGTGCTGACGGAGAGCGCGGCGATCAAGCGTCAGGTCGGCTACATGACGCAGAGGTTCAGTTTTTACGAGGATCTCACGATCCGGGAGAACCTCGATTTTGTGGCGAGGGTTTACGGCATGGCGGACCGCAAGGAGGCAGTCGAGGGAAGCATGGTGCGTTTCGGGTTGCTGGACCGGCGCGACCAGTTGACCGGGCAGCTTTCGGGAGGTTGGAAGCAGCGAATGGCGCTGGCGGCGTGCCTGCTGCACCGGCCGCGGCTGCTTCTGCTCGACGAGCCGACGGCGGGTGTGGACCCGAAGGCGCGGAGGGAATTCTGGGACTACATCCATCTGCTGGCGACCGAGGGCCTGACATTCCTTGTGACGACGCACTACATGGACGAAGCCGAGCGGTGCGACCGGCTCGCGTATATTTCCCACGGCAATCTTCTTGTGGACGGCACGGTGGACGAGGTGATCGACAAGGCGGCGCTGACGACATGGGCGGTGAGCGGTCCGGATCTTGCGGGGCTCGCGCGTTCACTGGCCGGTCTGCCGGGCATCGAGCAGACGGCGATGTTCGGCAAGGTGCTCCATGTGAGTGGGGCGGACGCGCGGTTGCTGGAGGAGGCGATCCGGCCGTTCCGCCAAGGCGATCACCGCTGGAGCTGCGAGCGTTCCGGCCTGGAGGACGTGTTCATCCACTACATGATCCGCAGCGGGGAAGCTGGGAAGTTGAGGGTTGAGGGATGAGAGTTGAGGGATCACTGCGGACGGCTTGCGCCGGGGCGGGTTACGGCCGGAAGCAGCTTGTCCGGGGCTTCGCGGCGATCGACCGGCAATCACCTGCTTTCCTCTTCCGATGAGCACGGCACGCCGGTTTTCGGTTTCGAGGTTGTGGGCGATGGTCGTGAAGGAGTTCGTCCAGATGTCCCGCGACCGGCTGACATTCGCGATGATCCTCGGCATCCCGCTGATGCAGTTGATCGTCTTCGGCGTCGTCATCAACACCGATCCGCGCCACATGCCGGCGGCGGTGCTGCTGGCAGACGACGGGCCGCAGGGGCGCACATTGCTGCAGGGGCTGAAGAACAGCACGTATTTCGATTTCGTGCAGCGTGTCGGGAGCGAGGCGGAGGGCGAACGGTTGCTCCGGCAGGGGCGGGTGCAGTTCGTCGTGAGCATTCCGGAGAACTTTTCCCGCGATCTTTTGCGGGGGGACCGTCCGTCCGTGCTCGTGGAAGCCGACGCGACCGACCCGACGGCGACCAGCGGGGGATTGGCGGCGCTGGGCGGCGTGCTCAACACGGCGCTGCTGGCGGATTTCAAGGGTCCGCTGGCGCGCCTCGCCCCGGTGCCGCCGGCCGTGGACATCCGCGTGCACGCGCTTTACAACCCGGAGGCCATCACGCATTTCAACATCGTGCCGGGATTGATGGGCGTGGTGCTGACCATGACGCTGGTGCTCATCACGGGGCTGGCGATCACGCGCGAGACCGAGCGGGGGACGATGGAGAACCTGCTTTCCATGCCGCTGCGTCCGACGGAGGTGCTGATCGGCAAGATCACGCCCTACATTTTCGTGGGCTACATCCAGGTGACCCTGATCCTGGTGGCGGCACGTTTCCTTTTCGGCGTGCCGATCCACGGGAACCTGTTCCTCCTGCTGGTGGCGTCGTTCTTCTTCATCGCGGCGAATCTCGCCATGGGCATCACGTTCTCCACCATCGCCAAGAACCAGCTGCAGGCCATGCAGATGTCGGTCTTCGTGTTTCTGCCGTCCATCCTGCTGTCCGGGTTCCTGTTTCCGTTCCGCGGGATGCCCGGATGGGCGCAGGTGATCGGCGAGATCCTGCCGATCACGCATTTCCTGCGGATTGCGCGCGGGGTGATGCTCAAGGGGATCGGGTTTGCGGATCTCGGGCGCGAATTATGGCCGATTGCCTTGTTCGCCATCGTGGTTCTTTCCATCGGCGTGCGGCGTTACCGGCAGACGTTGGATTGACGCGTTACGACCCGCCGGGAGAGGCGGCGGCGATGCGCGGCAGACTTCCCCGAACGGTGCCGAAATGCGGTTTGAGCGTGGGGAGTGTTTCCTGCGTTGGACAACGGGGGATTCCTGCCGGATCGAGAAACAGGCAGCCGACCGGGGCTTTGGCCAGGACGGATTCGAAAAGAATGCCCGCTTCCTCCAAGGCGCGCAGCCAAATTTGCTTGAGTGCGGTCGGATCGGTCGGCGACGTGAGGAGCAACCCTTTGTAGGCTTCCGCAGGGTAGCGTTGCACGCGGGATAGTTCGCCAAGGATGAAAGCGGGCGAAAGTCCGGCATCTTTGCCCGCAGCCGCCCAAACCAAGGTCCCGAGGGAAAGGTGGTTTTGGTGCAGGGCGATGAGATCGGCATAGTCGCGGATCTCCGCGCGGCCCGAGGCGGCGAGGACCTTGTTTGTCGCGGCATCCCAGAAATTCAGGTGGTAGCCAAGTTCCTCGTCGGGTTCGACGGGGAAGAAGCGGAAGGCGGAGTCATAGACCCATTCGAGTTTGGTGCGGTCCGGGCCGCGTTTCACCACCGCCCGGACGAATCCGGGGAAGGCGCGGGACACATCCACGTCGAAACCCGCGGCTTCAAGCGCGGCCTTGTCGGCAGCGACAGCCGACTCGAGGGCGCTTTCGATGTCATGGAAGAGGTCGATGTCCCGTGAGGTCCGCGAGGATTGCGGGGACTGGTTGAGCACCGTGGCACCCCCGACATAGCTGTCGGGATTCCGGTTGGCGGCAATGATGCGGAGGACTTCGCGCTCAAAAGTTCCAAGTGGCATCTTTCAATTCTGTGCGGAGGCGCTGATGCGGCGTGCCCAATTGTAGGCGCGGCGGTCGCCCTCCTTTTTGAGTCCCTCCACCACCCAGGGGATGTCGTGCATGCCGATGGCGACATCCGGAGCGTAGGACCAGAAACAGGTGTCATGGTAGGTGCGGTAGGCCCGGCGCGCCTCGCGCAAAGCGGCCATGCGTCGCGCCGTCGCCGGATCGAGTCGGCGACGGCTGCGCAGTCCACCTTTCCGGCCGATGGCCGAGAGGTAGTTCCGCACGGAGGATGGTTGTTTCATATCTCAATATTGCATAAGCTGCTTATGATGTCAATCATTGTAAGTAAGTGAGTTGTGACCATAGAATGCACAGATAACACTGAGAATGGGCGGGGCTTGGCACCAATGAAAGTGATTGACTTGGTCAACCATTGACGTAATATTTTTGAAATGAATGTTGTTGCGACCAACGAGGCGAAGACGCATCTCTCGGCTTTGCTGGAGCGGGTGGGGCGTGGGGAGACGATTGTCATTGCGCGCGGACGCAAGCCGGTGGCGAAGCTTGTTCCTTATGAGGATGCGGATCGTCCGCGTCCGAAGGTGGGGGAGATGATGGATGAGCCGATGGCGGTGCCGGAGGAGGCGTTGCGTCCGTTGGAGGCATCCGAGTTGCGGGCCTGGGGTCTGCGATGAGGGTGTTTCTCGACACCTGCACGTTCCTCTGGTTGGCCTTGGAACCGGGAAGGCTTTCTGCGACGGCTTGCGCCGTGCTTGATGATCCCGGTGTCGAGCGTTGCCTGAGCCGGGTGAGCGTGATGGAGATCGTGCTCAAGCATCGGGCTGGCAAGCTGCCGCTTCCGACCGCGCCAGCCGATTGGATTCCATCACGCCGCGGTTTCTTCCAGATCACCGATGTGGAGTTCGGCGAGCGGGCCATTTATCGAAGCGACGAACTTCCGGGCTTCCATGAAGATCCGTTCGACCGCCTGTTGGCCGCCCATGCCATCGAGACCGGGGCGACGCTGCTTTCGCCGGACGCGCCCTTGAGCGCGCTCGGCGCGGCGCGGCTGTGGTGAGAGAGGGGACGGAGAGGCGCTTGGCGGGATGGCTGCGCAGGACGGCCTCATTGCACCGCTGCGGTGCTGAGGCATGACCGGCATTTTGACTGCGACTGGTCTATTTAGGCCATGGGCAAAAGCTTTACATTGCCTCCGATTTTTCTGTTTTGTGGTGCCGCAGGATCCCACCCGATCGGAATTGCCGCCATGAAATCATATTTTCCTATTTCCGCCGTTGCAGCGGTGTTGTTTTTTGTCCCGGAGCCGGACCTCCGGGCGGCCAACATTTACTGGACCAATGCCGGGACCGGGAACTGGGCTGTCTCGACCAACTGGACCCCCGCCACGGTGCCGGGAGGGGCCGATGACGCCCGCATCAGCAACGGCGGCACGGCGCAGATTACCAATGGTCAGTCAGCAAATGCCTTGCTGATTGCAACCTCCGCCGGAACCTCGGGAACCCTGCAGGTTCTATCCGGTGGCAGCCTGTCCCTTGGTGTTCCGTCGTCAGTTGGCGCCGGGGGGGGCACCGGCACTCTGCTTGTCAGGGGGGGCTCGATGTCCGTTGCACTTTCAGGATCAACCGCACTCTATGCAGGCCAGCTCTCTGGCAGTCAGGGAACTGTCATTCTTTCCGATGGAGGTGCGCTCACCCTTTCCGGCCACTTGACACTGGGATACAATGGTGGCTTCGGCACCCTGCGCCTCGGGGAGGGGGGCGCGGCGGGGAGCCTCAGCCTGCCTGCTTCAAGTTTTGTGGGAGGCGGAGCGCTTGGCAGCGGGAGCGGGGAGGTCATTTTCAACCACAACGAGACGAACTACGTCTTCGGATCAGCATTGGGTGGTGCCACAGGCGATAAGGCCCTCGCCGTGATCCATGACGGCCCAGGCACCACGACGCTCACCGCCACGAACCATTACGCCAATGGCACGCGGCTGAATGCGGGCGTGCTGGCCGTCTCGCGCGACAACAACTTGGGGGAAGCTGCGGGGACGCTGACCTTCGGCGGCGGGACGCTGCGGACCACGGCGGGGTTCACCATGAACCGCGCCACTGCGATCACCAATGGGGTCGGCACGTTTGATGTTGCCGCAGGAACACTCACCCAGCAGGGGGTCATTACCGGGGCCGGGGGCTTGCGGAAAATCGGCACAGGCACCCTCGTCCTCACCGCGAGCAACAGCTACGCCAACAGCTTTATGGTCGCCGGCGGCACGGAGATTGAGGAGGGGGCGATTGTGTTGAATGGCGGGCAAATCAACCACAGCACGAATGCGTTCCGCATTGCCACGGAACCCGGAAAGAGCGCATCCCTGCTCATCAGCAACGGGGGCAAGGTGACAAGTTACCGGGGCATCATTGGCAACCAAGGCACCGGATCCGCGACGGTGAATGGAGCGGGCTCACAATGGACGAGCACGGAGCACATTTACATCGGCGTCCAAAGTGACGGCACGCTCCTTGTCACCAACGGAGGCACCGTCTCCATTCAGGGCGAACTCTTCGCAGGTGGCAACAGCGGCACCCTCGGCACGGCCACCGTGACAGGAGCAGGCTCCCTCCTTGAGGCGGGCCGGATCGTGGTCGGGCGTTTCATGGCGGGCGTGTTGAATGTGATTGACGGAGCCACGGTGACGTCCGCTGGCGGCACGGGCGAGGTCATCCTGGCCAAAGAGAACTTATCGAGCGGCACTCTCAACATCGGAACCGGCGGGTTGGCCGGCACGCTCAATGCGTCAGAGGTGAGGTCGTCGGATGTGGTTGCAACCGGCACCACGAGCATCCTGAACTTCAACCACACCGACGCCACCACTTTCGCCCCGAGGATCATGGATGACATCTCGGTGAACAAGCTCGGCTCCGGCACGACCACGCTCACGGCGAACAACAGCTACAACGGCGCGACGACCGTGGAGGCCGGGGGGGTGATGGTCAACGGGACCAACAGCGGGACGGGGGCGGTCACGGTGAAGAGCGGGGCAACCTTGGGCGGAACGGGGTCCATGGCGGCGGCGGTGACGGTGGAGGACGGCGGCATCCTCGCTCCGGGGGCGAGCGCGGGGACGTTTTCGGTGGGGTCGTTGATCCTGAACTCGACGTCCGCGTTGAAATTCGAGCTGGGCACGGTGAGCGATCTCATGGTGGTCGCGGGCAACCTCACGCTGGACGGCATCCTTGATGTGACGGCGCTGACGGGATTCGGGACAGGCAGCTACGACCTCTTCCAATACAGCGGGTCCTTGGTGAACAACGGGCTGACTTTCGGAACGATGCCGTCCGGGTTTCTCTACGGGATCGACCTTTCGACGACGAATTACGTGAGGCTGACGGTGGCGCCGACGGATTTGTATTGGGACGGGCCGAACACGACGCCGAACGGGGCGGTCAATGGCGGGACGGGGACGTGGAACAACACGTCGAGCAACTGGACGAGCGCGAGCGGGTTGACCAACTACGTCTGGGACGACCGGGCCACGGGGCATTTCGCGGGCACGCCGGGCACGGTGACGGTCGGAACCAACGTGGCGGCCACGGAGCTGAGATTCGAAACCAACGGCTATGTGGTCACGGGGCCGGGCGAGATCGCCATCAGCGGCGGAACCCTGGTCGTGGACACCGCCACCAATGTGACGGCGGAAATCGGCGTGGTGATCTCGGGGGCGGGCGGTCTGGTGAAGAGCGGGGATGAGGGCACGCTCATTCTCTCGGCGGACAACACCTACACGGGCAACACGCTGATCGCCGGGGGCACCCTGCAGGTCGGCAACGGAGGGACCACGGGATCGATCCTCGGCGACGTGACCAACAACGGGACGCTGGATTTCAACCGTGCGGGCAGCCTCACCTTCGGCGGGGCGATTTCCGGATCGGGTGATTTGAAGGTGACCGGCACGGGCACCGTGACGCTCACGGCCAGCAACAGCTATGCCGGCGGGACGATGCTGGGCAAGGGGACGTTGCTCGTGGCGGATGACGACGCGCTGGGGACGGGGACATTGCATCTTGCCGACGGGACGACTTTCGGAGTGGTGCCCGCGGGAGACGTGGTGCTGGGCAACAGCGTGGTCATCAACGGCGATGTGAAGATCACCTCGGATTTCCTCAGTTTCCTGGATTTCACCGGGCCCGTGGATCTGGGTGCGGCGACGCGGACACTCACTTTCACCGAGAACGGGAGCATGGTTTGCTTCATGGGGGCAATCAGCGGAGAAGGCGGGCTGACTCTCGGGATGGCTGGCAGCGGAATGTCGGGAGTGGTGACCTTCTGCGGATCGGAGAGCAACACCTACGCCGGACTGACGACGGTGGGCGCCGATGTCGAACTGTCGCTGGAAAAGGATCCGGGCGTCACGGCCATCGCGGGTGACGTGCAGGTGGATGTGGGTGGGAGCCTGACGCTCTTCGACACCTCCGAACAGATCAATCCGGCCTCGACCGTGACCATCAACGGGATCATGGGGATCCTCGCCGTCAGCGGGACGACGACGCAGACGATCGGGAACCTGCAGGGCACGGGGGCGATCATCAACATTTTCGGTCCCTCGATCCTCACTGTGAACTCGGGCAGTTTCGGAGGGTCGATCATGGACAGCGCAGCGGATCCGCTCGCGTTGGTGAAGAGCAGCTCCGGGACACTGACTTTGAGCGGCGCCAATGACTACCGCGGCGGGACAAAGATCACCGCCGGGACGCTGCGCACGCTGGATCCGTCGGCCTTGGGCGGCGGTCCGGTGGAGTTGAGCGGAGGGACGTTGGCGCCGGGCGGGACACTGGGCATTGCGTCGCTGGATTGGACGGGTGGTTCGGTGGCGCTGAACCTGGGGACGGCGACCGATTCCCTCGGCATCACGGGCAACCTGACGCTGAGCGGCAGCGGCGGGTTGTTCGACTTCACGGATGGCACGGGGTTCGCGCCGAACACGCTCTACACGATCCTGGGTGCGGCGAACTTGGACGACACGTTCCTGCCGCTGTTCTCGGGCAATGATCTTTTCGGTCTGGCTCCGGTGTTCAGCCGCTCGGGCAGCGATTTGCTGGTCAACTTCGCGGGATCGTCCACCGGACCGCTGCTGCAGAACATCGGGGGTCCGTGGACGCCGGTGACGGCGGATTTCCTCGTGAGCGGACCGGTCGAGACGGGCGCCCCGGCGGACAGCAACACGGTCAACTCGCTGATTTTCGATCCGGACGGCAACCTGCACGTTCACAACACGCTGACGGTGACCAGCGGCCGGTTCGATGTCGGCTCCGGACGCGGGGCGATCCGCGGCGGGAACGTGTGGACACCGGCGGATTTTGAAAAGACCGGCGACGGCATCCTGGACATCGAGAGCAATGTCCAGGTGGGAGGAGCGGCGGCGATCCGCAACGGGCGGCTGTATGTGAACGGGCGGTTCGCGGCGCCGGGCGGGTTGACGGTGTTCCAGAACGCGCTGCTGGGAGGCAGCGGGGTCATCGTCGGCAACGTGTTCAACAACGGCACGCTTGCGCCCGGGAACAGCCCGGGAACGACGACCGTCGTGGGCAACTTCACCCAGTCTGCGGCGGGCACGACCGAGCTGGAGATTGCGAGCCTCTCGCTGTTCGACCGTTTGGTGGTCAGCGGCAGTGCGAACCTGGCGGGGACGCTGAAGGTGATCAACTACGGTGGCAACCAGCTCGCCTACGGCCAGCAATATGCGTTCCTGCAGGCGGCGGTGATCAACGGCGAGTTCGACCGGATCCTGATGCCCGATCCGGGCCGGTTCCGCGGGCGGTTCTGGGTCAACGGCGGCACGGGCACGCTGATCGTGGCGCCGACGAGCTACACCTTGGTGGCGGTGACCGGCAACCAGCGCAACGTGGCGCGGGCGTTGGATTCCTACATTCCGGCGCGGGGGGATGACCGCGAGACGGTGAGCATCGCGCTGGACATGCTCGGCGAGGAGCAATACCCGGCGGCGTTCGACCAGATCGCGCCGACATTCCACGAGAGCGTGGCCAACATCGCGATCGAGCAGACCTTTGCGCAGGTCCAGATGCTCAACCAGCGGATGAGCAGTGTGCGGCTGGGGACAAGGGCGTTCCAGACGTCGGGGATCGAGGCGGAACCGCTGGTCTATGACAAGGGGGGCAAGCGCGTGGCGGATCCGAAGGATTTGAAGGCGGTGATCGTGGAGGACGAGGCGCCGAAGTGGTCGCTGTGGACGCAGGGCAACGGGATGTTCGCCAAGACCACCAGCGCGAACCAGGTGCCCGGCTACCGCACGGACGGCGGCGGGGTGCTTTTCGGCACGGACTACACGTTCGGTGACGCGAGTCTTTCCAACGGGAAGCCGGCACTGACCACGGGTTTCTTCGGGGGATATCAGGGGCTTTACGCCAAGTATGACGGGGGTGGAAACACGACGATGAACTCGGCGGTCTTCGGAACCTATGTTTCCTTCACCAAGGGAGGATTCTACGCGGACGGGGTGATTTCGGGCGGTTACAACAATTTCAATGTGCGGAGACCGATCAAGTTTTCGACGATCGACCGCACGGCGAGGAGTCTGCAGGACAGCGGGCAGTTCGCGGCGGCGCTCAACCTGGGCCATGACTGGCAGGTCGGGAAGTTCACCTTGGGACCGATCTTGGGGGCGCAATACACCTACGTGGGGATTGCACCGTTCACCGAACAGGGGGCCGAGAGCCTGGACCTGCGGCTGACCCAGCAGAACGCCAACAGCCTGCGCAGCACGCTGGGCGGACGGATTGCCTACACATGGAAGCTGAGCGACACGGTGGCGATCATCCCGGAAGGGCGGATGTTTTGGCTGCACGAGTTCATGAACAATCCGCGTGCCATCGGCGCGGCGCTTGATGCGGGATCGGGTCCGGGGTTCAACTACCTGACGGCGGATCCGTATCGCGACAGCGTGTTCTGCGGGGCGGGCGTCACGACGCAGTTCGGGGAGAACCTGACGGCGTCGGCGTATTGGAACATCGACTTCGGCAGGCCGGATTATCTCGGACAGGTGGTGAGCCTCAATCTCGGTTGGAAGTTCTGATGGGGCGGTTCCACCACAGGGCGGCGACAACAGCGCCCGCCGTGTAGGCCGCCACATCCAACCAGTCGCCGGTGGCACGGGCGGCGAAGCGCGGGGCGATCACCTCGAAGAGAACCGACCACAGGACGAGGACGAAGGCGATTTCGGCGACGGTCGGAGGCACATCGGTGCGGCGGATTCCGGTGCGGCGTTCGAGCCAGAGGAGCACGGGCACGGCACAGGGAATGAGCAGGACATCGTTGAACCATGAGCCGAAAAATCCGCCCGGGGCGACGGGCTTGATGAGCCATCGGTTGGCGGCATAGAGCGCGCAAGCCGCAAGGAAAAGTCCGTCACGGAGATAGCCGAATTTTCTCAACAGTTGAGGAGTGAGTGCTCTCAGCAGAGAGCGAGGATCACGACGCCGAGGCTGGTGGCCATGAAAGTTTTCGCGAGAAGCAGGGCCATGTCCGATAACCTAAAATGGAAGAAGGGAAGCGCAAGCCCGCATCAATCGCCGAGTTCCGGCTTGCCGGGGTCCGCCACTTTTCCACAATCGCGCATCGGCATGCAGCAGTCTGTCCCCAAGTCGAAACGCTCCATTCTGGTGACGCTGCTCGCGTGCGTGACCATGGCGGGGAGCGCGCTTCTCCTGCCCGTCACGGTGATCAGCCTGCTGATGGTTCTTGCCGGGGGTTACGGCACAAAGACGGCGGATATGGGGGGGATTCTTGCGATCTACGTGGCGCCTCCGTTGACGCTCCTGGCGGGATTGGGGCTGCTGCTGCGCTGGCGCTGGGCGCGGTATTGGATGTTCCTGCTGCTGGCGGTCCTGATCGCCGTGAACATCAAGTCGTTGGCTGCCGGCGGAAAGACGACGACATACCATACGGATGCCTCCGGAGTGGTGACGGCATCGGAGAGTGTGTGGGGCGGTCCGAACCTCCACAGCGTGCCGATCATCGCCTTCTGCACCGCGTCGATTGTCGTGCTGTTGCTGCCTTCGGTTCGCCGCGAGTTCCGTCCCGTGGTGAAATCCAATCCCGCTCCCGTTGCGGGTCCGGACCCGGTGCCTCCGCCGTTGCCGGGGCGCGAATGGCGGGTCGGTCACCGGGGGAGGGACATGATGTATTACGAGGAGTTCCGTGACGGGGCATGGCAGCGTTTGGACATCGACGGCGAGATGCTGACCGGTCGGGCGCATCATGTGATTTTTTTCGCCGGGCCGGACGCTTGGCACAGCCACCCCGAGTGGGCCCGCCACCGGCGCGCCGAGATCATCGCCCGGATCAAGGGCGAGTTCCGTCCGCCGGACTACGAGTATCACGGCGGGGAGGCGACCGGTGGGGAGGGGCCTCTCCCTCCTCCGATTCCCGCGATCCCGCCGCCATCCACTTCCCCCGCGGTGTCCGCGGTGCCGGCGGCTGGCGCGGGAAAAAAGAGCGGAGGATGGCGGGGGGCGATTGTCGGGCTGATTTGTTTGATCGGTTTCAGCGGTTGGATGGGATGGCTGGTGCATGACGGGTTCGAGCGTGGGGTTGTGCGTGATGTGTTCAAACACAGCAGGACGAGGACTCCTCCCTCACGCGCCGAAGAGCCCTTCCAATTCTGGATGCTCATCACGTTCTATTCCGTCGGGGCCGCGGGAACCGCGGGACTCGCGTTGGTGGTGGCATGGCATGTCGTTTTCCCGTGGCGGCCGCCGCAGACCTAACGTCCCATGTCCTCCCCGAATGGCCTCCAAACCCTGCAGCGCGTGCTGGGAATTTTCGGTGCCATCGCGGCCATGATTTTCACGATCGTGTCGATGGCCACCATGTGGGTGTTCAGCGCGGCGGCGCTGGCCAACAACACGGATCCCGCAGCCGCCCGCGAGGTCGGATGGTGGGTGCTGGGGTTCTCGCTGCTGTGCGTCGCGGGCATCGGCACAGGCATCTGGCTGGTCGTCCGGGGACGCCCCGGATGGTCCGTCGGCGCGTCGCTGTTTCCCGCCGCGGTGATGTTTCTGGCTTTGGTTTACCAATTGCTCCAATGACCGGGGTTCTTTTCACGACCGCCGACGTGATCGAGGCGAACCCCGGCTTGGTCGTGGCGTTGGCCCTGGCTCTCGGTCCGGCGGCGGTTCTTGGCATCCTCGCCGTGATGATGCGTCTCGCGGGCGCCTCGCGGCGTCCGATCGTCTTCATTGCGGGATTGATGGCGCCGATCGTCGTGGTCTTCATTGTGGGCCAGCTCGTGATGGCCAAGGTCCCGCAAGCCGTCCCCGCCGCGGCGGGCGGACTGGCTGTGGAGGACGGGCGTTTTGCCGACAGGGAGGCGGTTTTCGGAGCGGACATTCCGCAGGGGATGGTGCGAGACGCGAGGGACGCGTTGCCGGGGATTCTGGATGGTGCCGAGGCTGCCGAGGCGGGGGTCACACTTTCCGGTGAAACCGTCCTTGTGGCGCAATTCCCCGATGCAGGGCAGGCCCGGCGGGCTGCGGCTGCCTACCATCAGGGGTTCGACCTGCGGGGCACCAGCGGCAGCGAGTCCGAGGGATGGAAGGCGACGCGGATGCAGGGGGATTTCATCGAGATGCTGTTGGCGGGTCGGAATCTGTTCGTATGGAGCGGGCTCACCCCGGAGGCTGCCGCAGCCCGCCGGGCCGTCAGCAGGTTGCCGGAGGCCGTCGCACCGGAGCCTGCCGAGCCGTTGTTTCCCGTGCTGCAACCGCTGGAGGTCCTGTTCTCATCCGTGGTCATGAAGATTCTCGGGCTCCTGATCATGGTGGCGATCTACACGGCATGGTTTTTCACGGGCGCGACATGGGTCTCCAGCGCCGGACCCGAGTCGGGAGTCCCCGTGCTGTCGTCCCCAGAGCTTGCCGACCGTCTTCTGGCCATCAACGATCTTCCGGTGTCCTTCACGGTGTCGCCCGGCCGCACGTCGCGGGAATTTTTCGCCGATTGGCGCTACGCCGATGCTGCGTGGCTGGATCTTGCGAGGGCACGCAAGCTGCGGAAGACGTTCCGTATCCGCATGGAACTCGACGAGGCCTCGAAGGCGGTTCGTGCCACCGATTACACGTCCGAAATCGACTTGTCCGCCGGGTTCGACGGTTCAAGCCTCGCATGGAAGGCGGCTGTGGGCATCGTCTTTTTCCAGCGCGAGCAGGAGAAGGTGTTCGGCCTTCAGCTTGACGGTGACGGAGAGGGGAAAAAGCCGCTAAGCTACACATACAGGTTCGATCTCAACGAAATGAAGGCGCCGATCATCGCGGTTGTCACACGGTCCGGATGGACATGGCGTCCGACGCTCATCCCGTGGGGATCGCGTGTCGCCGGGAGCGCTCCGGCATCACGGCAGACATGAACTGGCTCCTTTCCCTTCTCGCCTCTCTGATCTGCGGCATCGTCGGTCTTTTCACATCCGGGGTGGTCGCGGCGTTCTACGCGGATTGGTATCACATGAGCACCCGCGAGGGGCAGGCGGGCTTTTTCGTCATCGGCATGGCGTTGCTCGGCGGGATTGTCTGCTGCGTTCTCGGATTGGTTGTGGCGCGCTTCCTCGGCACGGCGTCTGCCAGCCGGTTTTTCAGGGCCTCGGGTGTCGCGTGTGCCGCTGTGGTGGCGATGGGCGGAGCAACCACATTGGTGCTCTTCTTGCTGGCAGATTTCCCGCCGACGATCGACCGCGAAAAGCTGATGCTCGAAATGGAGATTCTTCTTCCAAAGGGCCAAGGCATTCCGGCCTCCGGGATTCCGCCCGAGACGCAGTTCGTCCTGGGCTCGGTGGTGGACGGCACGCAGCGGGCCTCGGAATACGGGCAATTGAGGTTGGAGGAGGCGAGAGAGGAGAACGGTCGCTGGATCGTTCCGGCGGAGGCGTTCCTTTTCACCTCCCGAGGGAAGAGAACGACAGAAGCCCGGATTGGGGATGTCATGATCGGTGCCTTTCTCGTCCCTTTGCCGGCTCATCCGGGGGCGGAATACGAGGCATGGAGCGAGTGGATGCCGAGATCGCCGGCGGGAGATCCTCCGTGGCCGGATACCAAGTCCTCGTTCCGTTTCCGGGTTCGGCGCATTCCGCCACCAGCCCCACCACCGACGGCCGAGGAGGTGGAGGCGCAAAAGGACAGGGAGGAGCAGGCGGCATTCGATGCCATTGCCCCCGACGCGCCACTCGCCGAGTTGCTGCCCTACACTCCCGCATGGCAGGATGCGGGAAGGCGAGAGGCCGCCATCGTGCGGATCACATCACACCCGAACCATGCGAAGGAACTTGGGAAGCTGATGCTTTCCCCGGACATGCGCGCGGCGGAGTCCGCCTTGCGGTTTGTCGGTGATCTGCCATCTCCCGATCCGGCTCTGGTGCCGGAGGTGCGTGCGGCCGGGCGTGATGTGATCAAGCGCATGGAGAAGTTCAATGCAGCCACTGTCGAGGAGGATCCCTCCTACGAGGGGGCTGCGGATATCTCGATCCGGTTCGGCTCATGGATGAGCGCCATCCGGGCACTGAAGGACAAGGCAGGCGCCGATTTCACGCCCGAGTTGGCTGAAATTCTCGAACTTTCCCGTGTGCGCACGGACAGCTATGTGATGCAGGAGGATGTGCGTCGTGTTGCCAGCTATTACATGAAAAGCTGGGCAGGCGTGGAGCCTTTGCCCGGTGATCCTCCTCCGCGGTGAGGAAGATGACGGCGCTACTCATCACGGTTGTCTTCGTCGCTTTTCTCCTTTGCCTGGCGGCGAGCCTCCCTGCATTCCCGGCACGGGAACTTGCCGAGCACCTGCTGGGGCGTCCGCCGGGAAGCTTTGCCTCCGCCATCGAGATCAGGCGTCCGCAAAGTGTGTTGTGGCTGGCCGAATACCGTGCAACGTCAGCGGGCACGAAGTCGGACAGTTGGTTCACTCTGGTGGCGAAGCGATTGCCCGATGATTTCGCGGCGGTCTCCGCACAACATGCGGTGACGATCAGTTGTATTCCGTCCGCGGCCCATGGATGTGCCGCAAACTCCAGGGGCTGATCACGACGGAAATGCTCCGCGGCGTCCATTCTCCGACAGACTCGCAGGAACAGGATCCAGACGCCTGACAGGGATCCACCGGCTGGGGGGGGCGTGCAGTCATGGGCGAAACCATTCCCTGCCGTCTGCTGTCACTCCAGGGATCAATGCAAAGTAAAACGGCGCCGGGGTAAAACCCCGGCGCCGTCGTGAAGAGCCTCAGGCTTGATCAGAACGCAAAGCGCAGGCCGGTGCGGGCGAGAACGCCGCCACCGTTGTCGAGCTGCGGGGAGTAAACCCAGCGGGCGTCGCCGAACAGGCCGATGTTCTCGGTGAAGCGCCATTCGAGACCGCCGCCGACGTCGCCGGCGCCGATGCTGCGTTGGCTGTCACCATACATCTTGCCGATGCCGACCATCGCATAGGGCGAGAGGCCCCAGCAGAACGGATAGCGCAGGAAGAGGTGGCCGAAGGTGCCCCATTGGGCGCCTTTGTCTTCACGGCCGACCACGAACTGCTCGACGCCGAGACCGAAATAACGGAAGGCGAAGTAGTTCAGGCCGAGGCCGCCGCCCCAACCGGGGTTGCCGGCATCATAGAAGGCGCCGGTTCCGAACGCGTCAATCTGGAATTCATTGTCGCGGTAGAGACAGGGAGGCTCCACGGGCACGGGTTCCTTCGAGGCTTTGTAATCGGTGCCAGCCAGAACAGAGGTCGTGGCGACCACGGCACTGACAAGACCGGTGATGATGTATTTTTTCATGATATGGATTAGGTTTTGGTTGCGAGCGGATTGCGCCGCTGGGGCCGGAGAGTAGCGTTTCAACGGTTCAGATCAAGGATTTTCTGCAAAAAGAAACGGGGCCGGAAGTCCGGCCCCGTTTGTGCAATTCAGCTGAGTGGTTCAGGTTAGAACGCGTAGCGGATACCCGTGCGGGCAAGAACACCGCTCTTGGGCTCCACGTTGGTGTAGAGCCAACGGGCATCGCCGAAGAGGCCGATGTGGTCGGTGAGACGGATCTCAAGACCGCCACCCACGGTGCCCACGCCCTTGCCGCGACCCCCGTCGCCGTAGCGGGCGCCACCGCCGATGATGGCGTAGGGAGCCATATTCCACGAGCAGATCGGGTAACGCAGGAAGAGGTTGCCGAGAGTGGCCCACTCGGCGCCGTGGTCTTCGCGGCCGAACACGCTCTGCTCAATGCCGATACCGACATAGCGCATGAAGAAGTAGTTCAGGCCCAGACCGCCGCCCCAACCGGGAGACCCCTGATTGTAGAAGGCGCCCTGACCGAAGGCGTCGATTTGGAATTCGCTGTCGCGGAAGACGCAGGGGTCTTCGATCTCAACAACGGTTTTCTTGAAGTCGGTGCCAGCCAAGGCCGAGGAAGTCGCGGCAATGACAGCCACCAAACCGGTGACGATGTATTTTTTCATGATTATGGATTAGGTTTTGGTTGCGAACGGCATTTACCGTTGGCCAAGTCTCCATGAATGCGGCTTGGGGAAGCAAGGAAAAAACCACCAAAATTGAAATTCAGCTCTCAGTCAATTTCTCAATCTTCCTGAGATGCGCACGCAGTTGCCGACGGTGTCGAATTTCACCCCTGAGAGCCGTTGGGCTTGATCAGCACGCAGGAAACCGCGTCCACCCACGGCGGGAATCGTTCCTCCGGCCAGCATTGGAGCCACATAGAACACAACTTCCGCGGCCAAGCGTCCGTCCATCACACAACCCATGGTGTGCCCGCCGCCTTCGATGAGGACGCTGGTGATGCCGCGGGTCGCCAAGGCGCGCAGGGCGTCGCGCAGGGTGGCTTGGCGGACGACGAAAGTCCGAGCCTTCCAGCGATCCGTGAAGAGCTTTGAGTCAGGGGGGGGCATCCGGCGTGGGGCCCAGACCACGCGCCATGGTTGTGCGGTCCCTGACACGCCGCGAAGGGTGAGCGAGGGGTTGTCCGCCCGGACGGTTCCGGCGCCGACCAGCACGGCGTCCACACGGGCGCGCAGTTTCATGGCATCGGCACGAGCGGCGGGCGACGTGATCCAGCGGGGTTCGCCGGGAGGGCGGGTCAGTCGGCCGTCGAGGGACATGCCGCATTTGGCGATGACCCAGGGGACTCCGGTGGACATGGCGAAATGAAACTCGGGGTTGAGTGCCGCGCAGTCGGCGGCGAGGACACCGGAGGTGATTTCGAGTCCCGCGCGGCGGAGGATGGTGAGACCGCGCCCGCGGTGCTTGGGGTTCGGATCGACCGCACCGAGGACCACCCTGGCCAAACCCGCCTGCATCAGGGCCCCGGTGCAAGGCGGGGTGCGTCCGTGGGTCGAGCACGGTTCGAGGGTCACATAGGCTGTCGCGCCGCGGGCGAGAGCGGGACGGGAGAGGGAGCGAAGGGCTTCGATTTCGGCGTGCGGGGCCCCGGCACGACGGTGCCATCCCCGGCCGAGAATTTTGCCGTTCCGGACGATCACGCAGCCCACGGCCGGGTTGGGGCGCGTGTGTCCGAGTCCCCGGCGCGCCAATCGCAGGGCTTCACGCATGAAGTGTTCGTCTGACGGCATGATGAAGATGGCGCCGGAATCAGGAGGATGGGTGGCCGACGGGACTCGAACCCGCAACAACCGGAATCACAATCCGGGGCTCTGCCATTGAGCTACGGCCACCGTTGGCGGAAACGGAATCATTAGTGGAGCGGCGGGGTGGTGTCAAATGCAGCCATTGATGCAGGGCGAGGGATCGCCTCCGAGACTTTGGTGCTTGTATTGACATGATTCTGTCATTAAGTCGTCATCATCATGTCGAACAAAATTGCCGGTGAAAATCATCCGGCCGCGCGCCGCGCGGCCCGTGGCTGGTCGCAGGAGGAGGTGGCTCGCCGGGCGGGAATCTCCCGTGCCGCGGTCAGTTCCATCGAGACCGGCGCCGTGGTGCCCTCGGTGCAGGTGGCGCTCTCCCTTGCGCAGGTTTTTGAATGCAGTGTCGAAGAGTTGTTCGCCGGACCGGCGGAACCGCGGCGGGACAATGTCTGGGCGATCGAGCCTGAGGGGCCCGTGGCCGGTTACTGGGAGGTTCCGGAGGGACGGGACACATTGAGGTATCCCGTGGAGGCCGTGGCCATGAATCCGTTCCCTCCGGATGTGATTGTTTCGGGTGGCCGCGGAAAGCGGAGGGCGGGAGGCGGGCGCATCCCGACCCTGACCGTGGCCTGCTGCGATCCGGCGGCGAGGTTTTTCGCCGGGGAATATGAAAAATTCTCCGGAGTGCGCTTGATCGTGCTTCCACGCAACGGGCGCGGGGCTTTGGAATTGCTGAAGCGCGGGGCGGTGCATGTCGGCGGCATCCACGCCGCGACACCCGGGGAGCCCGGGGCCAATCTGGCGCGTGTCCGCGAAGTGCTCGGTCGCGGATGGGTGCTGCTGCGGGTTGCGGATTGGCAGAGCGGCATCGCTCTTCCGTCCGGGGCGGGCAGGCGTTCGGTCGCGGCGATCGCACGCGGGACACGCCGGTGGGCCATCCGGGAGCCGGGTGCCGCGGCGCGCGACCTGCTTGAAGACCTGCTCGGGACCGGCAAGCCCTCAGGCCGCGTGGTTGCCGGGCACCAGCAGGTGGCGGACGCGGTGCAGGCCGGCTGGGCGGAAGCCGGGATCACCGTCCAGCTTTGCGCACTGGAAGACCGGCTGGGGTTTGCGCCGCTGCGGGTCGAGGGGCTGGATTTTGTGTTCCGCGAGAATCTTCTCGAGGATCCGCGGATCAGGAAGCTTGTCGCGCTCATCCAGAGCCGCGCACACAGGCAGTCCGTTTCGTGCCTGCCGGGATATTCGGACTGCCGGTCCGGGCTGATGCAAATCTCATGAAAACCTACCCAACATGCAGCGTCATTGCGTGCGCTGCGATTCTCCTGCTGGTGGCGGGAGTTCCCCGTGCGGCGGCCCTCCTGGTGTCGCTGAATCCCTCGGCCGACACATTCATCACCGATGGCAACCTCAACGGCGCAAGTTCCACGGCAAACTACGGGAGTCTCGGTGCCATCGCCATGGCGGGCGCCTCCTCGGGCAACGGCGGCGAGTATCTGGCGCTGTTCAAGTTCGACCTGTCCTCCGCGGTGTCGCAGTTCGATGCGGAGTTCGGGCTGAACAACTGGTCGATCACCTCGGTGACATTGCGGTTGGCCTCGAATTTCGGGACGCAGGGTGCCGTCCCCAACAATGCCGTATTCCCGACTGTCAACGGCGGTCCGTTCTCCATCCTCTGGTTTTCCGACGACTCATGGACGGAGACCGGTGTCACCTACGCCAATTTCGCCCCGGGGAGCACCGAGGGGCTTGGCTCGTTCAACTACGTCCCGCCCGGCAACAACATCCCGGTCGTGTGGACCCTCAATCTGAGGGTGAATTTCCTGGCCGACATGGATGCCGGCGGCGACGTGAGCCTGCAGCTTGCCCCCGGCAATGATGCGGTGAGTTACGTCTTCAACTCCCGCACCTTCAACACGGCGGCGAACCACCCGGTGTTGGCGGTGACTGCGGTGCCGGAGCCTGATGTTGCGGTCCTTCTCCTCCCGGGCGCCGCCGCCGTCCTGATCGCGGGGTTGCGGCGCCGGTCCGTTCGATGAATGGAAACCATTGTGGCGGGTTCACCTTGGTGGAGCTTGCCACCGCCGTGTTTCTGATGGCCCTTTTGTCGATGCTGGCCGCAGGCCAATTTGCTTCCAGCGTCGAGCGTTCGCATGAAGCCGCTTGTCTTGCCAACCTCCGGGGTTGGGGCGTGGCCGCGGGACTCTATGCCGCCGACCATGACGGGAAACTGCCGCGCCGCGGCCAAGGAGTCCAGCAGGTGCGCGTCATCGACCGTGCGGAGGACTGGTTCAATGCCCTCCCCCCCTATCTCGGGGAGAAGTCCTACGCGGAACTGGCGGGTTCCGGCCGGGCGCCGCGCCCCGGATCGAAGTCCATCTTCATCTGTCCTTCGGCCGCGGAGGATGCCCGCGTCGAGCATTTCCTCTGCTATGGCATGAACATGTATCTCTCCCGGTGGGATCGGCCGGAGCCCACGCGCGTCCACGCCCTCCCTTCGCCGGGAACGGTCGCCTTCATGGCTGATGCGCCCGGAGGCTATGCGTCCACCGTGCCGTCCGCGGGTGCGTATTCCGTGCCGGCCCGCCATCGCGGCTGCGCCCATGTGCTGTTTCTCGACGGACGGGTGCAGTCCTTCGACGGAGATTACCTTGGATGCAACCGCGGGGAATCCTCCCATCCCGATGTGCGGTGGCAAATCGACCAGGCGGATGCTTGGAAGCCGCCGCAATGATCCGTCGTGCGTTTGCCATCGCCTGCTGCGCCGGATTTCTTTTTCCCTCCGGGTGCCGGCAGTCCGCACCGGTGCCCGTCCGCGTCGCCGTCATTGGCGGCATGACGATGAGCGGGCTGTGGCCCATGGTGGCCGAGGCTTTCACCGCCAAGACGGGAATTCCGGTCGAACTGGCTGTGACCGGGCCGAAAGATGTGCTCGACGGGGCCTTCCGTGCCGGTGGCATCGATCTGCTCACCATGCATTCGAGCGATACGGCGACGCGGCTCGTGGCGGACGGCCTGGCTTGCAACATGCGTCCGTGGACCTACAACGAGCACGTCATTGTCGGGCCGGAGGACGACCCTGCGGGGATACGCGGAATGACTGATGGTGCGGCGGCGCTGGCAAGGATAGCCGCCGGGCGGCATCCCTTCGTCGAGGCTCGCAACACCGGGAGCCATGAGGTGTCGAAGCATCTTTGGGACCGGGCAGGCATGAGGCCGTCGGGCGATTGGCTGATCCGCGACGGAAGCGAGTCCGGGAGGCTCGTCGTGGAATTCGCCCGCTCGCACGATGCCTACGTGGTCGTGGGGCGCATCCCCGTGCGGTCCGGCAAGATGCCGTCCGGGGGCATGGAGGTGCTTGTGAAAGGCGACCCCGGGATGCGCCGCCCCTATGTCGTGCTGGAGGCGGTTCCTGAGACGACACGCTCGCTCAATCCGGCGGGGGCCAGGCTGCTGGCGGATTTCCTGCTCTCGCCGGAGGGCCAGCAGGTGCTTGCCGAGCATGGACGACGCCAGAGCGACGGTCTGAAGCTTTTCTTTCCCCTGTCCGCCGCGGCGGCGAAAGATGCCGAACCTGAACCATCCGAATGACCGAACATTTCCTCCCCATCTCGGCCGCGATTTTTGTCGTGGCGTTGCTCTACTCATCCGTCGGCCATGCGGGTGCCTCGGGCTACATCGCGGTGCTCACGCTCTTCGGACTCGGGGTCGAGGTGATCCGGCCGACGGCGCTCACCCTCAACATCATCGTCGCAGCCATCGGCGCCCTGCAATGGTGGCGTGCCGGGCACTTTTCATGGTCCTTGTTCTGGCCGTTCGCCCTGCTGTCCGTCCCCGCGGCGTTCCTTGGCGGCTGGGTGCAGTTGCCGGCGCATTATCTCAAGATCCTGATCGGCGTTGTGTTGTGGTTTTCAGCATGCCGTCTTCTCATGCGCAAATCCGATCCGCCCGAGGTCCATCCGCCGGGGGGGGCAACG
>JACSRX010000028.1 GCA_014879535.1 Chthoniobacterales bacterium
GGGGGGCGCGGCACTGGCGCTCATGCTGGGGGTGGCCTACGCGGCGAGCATTGGCGGCGTCGGGACCCTGATTGGCACGGCGCCGAACGCGCTCATGGCAGGATTTCTCCGCGATACCTACGGATTCGAGATCGGCTTCGGGCAGTGGATGATGGTCGGGGTTCCCGTGGTGGTGGCCGGGGTGTTCTGCACGCATGCCGTGCTGCTAAGGCTTTGCATTTCCGACCGGAGACTCGAGGTTCATGGATTGCAGGACGAGGTGCGTGTCAAGCTGGCGGAGTTGGGCGGATGGAGCCGGGGCGAGGTTCTTGTCGCCGTGGTGTTCGCCGTCACGGCGTTCCTCTGGTTGGCGCAGCCGGTGTTGAAGCCATGGTTGCCGGGACTGTCCGATGCGGGGATCGCGATGACGGCGGCGTTCGCGCTGTTCATTCTTCCGGTGAATTGGCGGAAGGGGGAGTTCGTGCTGTCTGGCCGCGACCTGCGTGATCTGCCGTGGGGGGTGTTGATCCTGCTCGGGGGGGGCTTGAGCATGGCCGAGATGGTCGACAAATCCGGGCTCGCAGCATGGCTCGGGGCGCAGACGGCGGGATGGCATGTGCTTCCGATTGTCCTCGTGGTGATTTTCGTAACGCTGGCGATTCTGTTTCTGACCGAACTGACGAGCAACACGGCGACGGTGGCGACTTTCTTGCCGGTGGTGGCGTCGGTTGCGGTGGGGATGGGACAGAATCCGCTGATTTTGGTGCTCCCCACGGTGATGGCGGCAAGCTGTGCGTTCATGTTGCCGGTGGGCACACCGCCAAACGCGATCGTGTTTGCCAGCGGCATGGTGCCGATCACACGGATGGTGCGCACGGGGTTCTGGGTGAATCTGATTTTTGCCGTCTTGATTCCGGTGACTGTCTTCACCGTTGCGGTGTGGGTTTTCGGGATCGTTCCCGGGAGTCCGGCGCCATGGTTGGGGCGCTGAAAATCGCAGTCAGGGGGTCCGGAATTCCGCCTTGAGAACGACTTCGCGAGCCACAACGGTTTCACCGCCTTGGATGTCCAATCCGGGTGCGGTCTCGGCACCCATCATCATGGCGGCACGGGGCATCGGAAACGGTCCGGGAGGATTGCCGGAAGCATCAATGCCGCGGATGCCCGCCCACGACAGGCCCAAGGCTGAGACCAAGGCGCGCGCCTGGGTCTCGGCGTCCTTGGCGGCAAGGGAGAGAACCTTGCTTTCCGCGTCGCGTCGCGTTTCATCCGCCGGCTGGGTCTGTACGGCGACGACGGAATTCGCCCCGGCATCCAGTGCGGCGGTGATGATGCGGCCGGCCTCCTCCACCGGGACCACAAAGCCGACCATGGACCGACCGGTGTAGCCGAGGACCTCGGGTGTCTGCGCTTGGCGTCCGGGTTCCGGCTGCATGGGGCTGAACTGCGGTTGGATGCTGACCGAGGTCGTCTGCAGGCGCGCGGCATTTTCCCGCTTCAGAAGTGCGGCGACGGCTTGGGAGCGGCTTCCCACGTCGTCACGCACGGCGGCTTCATCGGTTCCAGCGCCCTCGCAACCCAGTTGGATGGCGGCCTCGGTGTTCGGGATGCGGACCTCGGCGCGCCCCAGAACGGTGACGGTCGGTTGCTGTGCAGGAGGTGTCTGGGCCTGCACCAAGGTTGAGGTGAGGGCGGCGAGGAGGGCGAGGCGGATTTTCACGGCTCTTTGGAAGGTGTTCGCCCGGTTTCGGCGGATGCCCCCCGGCGCTGGCGTCCGCGTCGGCGGGCCAGGGCACGCATGTCCACCGCGACATCATCCTTCTCGTAAATCTCGCGTCCGATGAGGTGCTCGACAATGTCCTCGATCGAAACGACGCCGACAAATCCACCGTATTCATCGACGACGGTGGCGAGCTGCTGGTTTGCGGAGAGAAGGGTTTGCAGGGCGCTGGCGGCGGTGGCCATCTCGGGGACGAAAGATACGGGTTGTTGGAGTTCCCTGATCGTGCGGTTTCCGTGACCCGTGGCGATGCTGTGGAGGATGTCGCGACGGCGGACCAAGCCGGTGATCTCGTCGAGATTCCCCGCATGCACAGGCATGCGGCTGAAGCGGATCGACGGATGGGTCGCGAGGATCTCGTCCGAGGTGAGGTCCTGTTCGAGCGCGACGACGACGTTGCGGGGGGTGAGGATGTCAGCCACGCGGGTGGTCGAGAGACTCAGCGCATTGTGGATCAGGTCGCGCTCCCCCCCGGTGAGGGTTCCTTCGCGGGCGCCCTTTTCGGCGAGGAGTGCGATTTCGCGGTCGGAAGAATCCTCGTCAGGTTTGCCTTGGATGACGGCGCGGACGAGGATGTTGGTCAGGTTGGTCAGGGGGCGCAGGATGCGGCGCATCCAATAGAGGAGCCATGCGGCATGCTTTTGCAGACCCGTCCTGTAGGCGACGCCGAGGTTCTTCGGGATGACTTCCGAGAAGATGAGAATGGCAAGAGTCATCAATCCTGACACCACGCCCAGAACGGCTTCACCGAAGAGCTTGGTTGCGATCCCCCCGACGATGACGGCGCCGAGTGTGTTGGCGATGGTGTTGAGAGTGAGGATGGAGGAAATGGTCTCCTCCATGTGCTCCCGCGAATCCTCAAGCAGGCTGCCCCTGTGCGGGTGCCTTTCCTTCAGCGCCTCGACCTCCGCCGACGTGGTGCTCAGGAACATCGCCTCGAGGAGCGAGCAGAGAAAAGAAACGCCGATGGTGCAGGCCACGGCCAAGGCAAAGGCAGTCATGAGGAATCCCGAGGATAGAGGCGCGGTGCGGATGCCGCAATGGTTTGTGCCTTGACTCCGCCCGTTTGCTGCGGAGGCTTGTGGGTTCCTGCTGATTTTCCGACCCATGAAACTCCCCCACCTCTGTCTGCTGTTGAGCGTCGCTTCCGCCATGGGAGCCGGCGAGGATGTCCAACTTTCCCACGTCCCGGACTGGGGCAAGTCTGCGGTCTGGTATCAGATTTTCCCCGAGCGTTTCCGCAATGGCGACACGGCGAACGATCCCACCCGTGAAGACTTGGAGATTCCGTTCCTCCCCGGGGAGAACTGGCGCATCAGCCCATGGACAGGGGACTTCTACAACCGTGACGAGTGGGAGAAGGAAATCGGGGGGGATTTCTATGAAAACGGCGTGTTTCACCGTCGCTACGGCGGTGATCTGCAGGGAGTGATCGACAAACTGGACTACCTGAAGGATCTCGGTATCAACGCGATCTATTTCAACCCGGTTTTCTATGCACGCTCGGTGCACAAGTATGACGGCAACAGCTTCCACCACATCGATCCGAATTTCGGTCCTGACCCGGCGGGCGATTTCGAGATCCTCCGCAATGGCGGCGAGACGGCCGATCCGGCGACATGGAAGTGGACGGCGGCCGACAAGCTCTTCCTTGAGCTGATCAAGCAGGCCCATGCGCGGGGGATCCGCGTCGTCATCGACGGCGTTTTCAACCACAGCGGCCGCGACTTCTTCGCGTTCCGTGATATCCGCATGAACGGCGAGAAGTCGCCCTACACGGACTGGTATTACATCGAATCGTTCGACAACCCGGAGACGCGGCGAAACGAGCTGCGCTACAAGGGTTGGGCAGGTTTCTTCACTCTGCCCGAATTCCGCAACAACGAGGACGGGACCGACCTGCATCCGGGGCCGAAGCAATACATCTTCGACGCGACCAGGCGCTGGATGGATCCGGATGGCGATGGCAACCCGGTTGACGGCATCGACGGTTGGCGCCTCGATGTATCCGAGGAGATTCCGGACAAATTCTGGCGCGACTGGAACGAGCACGTCTTCAAGCTGAATCCGCAGGCCATCACCATCGCCGAGGTCTGGACGAATGCCGCCCATTACCTCACCGAGACGGGATTCTCCGCCACGATGAACTACTATGCCTTCGCGGTTCCGGTGAAGGCCTTCTTGGTGGACAACAGCATCAAGCCCTCGCAGTTCGGCGAGATGCTGAACACGCGCCGCGACCAGTTGCCGGTGCCCGTTCAGCTGGCCATGCAGAACCTCACGGATTCGCATGACACCGACCGGATCGCGCAGATGATCGTCAACCGGAACACGACGGGCCAATACAAGAACGCCGAGAAGTTCGATTACGACGAGCCGGGCAACTCCGCGCGCAGCAACAACGACTACCAAGTGCGCAAACCCAACGGGGAGGAACGCGCCATCCAGCGGTTGGTCACGCTATTCCAGCTCACTTATGTCGGGGCGCCCATGTTCTTCTACGGCGTCGAGGCCGGCATGTGGGGGGGGGATGATCCTGATTGCCGAAAGCCGATGGCATGGGAGGACCAGACATTTGAGGCCGAGACGATCGATCCCCGCGGACGCCCCCGCCCGGAGGACGACCCGAATTTCGACAAGGAAATCCACGGGTTTTTCCAAAGTGCGATCGCCCTGCACGCGGGCAATCCGGCGTTCAAGACGCCCGATTTCGCCGTGCTCGCCGCCGATGACGACAGGAATGTGTTCGTTTACAGCCGCGGGACCGGCAGCGACCTGCGTGTGGTCGCGTTGAACCGCTCCGGCGAGGAGCAGGTGGTGAAATTCCCAGGCTCCGTGCGGAAAGTCATCTTCGCAACCAACGGAGACGATTCTGCGATCAAGGTCTCGTCCTCGGGCGGTTCCGTCGAACTGGTGCTGCCTCCGCTGACCGGGGTGGTCCTCGAGTAGCCGGAGATGCCTTGCGGACGCTTTTTATTGCGGCGGCGGGAGCGAGCTGCTAACTATTAGCGCGGCTAATGAGCAAGAATCGCGTTTGTTTCACCAACACGGTGCTTCGCGACGGGCACCAGTCATTGGCGGCGACGCGCATGCGGACGGAGCAGATGCTTCCCGCGCTGGACGATCTCGACGCCTTGGGATTCTACCAGTTGGAGACATGGGGGGGGGCCACCATTGATGCGTGTCTGCGTTATCTCGGTGAGAATCCCTTCGAACGGATCAGCGCGCTCAAGAAGGGTGCGCCTCAGACGCCGCACGGCATGCTCCTGCGCGGTCAGAACATCGTCCAATACACAAGTTTCCCCGACGATGTGGTCGAAGCTTTTGTCAATTGCGCCGCGAATCGCGGCATGGACGTGATCCGGATTTTCGACGCGCTGAACGACCCGCGGAACCTTGAGACATCGATCCGGGCGACATTGGCTGCGGGCAAGCATGCGCGGGGCGAGATTTGCTACACCATCAGCCCGGTCCACACGATCGAGGCCTTCGTCGAATTCGGCGAGGAGTTGGCCGACCTCGGCTGCCAGTCCGTCAGCATCAAGGACATGGCCGGCCTCATCACGCCGAAGGTCGCTTACGACCTGGTGTCCGCCCTCAAGAAACGCATCAACGTCCCGATCCTGCTGCACAGCCACGACACCGCGGGTCTGGCCGCCTCGGCGTATCTTGCGGCGGTCGAGGCCGGGGCGGATGCGGTTGAGACCTCGATCGTTCCTTTCGCCAATGGCACATCGCAGCCTGACACCCTGCGCATGATGGCGCTTCTCGACGGGCATCCGAGGTGCCCGGATTACGACCGGGTGCGCCTTGCACGCCTCCGCACCCATTTCGAGAAGGTCTATGCGGAACTGCACGCCTTCACCAATCCGGTCAACGAGCGGGTGGATGTGGACATTCTCACCTACCAGGTTCCCGGCGGCATGCTGAGCAACTTCCGCAACCAGCTCAAGGAGCAGGGGATGGCGGATCGTTACGAGGAGGTGCTCCGGGAAATGCCGGTTGTCCGCGCCGCACTGGGGCACATTCCTCTGGTCACGCCGACATCGCAGATCGTCGGCACGCAGGCCATGCTCAACGTGAAATTCGGCCGCTGGAAAATGATCTCGCAACCGGCGCAGGATGTCGTGCTCGGCAAATACGGCCGCACGCCGGGACCGGTTGACGGGGACCTGCTCGCCTTGGTCGAGAAGCAGTCCGGGAGGAAAGCCGTCACGGTCCGCCCCGCCGACCTGCTCGAGCCAGGGTTGCCCGCGTTGCGGGACAAACTCAAGGAGGAGGATTTGCCGGAAGACGACGAGACGGCGGTCCTTTACGCGATGTTCCCTGTCGAAACCGCCCGGCTGCTGCGCGGGGAGAAGCCAAAGGAGGCAAGAACGCCCGCGGCTCCGGACGCGGCGCCTTTGCCCTCCGCATCCACGGGGGGCCGTGCGACGCGGTATGTCATGCACATCGAGAGCCAGAAACACCTCGTCGAAGTGGAGGAACTGGGTTCATGAGTGAACTTTTTTCGGAGAAACTCGATCTCGCGGAATTTTCCGCCGCTTCGATCGAGGATTGGCGTGCCGCCGCCGAGGCCGCGCTCAAGGGGAAGCCCCTCGACAAGCTCACCACGCGGACGCCGGACGGATTACCGGTGAGTCCGATCTACCAGAAGGACAACGCCGCTGCCCTGGCCGGGGCGGAGAACGATCCCGGGGCGTTTCCCTACGTGAGGGGTGCCAAAGCGTCGGGGGACTGGCAGACGGTCGGCGAGTCGGATACGGCTTTGCCGGCGGGCATGCGGATGGTGGAAGCCGATCAAGTGTTCGAGCGCGGGGGAACCGCGCCGCAGGAACTCGCGCATGCGTGGGCGGAGGGCGTGCGGATTCTCCGCGAATTGTGCGCGGAGGGGATTTCTGTGTCCGAGGCGGCGGCGCGGATCCGCTTCACGTTCGCCGCGGGCGGGGAATTCTTCGTCATCCTCGCCAAACTGCGTGCGGCGCGCTTCGGCTGGGCGCGCATCCTCACGGCGTCCGGCGTCGCGGAGGAGGATGCGAAGATGTTCATCCACGCACGCACGGCCCGTTGGCAGCAATCGTCGCTCGATCCGCACACCAACATCCTGCGCTCCACGGCCTCCGCCTATGCCGCGGTCCTCGGCGGATGCGACAGCCTGGAGGTTGCGCCCTTCGACGAGGTTTTCCGCGAGCCGGACGAGTTTTCACGCCACATCGCCCTCAACACGCAGCGCATCCTCCGGGAGGAGTGCCACGCGGCGACGGTGGCGGACCCGGCCGGTGGCTCATGGTTTGTCGAGAGCCTCACAAAGGAGCTGGCGGAGGCAGCGTGGACGGCGTTCCAGAAGTCCGGGGAGATCGACCTGTCGGCCGCGGCGGAGTCGCAGCGGGAGGCGCTGTCGAAGAGGAGGCGCGTGATGGTCGGGGTCAACCAATATGCCAATCCATCCGAGAATCCGCCGCCTGCGTCGAAGCACACCGGAGGGGAGCGGCTGGCCGGCAGTTTCGAGCAGTTGCGCGCCGCGGCGTGGGCCCATGCGGCGAAGCACGGCGGTGCGCCGAGAATTTTCCTGCTCACGATGGGGCCGCTCAAACAGCACAAGGCCCGCGCGGATTTCGTCCGCGGCTTTCTCGAGCCGGGAGGGTTCGAGGTTCTTTACCCGTCCGGTTTCGAGACAGCGGCCCAAGCGGTGCCTGCAGCCGTGCAATCCGGCGCCTTGGCCGCCGTGCTCTGCTCGACGGATGACACATATCCGGAGTTGGTGCCGGCTGTGCTCGCGGAGATGAAGGGTGCCATGCCGGTGATCCTCGCGGGTCATCCCCCGGACCATGCTGAGACTTTCAAGTCGGCCGGGATCGCCGACTTCATCCATTTGAAATCGGATTGCGGGGCTTTCCTCGCGTCATGGCAGAAGAAGCTGGGGGTGGCGGAGTGAGCGGGATTCCGGATTTTTCAAAGCTGCCCCTCGCATTCGGGGTGCCACCAAGCGGGAAGCAAGGGGAGGGGGGCGCCGTGTGGGACACCATGGAGCAGATCAAGGTGAAGCCGGTTTACAGGCCCTCCGACATCGCCGGGTGCCGTCAGCTTGGTTTCACGGCGGGCATTCCCCCGTTCCTCCGGGGTCCGTATGCCACGATGTATGTGACGCGCCCGTGGACTGTTCGGCAATATGCGGGATTTTCGACCGCGCGGGAGAGCAACGCATTCTACCGCCGCAACCTTGCCGCAGGCCAGATGGGGCTTTCCATCGCCTTCGACCTGGCAACGCACCGGGGTTACGACTCCGATCACCCGCGCGTGGTGGGGGATGTGGGCAAGGCGGGCGTGGCTGTGGACTCGGTCCTCGACATGAAGGCGCTCTTCGACGGCATCCCGCTCGACCGCATGTCGGTGTCCATGACGATGAACGGGGCCGTCCTTCCCGTGATGGCGTTTTACATCGTGGCCGCCGAGGAGCAGGGGGTCGCCCCCGAGAAGCTCACGGGCACGATCCAGAACGACATCCTCAAGGAATACATGGTGCGGAACACCTACATTTATCCGCCCGAGGCCTCGATGAGGATCATCGCCGACATCTTCGCCTACACGTCGCGGCACATGCCGAAATTCAACAGCATCAGCATCTCGGGCTACCACATGCAGGAGGCGGGTGCGACGGCCGATCTTGAAATGGCCTACACGCTTGCCGACGGCGTGGAATACGTGCGGGCCGGAATCCAGGCGGGCATTCCCATCGACACTTTCGCCCCGCGCCTCTCGTTCTTCTGGGCGCAGGGCAAGAACATGTTCATGGAGATCGCCAAGATGCGGGCGGCCCGCGTGCTGTGGGCCAAGCTCCTGAAGGGCCTCGGTGCGGAAAATCCCAAGTCTCTTGCGCTGCGCACGCATTCCCAGACGTCGGGCTGGAGCCTGACCGAGCAGGATCCATTCAACAACATCATCCGCACCTGCATCGAGGCGATGGCCGCGGCCTTCGGTGGCACCCAGTCGCTCCACACGAACTCGCTCGACGAGGCCATTGCCCTGCCGACCGATTTTTCGGCCCGCATCGCTCGGAACACCCAGCTTTTCCTGCAGGACGAGACCGGCATCTGCCGCACGGTCGATCCGTGGGGCGGCTCCTACTATGTCGAGAGCCTGACCCGCGACCTGATGGAGCGCGCATGGTCCCATATTGTCGAGGTCGAGAAACTCGGCGGCATGGCCAAGGCCATCAACACCGGCCTGCCCAAAATGCGCATCGAGGAGGCGGCCGCCCGCCGTCAGGCCCAGATCGATGCCGGACGCGAGGTCATCGTGGGGGTGAATAAATACCGGCTCGATAAAGAGGGCGAACTGGAGATCCTCGAGGTGGACAACACGGCGGTCCGCGAAGAGCAGGTTGCACAGCTCAAGAAGCTCCGCGCCGATCGCGACAACGGGAGGGTTGCCGCAACGCTGGACGCCCTGACTTCCGCCGCACGGGAGGGTTCGGGAAACCTTCTGGAACTCGCCGTGGAGGCGGCCCGAGCCCGTGCAACTCTCGGCGAGATTTCCGATGCGATGGAAAAGGTGTATGGTCGCCACATGGCTGTCGTGCGTTCGATTTCCGGCGTCTATGGACGCGAGTTCGGTGAAACCGGGCCGATTGCCGAGGTTCGCCGCATGTGCGCGGATTTCGAGTCGCGCCATGGGCGGCGTCCGCGCATCCTTGTGGCCAAGATGGGGCAGGACGGCCATGACCGTGGAGCCAAGGTCGTGGCCACCGCGTATGCCGATCTCGGTTTCGACGTGGACATCGGGCCGCTGTTCCAGACCCCGGAGGAGACGGCCAAGCAGGCGGTGGAGAACGACGTGCACATCGTCGGCTTCAGTTCTCTTGCCGGCGGCCACAAGACGCTGCTGCCGCAGTTGGTGGAGGAACTCAAGAAGCTCGGTCGCCCCGACATCCTGGTTGTCATCGGCGGCGTGATCCCGGCACAGGACTACGACTATCTCCGGCAGCATGGCGCGGCGGAGATCTTCGGCCCGGGAACCGTGCTTCCCGACGCTGCGCGGCGCCTGATACTCGACATCGAGCAGGCCCTGCAGGGCGGGTAGAAGGCGGCAGCGTCCCGGTTCCCGCAGCCCGGAAAATCCTACTGATCGTGCAGTTCCGAGCTGAAATGGCCCCGGACCAAACGGTAAGCAAGCACGATGAAGGGAACGACCGCGACAATTGCGGAACCGATGAAAACGTGTTCCTCCCAGCGTCCGTGGATCGCATAGTCCACCCCGATGGCCGCCATGCCGATTGCGCCGACGATACCAACAAGCCATGCCAAGGGCATGAGGGTGCCCAGAATCTGGCTTTCGCGCCGGCGTTCGAGTCGTGTGGTTCTGTGGGAGAAGCGACCCATTACTCACAGGTATCCAACAGTTCTCAGGGGTCCGTGCACAATCACAAACTGCAGCGTGTCCTGGAAGTTTTGCTGAATTTCCCGCGCGGATCCGGGGGAACACATAATCCCGGCCGGAACTGTGAGCCCTTCTCCCACGGTTTGGAGGGCGACGGCCTCAGGGAGTGGATGGTCCACGAATTTTCAGGATCCTGAGGCCATTCGATGGAGTCGTTCGCGGAGTTCGGCGTGGCCAATCCTGTTCAAGTCCTTGTGCAGGGCGGTGATAGAGGTGCGTATTTCGCCCATGTGTGAAGGGGCTTGGATGGATTTGACCTTTGGATGAACCGTCGGCTGCACGGTCTCGCTGGAGTGGCTGGTTTCCTCGACAAGCTTCTCGCCGGGACGAAGCCCTGTGCAACGGATTTCAATTTCCTTGTGGGGCACCAATCCGGACAGTTCGATCATGTGCCGGGCAAGATCCGAGATTTTGACAGGCTCACCCATTTCCAGCAGGAATGTTTCCCCGCCGCGCGCCTGCCATGCACTCTGCATGATGAGGCCTGCCGCTTCGCTGATACTCATGAAAAAGCGCGTGGCCTCGGGATGGGTCACCGTGACCGGACCTCCCAAGGCGATTTGGCGGCGGAAGATCGGGACAACGCTGCCAGAGGAGCCGAGAACGTTTCCGAAACGGACGGCTGCATAGACGCACCCGCGGGATTCCCTCTGCAGCTCCGCAATCACCATTTCGGCGATGCGTTTGGTTGCACCCATGACGCTGGTGGGATTCACCGCCTTGTCCGTGGAGATCAGAACAAATCTCCCGGCGCCGTGTTCGCCGGCCAGTCGGGCGACCAAGTCCGTGGCCACGACATTGTTGAGGAACGCCTCCGCGGGTTGCTGTTCCATCATGGGAACATGTTTGTGCGCGGCAGCGTGGAAAACCAGCGAGGGCTTATGGTTCCGGAATATATCTTCCATGCGCTCTGCGTTGCCGGCGTCGGTCGCCAGGGGGTGCAGTTCCATGGAGGGGAAAGCGTGCCGTAATTCCTCGTGGATGCCGAAGAGGGCGGGTTCACTGCGCTCCACCAAGAGGAGTCTGGAAGGGCTCTTTGCGGTGATCTGCCGACACAGTGCGGCCCCGATGCTTCCTCCGGCCCCGGTGACCATGACAACCGCGCCGCCGACGAGATTTCCTATGCCCTTCTCGTCGAGTTTGGCGGGAGGGCGTCCCAGAAGATCCTCGGGTTCGACGTGCCGGAGATGACTTATCGTCACGCGGCGGTCCAACATTTGTGCAATCGAAGGAAGGATGTCATGGTCCAAGCCGAAGTTGTTGGCCGTTTGCACCAGCGATTTGATGACCGAGGGTGCCGCGGACGGCATCGCAATGACGATTTTGTCGATCCCGAGGCGCGTGATGATTCCGGGCAACTCTGCAAGGGGGCCCATGACGGGCTTGGTATGGAGCGTGCTGCCAATTTTCGAAGCGTCATCGTCCACGAATGCGATCACCTCGGCGCCCAGCCCGCGCCTGCTTTGGATTTCCAGACAGAGTGCCGCACCGGCTTTGCCTGCCCCGATGACAAGCATCCGCTTCCTGCGGCCGGAGAGCGAAGTCGGGTTCCCGGTGTGGCGTTCGCGGTAGAGACGCATTGCAACTCTCAGGGATGTCAGGGCTGAGAACGACAGGACGAGGTCGATCAGAATGACGCCTCGTGGAACGACGCCTTGTCCATGGAAGATGAACCAGCCCAGCAGTCCGAGGGCTGCGGCACTGACCATGGCGAGGGCCAGCTTTGTGGCATCCGGCAGGCTGAAGAATGTCAGCAGGCTGCGGAACTGGCCCATGAAGCATAGCAGCGCAAGCTTGAGCGGAAGCATCCATGCGGCAGAGGCGGCAAGATCGCGCCAGTAGGCGGGGGGGACGGAAAAATCGAACCTCAGCAGGAGGGAAAGCGCCAGCGAGGCGGCAAGCACCAGAAGGTAGATGGCTGCCAACACCAAAAATCGAATCAACGGATTGCGGAGGAGAGAGACGGACATGGATCAGGTTGCGTCGGAGGCCTTGCGGTGCCGGGTGGCGAGTGCCTTGAGGGTTTCAAGGAGGATGCGAAGGTCGCCCAGCATGGTTGCTGTCGTGACATATTCCGCATAGAGAGAGACTTTGGCCGGAAGAATCCTTTCCACGTAAACACGGTGGGGATCTGCGGCACCTGCCAGCATCGTCTCCTCCTCCAGAAACGCAATCGAGGCGGGATCGGCGAGGCCGGGGCGGACGGAAAGAATGATCTCCCGCAAGTCCGGCGGCCAGTAGTCAACGTAGCGGGGCACTTCGGGGCGGGGGCCGACGACGCTCATATTGCCAATCAGCACATCGAGCAGTTGCGGAAGTTCGTCCAGTTTCCAGCGTCTCAGGAACCTGCCGGTCCGCGTGATCCTGGGATCATCCGCCGCGGTGACTTGGAGGTTGCGGCGCCCGGTGTCGGGGCGCATGGTCCGGAATTTCCGGATGCGGAATGTCCGGCTGTCCTTCCCCACGCGGATTTGCCGGAACAAGACGGGGCCTTTGGAGTCCATTTTCACCGCCACGGCGATCGCGAACAAAAGGGGCGAAAGCAGAAGCAGCGCCGTTCCGCTGGCCGCGAGATCGAAGAGCCTTTTGCCCATGGGATCAAACCAGCGCGCGCAAGGCTGCCGCCACGCGCCCGACGTCGGATTCCGTCATCCGCGGATAAATCGGCAGTGAAATGCTCCGCTCGTAAGCCTGTTGGCTGTGGGGGAACATTTGCGCGGTGAGCCCGTGAGTTTCCCGCCAGTAGCGGTGCTGATGCAGGGGGATGTAGTGGACGCTGCAGCCGATGCCAGCCCGAAAGAGACCGTTGAGGACATCATCGCGCGTTGTGCGGGCACCGGATTGCAGTCGGATCACGTAAAGATGCCAGGCGTGCCTGTCTCCAGGAAGCGCATGCGGTGCAAGAGTCAGCGGCAGATCGGCCAGGGCTTTGTCATACCATGCCGCGATCCTTGCCCGCTGATTCCGGAAGGCGTCCACTTTGCGGAGCTGGTGGATGCCGATGGCCGCCGCCACATCGGTCAGGTTGCATTTATGGCCCGGTGCGACGATCTCGTATTGCCAGTTGGCCTTCTCCGAATTGTATCGATCGAAGGCATCGCGGCTGAGCCCATGGAGCCGCATGATGCGCGCCCGCTCGGCGATCGCGGGGTTGCGTGTCACCAGCATGCCTCCTTCGCCGGTCGTCATGGTCTTGTTGGCGTAGAAACTGAACACCGTGGCATCGCTGCCCAAGGTCCCGACAAGCTGTCCTGCCGAGGTGGTCGGAAGGGCGTGGGCGGCGTCCTCCAGCACCTGCAGCCCGTGCTTTCGGGCAACGTCCAGCAAGGATGGCATTTCAGCGGCGCGGCCTCCGAAATGCATCGGGATGATCGCGCGTGTGCTGGGGGTGATGGCGGCCTCCACCGCCGCCACGTCGATGCAAAGTGTCTCCGGGTCGATGTCCACGATCACAGGCCGGGCGCCCACGTGGCAGATCACCTGGGCGGTTGCTGTGAAGGTGTGGGTGGTGGTGATGACTTCGTCGCCCGGTCCGATGCCCATGGCATCAAGCGCGAGATGAAGGCCGGCTGTGGCGGAATTCAGGGCGACGGCCTCGACCCCTCCACCCATGCAGGCGGCGAAGTCCCTTTCAAACTGGAGGACCTTCGGGCCGCTTGTGATCCATCCGGATCGGAGGGCATCCACCACCTCGGCGATTTCCTCCTCGCCAATGTCCGGAAGGGCGAAAGGCAGGAAGCTCATCGGTCCTCCAAGCTCTCCTGAAATGCCGTCCGGTTTCCAGTGGAAAGCGGCGGCTGTGCTTCCAGTGCCTCCCGGTAGAATTCCATGTGGGCGCGGCCGAGAACGCGGCCCGAGAAATTCTCCTCATACCTCCTGCGGGCGGCCTGCCCCAGATGTGCTGCCAGGGGGGGATCTTCCAGAAGCCGGTTCAAGGCCCGGGAGAGGGCTCCTGCATTGTCCGGTTCCACGACGAAGCCGGTTTCACCGTCAAGGTTGACGTAGGAAGTTCCCGTTCCGATTTCACAGGTGACCATCGGCTTGCCGCACAGGGCGGCCTCGACGAGCACGATGCCATAGGCCTCAGAGCGCTTGTTGGATGGCAGCACCAAGGCGGTGCAGGACTTGAGCAGTGCCAGCTTTTCAACTTCGCTCACTTCCCCGGCGAAAATCATGCGGCCGGAGTTTCTTGCCAGTCCTCTCAAGCGCTCCAGCTCCGGGCCTCCACCAGCCAGAACCACGGGAGCCCCGATAGCTTTCGAAGCCTCAAGCAGCACGTCCAAGCCCTTGTAATACCGCATCGCCCCGAGGAACAAGACGAAGGGGCCGGCGAGCCCGAGTCGTTGCAGCACGGATGCGTCTCCGTCCCCGTGAAATGAGCTTTCATCCACGCCAAGAGGGAGCACCCGCACGCGATTTCGCACGGCCGGATCGGCAAGCACGGTGCTGGTTTTCGCATAGGCCGGGGATGTCGCGGCGATGAGGGACATCCTGCGGAGCATCCGGTTCATCACGGGGGTGTAAAACCCGACCAAGGTGGCCTGCCGCACCACGTCCGAGTGCCATGTCATGACGGCCGGTGCCATCGGGCGCGTCGAAAGGTGGAGAATGTCTGCGAAGGGCCACGGGAAATGATAGTGGATCAAATCGGCTTGGCGCGCCTCCCTGCGAAACCGCGTGAAGGCCTGGATGCCGCCGAGGTCGCAGGAGGCGGGCGCCGCCCAAGAGCGCGCCCGGACCACTTTGGCCTCCGGATCCGGAGGTCTGCCGGAGCACGGTGATGGGCTGAGCGTGAAGATGGTGCTCCCGACCCCGTGGGGCCGGGTGGCGAGGCAGATTTGGCGGATGGCCTCCGCGATCCCGCTGGCTTGGTCGGGAAAATAGGTGCGGTAAACGTGCAGCACCCTCATGCTCGGCTCCCGGCGTAAAAGGCTGTGTGTCGTGGGCGCACGGGAAAAAATGGATGGCCTACGTCAAAGAGCCCGCTGGTTGTCCCAAGCCCAGCACCTTTTCATAGGTCGCCAGGGTCAATTCTGCGGTGCGGGCCCATGGGAATTCCTTTGCCCGAGCACGTCCCAGCTCGCGGAAAGAATCCGCCAAAGCGGCATCTTCAAGGCATGTTTGCATGGCGTCCGCCATGGCCTTGATGTCCGAGGGATCGAAAAGCATGGCCGCACTTCCTGCCACTTCGGGGATGGAGCCGGCGGTTGAGGCGACGACGGGGGTGCCTGCCGCGAATGCCTCGAGGATTGGCAGGCCGAACCCCTCGTGCAGGGAAGGGAGTGCAAAGACGGAGGCCTGTTTCAAAATCGGAAGCAGATCGGCCTCCAGCACATGATCCAGATAGCGCAGGGTGTCTCCGTCGCCGTTCCGGAGCGTGGCGATCTCGTTGCCGCACAGCCAGCCGGCGCGGCCGGCCACCACCAAAGGCGCCTCCCGGCGGAGAGCGTCTGGCAGACGGCGGTGGGCGGCGATGAGTCGGGCGATGTTCTTGCGTGGCTGCAACGTGCCGAGGAAAAGGACAAACCGCGGCGGCAATCGGTAGAAAGACCTGACCCTCTCGATTTCATCTTCTGGAACGTCCTGCGCCCAGCGGGCGTCCACCCCCAGCGGCGTGACGGTGATCCTTTCGGGTGGGATGTCGAACCATCGTGATATTTCCCGCTTCGAGTGTTCCGAAACGGTGATGATGTGGTCCGCCCATTGCGCCGATTTCCGCCAGAGCGCATTTTTCGCCGACTTGAACGAGTAGTTGATCCATTCCGGATGGGAGAGGGGAATGGCATCGTGCAGTGTCGCGACGACAGGAATACCGCGAAGTTTGGGAATGAAATGGTCGGTGGAGTGCACAAGGTCTGCGACACCAGCCAGCCGACGTTGGACCATGGGAAACGGCATTCCGCTCAACAGGGCGCAAAGGGCCTGCAATTTGAAGGAGCCCAGAGGAGTTCCCGCCCCGCCCGCCGTGGAGAGCTTTTCGGGCGCCAGCACAAAGGGGAATAACTCGACATCTGCCATGGCCGCCAACCCCTCGGACAACTCGGCGGTGTAACGCGCGATGCCGTCCAAGGTTGCTGTGGCATTCGCCCGATCACGCACGGTGGTGGAGAAGGCAACCCGGACCGGCGCACCGGGCATTTCGCCATTAACCGTGTGGGTGCGGTTTGCTGCCTTGATTGCTGATGACACCGGGATTGGTGCGTATAGTGCTGCTTTTTCCGCGTCCAACGCAAGGAGCCTGTGTGGCGGGGATATTGTGGCGTGACTTGCGCAGGCCTTGCACTCCATGTTCTTCCGCGATGTCCCAATCCGCCCGTGGTTTCCTGGCCAAGAACGCGCTGGGGTGTGCGGTGGGTGCCGCCGTGTTTTTCTGGTTTTTCGGGCCGGAAGTGCTGGACCCGGCGAATCTGAGCTGGCTGAAGGTGGGGAATCGCGCCCAGCACCAGTTGGGATGGATGTTCTTCGCCCAGAGTCCATGGGGTTGGCCCCCTGCGATGAACCCCCGCTACGGCATGGAATTGAGCGCCGGCATCTGCATGACGGACTCGCTGCCGCTGTTCGCGCTGCCTGCCAAGATGTTCGCGCCTTGGATGGGGGGGGGCGTGCAATACTTCGGTGCGTGGATCCTTCTTTGTTGCATCCTCCAAGCCTGGATCGGTTCGCTGCTGGCCCGGCGTGCGGCGGACACTTGGGCCATGACCTTTGCAGGGGCGGTGTTGTTCGGCACGACCCCGTTCTTTCTTCTTCGCGCCTCGGGCCATGCTGCACTTTCCGGAAATTGGACCATTTTGCTCGCAATGCTCCTTTGCGGCCGCCGCGGTGCCGCGGTTTGGTGGGTGCTCCTCCTTTCGTTGACGATCCTGGTCCACTCTTATCTCTTTGTGATGGTTGCCTTGGTGTGGATGGCTGACTTGGGGTGGAGATTTTTCCATGGCCGTGTGACGCCGCGTCGCGTCGCGGGCGAACTGCTCGGGGCTGCGGCGGGCGTGCTTCTCGCCGCGTGGCTGGCTGGTTACCTCATGCTCAGGGACGGGTTGTCCGGCGGGGGTTATGGAAGTTTCGCAATGGAGCTGCCTTCTTCGTTCTTGCCGGGCGAATACTCAAAGTTCTTTCGCTGGATCAATGTTCCCGTGCCATATGAGGGATTCCTCTGGTGTGGTGCTGGCGGTATGATCCTTTTACTGGGCGGGTTGGTCGCCTTGTATCGAAAGAGGAGCAAGGCTCGTGCCTTCGCGCCATATGTCGTTTGTTCGGTTCTGTTGATGTTGTTTGCCGCGACCCACCGCCTGCATCTCGGGGGTGCCGTCATGGAGTTGCCGTTGCCCGAGTTCCTTGTGCAGGCGGGCGGGGTGCTCCGTGCTTCCGGGCGGATGGCTTGGCCGGTGGTCTATGCCGTGATTTGGGCCGGCTTCTGGTTCTTCAGCGGGTGGCGTCACGGAAGTCTCTTGGTTTGTATCTTTGCAGCCATTCAGATCGCGGATATCGCACCCCTGCGAGAACACATTCGTCGTGGTTTGAGTTCCAGAGGGGAAGAGGTTGATCGCGCGTGGGCTCCGCGATTGGAGGAACTGCGCGGACACTACGACTCGATACGCCGTGTTCCATCAAGGGTGACTGTCCCCGATTTGGGCGTGTGCGCGCCGGAATGGAGGCTTGTGGGATGGATGGCTGCCACAACCGGGATGGCTACGGATGTGGCCTACCTCGCGCGTTATTCGCAGCGCGCTCTGGAGGAACTGGATGCACTCACGAGTTCCGTGGTCTTCCGGCAAGGTTGGAATCCGCGCACGCTTTACCTCTTGGATGGCCGGCTTGCCGCTTGGCTGGCAGACGGGAATCTTGAGAAGGGTGATGGCTTGCTGCGTTTTGGAGAGATGGAGTTTTTGGCGCCCGGAGGGGCGGATTTGGCTGGCCCGGACCATCCCGGTTCCGCGCAAACCGTTGTGTTGTCCGGGATGGAGCCCCTTGAGTTTCGCTCCGGTGGAGGCGGTGAGGGGGCCCTGCTTTCCGGGTGGAGCGGTCCGGAGGAGATTGGCCGCTGGATGGACCAAGAAATCGCGATGCTGATTTTCGCCGTGGCTTCACCGGAAAGGTCACGCCTGCGCCTTTCGTGTTTGTTGAGGGGCATGGTTCGTCCCGAGTGGCCCAGGCAGCGGGTGGAAATCTGGGCTAACGGAACCTGTGTGGCGCGTGAGATCCTGCAGCACGGGGAGGAGGAGCGCTGGGTGGATGTGCCCTTGCCGGAAGGCTTCGGGCAGGAAGGGGGGAGAAGCAAGCTCCTGCTGGGGTTTGTTGCGCCCGATGCACGGGCACCAGCCGACTTCACCCCGGGCGATGATACTCGCCGGCTGGGGATGTTGTTGCGGAGGATCGAGCTGCGTGCGGATTGACTGGCTCGGGTGTTCCACATCCGTCGAGGAGCTTTGAACACTCCTTCCAGAAGGCCTCCGTGCTTTCCGTCCAAGAAACCGCAGTGGTTTTCGTGGGGAGAGCATCGGGTTCGAGAGCGCGCATGAGCGCGGAAGCGAAGGATCGACGGTCGCCTTGGGCGAAGAAATAGCCATTTTCCGACACGATTTCGTGGAAGATGGGGATATCACTCAGAACGACGGGCTTGGCGAAAAGGGTGGCTTCGGCCACGGGCAAGCCGAACCCTTCATCCAACGACGCCTGAATCACCACCTTCGCCCGCTGGTAGAGCCGCCGCAGCTGGTTGTCAGTGAGACCCCCGCCGTGCCAGAAAATGCGGCCTTTTGCTTCGAGGGTGTGAAGCCGCTCAGTGGTGTGCCTGCACTTCCATCCCGGCCGTCCCACCACGACGAGAGGTGAGCTCAAACGTCCGGCGTTCCATAGCGCTTCGAGCGCATCCAAGACGAAGTCGTAGTTCTTTCGGGGTTCTACTGTTCCGACCATAAGCAGGAAGTTCAGGGGGGCGAGAAGGCTGTCTGTTTCGCTATCCGGCCAGCCTGGCACGGAGAAGTTGCTTCCGAGGGGCCACCACATGACGGTCGGAGGTTTGTTGTGCTGGCTCGCGCGGCTGAAGTAATTCTCGAGTTCCGAAGCAGTGTGGCGGGAGTTACAGACAAACGCATCACTAAACAACGACGCCTCGTCCAGCCAATGTCTGAACGTCGCAGATGTGGGCTGCTCGAAAAACTGCGGGTAAGTAATGGGAAAAATGTCATGGCACACGCTTACGATCCGAATCCCCTTGTGCTGGCGGGCATCCCGGAGTTGATGGCGGATGCGCAGGGCAAGGTGATAGGAAGAGTCGAGCATGATGATCATCTCCGTCCCGGAGAGCGGCTTGGTGGATTTTGTCTCTCCGGAAATAAACGCGTTCGTGACGTCCATGGGTGTCCCTGACGACCAATCGACAAGCACGAACTGATGTGTCGTGTTCAGGGATACGAGCTTTGAGGCGATTTCGCGCACCACCCGCTGGATTCCCGTTCCGCTGTCCGAGTGCCAGATTTTGGTAATATCGACAGCCACGATGCCATGTTGTTTGGTTAGCGGCGTCCATTTGTTGGTGGCTTTGGGGCGCAGAAGGCAGCGTGCGAAGTCGACGGATTGTCGCAGGGGCCATGTCATGCGCCAGGTGGTGCTTGCCTCGATTTCCGCCAGCCGCCGCAGGGCCGAATCGGTTTGCGCACGCAGTTCCTTTGCGGGGTCTCTGAGTGACGCCTTCGCGCGGTGGTAGAGCTCGCGGTGACCGGGTGCAATCCAATGGATTGACTGCATTTCCGCATCCAGCAGCCGCCGTATCTGGGGGCCGAAGATTGGACGGCCTCGGAGCCAATCTCGAGCCATGGAACACCCCAGCGATTGGATATAGTTGGATTCGTTGTCGCCTGCCTCCGTGAGGCCGTTGATACTGGAGGTATGTAGCCGATAGTCGACCGTCTGGTTCGGCACAAAAACCTTACGGCCACCGAATAATGCCGAAGCCAACAGGATGATAAAGTCGACATTGTATTTCAGCAGGGAGCCGCTTTCTGTAAGCAGTTGGGACAACGGAAGAACGTTGATGTGGTTGCGTCGGAATGATAAACAGCTGCTGATCCCGCCAATGTGGTAATTGTCAAGGCACCAAGCCAAAGCGCTTGAGCAACCCCAGTCGTAGGGATGCTCCAAATCAATGGGACCCAGCCATGCCGAACTTTCATGCAAGTGGCGCAATTGGAAGGCTTCAACCAAGTTCCGATCGCCGAAAATCTTGTGACGACAGTAGATGAGGTCGGCTTGGGGGAACTCCCGCCAACGCTGCATCATCCCTTCGAGGTGCCCGGGCTGATAGCGGTCATCGGCATCCAGAAGGAAGACCAGGTCCCCATCGGCTTCCTGCAAGCCCGCCAAGAGCGTTCCCAAGGAGCCACGGTTTTCTCCGAATTTCGCCACGATCTGCGGGAAGCGCACACGGAACTCCTCGATGATTTCGCGGGAGCTGTCCGTGCTGACGTCCGAAATTACGATCTGATCGGCGGGGTGTGTTTGGTCCAGAACGCTCTGGATCGCCTCGCCGAGAAACTGGGCGGTGTTGTAGCTGTCGATGACGACGGAGATGCGTGGTGAGGTGGGTGGAGTCATGGGTGGCGATTCGTGCCAGATAGCCGGGGGGAGGCACTTATTGCAGGTGGACGATGATCCGTGCGCCCCCCCCGAAAGGCACTCGGGCTTGTGAGCGGTGTGGTCGGGTCCGGATGTTTATGGGCATCATTGGGAAATGCGGCGGATGCTATCTGCGATACTGCGCAGTGGCGCGGTCACTCGCCACGAGGTGCTCCCTTCCATGGCGCGGATTCTGTGGTGCATTCGGATCATGTCGCTCTCGGCCTCTTTGAGAGAACGCCTTAACGCGAGCAATGCAAACTCGTTCCTCTCGCATACCCAATGACGGAAGCCTTCGGCCAGTTCTTGCGCATTCTCCTCGGAAAACACGGGAGCAACCGGAATTGCGTCGTCAGCGGGGCGGACATTCGAGAATCCCCACGCCTTGTAATCACAATCATTCCAGTGCGTCCCGCTTTGTCCAATGTAGTGAGCCATGGGTTGCCGCGTTGAGATCGCACAGCGCTTCGTAACGCACAGACCTACCGTGCGGGCGCCATCTTGGCTCGTGTGAGGATGCGCCCACCCGAGATTGCGAAACATGCGCTGGATCAACTGATTGTCCCGTTGCGAGTAGTCCACTTGCGTAAGGTAATCAAAATACCCCTTGAGAATCGTCTGCTCTTCCTCCCAGTGGGAGCGGAACAGGCCAAAGGCCCAAAAGTGCTCCATGAAGCGCAGATCGCTACTGACGAGGGCTGACTGCGGGAGTGTGACGGTATGGACGGCCCCATAACCTGCAAAGTAGGGCACCAGTGTCTGGTGGGGGCGAAATACCTCCTCGAGCAGGACAAGTTGCTCGACGTATCGGGGATGGAGCACAAGATCGTCCTCGAAGAAATAGGCCACATCAAGGCCCAGTTCCCCGAAGGCGTGCCGCTGGGCAGCCAGCATGTTCAAGCCGATGCCAAGATTGCATTCACTGCAGACAATCCGCCCCTCCGGGAAGCGCTCGCGGAAGAGCTCCAAGCATTGTTCAATGCCGGGCACATCGGTTCCCAACCGATCTTTCCTCGGGCCGTCCTGATAAAGGAAAATCTGCCAATTCCTGTCGGTTTGTTGCTGCAACGAATCGAGGGTTGCTTGCAGATAGTCCGGTCGGTTGAACGAGAGCAGGAAAAGGCAGCGGGGCATCGTGGCTCAGAGGGCGGCCCGCAACAGGGATGCATAGAGACCGAGCCAACCCCTTTGGGGCGTGCTCAGGAACCATGATTTGCGGATGTCCCAGTGCGGATTGAAATAAATGTCAACGCCATGTTGCCCGCTGCGGCTCGCCGGGGAAAGCCCCGCTGCCGGATACGCAGTGATTTCTCCGGCATGGTGCACATCGCCGTCGAACATGAAATCAAACCTTGCGTAGTCCACGTCGCGGCTAAGGACTTGCGCCGCTTCAAGGGCTTCACGATAAGTTGCAGGGAGGCGAAAATCCGGGGGAAACGGCGTCTCAGCATTGAACCCGGTGGTGAAGTTGAGGCGCTCCCCCTCCGGGGTGAACCACGCACAAGCCTTGTGGCCGGTCTCGTCAGGTGCGTGGACGCGCACCAGAGCAGCCTTTCCGTTGCAGCAGCGGAACTTGATGTCCACGAGAGGGCCGCCACCCCGCGGTTCAAGGAGCGGCTCGGCAAACAACTTCGGACGCACCCGGCGGTAACCCCACTCGTAATTCGTCGTGCCGTAGGTTGTGCCCAGCCATTGGGCGGTCTCGTGTTTAAGAGAATCGAAATCCGAGCGCCCGGGGGTCCATACATGGTTGAATGCACACCCATGGTTGCACTTGATCATGCATTTTTCCCCAAGAAGGTTGGCCGGCATGTCCTCCAGACTGTCGCCGCACCAGAGCGTCGGGACAACGGGCCATCCCGGCAGGCGCTCGCGGATAAAATCCTTGGTCGCGAGCTTGTCGCAGAAGATGGCGTGCATTGGGTTGTGGTCGATCAGCTTCCGCCATAGCAGCTTCTCGTGGTATTTTTCGGGGAGAAGGATGCTCGGCTGATAGCCGACCACGACGCGGAAGTGGGTCAGGTAGGGTTCGTATCGGCGCTGCATCCGGCGGTCAAAGACACGCAACAGAGCACGGCTGGCGCGGTGTTTCATGTGGTGCCGTTGTAGGCCGATATGGTCTCGGCGATGCTTCCGGTGAACTTCGGAGTTCCTCTCTCGATGAACAGTCCGCGGCTGCAGAGGCGCCCGAGAAGATCGAGGTTGTGCGAAGCGAGCACCAGCCCCCGGGATTTGTCCACCAGATTCTTCATGTGCTGCTCGGCCTTGTCGCGGAAGGATTGATCCGCCACACTCAACCATTCGTCGAGGATGAGGATGTCGGGATCGATGGAGACGGAGAGGGAGAAGTTCAGGCGCATCAGCATCCCCGAAGAATAGGTGTGGACGGGCATCGCCAGATAATCGCCGAGTTCGGAGAGGGCTTCCACCCGTCCGGTGAATTCCTGCCAGCGGTGCCTGCCTGGGCACGCCCATCAGCACGGCGCGGGAGCGGATGTTCTCGTAGCCGGTGGCGTAGGGTTCGAGGCCGATGCCGCTGTCGATGATTGCCGCGATCCGGCCGGTTGCAGTCACGCGGCCGGCGTGCGGCCGGTAAATCCCGGCCATGGTGCGGAGCAGCGTGGATTTTCCCGCGCCGTTGGAACCCACAATGCCGAGGCGGTCGCCCTCGTTCAGTTCCATGGAGAGATTGTTGAGGGCATGCACGACGAAATGGTTGGCAGCATCGCGGGCAAGGCGTCCGCCTGTCCCGAAGGAGATGATCTTTTTCTTCAGCGAGTGTCCGCCGATTCCGTAAACACGGAAAATCAGCGAGACGTTCTCGAGAGAGAACCGGGTGGTTGCCATGGTTCAGACAAGGTAGGCCACCCAGTGGCCCGCGCGGCGCATCAGCCAGAAGGCGAGGAGGGCGGAGAGGAGGTTGGTCCCCGCAAGGAACCACCATGTAGCCGGCTCCGGAGCCTCGCCCATGAGGGGGGAGCGGATGGCATCGATCAGGTGAAAGAACGGGTTGAATTGTGCCAACGCGGCGCGCGACCCCAGCATGCTCTTGAGAGACATGATTGGCGTCACGAGCATGGCGATCTGCAGCAGGTTGGTCACAAAATGGGGGGATGTCCCTGAATCGGGTGCAAATGATGGCAAGCGAAAGGCCGCCCGCGGCCAGGATGCCCGCGACGCCTGCAAAGCCCGGAATGACGAGGAGGGTTTCGAGGTGCGGAAGGAGTCCGAAAATCAGGGCCACCACGATGAACACGATGAGGTTGTGCGCGAACAGCAGGCTGTGCTTGGCAATAACTTGGAGCACATAGATGCCGATGGGCAGCGGTTGGTTGCGGATCAACTGGCTGTTGGCCGTGAACGCCGAACAGGAATCGATGATGGAGCCGGAAATGAACCACCATGTCAGGATACCTGCGGTGAGGTAGGGCGCGTAGATGTGCAGCGGTTGGTCGAAGACCGTCCCGTAAACGAGGGAGAGTCCGCCGACGAGAATTCCGAGGTTGAGCACCAGCCAGAGCGGTCCCAAAAACGACCCCCGGTAGCGGGCCCTGATATCCTGACGGGTCAGCCAGGTCCAAACCGGCCAAAGTTGGATCGCCGCGGGGATCGAGTTGACGGGAGGATTCATGCCGCGACGGCCGCACATTCACGCAATATCGTTTGATGTGGCTTCAGCATTTGCGGTATCCGGGGAATGTTGCCCATCAAGGCCGTATATCATGGATTCATAGCCGTTCTTGATAAAGCAAATAAGGGGCGGCATCACAACTTTCTCCCGGGTGCTTTTTCTGGAGCCCCGCAAAAGTTTCCCCTTGCTGGAATTGCGTGGTTTCCGTCCATGCGTCCGCAGTGGTCCATGATGAGAGTTTAGAAGGTTGCCGACCACCCGCTTGGGCTGCGGTGTGCATGTCGGCGCTTTTGTATGGCATGGTCGCAGGAGACCGCAGAAAGCCCTGACGATGATTTGCGGCATGCCCGCAGCAACAGCAGGGGGCTGCCCCGCTTGAGGTTATCCCGTCTCAGGAAGAGGCGAGGGTGGTTTGTTTCGGCGTGAGGATGCGGACGAGGAGTTGCTGGAGGATGAGGGCGGGGTCGGAGCCGGTGGACATGATGGCGGTCGTGGCGTCGGCGCAGGCGATGGTGGCATCGGCGAGTTCGCGGACGGTGAATCGGCGGGCTTCCTGGGTTGCAAGGTAGAAGGGGTAGGCGTTGAGGGTGCCGTCCTTTTTGCGGGGGAGGATTTCCTGGGCGTCCGGGGGGAGCTGATCGAGGGCGGATTGGAAGGCGGGGTAGCTCGGGGGCACGCGGAGTCCGTGTTCCTGGGTGAGGACGGCGGCGGCGAGCAGGCGCTGGACAGTCGGCATGATGGCGGCGTAGAGGAGGCCGACGGGTTCTTCGCCTTGGGCGAGGAGTTTCTGCAGGCAGTTGCTCGAGGCGCGGAGGTTGCGGCGCGCCATGCAGTTGCCGAGCTCGAAGATGATGCCGCGGCGCGTCTCGGGGACGAGGAGGCGTATGTCCTCAGCGGAAATCTCGCGGCGTTCGGTGCCGAGGTAAACGTCGAGTTTGTCGAGTTCGCTGGCGACCTGCCGTGAATCCGAGCCGACATAGGCGGCGAAGCGCTCGAGGGCATCGGGGCCGAATTTCAGCTTCCGCTCCCGCGCGCCGGCGGTGGCGGCGATGCGCGAGGCTTCGTCCTCGTCGAAGCGCGGTCCGCCGGAGGGCTTGTCGAGCACGGTGACGGGGCCGAGTTTGGCGAGGGATTTGTAGAATGTGCGGCGTTTGTCCGGGCTGATGATGCTGAGGAGGAGGCGGGTGCCCTCGGGAAGTCCGCCGGCGAGGACCTTGTGGAGCTCCTCGAGGGCTTCAAGGACGGTCTTGCTGCCGCCGAGCTGGGTGTCGGAGAGGAAGTTGACGCTTTTGAGCCAGACGAGTTTCTCGGAGGCGAGGAAGCCGGACATGCTGAGCGAGAGGATGGCCTCGCGGATGATCGAGCCGGCGTGGTCGGCGTTGTCCGCGTGCGCGTCGAGGGTTTCGACGGCGAATTCGCCGCCTTCCGCGGGAGCGAGCTTGGCGGCGAGTTCCCGGGCGCGGTTTTTCACGGCCATCTCGTCGTTGCCGGCCACGATGTGGATCGGGGAATCGGCGGGCGCGGTGTCGGCGGCCTTCGAGGCGGCGGATTTTCGGGGACGGGAGGAGGGCATCGGGGAAGTTTTCAGTGTTCAGTTTTCAGTGGGGCAGAGCAGGACAGAGGGCTGATCATCGGCGGCGGGCGGGTTTGCCTTTCTTCCCACCGTAGGCGACGGGGCGGCGGGACGGGGAGATTTTTTCGAGTCCGGTGCCGGCTTTGAGTTCCATGATCTGGTCGCGCAGGAGGGCGGCGCGCTCGAATTCGAGGGCGGAGGAGGCTTCGTCCATCTCCTGGGAGAGCTCGGCGAGGAGATCGGTGAGGGACAGTTCCCCTCCGTCCTCGGCGACGCGTGCGGTGTCGTCCGGTTTTCCGCGCAGGATGACGTGGAGGCTCTCCTGCACGGCGCGTTGGACGCTGCGCGGGGTGATGCCGTGCTCTTCGTTGTAGGCGATCTGCCGCCGCCGGCGGTAATCGCTGATTTCGATGAGGGCGCGGATGCTGCCGGTCATGTTGTCGGCGAAAAGGACGACCTCGCCGTCCACGTGGCGGGCGGCGCGTCCGGCGGTCTGGATGAGCGAGGTCTGGCTGCGGAGGTAGCCTTCCTTGTCGGCGTCGAGGATGCAGACGAGTCCGACCTCGGGGAGGTCGAGGCCCTCGCGGAGGAGGTTGATGCCGACGAGGATGTCGAACTCGCCGGCGCGGAGGGCGCGCAGGATTTCCACGCGCTCGATGGTGTCGATGTCGCTGTGGAGGTAGCGGACCTTGAGTCCGATGTCGCGGAGGTAGTCGGACAAATCCTCGGCGGTTCGCTTGGTCAGGGTGGTGACGAGCACGCGCTGGCTCATCTCGATGCGGCGCCGGCAGAGTTCGATGGTTTCGTCGATCTGGTCCTTGAGCGGACGGATGGTGATCTTCGGATCCAGCAGCCCGGTGGGACGGATGATCTGCTCGGCGATGAGCGGGGAGCCGTCCGTGAGGGGATCGAAGTGGTCGCGCGCGCGGGCGAGCAGGGCGGCGCTTTCCTCGAGCGAGAGCCGGTTGTCGGGGGTGGCGGCGGGGAAATAGGCGGTGTTCCCGACGCGGCTGTTGCGGATCTCGAAGTCGCCCGGGGTCGCGCTCATGTAGAGGAGCTGATTGGTCATTTCCATGAACTCGGGGAAGTTCAGGGGGCGGTTGTCCAAGGCGCTGGGGAGCCGGAAGCCGTAGTCCACGAGAACCTGCTTGCGCGAACGGTCGCCGGCATACATGCCGCCGATCTGCGGGACGGATGCGTGGGACTCGTCGATGACGCAGAGGAAGTCGCGCGGGAAAAAATCGAGCAGGGTGAACGGGCGGGATCCGGGGGGGCGTCCGCTGAGGTGGCGGGAATAATTTTCGATGCCCGTGCAGAAGCCCATTTCCTCCATCATTTCGAGGTCGAATTCCGTGCGCATCTTGAGGCGCTGGGATTCGAGGAGTTTCCCCTGGGATTCGAGTTCCGCGAGGCGCCCGTCGAGCTCGGTGCGGATGGTGCCGAGGGCGCGCCGGAGCTTGTCCTGCGGAGTGACGAACTGCTTGGCGGGGAAGATGGTGATGCCGGGGAGGGATTCGGCGGCGTGCCCGGTGAGCGGATCGAAGAGGCAGATGCGGTCGATGGTGTCACCGAAGAATTCCACGCGGATGGCCTGCTCGTCCATGTTGGCGGGGTGCACCTCGACGACGTCGCCGCGGACGCGGAACTTGCCGCGGGCGAACGCGATGTCATTGCGTTCGTAAAGGAGGTCCACGAGACGCCCGAGGAAGGCTTCACGGGACATGTCGGCGCCGGTCTGCACCGGAAGGAGCATCTGTTTGTAATCCTCGGGCGAGGCCAACCCGTAGATGCACGAGACGCTGGCAATGACGAGCACATCGCGGCGGCTGAGCAATGAGCTTGTGGCGGAGAGCCGGAGGCGCTCGATCTCCTCGTTGATCGACGAATCCTTCTCGATGTAGGTGTCCGTGCGGGGGATGTAAGCCTCAGGCTGGTAGTAGTCGAAGTAGCTGACGAAATATTCGACGGCATTGCCGGGGAAGAACTGCTTGAACTCGGAGTAGAGCTGGGCGGCGAGGGTCTTGTTGTGGGAGATGACGAGCGTGGGGCGGTCGAGGTTGCGGATGATGTTGGCTGCGGTGAAGGTTTTGCCCGAGCCGGTGACACCGAGGAGGGTCTGGTGGCGGTTGCCGGCCTCGATCGCGCGGGTGAGCTTGTCGATGGCCTGCCCCTGGTCTCCGCACGGGGCGTGGGGCGAGGAGAGGTTGAAGGACATCAACGGGCACTTTAGGCGCTGTCCGTCGGCGACGCCAGCGGCAGGATGAGGATTGTGGAAAGAGGCGGGATGTTTTATCGTTTCCCCATCAAGACGGCTTCATGCCGCTGCAAATTCCATACAAGCACCATGGTCAAAATCGTCACCCAACTCGCGGTATTCATCGAAAACAAACCCGGAACACTGGCCTCCGTCTGTGACGCGCTGGCGACCGAAGGGATCAACATCTACGGGCTCGCCACCTCGGATACGACCGACCACAACGTGGTGCGCCTCGTGGTGAGCGACCCAGACCGCGCCTTGGAGATTTTCGAGGAGCGCGGGACGCTGGTCGTCGAGAGTGATGTTCTGATGGTGGAGAACCGCAACCAGCCCGGGGCGCTTTCGAAAATTGCCAGGGCGCTGGCCAAGAAGCGGATCAACATCGAGTATGCCTATCTCGCGAGCCATCCGGGTGACGTGCGCGGGCTGCTGATTCTGCGTGTCAGCAATGCGAAGGCGGCGCTGACGGCCCTCAAGGCGCTCAGGATTTGAAGCTCGCCCCGTCCCCCTCGTTCCGGAGGGCGACGGCGAGTCCGCTGGCGAGTGTGGCCAAGGCGGCCAGTTCGGCTTTCGACCACGGGTCCCGGCTGGAGGGCGCGGCGAAGACGGTGATGCCCCAGAGATCGGTGCGGTCGAGGAGCGGCAGGATGGCGATGTGCGCACCCTTCATGGGGCCCTGAAGCTCGCGTGTCTCACGGGGGAGCAATTCGAAGATCTCCCCGACGCCGAGGATCGGGAGCGCCCGGGTGCGCAGCGATTGCCAAGCCACCGGGCAGCCGATGTCCGTTCCGGCCGGCCATGACTCCACGGTCCTGAGGGAGCGGTCGGCGGCGAGGTGGAAGATCGCCGCGCAGGAGCAGCCGCCGGCTTGGGCCGCAAGATCAAGGGCGTCCTTGAGGTATTTGGAGCCCTCGCGTCCGAGCAGACGCCTCAGCGCGTGCTGGCAACCACGCTGCAGCCTCTCCTGGCGCGCAAGCGTGAGTTCGGCCTGCCGCAGGCTGGTGATGTCCCGGTTGCTCGCACGGCGTCCGTTCCAGCGGCCTGCGGCATCATACACGGATTGGCACGAATGGCTGATCCATGCTGTGGCGCCGTCCTTGCGGATGATCTTGAAGTCGAATTCCGCGGCGGGGGCATCAGTCGAGCATGTGCGCAGGTGGTCGGCCACGCGATGACGGTCCTCGGGATGAACGATCTTGAGGAGCCGGCGGGGGTGACGAAGGAAGGCAGAGGGTTTGTAGCCGGTGATGGCCTCGCTGGCAGGCGACGTGTGAAGCATCTTGCCGCCCGGTCCGACCCAATACTCCCACGTGGCGGTGTAGTCGGCGGCGGTTCGGAACATCTGCTCGGAGCGGCGGAGTTGCTGCTGGGCCTCGAGGCCGATCCCCACGGAGATGAAGACGGAAAGGGCGATGATGATGACGAGCGTCCAGTTGCGGATGCTGGCGAGTCGGGCGCCTTCCTCGATGCGGCTCCATTCCGCGGCGTCGAAGTCGATGCCGAGCAGGGCGAGAAGGTCGCCCGAGCGATTGTGGACTGGGGCGAAGGCGGAAACCCAGGTGCCGTAGCGGTCGGTGAGCGGCCCTTCGATGAAAGGTGTGCCCGTGAGCAGCGCCTCCAGCAGTTCGGGACTGGCCTCGTCGTAGGCATCACCCGGGGCGGTTGGCAGCTCGGGTTCGTGGGGTTCATCGGCGAGAAAGATTGCACCGCCGTCGTGCAGCCTCATGAGGTAGGCGTAGCGTCCGCTGGTCTCGGGGCGGCTGGCCGGGTGGGTGTTCTGCTGGATGGAGAGCAGGCGCCGCGACACCGTTTCAAATTGCGGCGTTCCGAGGTCCCCGCGCGTGCCGGTCAGTTGAGCGATGCTTTCCGGGTCGAGCGCGGCGGCGGCGGCTTCGGTGAGCCGGAGGAATTGCAGGCCCTCGAGTCGGATCATGTCGTTGCCACGTTTGTTGGCGGCGAGGGTGGCCAGCACGAGAAGGAGGAGGATTATGGCCAGTTCAAGAAGCGCCCAGCCGGCAAACATGCTGCGGGTTTCATCATGCCGGACGGTGTGGACGGTCCGCAGAAGGAGGGCGGCGCCGCCAAGACCGGCGGCGAGCAGCCACAGGTTGGACAGCGCGAGGGCCGGGGCCAAGCCGAGCAGGAGCACGAGCCCCGCGGCTCGTGCGTAGCGTGCGCCAGGCAGGTTGTAGGGCATGACCACGAGGAGCGAAATCCCCGCAAGGGAGAGGCCCACGGACCTCTGGACGAAAACCATGCGGTCGTAGATCCCGCCGGGCGCGATGACGACGGCGGCGATCCCGAGACCGGCAATGAGGACGCCGGCCAATGTCTGTGCGAGGGGGCCGAGGTGGAAGCGGCGGCTGACAGCGTGGCGGGAAAATTCGAGCAACCCGGCAAGCGAGGCCAGCGCGAGCAGCGACCCGGGCAGGTCGTTCGGTTGGGGGTCGAGGAGGAGGGGGGCGTAAAGGCGATACCATTCGAGGGCGGCTGCTGCGAGGCCGGCCAAGCACAGCCGGAACCAGGCGAAACCGGTTCCATCGAGCCGGAGGAGACGCAACCCGGACAATCCGAGGCATGCGTAGGCGGTGCCAAGGAAGAGGGGGAGCAGGTCTCGGCCCATGGGTCACGGTGGTGGAGGCCGGG
>JACSRX010000001.1 GCA_014879535.1 Chthoniobacterales bacterium
ATGACGTTGCGTCCGGACGGCCCGAGGGTCGCCTTGACGGCTTTCGCCAGCTTCTCCACGCCGCGGAGCAGGCTGTGCCGCGCGGCCTCGTCGAATTCCAGTTGTTTAGCTGCCATATTTTTGAGTGTTCAGTTTACAGTGTTCAGTTGTCAGTTATTCGAGCACGCCGAGGATGTCGTCCTCGCGCATGATGAGGTAGGACTCGCCGTCCACCTTGATCTCGGTGCCGCCGTATTTGGAGAACAGCACCTTGTCACCGACTTTGACGGTGAACTCGATTTTCTTGCCGTTGTCATCGGTCTTTCCCGTGCCGATGGCGACGATTTTGCCCTCCTGGGGCTTTTCCTTTGCCGTGTCCGGGATGATGATCCCGCCCTTGACCGTTTCCTTCTCATCGAGCGCCTGCACGAGCACGCGGTCGCCGAGAGGTTTTACTTTGGCTGCCATGTTTTGTGTTACCTCCGTTGGTTGGTTTGTTGGGTTGATGTTGAAGGCACTGCCCGGCACCTGCCGGACGGCGCGGTTTCAAATTGTTGCGGTTACTTTTTCTTGTCTTCGTCCACCATCTCGAACTCGGCATCGACGACATCGCCTTCCTTCGGGGCGGATGTGCCCGCGGCGGCTTCGGAGCCCGGTCCTGCAGAAGCCCCCTGCGGCGGAGGCGGTGCCTGCTGGGCGGAGGCCTGTTTGTAGAGTTCGCTGCTGACTTCCTGGAACTTGGTCTGCAAGGCGTCGGCGGAGGATTTGATGGTGTCGGTGTCGGAGCCCTTCAGGGCCTCACGCACCTTGGCCACGAGGTCTTCGACATCCTTCTTGAGGTTGCCGGGGACCTTGTCTCCGAGGTCCTTGAGCTGCTTCTCGCACTGGTAGGCGAGGGAGTCGGCGTTGTTTCGGATTTCGACGCCTTCCTTGGCCTTGGCGTCCTCGGCCGCGTGCGACTCGGCCTCCTTCTGCATGCGGTCGACCTCGTCCTTGGAGAGCCCGCTCGATCCGCTGATGGAAATTTTCTGTTCCTTGCCCGAACCGAGGTCCTTGGCGGAGACATGAAGGATGCCGTTGGCGTCGATGTCGAACGTGACTTCGATCTGGGGCACGCCTCGCGGGGCGGGCGGGATGCCGTCGAGGTGGAAAACGCCGAGCTGCTTGTTGTCCTTGGACATGGGGCGTTCGCCCTGCAGCACCTTGATTTCCACACCGGGCTGGTTGTCGCTGTAGGTCGAGAAGATCTGCGACTTCTTGGTCGGGATGGTGGTGTTGCGCGGGATCATGGGCGTGGCGATGCCCCCGGCCGTCTCGATGGCGAGCGTGAGCGGGGTCACGTCGAGCAGGAGGACGTCCTTGACGTCGCCCTTGAGGACGCCGCCTTGGATGGCCGCTCCGATGGCGACGACTTCATCGGGGTTCACGCCGCGGTGCGGGTCGCGCCCGATGAGGTTCTTGGCCGTTTCGATGACCTTCGGCATGCGGGTCATGCCGCCGACCAGGACCAGTTCCTGGATGTCGCTCTTGCCGAGTTTGGCATCCGCCAGGCATGCCTCGACCGGCTTGATTGTGCGCTCGAAGAGGTCGTCGGTGAGTTGCTCGAGCTTGGCGCGGGTGAGCTTCTTCTGGATGTGCTTGGGCCCGGAGGCGTCCGCCGTGACGAAGGGCAGGTTGATCTCGTATTCCTGAGCCGAAGAGAGGGCGATCTTGGCCTTTTCGGCTTCCTCCTTGATGCGCTGCACGGCATCGGGCTGTTTCGAGAGGTCGATGCCGGTGTCGGTTTTGAATTCGCCGATGATCCAGTCCATGATCTTGTGGTCCCAATCGTCGCCGCCGAGGTGGGTGTCGCCGTTGGTCGCCTTGACCTCGAAGACGCCGTCGCCGATTTCGAGTGCGGAGATGTCGAATGTGCCGCCGCCCAGGTCGTAAACCGCGATCTTCTCGTCCTTCTTCTTGTCGAGACCGTAGGCAAGCGAGGCCGCGGTGGGCTCGTTGATGATGCGCAGGACCTCGAGGCCGGCGATCTTTCCGGCGTCCTTTGTTGCGTTGCGCTGCGAGTCGTTGAAGTAGGCGGGGACGGTGATGACCGCCTTGGTGATTTTCTCCCCGAGTTTGGCTTCGGCGTCGGATTTGAGCTTGGCCAGGATCATGGCGGAGATTTCCGGCGGGGAGAACGACTTCTTCTCGCCGTTGATCTCGAGTTCAATGTGGGCGTCGCCGTTGGGGGCCTTGACGAGTTTGTAGGGGACGCGACGGTCCTCGTCATTGAGTTCGTCGAATTTTCGTCCCATGAAGCGCTTGACGGAAAAGACGGTGTTGGTGGGATTGGTGACGGCTTGGCGCTTGGCGGCTTGGCCGACGAGGCGCTCGCCGTTCTTGGCGAATGCCACGACAGACGGAGTGGTGCGGGCGCCTTCGCTGTTTTCAAGCACCACGGGTTCCCCTCCTTCCATGACGGACATGCAGGAGTTGGTCGTGCCGAGGTCAATGCCGAGAATTTTGCTCATAAAATTGGGAAATGTTGTTGTCTGTCACCTCCTCCAAGCAGGTTCGATGCCAACGCTGAAGATGTGTATGTTATCTTATTGAAATATAAGGAATTATGACTCAGAATGCATGGAACATCACAACGGACCATTTGTGACAATGTGACACAAATGGTCCTTGGGCCGGGGCGGAATGTGACAACATGGCGCTGCTCGTGGACAAGCGGTGCAACGGGTGTCGGAATCACGGGTTGGGTATGGGGTGGCATAAAACCTGCTTTTCGCTATTTTCACGGTTTTCCGATGTCGTCCCTCTTTGCCCAATACGATCCCGGTGACTTTTTCGACGAGATGTTCTCGGCCCCGGGCGAGGTGCGTCCGCATTACCGTCTGCTGCTGGAACGTTCCGAGCGGTTGTCCAGCGAGGACTTCAACCGCAAGCGGCAGATCGCCGAGTTGTCCTACCTGAACCAAGGGATCACTTTCACGGTTTACAACGACAAGCAGGAAGGGACCGAGCGGATTTTCCCCTTCGATCTCATCCCGCGGATCATTCCGCGTCAGGAGTGGGAGCATGTCGAGCGGGGCCTCAAGCAGAGGTTGACCGCGCTGAATGCCTTCCTTGATGACATCTACCACGACCAGCGCATCGTGAAGGAGGGGGTGATCCCGGAAGAAATCATCCGCAGCGCGCGCCATTTCCGTCCGGAGTTCATGGGCTTCAATGTTCCGAAGAACATCCACATCCATGTTTGCGGGACGGATTTGATCCGGGACCGCGAGGGGCGCTACCTGGTGCTGGAGGACAATGCGCGCTGTCCCTCCGGGGTTTCCTACGTGCTGGAGAGCCGGATGACGATGAAGCGTGTGTTTCCGCAGCTTTTCTCGCGTTACGGGGTGCGTCCGGTGGACCGCTATGCGCAGGACCTGATGGATGTGCTCGAGCATATCGCGCCGCCGGGCGCGGGCGGCGATCCGACGACGGTGCTGCTCACGCCTGGCATCTACAACTCCGCCTATTTCGAGCACTCGTTCCTGGCGCGGGCCATGGGCATCGGCATCGTGACCGGCGAGGATCTCGTGGTGCAGAACGACCGTGTCTTCATGAAGACGACCAAGGGGCTGCGGCCGGTGCATGTCATCTACCGGCGCATCGACGATGATTTCCTCGACCCGGATGTCTTCCGTCCGGATTCGCTCCTCGGCGTGAAGGGCCTGGTGGAGGCCTACCGCAAGGGGAATGTCAGTCTGGCCAACGCGATCGGCACCGGGGTTGCCGACGACAAGGTGGTCTATTACTACGTGCCGGACATGATCAAATTCTACCTCGGCGAGGAGCCGATACTGCCGAACGTGGAGACATTCCTTTCCGCGGTCGAGAGCGACCGCAAATACATCCTCGAGAATCTCGAGAACCTCGTGGTCAAGTCGGCCAATGAAAGCGGCGGCTACGGGATGCTCATCGGTCCGAAGGCGACAAAGGAGGAGATCGGACAATTCCGCAGCCTCATCGAGGCCGATCCGCGCAACTTCGTCGCCCAGCCCGTCATCTCCCTCTCCCGTTCGCCCTCATGGTGCGAGGGTGCGATGGAGGGTCGCCACATCGACCTGCGCCCGTTCATCCTCTGCGGGGAGGAGATCCGCATCATCCCGGGAGGGCTGACACGGGTGGCCTTGCGGAAGGGGTCGCTGGTGGTCAATTCCTCGCAGGGCGGGGGAAGCAAGGACACCTGGGTGCTGGACGGAGGCAAGGAGGATTGATCGCATGCTGAGCCGGGTCGGAGATTCCACTTACTGGATGGGCCGCTACATCGAGCGGGCGGAGAACAATGCGCGACTGCTCGACGTCAACGTCCAGATGCTGCTCGATCTGGAGAACAAGGGGGGCGAGACCGCGAGGCAGTTCTGGCGTCCGATCCTGAGCACGCTGGAGGACACGGAGCTTTTCGACGAGCTTCACGGCGAGCTGACCCCGGCAGCCGTGCTGGATTACGTGACTTTCGAGCCGCGCAACCCGAATTCGATCCAGTCCTGCATCAGCTTCGCGCGCGAAAACGCCCGCGCGGTGCGCGACCAGATTTCCAGCGAGATGTGGGGGCAGGTCAACGAGACCTACCTCTACTTCCGGGATGGCTCGGCCGGGCGCGACTTCCAGTCGAACTCGCACGATTTTTACGAAAAGGTCACGGAGTCATCGCAACTCTTCCAGGGTGTCACCGATGCAACCATGACGCACGGCGAGGCGTGGCGGTTCATCCAGGCCGGGAAGTTCATCGAGCGGGCGGACAGCACATCGCGCATCCTCGACCTGAAATACCACATCCTGCTTCCGAGCGGGGAGCAGGTGGGCGGGAATGTGGACATCTCGCAGTGGATGTCGGTGCTGCGTTCCTGCAGCGGGATGGAGGCCTACCTGAAGATCCGCAAGGGCGACGTGACCTCGTGGGGCGTCGCCGAGTTCCTCATCTGCCACAGGGAGTTTCCCCGTTCCATCCGCTTCTGCGTGGACCGCTTGGACGAGGTGCTGCACGAGATTTCCGGCGCCGGTTCCGGTCAGTTTGCGAACGAGCCGGAGAGGCTCTCGGGGCTGCTCCGGTCCCAGCTCGACTACGCGACGGTGGACAGCATCTACCGGACGGGGCTGCACGAGTATCTCGACGGGGTGCAGGGGCGCCTCATCGAGATGGATATCGCCTTCCACCGGACCTACTGCGCGTATTGACGCGGAGGGCGTTGCGAACCGTCAGAACTGGCCGGTTTGGAGCAGGACGAGCGTGCAGGCCTCGGTGTGAGCGATGCCGGCGCGGTCGAGGGCGGCCGCAACCCCGGGGCATTCGGTGCCGGGATTGAATATGACCCGGCGCGGGGCGAGACGGACGATTTCCCCGGCGAGCGGGGCAAGCCGCTGCGGGCCGACATAGAGGGTGAGGGTGTCGACCGGTTCCCCGATGTCAGCGAGGGATTTGACCACAGGCAGGTCTTCGATGGTGTCGAGGGCCGGATTGATCGGGATGACCCGGTGTCCGGCGTCGAGAAGGCGGCGCACGGCCATGTTGGAGTAACGGTCCGGGTTGGCGCTGGCGCCGAGGACGGCGACGGTGAGTGCGTTCATCGTGCCGGCCGGGTCGCGGTCTTCGTCGTCCCATGGGAATCCCCGCAGGCGAGGTCGCAGAGGTCGAAAATGAGGGGCTCGCAGATGGCGTAACGGACGCTCGTGCCCTCGCGGCGCGCGGTGACGAGTCCCGCCTCGCGCAGGATGCGAAGATGCTTCGAGGTGTTCGCCTGCTTGAGGCGACAGGCACGGTGGATCTCCCCGACACTGCGCGGGCCCGTGCGGAGGGAGTGCAGGATGCGCAGGCGGGCGGGGTCGGAGAGCGTGGCGAACAGGGAGGCCATGCGGTTCAATTGGCGCGGGTCGATCCGGGTCATCAGAATTTTGATGTTTACTTTATTACCATATGGTAATATTTCAAACAGAAAATCATGATCTGGAAATTTTCACGGATCGGGCTGGCGTCGGCGTTGTTGATCGCCGGATGCGGCAAACACGGCACCAGCGTGGATCGGGCCGAGGGGCAGGCGGTGCCGGTCATTGCGGCCGAGGTGACGGTGCGTCCGCTCTGGGACGAGGAGGAGGTCGTCGGCAATGTCGAGGCGGCCCAGCGCGCGGTGTTGTCGGCCAAGGTGACGGGTGTCGTGGATGCCGTCAAAGTCGCCCCCGGCGCCCGCGTGGTGCGGGGCGAAGTGCTGGCGACGATCGACGCGCGGGAAATCAAGGCGCGGCTCGATTCGGCGACGGCGGCCCAAGACCAGGCGCAGAGAGACTTCGCCCGCATCGAGAGACTTTTGCAGAGCGGGTCGTCAACGCGGCAGGAATTCGACGCGGCAACGACGCGTCTGCGCACGGCGGACGCGGCCGTCGTCGAGGCCGGGACCATGCTGCAATACACGGAGATCACGGCTCCATTCGACGGCGTGGTCACCCGCAAACTGGCCGAAGTCGGCGACCTTGCCACGCCGGGCAGGCCGCTGTTGGAGATCGAGAACTCGTCGCTGCTGCGTTTCGAGTGCGAGGTTCCCGAGGCCCTGATCGACAGGGTGCAGATGGGGGCCGAGTTGCCCGTGTCGGTCGATGCCGCGGGCGCGACCCTTGCGGGGAGGGTGTCCGAAATTGCGCCGTCCGCCTCGGCGGGCAGCCGGACGTTCCTGGTGAAGCTCGATCTGCCCGCCGCGGAGAGGCTGCGTGCCGGCCAGTTCGGGCGTGCCAGCGTGCCGGTGCGCGAGCGCCCGGCCGTGTTGGTGGCGGACGAGGCGGTGGTGCGGCGCGGTGGGATTGAGAGCGTCTTCGTCGTGGAGGATGGCGTGGCAACGCTCCGGTTGGTCAAGACAGGCCGCCACATCGACGGGCAGGTGGAAATCGTGAGCGGATTGGCCGGAGGTGAGAGGGTGGTGGCGAAGGACGCACACCTTCTCGACGACCGGGTCGCCGTGGAGACCGGACAGTGAACGGGCGGGGCATGGGCAAGGCGGGGACGGTGTCCGACGGCGTCGCGGGGCGGATCGCGCGGATGTTCGTGGACAGCAAATTGACGCCGCTTCTCATCGTGGCCTCGGTGCTTCTGGGCCTGGCGGCGGTGGTTCTCCTGCCGCGCGAGGAGGAACCGCAGATCAAGGTGCCGATGATCGACGTCATGGTGTCGATGCCCGGCGCCAGCGCACGCGAGGTGGCCGAGAGGGTGACACGACCCATGGAACAGCTGCTCTGGGAGATTCCGGGGGTGGAATATGTTTATTCCACCTCGAAGCCGGGCGGGAGCCTCGTCATCGTCCGTTTCAAGGTCGGGTCGGACCTGGAAAACAGCATCGTCAAGCTCAACCAGAAGCTGCAGACCAACTTCGACCGCATACCGCACGGGGTGACGGCGCCGTTGATCAAACCGCGGACGATCGACGACGTCCCGATCCTCGCATTGACCCTGCACAGCGCCGTGCAGGGTCCGATGGAACTGCGGCGGCTCGGGGCCGAGTTGCAGGACGCCGTGAAGCAGATCCCGCTCGTGGCGGAGACGAATCTCATCGGCGGGATGCGCCGGCAAATCCGTGTGCTCCTCGATCCCGTCCGCATGGCGTCGCGGGGGATCACCCCGGCGGGCATCGTGCCGATGCTGCAGCAGAGCAACCGGCAGACGCACGCCGGGGAGATCACGTCGGAAAACCGCACGATCCTGATCGAGTCGGGCGGGTTCATCACCGGTGCCGCGGAGGCCGGGCAGGTCGTGGTGGGTGTTTACGAGGGGCGGCCGGTTTATCTGCGCGACGTGGCGGAGATTGCCGACGGTCCCGAAGAGCCCGTGTCCTACGTCTATCAGGCGGTCCGCGGCCGGGGAATCGAGCCGGCTGTCACCCTCAGCGTGGCCAAGCAGCCGGGTGCCAACGCGGTGGATGTGGTTCGCGCCGTGATGCGGAAGGTGGACGGGGTTCGCGGCAAGATCCTGCCCGCCGACGTCAAGGTGACCGTGACTCGCGACTACGGGGAGACGGCCTCGGAAAAATCCAACGAATTGCTGTTCCACATGGCCATCGCGGTGGTGAGCGTGTCGTTGCTTGTGATGTTCGTGCTCGGCTGGCGCGAGTCGCTGGTGGTGGCCATCGCCATCCCGACGACCCTGGCGCTCACGCTGCTGGTTTTCTATCTCTACGGCTACACGCTCAACCGCATCACGCTGTTCGCGCTGATCTTTTCCATCGGCATCCTCGTTGATGACGCGATCGTGGTGGTGGAGAACGTCGTCCGGCATTACCGCATGCCCCAGAACCGCAGGCGCAACCTCAGCGAGGTCGCTGTCGAGGCGGTCGCCGAGGTGGGCAACCCGACGATCCTCGCCACCCTGGCGGTCATCGCGGCGATCCTGCCCATGGCATTCGTCAGCGGCCTGATGGGCCCCTACATGCGCCCGATCCCGATCGGCGCCAGCGCGGCGATGTTCTGGTCGCTGCTCATCGCGTTCGTCGTCACCCCGTGGGCTGCGCGCCGCATGCTGGCCCGCGAGGACGGCGGCCGGCACGGGGAGGGCGAAAGGGAGGGGAAATTCACGCGGCTCTACCGCCAATGGATGGGGCATCTCATCCACGATCCGAAGTGGCGCCGGGCGTTCCTGGCCGGCATCGTCGTGTTGCTGCTCGGGGCGTTCGCCCTCGTGCCGATCGGGTTCGTCAAGGTGAAGATGCTCCCGTTCGACAACAAGAGCGAGTTCCAGGTCATCCTGAACATGCCGGAGGACAGCTCCCTCGAGCAGACGGCCGCGGTGGCCCGCGAGATGGCCGATGCGCTGCTTCCGGAGAAGGAAGTGCGCGATGTGCAGATCTACGCGGGCACGGCATCCCCGTTCAATTTCAACGGTCTGGTGCGCCACTATTTCATGCGCTCCGGGCCGTCCGTGGCCGACTTGCAGGTCAACCTCCTCCCGCGCCACGACCGCACCGAACAGAGTCACGACATTGCCAAAAGGGTGCGCCCGCGGCTGGTGGAAATCGCAAAGCGGCACAACGCGCGGCTGGCGGTTGCGGAGGTGCCCCCGGGTCCGCCGGTGCTGCAGACGCTCGTGGCCGAGGTTTACGGGCCGGACGAAGCCTCGCGGCTCAAGCTTGCCGCCGAGGTGAAGAGGATTTTCGAGGAGACGGCCGGTGTGGTGGATGTGGATTGGTATGTCGAGGCCGACCAACCGAAGGCGTGGTATGTGGTGGACAAGGAAAAGGCCGCGCTCAACGGGATCAGCGCCGACACGATTTCGCGCACGCTGGCCATCGCCGCCCAAGGCCTGTCGGTCGATCTCATCCACCAGCCGAGGGAGAAGGAGGACGTCAACATCGTCCTCGAGCTTCCCAACCGCGACAAGGCCTCCCCGGAGCAGTTGCTGTCGCTCCGTGTGCGCTCGGGTGATGCGAACGCCCTTCCCGAGCCGGGCTCCGGATCCGGAGCGCCGCTCGTGCCGCTGCGCGAGCTGGTGAGGCTGGATGCCACGACCGAGGACAAGAGCATCTACCACAAGAACCTCATGCCGGTGGTTTACGTGATGGCCGACGTCGCGGGCGCGGTGGAGAGCCCCGTTTACGCCATCCTCGAGATGAACGGGCGCCTCGCGGGATTGAACGCCGCGGATTTCGGCGGCGCCACGGGGGCGGTGGAGATCTACAATGCGACGCTCCCGTTCACCGACTTCCAACCCGCCGTGAAGTGGGACGGCGAATGGCACATCACGATCGAGGTGTTCCGCGACCTCGGGTTGGCGTTCGCGGCGGTCCTGGTGCTGATCTACCTTCTGATGGTCGGCTGGTTCGGTTCGTTCATCACCCCGCTGGTGGTGATGGCGGCGATTCCGTTCTCGCTGGTCGGCATCCTTCCCGCCCACGGGCTGATGGGCGCTTTCTTCAGCGCCCCGTCGATGATCGGTTTCATGGCCGGGGCCGGGATCGTGGTGCGCAACTCGATCATCCTTGTCGATTTCATCCAGTTGCGGCGGGCGCAGGGCATGCCGCTCGACCAGGCGGTGATCGATGCGGGGGCGGTCCGGTTCCGGCCGATGCTGCTCACGGCCATGGCGGTGGTTGTGGGGGCCGGGGTGATTCTGTTCGATCCGATCTTCCAAGGGTTGGCCATTTCCCTGATGGCCGGCGAGATCGCGTCGCTTTTCCTCAGCCGGATGGCGGTTCCGGTGCTGTATTTCATGACGCACAGGCCGGGTTCCCGGGAAGGTGTTTGATCGGCTTGGACGCCTCGGCTATACAGAGTCGATGAAGATATTCGTCACCGGCGGGGCCGGTTACATCGGGAGCATCTGTGTCGAGCAGATGCTCGACAGGGGGCACGAGGTGGCGGTGCTGGACAATCTGACCGAAGGGCACCGTGCGGCCGTGGACCCGCGGGCGACATTTTTCCAGGCCGATCTGGCCGACCGCGAGGCGGTGGTGCGGGCGATCGGGGGCTTTTCCCCGCATGCCGTGATGCACTTTGCCGCGAACGCACTGGTCGGCGAGTCCATGACGAATCCCTCGAAGTATTTCCGGAACAACGTGGCGAACGGCATCAACCTTCTCGATGCCATGGTGCAATGCGGGGTGACGCGGTTCGTGTTCTCGTCCACGTGCGCGACCTTCGGCATTCCCGGGAAGATGCCGATCGACGAGTCGCTGCCGCAGCAGCCGATCAATCCCTACGGGGAGTCGAAGCTGATGTTCGAGCGCATCCTGCGCTGGTATGACGAGATCCACGGCCTGCGTTTCACCGCGCTGCGTTATTTCAATGCCGCGGGTGCCTCGGAGAAATTCGGGGAAGACCACCGCATCGAGACGCACCTGATCCCCAATGTGCTGAAAGTCGCACTCGGACAGAAAGAAGCGGTGGAGATCTACGGGACCGACTATGAGACTCCGGATGGCACGTGCATCCGGGACTACATCCACATCCTCGATCTCGCCGATGCCCATATCCGAGCCCTTGACCGGGAGGAAAGCGGCTTTTTCAACCTCGGCACCGGCGGGGGGACCTCGGTCCGCGAGGTGGTGGACTGCTGCCGGCGGGTGACGGGAAAGGACATCGCGGTGGTGGAAAAGCCGCGCCGCCCGGGCGATCCGCCGCGCCTCATCGCGGGGTCGGACAAAATCCGCCGCGAACTCGGCTGGCAGCCCGGCTATCAGGACATCGAGGCCATCGTGCGCAGTGCATGGGCGTGGCACCAGCGGCATCCGGGGGGATACGGGGACTGAGAAAGTCTTCCGCGGTGGATTTGTTTTGCTTCGCGCCGCAGGTTTTTTAGGCTTTGGCGATTCATGCGCAAACTGTTGTCAGCCTGTTGGGTCGCCTTGGCCGCCTGTTCCGTCGCGCATGCCCAATTCGGCAGTTTCACGGATGTTCCGGTCGAGATCCGGGCTGACGGCGAGACGCGGTTTGTCGGGGGGGTGGCGGTGGCCGAGGACAATGTGCAGATCCACTTCCGGGGCACGGACATCTACTGCGATTACGCCGAATACAACCCGGAGACCCGCGAAGTCCTGCTGATCGGAAACATACGGATCTACAATGACGGCCAGATCCTGAACGGCCACCGCGCGGTCTACAACCTGGAAAGCCGCCAGATCCGGGCGCTGAATTTCGAAGGCGGGGATCAAATCGTCAAATTCAGCACCCTGAGCATGAGGGCGCCGACCCTCCGCGAGTTCCGGGCCCGTTCGCTCACCCTGACCACCAGCGACAGCTCGCAGCCGGACTACCATGTCAGGGCGAAGTCCGCGCGCATTTATCCGGACGACAGGGTGATTTTCTCGAATGCGACGCTCTACATCGGCCAGACGCCGGTGTTCTGGTTTCCCTATCTTTACTCCCCGTTGGGCCGGACCGGGTGGGAGCTCAAGCCCGGATTCAACTCGACCTGGGGCGCATTCCTCCTGACCGGCTACCGTTTCCCGCTCACGAGCAAGACGGACGCCGTGGCGAGGTTCGATTACCGCACCGAGCGCGGCGTCGGCATCGGGATCGACCTTGACTCCAAATACGGTCCGCGGGATTTGAGCACCGCGAACTTCCGCGCTTACTACGCCTACGACACGAATCCCGGCGAGAACGACACCGCGTTCAGCCGGACCGACGAGCCCAGCAACGACCGCTGGCTGGTGTCGTTCCAGAACCGTCTCGTGGTCAACGACGACATCTACGCGACGGCGGACATCAACAGCATCAGCGACCAGTATTTCCTCCAGGACTACTTCCCCCGGGAATTTGTCAACGATCCGCAGCCGGACAACAACGTGTCGCTGAACTGGCTGACCGAGACCTTCCAGTTCAACCTCATGGCGCGCTGGCAGATGAACGACTGGCAGGAGGTCACCGGGCGCGTGCCGGAATTCACATGGACCTCGAAGCAGGCCCGGCTCTTCGGGTTGCCGGTATTCTACGATGGCACCACGAGGGTGGGTTACCTGCAGCGGCAATACCCGACCGGCGCACAGCCGCAATACATCACGGAACTGCAGGAGGCGGTGTTCAATCCCGGCCTGTTCGACAACACCAGCGACCTGAAGGATTACGATTCCGCCCGCTTCGACACATTCCACCAGATCTCGTATCCCCGCACGTATTTCGGCTGGCTGTCACTCACGCCCAAGGTCGGCTTCCGCGGGACCTACTACAGCAGGACGGGCAATTCGAACGAGGAATCGCCCGATTTCGCCGGGGTGACCGGTGAATACGGTTCGGGCACGTTCCGGCCGATCGTCAATGCCGGCATCGAGGGTTCCTTCAAACTGACCGCGAAGTTCGAGAAGGCGCAATCCACGCTTCTGGGGTTGGACGGCCTGATGCACGTGATCCAGCCCTTCTTCAACTACGCCTGGGTGGAGAACATGGGGGATCCCGCCGATCAGATCCTGCAGTTCGACCGCGTGGTGCCTTCCACGATCCTGCCGTCGCTGAATTTCCCGCAGTTCACGGCCATCGACGGCATCGATTCGTCCAACATCCTGCGCCTCGGTGTCCGCAACCGCCTGCACACCCGGCGCGACAACGACACCTTCGAGTGGTTCTCTTGGGATGCCTTTCTGGACCTCAATTTCGACAATCCCTACCTCGACGATCCCGGGGCGGTCTCGAACCTCTACAACAACATCGCTTTCTCGCCGGTTCCCTGGTTTTCGATTGGCACCTATACGCAGATTCCCATCTCGGACAACGGGTTCACCGATGCGAACACCTACCTGAGGTGGCAGCCGGTGAAGGATTTTTCGTTCTTTGTCAGCCAGCGCTACATCGACTCGAATCCCTACTTCCAGAACGACAGCCAGGCAACGGCCGGCGGCTTCTGGAGGATCAACGACAACTGGGCGGCCAGCGCGTCGGCCCGCTACGATTTCACCTTCGACACTTGGGATGTGCAGCGCTACATGCTCCACCGCGACCTCAGTTCCTGGCTTATTTCCGCGGGTCTCCTCGTCACCGACAACCGGGCGACTTTCAACAACCAGTCCGGCGGGGATGTCGGCGTCGGCTTTCTCCTCATGATCACGCTGAAGGACGCGCCTCAGGTCAACCTTCCCCTTGCATTCGACGTTCTGGGGGAGCAGCAGCAGGGCCAGAACTGACAGGCTCCGGGATCCCCATGATTTTCGCATGAGCAATCCATCCATCAAACTATCCATCATCGGGTCCGGCTACGTCGGACTGGTTACCGGCGCCTGCTTCGCAGAGGTCGGACATCAGGTTGTCTGTGTGGACAACGACCCGCGCAAACTCGACGCGCTCCGTGCCGGGAAGATCCCGATCTACGAGCCGGGCCTCGAGGATCTCGTCCACCGCAATGTCGCGGCCGGGCGCCTGCGGTTCACGGGCGACATCGGGGAGGCGGTGGAGAATTCCCAGGTCGTCTTCATCGCGGTGCCCACGCCGCCGCAGCCCGATGGCAGCGTCGACCTGTCGTTCATCGAGCAGGTGGCCCGCGAGATCGCGGGGGTCCTCAAGGATTACCGCGTCATCGTGGACAAGAGCACCGTCCCCGTGAAGACCGGCGAAAAGGTGGCCGACACGATCCGCCGCTACAACAAGCACGGGGCGGATTTCGACGTGGTCAGCAATCCGGAGTTCCTGCGCGAGGGGTGTGCGGTCGGTGACCTCATGAATCCCGACCGCATCGTCATCGGAGCTTCCGGCGAGCGCGCGGTCGGTCTGATGCAGAAAATCTACGAGCCTTTCAAGGCCCCGGTTCTCGTGACCGACATCAACAGCGCCGAGCTGATCAAGCACGCGGCCAACTCGTTCCTCGCGCTCAAGATCTCCTACATCAACGCCGTGGCGGCGGTTTGCGAGGCCAGCGGGGCGGATGTCGAGATGGTGGCGGACGGGATCGGCATGGACCGCCGCATCGGGCGCAATTTCCTCAACGCGGGCATCGGCTACGGCGGTTCGTGTTTTCCCAAGGACATCGCGGCTTTCATCGCCATCTGCGACGATCTGGGCGTGCCCTTCGATCTGCTCAAGGAGGTCCAGCGCATCAACCGCGACGTGCGCGCGCGCTTCGTCAAGAAGGTCCGAGAGGCCCTGTGGGTCCTGCGCGACAAGAAGATCGCCGTGTGGGGCCTGACGTTCAAACCCGACACCGATGACGTCCGTTCGTCGGTCGCAATCGATGTGGTCAACGACCTTCTGGGCGAGGGCGCCAAGGTGCGTGTTTACGATCCCAAGGGGGCCGAAAAGGCCCGGGAGTTCAAACTCATCGAGGGTGCGGACTTCGCGTCGTCGCCCCTGGATGCCGCCAAGGATGCCGAAGCGCTGATCATCGCCACCGAGTGGGAGGAATTCCGCAACGTCGATCTCGGCGCCGTCAAGGCGGCGATGCACACGCCGCTGGTGTTCGACGGACGCAACCTTTTCGACCCCGGCACGATGGAGCAGATGGGCTTCCGCTACACGGGCGTCGGGCGCACTTCCTGACGCCGCTTTCCATGCCGTCCGCCACAGCACCGATCGCTGTTTTCGACTCGGGCGTTGGCGGATTGACGGTGGTGAGCGCCCTGCGGCGCGCGTTGCCGTCCGAGAACATCGTCTATCTCGGCGACACGGCGCGGGTTCCCTACGGGGGGAAGACCCGCGTGACGATCGAGCGATACAGCGAGGAAATCGTCCGCATGCTCGTGGATGACGGGGCCAAGATGGTGGTAGTCGCCTGCAACACGGCATCCGCGCTGGCCTTGGGGCGGCTGCGCCAGGTGTTCCCCGTTCCGATCGAGGGTGTCATCGCGCCGGGTGTCGAGGCGGCGCTGGCGGCGACGCGCACCGGTCATGTGGTCGTGATGGGCACCAAGGCCACCATCGGCAGCCGGGCCTACGATGAGGCGCTCCGGGCGGCGCGGCCCGATATCCGGGTGACGGGCATTGCCTGCCCGCTGCTTGTGCCCCTGATCGAGGAGGGGATGCTGGAAGACGAGGTGACCGATGCCGTGCTGAGGCGTTATCTCGCCGGCCTCCGCGCCAGCGATGCGGACACGCTGGTTCTCGGCTGCACGCATTACCCGCTGCTGGCCCCGGCGATCGCACGCGCTGCAGGGCCGGGCATCACCCTTGTGGATTCGGCGGCGAATTGCGCCCGTGTGGTGGGCGGCCACTTGGAAGATTCCGGACTCCGGAACGGAGGGCCGTCCGGAGGCTTGCATGTTTGCTTCACCGATCCGCCCGATCGCTTCCTGGGGGTTGCCGGCGGTGTGTTGGGACTTGAGACGGGTTCGGTTGAGGTGAAGAAGGTCCCCCCGCTCGGTCAATAGACCGCCTCCCGCTCCCGTTTCTGCCGCGGGAGGGGCTCTTCGCTCAGGAATTCATGGTTGTCCGAGAGCCTGTAGAGCCCGCGGCGCATCCATCCGATGAATCCCGGTTTCAGGCGGTTGAACCGTTGGGAGGCCCTGACGTAAAGCCACGCGCCGGCGACCGCCTCGGCCGTGGTGACGATGGCGGTTGCCCCGGCGAGCCAGCCGCCCAGCGAACCTCCCGCGGCATCCATCCGGGCGGGATGGGTGAATGCCATCGGCCAGACGGCTCCGGCAACGGCTGCAGACAGCGCGGTGCGCCAGCCGAGTCGGTGCCGGACAAGGGGCCAGTAGAACCGTTCCGGGGGGACCGGGGCCCTTGTTCCGCGGACAAAATCAAGGCCCCCGGCGCGGGCGAGGATGCGCATGCGCACGCAGGCAATCAGGGGGATCATGATCGCGGCGGCGGACAGGGTCCCGGATGCCGGCAATTGGGCCAGATATTGCAGGGCGCTGATCACCAGCCAGGCGAGGAAGCCGATGACGAACAGCAGTTCGAGCATACAACAGCAATCCAGCACGGGCCGGACGGCAGCGCAAGTCCGCTTCTTCGGGGAGATCAGGCCGCCACCGCCGCGTCGGCGTCGGCGGGAAGGGAGCGAGGGGGGGCGATTTCCTGCCCCCCGAACTTGGTGAAGAGATACTTCGCCGATGGTGTGCGCGGCCGGGTCTGGCCGACGGCTTCGGTGAGGCCGAGATCGCGCAGGGCCTTCAGGGTCGCGCCGAGCAGTGCGCCACCGATGCCGCGGTTGCGGTATTCGATCAGCACGCAGGGGCCGGTCACGAGATGGATTCCATCCTCCGTTTCCGGTGCAAAGGCCGAGGCGGCGATCACCCTGTTGCCGTGGAATACGAAAAGGCAGTGCACATTGTCGCCGAAGGCGCGTTTGAGCCCGGGGAGGACGAAGTCATCCAAGTGCTTGCCGTATCCGCTCCATTCCGGATCGAGGTTGTAGCTCGCCTTCACGACGCCCAAGGCATCGTCGAGTTCGTGGTCTTCGGCCTGCCTGACTTTGTAAGGTTTGGCAAAATCCGCGGCTTCCGGGGGCAAATCCTGCAGTTTCCAGCGGAAGCGGACCAATTTGATGGGTTTGGAGGGGATGGACACGAAAGGGGCCTCCAACGGTCAAGAATCGCGACTGTCATCGCGGGAAACCCACCATATTGTGCCCAGGAGGGCCGCCACCACTACCGCAAGTGATCCGAAATTCAGCATTTGCGCAGGAATGTAGCGTCTGCGTCCGGCCAGTCAATGCGAATCCTTGCCGGCAAAATGCCTCTGCAGCACCTCCCGGTAAACGGCTTGCTTCATCGGGGGTGCCAGATCCACGGGGAACCCCTCCACCGGGACCCAGCGGATCGCCGCGAATTCTCCGCAGGTCGCCCCGAGGTCGATGGCGGGTTCGCCGGGATCATGCAGGATGCAGAGGAAATAATGCTGTTCCTGACCGTGAAACCCCCTCCGGTCCGGACCGGCCGGGAAATCGTATCGGTAGGGTCCGCTGCGCGCGGCGATGCGATACGCCCCGGGGGGCACGGCCACCTCCTCGAGAATCTCCCGGCGGACGGCCTCCTCGGGGGTTTCCCCGCGGTCGATGCCGCCTTGCGGGAATTGCCACGACTCGGGGTGATCCGATCTCTGGCCGATGAGCACGAGTCCGCCGGGCCGCTGCAGGATGGCGGCCACGTTCGGACGGTAGCGCTTTTTCATCGTCCGGTCATCCTGAGCGCGCCGCCGGACGCGGGCAAGCGAGCGGTGCATTGCCAAAAATCGCCGGTCCGTTAAATTGCGCGCCAGACTTTCCGGAACATTGAACGAAGAATCCTCCACAAGGCCCAGGCATGAATGTGGAGTCTTCGGGGTCTTCGGCCACGCGAATGCCGCCCTGCTGTCGTATTACGGTCTTTTCGCCCTCCAGCACCGCGGGCAGGAGAGCGCGGGGATCGTCACATGCGAGGGCCCCGGCAAACCCTTCCATGTCCACCGCGCCATGGGGCTTGTGTCCCAGGTTTTCGACGCGGCGGTCCTGGAACGGCTGAAGGGGGATCGCGCCATCGGCCATGTGCGTTACTCCACGTCCGGCTCCAGCACGCTCGCCAATGCGCAGCCCCTCGTGGCGGATACCGTGCGCGGCCCGTTGGCCATCGCGCACAACGGCAACCTCGTCAACGCCGGCCCGCTCTGCGAGGAACTCGAAAGGGGCGGATCCATTTTCCAAACCACTGCGGACAGCGAGATCATCCTGCATCTTCTTGCGCGCCAAGCCGCCTCCGGCGAGCCGCTGGCCGCCCTGCGCGGGGTGAAGGGCGCCTTTTCCCTCGTCATGCTCACCCCCGACGCCATGGTCGGCGTGCGCGATCCCCACGGGTTCCGTCCGCTGGTGCTCGGACGGCTGGACGGGGCGTGGGTGCTGGCGTCCGAGACCAGCGCGTTCGACCTCATCGGCGCGAAATTCGAGCGCGAGGTGGCCCCCGGCGAGGCGGTCATCATCGACCGCGGCGGTGTCCGCTCGCTGCATCCGTTCCCGCCGGAACGTTCCGCCTTCTGCATCTTCGAGCTGGTCTATTTCGCGCGGCCGGACAGCAGGCTCGGCGGGGGGAATGTCGCCGAGATGCGCGTCGAGATGGGGCGCCGTCTCGCCCGGGTGCACCCTGTCGGGGCCGACTTGGTCGTGCCCGTGCCGGATTCGGGGAACTACGCCGCGCAGGGTTACTCCGAGGCCAGCGGCGTGCCGCTCGGGCATGCCTTCGTGCGCAACCACTACATCGGACGGACGTTCCTGCAGCCTTCCCAGATGATCCGCGACTTCGATGTGCGGGTGAAGCTGAACCTCATCGCCGACGCCGTCCGCGGCAAGCGCGTGGTGGTGGTCGATGATTCCATCGTCCGCGGGACGACCGCCCGCGCGCGTGTCGTCAATCTCCGCGAGTGCGGGGCGCGCGAGGTCCATCTGCGCATCAGCTGCCCCCCGCACCGTTTTCCCTGCCACTATGGCATCGATTTTCCGGACCCCGGGGAGTTGCTGGCCAACCGCATGACGCCGGAGGAGATCCGGGACTTCCTCGGGGTGGACAGCGTGGCCTATCTTTCCGTGGACGACATGATTGCCGCGACCGGATGGCCCTTGGATTCCTTCTGCACGGCCTGCTTCACGGGCGACTATCCGCTGCCGGTCGAGGCCGGGTTGCGCAAGGATTCGATGGAGTGCCAGCGTCGGCGGGCGGGCTTCTTCACCGGGGAGGCGCCGGGGTTGTTCGACGGAGCGAAGCCATGAAGAGGAAGCCTGCCGCCTACGCCCGCGCCGGGGTCGATGTCGATCTCGGCAACAGCCTCAAGGACAGCCTTCCGGCCCTCGTCCGCAAGACGCACGGTCCGCGGGTGCTCGGGGGCATCGGCGGTTTCGGCGGTCTGTTCCGCGCCGCATTCCCCGGCATGAAGGATCCCGTGCTGGTGGCGAGCATGGACGGCGTCGGGACGAAGCTGAAAATCGCGGTGCTGGCGGGGCGCCATGCGACCGTGGGCGAGGATCTGGTGAACCATTGCGTCAACGACATCGCGGTGATGGGCGCGCGCCCGTTGTTCTTCCTCGATTACATCGGTGCCGGGAAATTGGACCCCGCCGTCTTCACCGGGGTGGTCGCCGGCCTTGCGCGGGCGTGCAGGAATGCCGGGTGCGCGCTGCTTGGCGGCGAGACGGCGCAGATGCCGGGACTCTACCATGGGAAGGATTACGACCTGGTCGGCTGCATCGTCGGCGTGGCGGGCCGCGCCGACATCCTCGACGGCTCCCGGGTGCGCGCGGGCGACGCGCTTGTCGCGTTGCCGTCGAGCGGCCTCCACACCAACGGCTACACGCTCGCCCGCAAGGTCCTGCTCGGAAAACTCAAGCTCGGCGTGCATGACCGCTGCCCCGGCCTGCGCGGGACCGTGGCGGAGGAATTGCTCCGCGTCCACCGCAACTACGAGCCGGCCCTGCGCTCCGTGCCCCGCCGCGCCCTGCACGCCGCGGCGCACATCACGGGGGGCGGACTGCCGGACAACCTGCCGCGCGCGCTTCCGGAGGGGTGCCGTGCGGTGATCGTGCGGCGTTCTCTTCGTGTGCCCGCCCTTTTCCGTCTCATCGCCGAGGCCGGCAACGTTCGTGAGGAGGAAATGTTCCGGGTTTTCAACATGGGGGTCGGAATGGTCCTTGTGGTCGCGGCCCGCGATGCCGCAAAAGTGGCGGAGTCCCTGCGCGGCCGCATCATCGGAAGGGTTGAAACCGGCCCGCGCGGGGTGGATTTTGTCTGAACCGCCATGGCTGCTTTCTGGAAAAAGGGTTTGAGGATGGGGCTCGGTGCCGGGCTGCTCGGGGCGGCCGTGGTCGCCCTGCGCCACCGGTCGCGCCAGATGCCGCAGCCTTCCCTGCCGGACATCATCTCGCCGTCCATCTTCGCGCGGCGCGTCCAGCGGACCACGCGCGGACAGATCGTTTACCACGCCAGCGGCGAGGGCGATCCGATCGTCTTCCTCCACGACTTCTTCCCGGGTGCCGCATCTTACGAGTGGTCGAAAATCTATCCCGCCTTCGCGGCAACCCACAGGGTCCTGGCCCCGGACTGGATCGGGTTCGGCGAGAGCGAGCGACCGGACCGCATCCTGCGCCCGGACGACCATGCGCAGAGCCTGCACGAATTCTGCCGCGCGACCTGCGGGGGCCGGAGACCCGTCATCGTGGCCTCGGGGATCGGGGCGGCCCTGGCATGTTTGGCGGCCGCGAAGCATCCGGAATGGCCGGCCCGGCTTTTCCTCTTCCATCCGTCGGGCAGCGAGCGATGGCTGAATGGATGGGTGGCTCCCGCCTTGCGCTTGGCGGCATGGACCCGCAACGGGCGCCGCTGGCTGTATGCCATGCACCTGTCGAGACCGGCGGACATCGCCCGCTGGCTGGAGTCGCGCCGCAGTGACGGACCTCCGCTCGACTTGTCCGAGCCGGTTTCGGTCTATGCCTCCTTCGCCCGGCAATACGGGGCGGCTTGGGCGATCCAGCGCATGCTTTCAGGACGTTTCCAGACCGAGGCGCTTCCCCGGCTGGAAGAGGTCTGCGCGCCGGTCCAAGTCTGGTGGCCCGGCACCAAAGAAACTGCCGCCCCCCAGGAGGCTGGCAAGGACCTGAGACTGCTCGAAGGGTGCGGTCCGCTGGCCCCGCTCGACAAACCCGCGGCTCTGGAAACCCGGCTGCGGACCGAACTGTTCTCCCCCGTCCGCTTGGCGGACGTTTGAGCTGCCCTGTCGGACAAGGCTCAGGCGTCTTGTTTGGTGGGAGGCCGAGGCCGGATTCACAGCAGTGTCACCATGCCCGGAACCCGCATGAACGATCAGGTTGATTCAGCAGAACTTTAGTTTTGATGTGTCCCACTTCCGGGGTCAGGCCAACTCACGGCTGCCCGTGGCGCGGCTCTTGCCCCAAGCGAAGCGAGGAAGCTGGAGACGTAACGCGGGTAGCCGTTGAGTCCACCGCCTGGTTCGGCTTGCTATCATCCATGTAGAAAGCGTAGGCCAATGAAATTGGTGACTAAGGTGAGCAGAGCGTAAACCCCGATGCCAAAACCTACTGGTTTAATCCATCCGGAATTCGCTTGATGGAATGCTTTTCCAACCAAAAGAGCGCAGGTAACGCTCAGGAATGGCTGAGCGAGAGCCCAAAAACCCAACTGTGCGAAACCTCCAATCGCAAGAACTGGAACAAGCGCAGCTACGACGACAATCATGGCTGCCAGAATGACATTCTCCAGCGATCCCGACTGCGTCTCAGCAAATCCTGACCAAGCATGGACTGTGACCGGCAAGAGAAGCAGCAATACGAGGATGCGTTTCATTATTTTGCCGAACGCTCGAGGACAGCCGCCGAGCGCAGCGAGGTTGGCTGATCCGAATGGTTAGGCGCCTTTCTGTTCATTGGTCTTCGCCTTTGACGATTTCAATCATGCTACAAACGAGGCACAGGGCTTACCCTGTCATCAAATCTCTGGCGCAGCCATTTCTGGAATCCTTTCCAATCGCCTGCTGCAAATCCATATGACCCAATATAAATAATACGATGTCCGGTAAATTGCAGGAAACAAATGCCGAATGTCACTCCATATGAACTTATTCCGACAAGTTCGTTCCATGAATAGGTGGTTTCGATTCCCCAGGCTCGTTTTATGGTTAATTCTTTGCTATTCCATGCAATTCTTGCCGGAGCGAGTGCTACACACAGAGCAACACCGCCAACGATGCAAATTCCGACAACTATTATTATCACTTGGAGTGATGGCGCATTCCCTCCAATAAGAATACACCCGACAACCACGATCGCGGCCAGACTTCCTTGAAGTATTCCAAAAGCTATCGCAGCAATTTTGGATGCTGACATGTCCATGTGCAAATAATGCCTAACGTATAGTATGCGTCACGACGCATACTACAATAATGGCATCATGACGCATATAGCAGAGAAACGAGAGGCTGTTATGATATTGATAGACAGGAAGGCGCGGTAAGCCAATTTCCGCAGCCGATACGGACAGTTGACCAAGGAGTCCGAAGCTCCAGGATCGCTACGACCGTTCTGGATGGGCAGGGGCATGGCTTGAGGGCAGGGGAGATTCTTGGGCCAAAACCCGTTTGTGTATGCCCAGCCTTTCCATGTCGAGGGATTTTGCAGGGAAGAACGGAGGTCTGTCATGATTTCCTTAGGTGAGCTGTCTCTGCCGGGTGGAGCAGGGTGCATGGCCCGGCAAAGAATGAGGCATTGACACCCAAGGTGGTTTCGGAACATTGTTGGGGTCCGCTTAAACCTGATTCCCGACCATGTCCCACACTGAAATCATCCTGACCACGCACATTCCCAGCCTTGGCGCCGAGGCCGATGTGGTGAAAGTCCGCCGTGGCTACGCCCGCAACTTTCTCATTCCCCGCGGCATGGCCCATGAAGTCACTCCGGCCAGCCTGCGGATGACCAACTCCCTCAAGGCCCGCCGGGCCGAGCGCGAGGCGAAGGAACTCAACGAGGCCAATGATTTAGGTCGCCGCCTTGGCAAGCTCAAGCTGGCCTTCGTGCTGGAAACCGGCGAGGCGGGCAAGGCCTTCGGTTCCGTCACCGCCAAGGACATCGCCGAGCGCGTCCACTCCGAGACAGGGCATGATCTCGACCGGCACCGCATCTCCCTGGAGCGTCCCATCAAGGAGACGGGCGAATTCCAAGTCGAAGTGCGCCTCCATCCCGAAGTGCATGCCACTCTCAAGCTCACCGTCACGGCCAAGAATGCGAAGCCTGCCGACGGGGAGGAGGAGATTGAGGAGAAGCCCAAGGGCCGCCGTTCGGCGAAGAAAGAGACCTCCGAGGAGGCCTGAAAACAGAAGTTGAGGGTTGAGAGTTGAGGGATGAGAGAATGAGGGGGCTTGCGGAATAGTCCCCCCAAACCCCGCGTAAGCGGCACATATTCTTCAACTTTGGGCTGAAGCGGGCGCTCCGCTTGTCGCGGCGAAATATTTTTCCGGCTCCGAGGTCCGGGCATTTGACCCTGCGGTGTTTCCCGCCGCATAATGCCGCCCCGCGTTCCGCCGGTGGCTTCCGGTTGGCGCGGTTGCTTCATCCATGACACCTCCGGCAGATCTCACCGGCACCTCCGCGGCCCCGCGGCGTGCAGCCGGATCGAAACGCAACGGCGCACCGTCCGCGGCGGCGGTGACGGATGCGCATCGTGCGCTACCGCAGTCCGTCGAGGCCGAGAAGGCGCTGCTTTCCTCGGCCCTGCTTTCCCCGCGCGAGGTGATCACGGACTGTGCGGACAAGATCGGCGAGGATGCTTTTTATTCGCCGGCCCACGGGAGCATCTTCCGCGTGATGGTCGAAATGTGGACGGCCAACCAGCAGATCGATGTCATCACCCTGACCAACCGTCTGCGCGACCTCGCGTTGCTCGACGCGGTGGGCGGCCCCGGGGCGGTGACCGAACTGGCCGGCTACGTCCCCACGGCGGCCAACGCCCTGCATTACCTGGAGATCGTCAGCGAGAAATACCTCCTCCGCCGCATGATCCTCGCCTGCACCGGCTCGGCATCACGCTGCTACGAGGAGCAGGGCGACGTGAAGGAGCTGCTCGACGATGTCGAACGCGAGATCCTGAGCGTGGGCGAGGCGCGCATCAAGGAGACCGCGCTCGGCATGCGCGACGAGGTGTTCGAGGCCCTGAAGAACATCGAGAAGATGTTCGAGCAGAAGGGGGCCATCAGCGGCCTGCCCACAGGGTTCCACTATCTCGACCAGATGACCGACGGCATGCATCCGGGCGAAATGATCATCATCGCGGCGCGCCCCTCGATGGGCAAAACCGCCCTCGCCATGAACATCGTCGAGCACGTCGCGCTCGACCACAGGGAACCGAAGCCGGTGGGTGTGTTCAGCCTCGAGATGAGCACCCAGCAGCTCGTGCAGCGCATGCTCTGCTCCCGCGCACGCGTCAACATGAAGAAGATCCGCTCCGGCATGCTGGCGCGCTCGGAGCACGGCAAGATCAACGACGCCGCCGCCGCCCTGAGCGAGGCCCAAATCTACATCGACGACACGCCGAGCCTGTCGATCGTCGATCTGCGGGCCCGCGCGCGCCGCATGCGCGACCGGAACGGCGTCGAGCTGATCGCCATCGACTACCTGCAGCTTTGCCGCTCGACCTCCCGCCGGGGGCAGGACAACCGGCAGCAGGAGATTTCCGAGATTTCCTCCGGCATCAAGGCGCTGGCCAAGGAGCTGAAGATCCCGGTCATCGTGCTCGCCCAGTTGAACCGCCAGCCGGAAGCGCGCGGCGGGGGCAAGCCCCGCATGTCCGACCTGCGCGAGTCGGGCTCGCTCGAGCAGGATGCCGACCTCGTGGCGCTGCTGGTGCGCCCGGAGGTTTACGAGGATGACGAGGATGCGAGGGCGGAACTGTCGGGCAAGGCGGAACTGATCATCGCCAAGCAGCGCAACGGCCCGATCGGGGACATCCCCCTCATGTTCATGAAGGAATACACGCGCTTCGAGACCGTGGCTCTCGAGCGCCGGACGGAGGGGGAATAGAGCGGATTAAGAAATGTCATAGTCCATTTTTCCGAAGACGGTAGGGTTGGCTGGCCTCAGCCGACCTCGGGCGCGTGAGGCCACGCGCCCCTACCGAGCGGTTTTGTCGATGGCCACGGTATTTCTTAAACCGCCCCAAGGTGTCAGCCGGCCTGCGGGGCGGCCGGATCGTCCTCAAACACGGGCACGAACTCGAACTTCGTGCCGTCGAACAAACCGAGGTCGCTGAGCTTGAGCGCCGGGATGACCAGCAGGGCGAGGAAAGAGAGCGTCATGAACGGCGCGTGGAGCGTGCTGCCCAGTTCCTTCGCCTTGGCGGTCAGCCGCGCATAGCCTTCGGCCGCATCCTCCGCGTAGCCGTCGCTCATCAGTCCGGCCACCGGCAGCGGCAGCACGTCGTCGATGTTTCCGGGGCCGGCCACGCTGATGCCGCCCTCGTTGGCGACGAGCAGGTTGACCGCGCGCGCGAGATCCTCATCCGAGGTGCCGATCGCCACGATGTTGTGGCAGTCGTGGGCCACGCTGGAGGCGATGGCGCCGTGCTTGAGTCCGGTGCCCCGGACGAAGGCGACGGCGGGAGGGGCGTCGGCGTAGCGGTTGACCACCGCGATCTTCAGCACGTCCTGCGCCGGATCGGCGACGGCGAAGCCGTCGCGGACGAGGGGAGGGGCCTCGCCGGCGCCCGTGATGATCTGTCCGTCCAGCGCCTCGATGACCCGGAGCATCCCCGCGCCGGCCCGCACGGCGAAGTCGGCCGGTTGTTTCGGACCCGCATGGAAGCGGTTGGCGCGCGGCGATTTCGACCGCGGCAGGAGCGACTTGCCGTCGCGTGCCACGCATTCCCCGTCGATCCATGTCTCCAGCACCTCGAAGCGGGACAAATCGCGGAGGCGGATGAAATCCGCAGGATCGCCGGGGCGGAGCATCCCGCAGCGCAGTCCGTAGTGGAGGACGGGATTCACGCACGCCGCGCGGAGGACGTCGAATGCCGGCACGCCGTGCGCGACGGCGCGGGCGCAGAGCAGGTTGATGTGGCCTTCCATCAGGTCGTCGGGATGCTTGTCGTCGCTGCAGAGCATGCAGGACTCCGGGTGCTCGCCGAGAAGCGGCCAGAGTTCCGCGAAATTCTTGGCGGCCGAGCCCTCGCGGATGAGGATTTTCTGGCCCAGGGAAAGCTTCTCGCGCGCCTCGTCGATGCGGAAGCACTCGTGGTCGGTTTCGATCCCGGCCGCGACATAGGCCTTGAGGTCGTCCCCGCGCACTCCGGGTGCATGCCCGTCGATGCGCTTCCCGTGGGCCTTGGCGATCCCGAGTTTCTTCATCACCTCGGGGTCACGGTGGATCACGCCCGGGAAGTTCATCATTTCCGAGAGGTAGAGGAGCGATTTGTCCCGGCAGAGTTCCTCGATCGCTTCGGGTCCCATGGTGGCGCCGGCGGTCTCGAAATTCGTCGCCGGCACGCAGGACGGGATCCCGAAATGGATCTTGCACGGGGTGCGGGCGGCCTGCTCCTGCATGTAGCGCACGCCGTCGATTCCGAGCACATTGGCGATCTCGTGCGGGTCGGACACGGTGCCCGTCGTGCCGTGGGCCACGGCGATGCGCGCGAACTCCGGCGGTGTGAGCATGGAGCTCTCGATGTGGACGTGGGCATCGATGAAACCCGGGCAGAGGAAGCTTTGTTCGGTCACTCCGGCATCCTCGCGGACGGCCGTGATTTTTCCGTCCTGCACCTCGAGGATTCCGGGGAAAATCCGCTTGTTGGGGATATCGACGATCCGGCCGCGGTGGGTGGTCGCGCTCATGACCTCAAGGTAGTCCTTCTGCGAAGTGCCGCAAGGCTGCGAGTGTCCGCTCGAGCGGCAGCCCGACGACATTCGAGCGGCTGCCCTCGACCGATTCGACCAGCATCCCTCCGTGTTCCTGCAGGGCGTAGGCGCCGGCCTTGTCCAGAACGTCCACGCGCGCGAGGTAATCCCCGATCACGGCGTCATCAAGCATGCGGAAGCGCACGCGCGTCGTCTCGTGGAACTCGATCTGGCGGAGCGGGTCGAGCCGGACGACATGCACGCCGGTCACCACCTCGTGGATGCGTCCTGACAAGGCCGCAAGCATGTCCCGGGCGGAGTCAAGGTCGGCCGGCTTGCCCAGCGGACGACCGTCGAGCCAGACGAGCGTGTCCGCACCGAGCACGATCTCCCGGGGGCGGGCGGAGGCGACCTCGAGCGCCTTGGCCCTGGCGTTGGCCATCACAAGCCCGGTGCAGCCCAAGCTGGCATCGTCGATTTCCGCGCCACCCGCGGGCACCGCGACAAAGTCGATGCCGGCGGATTGCAGCAACTCGCGCCGGCGTGGCGACGCGGAGGCGAGGACGATCGGGGGAGGGATCAATAGAAGTCGCCGTCGTCGGAGAACCCGGAGTCGTGGCGGATCGTCTCGAGGCGGCGCTTGGTGCGCCGTCCTTCGCCGAGCTCGCGATTCACGCGCACGCCGGCCCCGATGAGCAGGGGGACCGTGGCGGCCAGTCCTGCGATGAGGGCCACCAAGCCGAGCCGCTGACGGGTGCCCTTGCCGAGTTGGTCGGCCACGAGAAGACCGGCCCCGACGCCCACGGCCATTTCAGCGGCCGCAGCCACCGAGGTGGCGGAGAGGTTGCGTGAAAATCTGTCCAAGAGGGGTGCCATACGCGAAACCCATAACCCACGACGCATCCTGTGGCAACCGTAACCGGAGGCGCTGTGCACAAAATCCGATGCGAGGGATTGCGCCGCCCCGCGCAAAATCGTCTCATGTCCGCATGTCGTGTGACCTTCATGTCCTGATCCTCGCCGGGGGGAGCGGGGAGCGTTTCTGGCCGTGCAGCCGCCGTGCGCGTCCGAAGCAACTGCTCCGGTTGTTTTCCGGGAAGACGATGCTCGAGGAAACGATCGGGCGCCTCGGCGATGCGGTGCCGCCGGAGCGTGTCTTCATCCTCACCAACCGCGAGCAGGAGGCCGCTGTGCGCGAGGCGTGCCCGGGAGTCCCGCCGGGGAACATTGTTGCGGAACCGGCCAAGCGCGACACCGCCCCCGCGGTCGCCCTCGGGGTCGGCTTGGTCCTGCGCCGCGACCCGCAGGCCGTGATGGCGGTGCTTCCGGCGGATCACCGGATCCGGGATGCCGCGGCCTTCCGCCGTGATTTGCTGGCCGGGGCGCGTGCCGCCGCGGAAACCGGCGCGCTGCTGACCATCGGCATCAGGCCGACCTGGGCGTGCCCGGGGTTCGGCTACATCGAGCAGGGCGACCGCATCAACAGCGAAGAGCCCGCGATCCACGAGGTGAAATGCTTCCGCGAGAAACCCGATCCCGCCACCGCGGAATCCTTCATCCGGCAGGGGAACTTCCGCTGGAATGCGGGGATGTTCATCTGGTCCGTGGCGGCCATCACCGGGGAACTGGGACGGCAGGCGCCGGAGTTGGCGGCATTCGTCGAGCGCATGCGCACGACCGACGACATGCCCGCGCTGCTTGCCTCGGATTTCCCGAAGCTGCCGAAGATCTCGGTGGACTACGCCGTCATGGAAAAGGCCGCGCGCGTGCTGGAGCTCGAGGCCGGCTTCGACTGGGACGACGTGGGGAGCTGGGTTGCGGTGGCCAAGTATCTTCCGCAGCACGAGGCGGGCAACACCGCCAACGGACCGCTCGCCGTTCAGGACGCCACGGGCAACATCGTGTTCTCCCCGGGCGGCAAGCAGGTTGCCTTGGTCGGCGTGAATGATCTGATCGTCATCGACACGCCGGATGCGTTGCTCGTGTGCCATCGCAGCGAGGCGGAGAACATCAAGAAGCTCGTGACGCGCATGCCGGAGGAACTGCAGTGAAGTTGAGGGTTGAGCGATGAGAGTTGAGAGACCCACAAACCGCGCCATGCGATCATTCTTCCGCTTCTCCTGTCTTTCCCCTCAACTATCAACCCTCAACCCTCAACTTCCTTTATGAACCGCGTCATGGCCGTCGATCTCGGGGCCGCGCGCACCGGCGTGGCGGTGAGCGACGAACTCGGCATGCTCGCCCATCCGTGGAAGACGCTGCCCGGCGGCGCGGATTCGCTCGAGGCCGTCGTCGCCGCCGTCGGCGAAATCCGGCCGTCCCGTGTCCTCGTGGGGCTGCCTCGCAACATGGACGGCAGCTCGGGTCCGGCGGCGGAGGCGGCGAAGACATTCGCCGAGGCTTTGCGCGGCCGGGTGGATTGCCCCGTGGATTTGTGGGACGAGCGCCTGACGACCATGGCGGCGCAGCGCGCCCTCCGGGAGAGCGGACGCAAGGCCCGCGACCAGCGCGGTGTCGTGGATCAGGTGGCCGCGCAGATCCTCCTGCAAAGCTGGCTCGACCGCATGCCATGCGACTTAGGCTGACGCTCGCGTATGACGGCGCCTGCTTCCGGGGCTGGCAGAGCCAGCCCGGCGGGGGTGCCGTGCAGGATGTGCTGCAGGAGGCGGTGTCGCGGTTGGCCGGGGGGCATCGTGTTTCCGTGCAGGGATCCGGCCGCACGGATGCCGGAGTCCATGCGCTGGGCCAGGTGGCGCATGCCGATGTGCCGGCCGGCCGCGGCGCGCCGCAGTTCTGGCTCCGGGCGTTGAATGCCATGCTTCCGCCCGCCGTGCGTGTGCTCGCCTGTTCGCGCGCACCGGAGGATTTCCACGCCCGTTACTCCGCGTCGGGGAAAACCTACGAATATTTGCTCTGGACGGGGAGCGTGCTTCCTCCGCACTGGGCCGGCCGCGCGTGGCTGGTTCACCCGCCTCCGGACCCCGCGTTGCTCCGCCGGGCCGCGCGTGTGCTGGTTGGAAAGCATGATTTCCGCGGCTTCTCGGCCAACCGCGGCAAACCGGTGCCGGATGCGCGGCGGCATTTGCGGCGTGCTGCCGGCGGTGGGGCGC
>JACSRX010000041.1 GCA_014879535.1 Chthoniobacterales bacterium
CCCCTGTTCCCCCCGGCGCAGTGTCACGCTCCCCCCGGGACCGCGGAGCCGGACCACGGTGACATCATTCGCCGGAAATCCACCAAGCAGCACGGACCCCGCCGGCAAAACCTGCGTCTCCCAGGCATCCGCATCGCGCCTGTGCACATACCATGCCGCCACGGCAAGCGCCGCGGCGGCCAGGAGCAGAAGGAGAAACCTCGGAGCCTTCATCATCAACGGGCACGCTGCCGGCGATGGCGGTAAACCGCGATGGCCAGACCCGCCGCCGCCACAAGCAGCGGCATCGCGAGGATGTTCGCCCATTTCACGCCCTGCTCGAGCGCCTCGACCTCGCGGCGCAGCGTGCGGCGAACTTCCTTCAACTCGCGCTTGGCTTCCGCCTCCTTCGCACGGAAGGCCTTGATCTCCTCCTGCTGCTCGGGCGTGAGGATGGACTGCTGCCCGGCATCCTTGCTCCGCTCGAGCTCGGCCAGCCGGACCTGCGTCTCCTGAAGCCCGCGCTCCAGCTCGGCAATCTTGTCGCGGAACTTGGCCTCCGCCTCCGCCTGCATCTTCCGGACCACGGTGAAGGGACGGTCCCGCGATGCACGGCTGCGCACGGAGGCCAATGCATCGCCGCCGGCCAGTTGCTCGACCATGGACTGCGCCAGGTCGATGTTGCCGTTCGCCGGGACCAGCACCGGACGGCCGAAGGGTGTTGTCAGTTCCGCCACGGCCAGCGGATCGAAGAGCATGTCCGCATCGCCCACAAGATAGATCGTCGTCGGCTCGGCCGATTCCTTCAGTCCCGTCGGCGCATCCGGGTCGGACGATTCCGCCGCGTTGGGCAAGGCGACCTCTCCCTCCCTCACCGTGCGGGGCTTGCCCTGCGGGAAAGCCGTCCTGAAACGGCCTTCAAGTTCCACGGCCAACGCATATTCCTCGCCGGTCGGCTTGAAGTTCCTTTCGACCTCCTGGGGTGAAGACTGGATGAAGCCGGGGTCCGACATTTCGGATTGCGCCGAAGAACGGATCAATGCCGTCTTCGTGATCCCCTCGGGCGTTCCCCCACGATAGGCGCCGGCCATGGCCATCAGCAGGCTGTCCACGCCGCCGGTCACGATGCTGTCACGGTTCAGGGAATCCGGCCCGAGAGCCAGGAGCCCTGGCGCACGCCCGCGCCGGGTGGTGCCGACATTCTGCATGTCCACCACCGCCGCGGAGGCCGTGAATTCCGCTCCCCATGCGGGCAGAAGTTTCGAGAGCGTGGAGGAACTCGGCGGGGTCATTCCCATCATCGGGCCACCCGGCGGCACGTCCATCACGCACATCGGGTCGAGGAATGCCACGAGCCTTCCGCCTCGCAGAATGAACTGGTCGATGGCGTATTGCGTCGCTTCGGAAATGTCATGCGGATGGACGACGAGCAGGGTCTTGATGTCCGAGGAAATCTCCTCCGCCGCGAACGGAATCTCCCTCAACTCGAAGGATCGGCGCAGCTCGTCGAAGAACACGGCCGGTGAAGGAGGCCGCTCTGCCATCTGCATCATCGACGGCGGTGCACTGGTCGGAAGGGGCGTGAGCAGACCGATGATGGGCTTCTCCTCCGTCGTGACCGCGCTGATCGCACGGGCGATGTCGTATTCCAGAAGCCGCTCGCGGTCGGGGGCGAGGAATGGCAGCGATGTCTTGCGGTCGAGCTGGGTGAAACCGAGCCCGAGGTAAATCCGGTCCCCGTTCGGGAAGACCTGCGGGTCCACACCGTCCAAGCGCGCAGAATCCTCGGCATCGGAATCCGGCTTCGGGTCGAGGCGCTGGACGCTCAGCTTGCCGCCGGAGGCCTGCCTCATGGCATCGAGGAGGTCATCGACATTCTGCGCGTAATTCTTGAGCCCCATCGGCATGGCCTCGTCGCTCTGCGACGCGTAAAAGCGCACCTGCACCGGCGAGGACAGCCCGGCGAGGATTTTCCTCGTCCCGTCGCTCAGAGTGAAGACGCGGTCCGCGGTGAGATCGCCACGCCACTTGAACTGCGATACGAGGACATTGACCGCCACGAGCAGCACGAACATCGCAGCCAAGCCGGCCACGGCGTAAAGGGGCGTTTCAAACCTGCGGTGCTTCATGGTCCGTCATCCGGCACGCCGGGCGCGCAGCACGGCATGCGTGGCAAAAAGGAAAAAGAGGATCAGGGATGCGAAAAATGCGAGGTCGCGGATGTCGAGCACGCCGCGCTGGATGCTCTCGAAATGCGTCATGACACTGAATGCGGCGACAAACTCCACGACAGCCGGACTGAGCACGCGATCGAGAAGGTTCAACACGGGCGGCCATCCGCAGAGGATGAGGAAAAAGCAGATCACCACCGAGAGGATGAGGCTCACAACTTGGTTGCGGGTCAGGGAGGAGGTGAAGGACGAAACCGCAAGGTAGGAGGCCCCGAGGAGAAGGCTGCCGAGATAGCCGGCAAGGATCACCCCGTTGTCGGGTGATCCGAGAAAGTTCACCGTGATCCAGACCGGGAATGTCAGCAGGAGCGCCGCCGCGATGATGACCAGGTAGGCTGCAAACTTCCCGAAAATCGCCTGCCATGTGGTCAGGGGCAGCGTGAGGAGAAGCTCGATCGTGCCGGAGCGCCGCTCCTCAGCCCACATGCGCATCCCGACAGCCGGGACGAGGAAAAGATAGAGCCATGGATGCCAGCCGAAGAATGACAGCAAGGACGCCTGCCCGCGCTCGAAGAACCCGCCGATCATGAATGTGAAGAATGCGGCGAGAAGGAGGAAGATGACCACGAACACGAAGGCCACGGGCGAGGAGACCGTGCCGGCCAACTCACGCTTTGCCACGGAACAGATGCTGCCCAGATAACCTTTCATGGTTCCTGTCGTGGCGCGCTGTCGGGCAGCGTGATGGAGCGGAACACATCGTCGAGCCTCCCGTCCTCGACGCGCAATTCCTCCAGCATCCATTTCTCACGGATGGAGATCTCGTGGATCCTGCCGGCAATCCTGTGTGCCTCGGCGGAGTCATTCGGAAGGACGCGCAGCACCGCGGGAGTCTCCTCCACCACCACAACACCGGCGCGGCCATCAAGCCTTTCCAGAACGGCCTTCAAGACGGAACCCCGCGCCCCCGCGACGCGCACCACCACGGCGCCCGCGCCGGGCGCGCGCTGCTTCAACTCCTCCGGCGTCCCGTTCGCCACGATCCGTCCCCGGTCGATGATGATCGCCCGCGTGCACACCGCCTCCACCTCCTCGAGGATGTGGGTGGAGAAAACAATCGCCTTGTCGCGCCCCATGCGCCGTATGAGGGCGCGAACCTCGTGCTTCTGGTTCGGATCAAGACCGTCGGTGGGTTCATCAAGCACCAGCACCGGCGGGTCGTGGAGGATGGCCTGCGCCAGGCAGGTGCGGTGGCGGTAACCCTTGGAAAGGGTGTCGATGTTCTGGTGCACCACCGGTTCGAGGAAACATGTGGCGATGGCGCGGTCCACGGCTCCCCCCAGCGCCGTGCCCTGCAAACCCCGCGCCTCGCCACAAAATCTGAGAAACCCCCGCACGGTCATGTCGCTGTAGCACGGGGCGTTCTCCGGAAGATAGCCGATCAGGCGCTTCGCCTCGACGGGGTGGTCCTCGACATCGAACTGCCCGATCCGGACTTCACCGGCCGTCGGCGGAAGGAAGCCTGTGACAATCCGCATCGTGGTGGATTTTCCCGCGCCGTTCGGACCGAGGAACCCGAGAATCTCCCCCTTTTCCAAGCCGAAGGAGACGCCGTCCACGGCCGCCTTTGTCCCGAAATGTTTCCTGAGGTTGCTGACCTTGATCATGCTGCTTCAACTCGATCACGCCGGACGCGGCCCTGCCGCGTCCGAGAATTCGACAACGCCGCACTTTGGGCGTTCAAAAAATCACGGGGCGCCGTCGAACCGGAGCGTGAGGTCCAGAATCTCGGGACGGTTGCCCACGCGCACCGGCGGCCCCCATGTGCCGAGACCGGGAAGCACGTAGAAGGGCATGCCGCCAACCTCTCCGCGGCCGCTGCTGATGCCGAACATCGCGCGCACAATATGCTTGTTCGGCCAGAGCTGCCCGTCGTGCGTGTGACCGGAGACCTGCACCGCTGCCCCCGCTGCGGCCGCCTCCTCCAAGACCACCGGCTGGTGGTCCATCACCATGACCGCCGCCTTGGGGGGGATCCCCTCCAGAATTTCCCGCAGCGCTGCACGCCGCTGCTGCTGGAAGCGCGCAATGCTTGCGTCCTCCCGGCCCGCCAGCCAGACCACCCCGCCGGCCAACGGCACCGCACGGTCGCGCAGCACCCGGATGCCGTGATCCTCGAGATAATCCACCGCCTCCTCCACTCCGCCGATGTATTCGTGATTGCCGGTGACGGCATAAACGCCGAGCGGCGCTTGCAGCTCCCGCAGAAACTTCCCGAGGTCGTGCTTGATCACCGGGGCCAGATCCTCGTCGATCACATCCCCGGGCAGCAAAATCACGTCGGGCTCCAGCGCGTTGATCATCTCGACCCAGCCCTTGACCCGCGCCCGTGTCACAAGCGTGCCGAGATGCATGTCGGCGGCAGCCACCACGCGCAACTCGGCGGGGGCGCCCTCCATCGCGGGCAAGGAAACCTCCATCCGCACGATCTTCGGATGCAGCGCATTCCAATGGCCCCACGCAACCAGAACGCCCGCCGAGGCAACCAAGGCGGCCGAGGCGAGGAATTTCGTCCTTGGCCAATTTCCCAACCATGCCTCCGGCAACCATCCCAAGCGCCGCAGCAGACTTCCCGCGACCCCCAGAACCAGCGCGCCGAGAAAGAGGTAATACATCAGGGCGAACCAAAAGGCCCCGATCCAGATCAGCGCCGTGGAAACCGGCGTGACGGCCATGTTCTCCAAATTGCGCCCTGCAACGAAGGCCAGCGCCAGGAACCAGAACACCACGGCGAAGGCCGGACGCCAACGGCGGCACCACTCCAAAGCCTGCCAACCACGCAGGAAAAGGAAGGCTTGGATCGCAAAATAAACGACGAAGACCGCCGCGAAAAAGACGAGAAAGGACGACCGCATGGGCGGCCAGACCTTACCTGCAGGGACATGGTCCGGCAACCGGTCGGCCCGGCAATCTATTAGCATTGCTAATACCCTTCTTCCGGGAGCAGTATGCCGACCATCATGGAAACCAATCCTCCCCCCACCCGCCACAAGGACTTGCTCTCATGGGTCGAGGATGTCCGCGCGCTCTGCCAACCCGACAAGGTTGTCTGGTGCGACGGGTCGCAGGAGGAAGACCGGCGCCTGCGCCAGTTGATGGTCGACTCGGGCTCTGCCATCCGCCTCGACGAGAAGAAACGCCCGAACAGCCTCCTCGTCCGCTCCGATCCCCGCGATGTCGCCCGCGTGGAGCGCCGCACCTTCATCTGCAGCCGCTCGAAAGACGATGCCGGTCCGACCAACAATTGGGAGGATCCCGCCGCCATGAAGCAGAAGATGGCCGGCCTCTACCGCGGTTGCATGCGCGGAAGGACAATGTATGTCATCCCTTTCAGCATGGGGCCGGTCGGCTCGAAGATCGCTCGCATCGGCGTAGAAATCACCGACTCACCCTATGTCGTGGTCAACATGCGCATCATGACCCGCATCGGGCAGCGCGTGCTCGACGTGCTCGGCGCCGACGGGTTCTACGTCAAATGCCTCCACTCGGTCGGCTATCCGCTCGACGGGCGCCCCGACGTGGCATGGCCGTGCGATCCGGACAACACCTTCATCACCCACTTCCCCGAGGAGCGCCTCATCATGAGCTATGGCAGCGGCTACGGCGGCAACGCCCTGCTCGGCAAGAAATGCCTCGCCCTCCGCATCGCCTCGGTCATCGGACGCGACGAAGGCTGGATGGCCGAACACATGCTCATTCTCGGCCTCGAGACCCCCGACGGGAAGAAGAGCTACGTCACCGCCGCGTTCCCCAGCGCCTGCGGCAAGACGAATTTCGCCATGCTCGTGCCCCCGAAGGCGCTCGACTCCTGCAAGGTCACCACCGTCGGCGACGACATCGCGTGGATCCAGCCGGGACCGGACGGAAAACCTCGCGCGATCAACCCCGAGGCCGGCTGGTTCGGCGTGGCCCCCGGCACCTCCTGCAAGACCAATCCCAACGCGATGGAGTCCTGCCGCCGCGACAGCATCTTCACCAACTGCGCCCTCACCGACGACGGCGACGTGTGGTGGGAGGGCATGACCGACGAACCGCCCGAGCATCTGGTCAGCTGGCTCGGCGAGGATTGGACCCCCGGCTGCGGCAAACCCTCCTCGCATCCGAACGCCCGGTTCACCGCCCCGGCGGGAAACTGCCCGTGCATCGACCCCGAGTGGGAAAACCCCGACGGTGTGCCGATCGACGCGTTCATCTTCGGCGGACGCCGCATGAGCGACATCCCGCTCGTCTTCGAGACGCGCGACTGGAACCACGGAACCTTCGTCGGCGCCACCCTGAGTTCCGAGCAGACCGCCGCCGCCGAGGGCCAGGTCGGCGCGCTGCGCCGCGACCCGATGGCCATGCTGCCCTTCTGCGGCTACCACATCGGCGACTACTTCCGCCACTGGATCGACATGGGCGCCAAATTCGGCGCGCACAAGCCCCGCATTTTCCATGTCAACTGGTTCCGCAAGGACCGCAACGGAAAATTCATGTGGCCCGGCTTCGGCGAAAACCTGCGCGTGCTGCTCTGGATCGTCGGGCGCTGCCGAGGCAATGCCGGCGGAACCGACAGCCCGCTCGGCACCGTGCCCCGCCACGGCGACCTCCATTGGGAAGGTCTGGCCTTCCCCGAAACACGTTTCGCCGAACTCATGTCCGAGGACCGGGAACGCCTCGCCGAACAGGTGCACTCCAACGACGACTTTTTCAATGGCATGGGTGACCGGTTTCCCTCGGAGTTGAAAGCCGAGGAGGAGACTATCCTGCGAAAACTGACCGGAGCACCATAGAGCGCGCTTTCTTGACTGGACTCTTGGTTCGGCTATCAGGATGGCTCCAATGAACCGCCTCTTGGTGCTGTCAGGGATTGC
>JACSRX010000073.1 GCA_014879535.1 Chthoniobacterales bacterium
GCCGCCGTGGCCTCATTTTGGGGTGGGGTTTGGTTTCCCCTGTTGGATTTACTCTCACGGCGCCATGAGAGTGCTTTTGCTTGTCACTCTCACGGCTCCCTTGGACTATCACACCCCCCCGAAGGGGGGGTGATAGTCCGTGAGAGTGACAGCACTCTCATGGGGATTTTCGAGCCTTGAGAGTGCCGTGGTAGTCCGCGGGAGTGATCATAGGGATGAGGGTGATTGTCTGTGATTTGACGAAGCATTGAGTTTGCGCAAATTCGCAAGTTCGGTCGAGGGTCGGCGTGTGGCCCCGGGGAGATGCATCAGCGCACGGCGGAGGTGAGGAATTATCTCGAGTTCCACGATGTCGGCATCGTGGTTCCGGATGGTGTATGCGCGCCCCATGAGGCTGTGGCGTAGGCGTTTCCCGACAGTCTCAGCGCGGCTGATGGCCTGCACGATCTCGCGGATGGCCGCCCTCTCTGCGATTGTTTTGCTCATGCGCTCTCCTTGGTGGTCGGGTGTCCCTGATGGTCGCCATTGGACCAATCATAATCCTTATGGATCCGCACGTCGTATTTATCTTTGACGGACTGCGGCAGCCTTTCCCATGTCGCAGGGTGGCATGAAACCATCTCCGGAATTTTTACTCCGGCAAAGGCCGCCCCGAGCATCAAAGTGTGTCCTCGGAAGTATGGCTTTTCGGCGAAGGTCACTCCTTCTTTTGCTGCATGGTATCGGGCGAGCGCGTCCTTCCTGAGTTCGTCGTCTGCCTCATAGCGCCAGTCCGTTGCCAGTTCCGCGAGTTCCCAGAGCTTTTCTTCCCAGACTTCCCCGGTCTCCGGCACGACCGGAGCCATGTGTGTTTCTGGCAATTTGTCGTCCAGCCACATGATAGGTCGAGCAATCTTGTCCAAGGGACCACCAGCCTGCCGCACGCAGCGCGTCGGCGGGCATTCATCGTGGTCACAAGGCGGCAGTCCGTGGCGTGGCTCTTTCATAGCTGGTGGTCCCTCATGGCTTTTTCGGTTGAAATCGGCCTAGCCTTGCATCCTTCCGCAGATAGAGAGGGTGTCTGTTTAGTTTCAGAATTCCTCCCCCGAGATTCCGCCCGATCGAGCGACGGATTTCAGCGGTGAATCCCTCCCAACTACCATAGGCATCAAGCCAGTTGCCGGTTGGTGGAGCCGGGATTTTTGAGTCAGCACACGTCATCAGGAATCGCATGACAAAGAAGCCGTGCCACAGCTTCGCGGAGTGCACCGTCATAAAGGCTTCGGGTGGACACCCGCCGATGTCTCAAAAGATAAGCGAGCGTCTTGTTGTCTGCCGATGGCAGGGAGTCGGCTATTTGGCTTTCGATTCTATCCTGATGGTCATTGGTTACAGCATCCGACAACTGCCGGATGAGGTCTATGATTGTTTTGTTGCTCATGGTTGGTGTGGTGGAGGTTTAAACAGTTCTACATTGTCCCGCGGCCCCAGAACTTCCGCAGGGCGATCTGGGCGCAATGGTTTTGGAATTGGGCGGGCGTCATCCCTTCGCCGGCGGCGACCGCAGGGGCCGCGAGGTCCGGCCAGTCCGAAAGAATGTGGTCGGCGAGCTTCAGGCGCTCCGGTTCCTCCATCACGCCGAGATAAAAAGCCCTGTCGATCCGTCCCGGGCGGGAGCTGTTCCCGTAGGTATCTGGCACACCCAAGGCCGGGTCCAGCTTGTCCTTGCAGTTGGTCGTGATGATCGTAAACACTCCGTCGTTCATCCCCACGCCCGAGATGGCATTGAGCAGGCAGTCGAAGGTGAGCGGATCCCGCAGCGTGCTCTTGTTCGTCACGTTCTGGCGGCCGTGGAATACGTTGTCGATGTCCTCAATCAGAACGATGCAGGGAGTGCGCTGCAGGGCATCCTGCCATGCATACACGAACTCTTCGTTCTCCATGCATGAGAGGTCGAATGAGAAGATCGGCAGGTCGAACAGCATGCCAAGGGCCCGGACCAGCGTGCTCTTCCCGGTCCCTGGAGAGGAACAGCCGGAAGCGCGTCACTTGACATGGCCGCCCCCTTTCTCCGGCTGTCCCTCATCTTGTCCGTTCGGCCTCTCGACTTCGATGCGGATTGTCGTCTCGAACGGCGGGTTCATGCCCATTGAGATGTGCGGGCCGAGGTCTTTCATCAGTGACCATGCCTGCCAGCGCGACCAGCCGTCCTTGTCCTCTTTCGGCGGCGAGTAGTCGAAGCCGAGTTTTCCTGCATACGCGGCTTTCGGCTTCTCGTAGTTGTCGCGCAGGCATTGCCGCCCGTAGTCGGTCAGCCTCACTTGCACGTAGTCGTTGACGTTGAAGGCCACGAAGGCCGCTCCATGCGGTGGAGCAGAACGCGCCTTCCGCCGTGCCGTTGATGCTTTCTTTTTGCTCATAGAGTTGATTTCCGATTCGGATCGGCGCTGTCAGGCGCGTCGCTCACCTTGACGTTCAGCATACGAAGCTCCCCACCAGTCCGAGGAATGCGACATGCCACGCCTGATCCATGCAGAGCGGGCCGACAGGCCATTTGTCGGGCGGTGTTTGTTTGTAGAGCCGCATCCACCGGAGATGCAGTGCGAAGCGGTCTTGCAGCCAGTGCTGTCCGATGATGGCGACGAAGGCCCACCAAGGCAGCCCGGCCAGCATGACGAGGGCGAGGAATGGCAGCGAGTAGGCCGCGACGTGGACGGTGCATACCCACGAGTTGCGGGACTTGGCTTGCATCCAGTCGTTTTGCAGCGGGAAATCTCCGAAGGCGTGAGCGGCTATGAGTAGTGCGATCATTTTGTTTTCACTTTTGTCTGGCGGTCATTTGGGTAATAATTTACTTGGCTCACAGAGCAGCGATTGACCCGGCTTTTGTGATGCGGTCTTCGAGGTGCTCCTCAAGCCACTTTTGATTTTCCTGTAGGCACTTCCGGAGCGTCTTCTTGCAGCGCACCTTGTCTTTCCCGGTGGCGTCATATCCAGAGGCCGCTTCCCATCGCTCAATGATTTTAGCTTGTTCTTTGTTCATGGTGCGCGAAGTGATTTATTGCCGTCATTTGGGCTGGAAATGTTTGGTGTTCAGGAGTGATTCGGCGATGAACTCCCAGAATTCCTGATTGTGGGCGGATTTCCCGGTGTAGCCATTGACCTTGCGCCATTCACGTTCTGCCTTTTCGAGGTCGTCGGCTAACACGCAGAGCAGAGGGATCCACGCCACAGGAGCCCCCATGATTCCATACCAAGTCCAGCCGCCTCCGTTGTGGTCGATCCACTTTCCAGTGACCTCCTGTTGCCAGTCGTCTTGGTTGTCGTGAGCGTGAGCCAGCACCCAGTTTGGGTGCCGGATCAGCAGCCGGATTTCTGTGCCGTCTTTTGGCGCTGTTTCGATGGGCAACCACTGGTTGCGCTTGTCGGCCCCGCTCATAAAGCCCTCCTCCACAGGCCGTCTTGGGCGATGACCTTGCCGTCCGTCTTGGCGGCATTCCAGAGCCTCCAGAACGTGCTGGGAGCCATGCCGCATTCCTCCTTGCACTGCTTTTGGAGGGTGCCCGGCCGCCAGCCTTGGGTGATGCCCATTTGCGTGAGCACATCATCAATCGAGAACTTCTGGGAAAACCGGCCGGAATTATACGGGTCATTGCGGCGCTTCGGAGCCTTGAGCAATGACGGGTCCGCGTTGTCATCCCGCTTGAAAAGCGGGAACTCCCATCGTGCGACAAAGGACGGTTGGGGCGGGAAGTTGCGCAGCGAGGTTTCGACCGTGTAGGCGTCTTCCTCCTCGTGGGCGGTCATCGTGAGGATGGCATCCGGATCCCGTGCGAAAACACCGCTTCCCCCGATGCGGTCCATCGCGTCCTTGGCCGCTTGGTTGCCCTTGGAGAAATGCGAGCCAAAGGCGATGGCCGCCCCGGTCCGCACGGCGATGCGTTCGAACTCATTGAGCATCGAGGCGACGTCACCCGCCTTGTTCTCGTCGCGGTCACCCAGCGCCTTGTAGATCGGGTCCACGATGACGAGCGAATAATCCGCCTTCTCAAGCTGGCGGATGATCACGGCCGACATGTGTTCAATCCCCTCGGTGAACCCCCGCAAATTCCAGACATGCAGCGAGCCCGGCGGGCATTGGGTTTGCTTGGCGCGCTCGATGATCTCGAGCCGGTCGGCAAAGAACCCGTCCTGAATCTCGAAATTGATGTAGCAGACCTTGCCCGCCGTGCAGTTGTAGCCCCACCACGAGGCACCGGCAGCGACGGAAACGGCAAGATCCACCAATGTCCACGTTTTGCGCCCCTTGGACGTGCCCCCGATGATCAGCTTGCTCCCCTTGTGCAGGAGATGATTGATCAACACGGGCGGGCGCTTCGGCCGTTTCGGCCCCAGCAAGTCGCGCGCATCCACCAGCTTCGGCCAGCTCCCGGGCGAGAATTCCCCCCTGAGTCTTTCCGCCTCCGCCTTCCAATCCCCCATGGGATCCTGTGCCGCGGTCTTGACCTTCTCTGCCGCCGCGATGGCGTCGCGCCGCCGCTTCACCTCGTCGATCGTCTCAAAGTAATACTTCGCCGTTTCCTCGGACGGCGCCAAGATCGCCGCAAAACAATCCGTGACGTGCCCGGCAAGCTGCATCTGCTCGAACGTCTGGCCATGGGCATCACGCATCCAGTTGGTCGCCTCGATCAACCCCGGCGGGATGTCATCCTCGTGCATCTGCAGCACGCTCTGCCAAATGATCCGGTAGGGCTGGAACGTGAAATGGTGCACCGTGCAGCCGAGCCCGATGATCGTGCGCAATGTGTTGTGCGACTGCAGCACACAGCTCAACAGAAGCATCTCGATATCCCGCTTCTCCGGGAGTGTCGGGCGATTCGCTGCGGGTTTTGAAGGGGGGATGTTGCTCATTTTGGCCAAATCACTTCGTAGCCGAGTTTCTTGTAAACGTAGGACCGGGACCGTGCCTGAGCGGCCAGCATGCCGTGCTGCACGTCCGTGAAATCGTGAATCTCCCCGTGCTCCTTGCCCTCGAAGGCCCGGAGCACGCGCCCTGTGCGCTGTTCCAGCTTCGCGGCGGACCGGCCGCCGTGCACGAGGATCAGGGTATCCGCCCTCGGGATGTCGAGCCCCTCGTCGGCCAGGCTCGTGGCAATCAGGCACCGCAGGTCACCGCTTCGGGCGGCCTCGATGCGTTGGCGTCGCACCTTCGCCCCGAGTTTCGAATACACCACCGCCGCCCCCGGGATGCCTTCCGCCAACGCCGCTCCGTGCTCCACAGAGCCAATGAGCATGAGGAGGGACCGCCCCGCCTGCACCAGCTCGCGCGCCAAGGCCTGCGCATACCGGTTGCGCCGGGCATTGTCCACGATGCCGATTTGCTGCGCCGCCTGCCACAGACAGCGCTTTCTCTGCTCGACGGGATCCAGCCGGGGCCACCGCCGCATGCGCGATTCCCATTCCGCTTGTGCCACCCTCTCGATCTGCCGGGCCATCTCGTCCTTGTCATTGATCCCGTGGAAGGTCACCCGCGCCCGCGTCAAGTGCCCGGCACTCTCCAAGGCAATCCGGTCGATGTCGTAGATGATCGGCCCCAGAAGCGAAAACACCCGGCCCGCCAAATCATCCTTCCGGTAGGGCGTGGCCGTCATCCCCCAGCGGATCGTGGCCCCGCAGTTACGGATGATGCTCTCCCATTGCTCGGCCGGCCCATGGTGGCATTCATCCACCACCAGCACGTCGGCCACCTCCCCCGACCACCCGCCGGCCGCACAACGGACCGTCACGGTTGAGCAACGATTGCGCGCCCAGGTCAAAGCCAGCGCCTCCCGCGCCTGCTCGCACTGCTCGGTCGTGTTGGCAATCCAAAGCAACCGTTGGCCCGCGGGAAGTTCGGCCACGGCCGCCGCCGCAATGATCGTCTTCCCCCCGCCCGCTGGCACCCGGATGATTCCCCTCGCGTGGGCCAGCAATGCCGCCACGGCGTCTTTCTGATGTTCTCGTAATTCCATAGTTCGTTTTGTGAGTCCACTTCAAACCGACAAAGGCAGGCCCGGGGTCACGCTGCCACACCTCTTTGCGATGAGGCGCACATAGTCTGGGTTCAGTTCGATGAGGGTTGCCGAACGCCCAAGCTCAAGAGCTACCGCTCCGGTTGTCCCGGATCCCGCAAACGGGTCGAGGATCACGTCTCCCGGGCGGCTTCCGGCGAGGACGCAGGGCTTGATGAGGTCTGGCGGAAAGGTCGCAAAGTGTGCCTCTTTGTAGGGCTTGGTGGCCACGGTCCAGACCGAGCGCTTGTTGCGGGTGTCCACCAAGCCCGCGACGACGGCTGAGAAGGACGGGTTTTGCTTTGGTCTGACGCGGCCCTTCTCCCGGCCCGAGCGATGAATGGAGCCATGGCCACCAGCGCCCTTGCTCGTGTCCCAGCCATCAGGCGTTTTGTAGGCCTTCGGGTTGACCCCATTCCCCCGGGCATGGGCGTTGCCGGTCACCGGCTCCTTGATCGCCTCTGCGTCGTAGTAGTAATGCTCCGACTTCGATAGCAGGAACAGGTATTCGTGGGCCTTGGTGCAACGGTCGGTGACACTCTCCGGCATCGGGTTCGGCTTCGCCCAGATGATGTCCTGCCGCAGATACCAGCCATCAGCCCGGAGGGCAAAGGCCAGCATCCACGGTTGGCCGATGAGGTCTTTGGGCTTGATTGGGCCGGCCACTCCGCGATTCCCGTGGCGAGCGGGGACATTCTTGTCGGTCCCGGGCTTGGGGGCTCGTATGCCATCCTTGGCGTAACTGCCCCCGCCTCCATTCCCGCCGCCAGCATAACTGTCCCCCATGTTGATCCAGCACGTGCCGTCCTTCTTGAGCACGCGCCGGACCTCCCGGAAGACGTCAACCAGACGGGTGATAAACTCCTCCGGGGTCTCCTCGAGACCAATCTGTTTGTCTTGGCGCATGGCTCCGCAGTGCGGGCACTCTCCCCGCGCCTTGATGTCTTCGATGGTGGCAACCTTCTTCCCGCCGCCCCGCGTGCTCGCGGGACTGGCCGCC
>JACSRX010000033.1 GCA_014879535.1 Chthoniobacterales bacterium
CTTTATGAAAGCCACAAACCCGCGCACCCAGGCACGACAGAACTCGTGCTTCTGCGGATCGACCCCACGACGGGTCAATCCCAACGCAAACCACGCCCACCGATCCTCCCATACCTGTTTGGCACGACTCGATGTGTCAGTCTTCATGGATTAGCATGATATCATGTTTTCCCAATAAATTCACATATCATTCTAAAATACGTTAGGCAAAAAATACATAGGCCGCGAGTATCATATGAGTCAATTCTACTATTCACCAGATGGGACCGAGGTCTCCGGGCCAATCTCGGAACAAGAACTCTCCCGACTGCATGTCGCTGGTAAACTTGCTTCCGAGACTGTCGTTTGCCAGGAAGGCACTGAAGTCTGGCTTCCGATAGCCGATGTGCTTTCTCCGATGTCGGCCTTTGAATCGGTGAATTCTCCTGCCGAAGCTCAAGCAAACTCATCGAGACGGCCCAGTAAGGGATTTTTCCGTGCCATGGTCATACTTGGGGGTGTCACTATTGCATTGATCGGAGGTTTTCTAATCACGAAGGTGAAGATCCCCCAAGACAATCCGGAAACCGCTCAGGATCTTTTGACCAATGAGGTTAAGCCGACAGCCGACGAGCAACGAAGCGGGGATACTCCCAAAAGTTTTGCCGAGCCATCTCCCGCGCCCACCCCGGCTCCCGTCTCGCTCGACCTAATCGATGCCAAATTCCGCGACACGGATATTTTTGATCTTACGCTGGATCAGGTCACAGATATTCTTGGACGTCCTGCTACGGTGATCTCCCCGGCAGTGGCCCGAAGTGGCAGCAGTAACCCGCAAGGAGCTTATCTCACCTACCCGGGACTAGGCCTTTCGTTTTTATTCTCACACCCGGAAGTAGACTCCGAACAGCATTGTAAGACGTTCATAGTGCGATTCTCTTCTGGAACTGATGATGTCACCAAGGAGCATGTTGAACCCTATCACGGAACGGTCTCTTTTGGTATATCGTCTCAGTGGAAAACCCCAAAGCTTATGGAGACCTTGGCGCAATTCGACCCGAGAGATATGTATGACGCAGAGCAGGCGAAAGCACTGCGAGGCATGTCCGCACTACTTGAGGACATCAATCAAGCAACTGAGGAGATGGGTGGGCGCCGAAGCGGCGACATCACAATCACGAAACACGAATTGGGCACCTTTGTTGTTGTCACGCTTCCGACACACAAGCTTTCTTTCGAGTATGAAGAGAATACTAAGTTTGTTGAAGCAGTGCAGATTGCGAGACAAGAAGAAGATGAATAGGCCGAACAAGGCGGTCGACTCAACAACTATTCGCCGTCACGCAAGTTGCTTGCGCACCCGTCGCGCCGTCGGGTAGTTGTGAGTCACCTTTGACGTTAGACAAAATTATGGCACACGAACACAACTACTGGCTTGTTGGAGCCGCGTGGGGCGGCACAGATCATCAAGACAAACGATTTATCAATGAGGGCTTTTGGATGCTGGGGTGGGAGGATGGTGCTCAGCCTGAGCGAGCCTCGCAAATTAGGATTGGGGACCGGATAGCAATCAAGAGAATGAGAGGAAAAGGTAAAACCGGAATCAAGATTATGCACATTGGGATTGTGCAAGGTATAATTCTTGATACCACCAAGGTGATCTGCACCGTCCAATGGTGCGCGACCAATCTCGAGAGATCCATTCCAGAAAGCAAGGGATGCTTCCAGTCCATTCATGGGCCATACACGCCCCAAAGCGAAGGAGAATGGCTGCGCCATATTTTTCACCTATAAGACAATGTAACTATGAAGAAGTATGTATTAAGAAAGCCAGGTGGAGTTATTTGGGGGCTCTGTGGACACACGCAGGATCAGTTGTTCAACGCGGTTAACTCGGGCCGAATCACAACTGAATGGCAGGCCAGTGATGGCATACGCGATTGGACGGTAGGTGACCTTATATCAACAGATTCAAGTGGAAGCCCTGGCGATGGGGCAAAGATATCCAGTAGCAGCGCAATGTCTGCTATTTACATCTTATCTGGAGATGAGCAACAGGGCCCATTTGCACGAGAACAGATTCTGACCATGCATCAGTCTGGACGGATTACCTCCGACTCGCTTTTCTGGTTTGATGGTCTTACAGAATGGCATCCTGTGTCCAAGCTGTTACAGGCAGAAAAGGCCAAGAATCAAGCACAGCTGGAAACATTGGTTGCACCATATATACGATTGGGTATTATTTTTGTGATTATAGGGCTCGGTCTAATATGCTATTTTGTCGGCATTTATGATACATCTGTAGAGGTTGGTGGACCGCTTGGAAGCCTGATGGATGTTGGCCGGGTGAACAATGTTGGTAGAATGCAGACCAAGCAGACAGGGATCATCATCGGCTGCTGCTCTACAGTTCTTGGCTTTGCGCTGCTGTTCTTTGCCCAAATGAAAAAGGGGAAAGTCTAACAATGCGATCCACCGAACACCTGCCCGCGTCACGCTCCATGCTTGGTCGCTTCGCTCCCGGCATGGATCGTGAAAATTGAGGTCAGTCAGCAATCCCCGACACAATTAGTTCCTGCCAAGAAGACGAATACCTCTTCCGGCTGGCATCACCACCTGAGCAGGCCGGCCACGGCGCCGGTCATGAAGCAGGCGAGGCTTGCGCCGAGCAGGGCCTTCACGCCGAAGCGGGCGAGGTTCTCCCGCTGGGATGGCGCCAGGGAACCGATCCCGCCGACTTGGATGCCGATGGAGACGATGTTGGCAAACCCGGCCAGGGCATAGGTCAGGATCATGAGGTTGCGCGGGTCGGTGTAGGCCCCCGAAGCCTTCAAGCTCCCGAGTTTCACGAAGGCCACGAATTCGTTCAGCACCGTGCGCTCGCCGAGCAGTGCACCGGACACCATCAACGCATCGGGGCTGATGCCCATGAGCCATGCCACCGGCGCAAACAGCATCCCGAGCAGGAATTCGAGCGAAAAGGTGTCGAAGACCCCCCCGGTGCGGGCCGCCACGAGTGCATTGAGTCCGGTCGGGGCGCCGATCCATTCCTCAAGGATGAAATCGACCAGCGCCACGAGCGCGGTGAAGACCAGCAGCATGCCCCCGACATTCACGGCCAGCTTCAGGCCGTCCGTCGTGCCGCGGCAGACGGCATCGAGGAGGTTGGCTCCGCTGCCGGTGTCGGCAAGGTGCAGCGACGTGTCCACCGGCTCGGTCTGCGGCAGCAGGATCTTGGCAATCATGAGGGCCGCCGGGACGGTGATCACCGATTTCGTGAGCAGGTGGGTGGCGAAGACAAGCTGCTGCTGCTGGTCTCCCCCGCCCAGCAGGCTGATGTAGGCGATCATCACCGCGCCAGCCACCGTCGCCATGCCTCCAATCATGATGCACAGGATTTCGGAACGCGTCATGCCCGCAAGCCACGGGCGGATGAGCAGCGGCGCCTCGGTCTGCCCGAGGAAGACATTCGCGGAGGCGGACAGCGTCTCGGGACCTGACAGGCGCATGGTCTTGGAAAATATCCACGCCATGCCGTGGACGATCTTCTGCAGGATGCCGAGGTGGTAGAGCGCGGCGCTGAAGGCGGAGAAAAACACGATTGATGGCAGAACGCTGAGCGCGAAAATCATGCCGTGCTCCTGTTCGTCGAGCAGCGACCCGAACAGGAACCGCGTCCCCTCCGCCGTGAAGCCGAGCAGCCGGACGAAGACCATGCCGACCATTTCCACGGCCCAGCGCACCCACGGGACGTGGAGCACCAGCGCGGCGAGCACGAATTGCAGGACCAGGCCGACGGCGACGACACGCCACGGGATCGCACGGCGGTTCTCGCTGAAGAGGACGGCGACGCCGAGGAAGACCGCGATGCCCAGCAGCCCCTGAACGATGTGACCGATGTCGCCCACGGACGCGAACCCTACACGGCCGGCCCGCGCGACGCCCGACGAAAAAGCGCGCCGCTCAATGGATGCCGGAATCCCCGGAAAGCGTCTTGGCCATCTCCCCGACCACGGCCTTCGCGTCGCCGAAGACCATGAGCGTCTTGTCGAGGGTGTAGAGCTCGTTGTCGATGCCGGCGAAACCGGGTTTCATGGAGCGCTTGACGGCCAGAACCGTCTTCGCGCGGTCGGCCTCGATGATGGGCATCCCGTGGATCGGGGACTTCGGATTGTTCTTGGCGGCGGGATTGACGACGTCGTTGGCCCCGAGGACGAGAACCACATCCACCTGCGGCATCTCGGGATTGATCTCGTCCATCTCGATCAGGTCGTCGTAGGGGATGTCGGCCTCGGCAAGCAGGACGTTCATGTGCCCCGGCATGCGTCCGGCCACCGGATGTATGGCGAATTTGACGCTGATGCCGCGCTTGGTCAGCTGGTCGTAAAGCTCGCGCACCCGGTGCTGGGCCTGCGCCACGGCCATGCCGTAACCGGGGACGATGACCACCGTGTCGGCCTGCTCCATGATTTCCGCGGCCTCGGCCGGGTTGGCGCTCTTGACGGTCTTGCCGGAGTCCTCCCCGCCGCTTTCCTGCACGCTGCCGAAGGCTCCGAACAGGACGTTGCTGAAACTGCGGTTCATGGCCTTGCACATGATGATCGACAGGATCAGGCCGGAGGAGCCGTCGAGCGCGCCCGCGATGATGAGCAGCTTGTTGTCGAGGACGAAGCCCATGGCCACGGCCGAGAGGCCGGCGTAGGAATTCAGCAGGGCGATGACCGTCGGCATGTCGGCCCCGCCGATGGGGATGATCAACATCACGCCGAAGGCCAGGGCGAGGATCACGAGCACCGGGAAGAGGAACGACCATTGCGGATTGATGATGAGGGCCACCGCACAGGCAATCGCGCCGCCGAGGGTCAGGAAGTTGACGATCAACTGTCCGCGGTAGGTGATGGGGCGCCCGGGAAGGAATTCCTGCAGCTTGCCCGCCGCCATCAGGCTTCCGGTGAAGGTGAGAAATCCGAGGATGACCTCTGCCGTGATCGCGAACACGCGGAACCCCGTGAGCATCTCCCCACCCTCGTGCAGCCACAGGTAGTATTTGGCCGTGCCGACCAAGCCGGCCGCGAGACCGCCGAAGGCATGGGAAAGCGCCGTCCGCTGCGGCACCGCCGTGAGGGGGACCTTCGACAACGGAACACCGACAATGCCGCCGACCATCACCGCCAAGGCGATCCACGGCAGACTCGACACCGCCACCGCCGGGTTGGCCAGGGTGCCCCCGACGCCCAGCACCATCGCCCACACCCCCGCCATCACACCCCGGCGGGCGCTCTGCGGGGAGTTCATCCATTTCAGCGAAAAGACGAACAGGACGCTCGCCACCAGGTAGCAGAGCTGGACAATGAGATCGCGGAGCTCCGGACTCACGGTTTCTTCTCCGTTTCGCGGCTCTTGAACATCTTGAGCATGCGGTTGGTGATGAGGAATCCGCTCACGATGTTGATGGATGCCGCGCAGATCGCGACGAGCCCGAGCACGGTGATCCAAAGCGGATGGTCACCGCTGACTTCCGGTCCGGCCACCAGGATCGCCCCGACGATGACCACCGCGGAAATGGCGTTGGTGAGCGACATGAGCGGCGTGTGCAGCAGGCGGGAGACATTGCGGATCACATCCAGCCCGATGAACGTCGCGAGCACGAAGACGAAGATGAGCGGGATGTAGAGGTTGGCCGCGGACGTGGTGGCCGGGGCGGAGGCAAGCAGCATGTTCATGGCATCAGGTGTCGGAACGCAGGGAGGCATGGACGACCTGACCGCCGTGGGTCAGGAGGCATCCGGAAAGAATCTCGTCCTTGGGGTCGATGCGGAGCGCCTTCGCCTCCTTGTCCCAGAGGTGCTCGATGAGGCTCAGGTAGTTGTTGGAGAGCATCTGCGAGGCATGCACGGCCACTCGGGACGCAAGATCCCCGGCCCCGATCAGCAGCACGCCATCGACATCCTTTTCCGCGCCGGGCTCGGACCCCTCGACATTGCCGCCCGTGGACGCCGCCATGTCGATCACGACGCTGCCGGGCCGCATCGCCCGGAGCATGTCGAGCGTGAGGATGCGCGGGGCCGGACGCCCGAAGACCTGCGCGGTCGTGATCACCACATCCGCCTGCGCCACCTGCCGGGCCATGACCTCCCGCTGCCTGGCAAGCTGCTCCTCGGTGAGCGCCTTGGCGTAACCCTGCGCCGTCTGTCCGGTCTCGCCGAGGTCCACCTTGATGAATTTCGCCCCGAGGCTCAGCACCTGTTCCTCGACCGCCGGGCGCGTGTCGAACGCCTCCACCCTCGCGCCGAGGCGTTTGGCGGTCGCGATGGCCTGCAAACCCGCGACACCCGCGCCGATGATGAATACCCTGGCGGCGGCGATCGTGCCCGACGGCGTCATCATCATCGGGAAAATCCGCGGCAGCCGCCCGGCGGCGAGGATCACGGCGGAATAACCGGCGAGACTTGCCTGCGAGCTGAGCACATCCATCTTCTGCGCGATGGTCGAACGCGGGATCATTTCCACGCTGATCGCACTGATCCCGGCGGACGCCATCGCATCGACAAGCGGCCGCTCGCGGAACGGATCGAGGCTGCTCACATGCACCGCCCCGCGCTTGGCGGCATGGGCGGCGTCCGCAGGCTTCGCCACGCGGATCACCATGTCCGCACGGGCGGCGGCGTCGGCGGACGCCACCTCGGCGCCGGCCTTGCGGTAAAGATCATCGGTCCATCCGAGGGCGTTTCCCAAGCCGGATTCAACGGCAACCTCGCAGCCAAATTTGACAAGCTTTGCCGCGTTTTCGGGCGTCAATGCCACACGAATCTGGCCGGGTTCCCGGGGGAAGAACACCAACATATGGCGCTCGTTGTAACAGAACTTCCGCCGCCCGCAACTCCCCCGGTGCGGCGGATTGGCGGCCCTAGAGCGGATTAAGAAATGTCATAGCTCATTTCCCCGCGGGTGGTAGGGTCGGCTGGCCTCAGCCGACCTCGGGCGCGTGAGGCCACACGCCCCTACCAAACGGC
>JACSRX010000089.1 GCA_014879535.1 Chthoniobacterales bacterium
AGCCGGGAGAACAACCGACACCCCGCACCGCTTCCCGAAAATCCGCATCCCGGCAATCTAAGAAACCACCCCCCGATGTCGATCACATGGAAATAGGGTCCCCCCGCCTTATTCCAGACCGGGTAGGGCCGGGCCTCCGGACCAGCCATATACGCTGGCCTCAGGCGCCCGCAGCAGTCTCCCAGCGCTTGAGGCGTGCATCGCATTCCGTCTGCGGGAGGAATGCTCTTCCTGCCATGGCCAATCGCAGCCTCTTCGCGGCTTCAGCGGCTGCCAGAATCCGGGTCTCGATCAATTCGTCGAGAATCCACAGCAGCCCATGCACCAGCACCCTCCGCCTCGAGGCTTCCTTTCTCAACTTCAGGTCACCCGTCAGAAGAATGGCCTGCTCGCGCATGGCGAGCCAGAGCACCTGCATGTCAGCATGCCCCAGCACATCGATCAGAGGATCGACTGCCACTCGGTATTCTTCATCGGCAGACAGAGTCGCAGTGCGGATCAATCCCGTGGCGACAAATGGCTCAACAGCGGCCCACTGAGCTTCCTGCCGCAATTGCAGGAGCACAAGTTCTGTCGTGACGAACTCATAGGGCAGTCGCATGCATGCCTCGACCAGATCACAATTCGCCAGGTCGATGAGGATATTTGCATCCTTGATGGCGATTTTCATGAAGCCGCATGCTGCTCCTTACGCCATCACCCTGCTGAGCTCCTCACGAAACTGACCCAGCGTCACGCCCAGCAGCGCCGCGCCTTTGGAAAGACTGATGATCTGTTCCGCCGCGGCACGGTGGACAAGCAACCGGAAACGCCGGGGCGTTTCGCGCAGCGGATAGTCATCGTCGCCCGGCTCGCATTGGGCCTGTTTCCATTGGAGACCCCATTCGCTCCAGAAGCGATCGTGGACCGCAGCGGAAATCAACCCAAGCTGCCAAGCACGCATCATGATCGCCGTGATGGAAGCGCCGTAGAAGACCTTGAGTTGGATGAGTTCCTCCAACGTGATCGCCGAACGGTGGCGGCCGAATTGCTCCCGGAAAGAGTCTTCCGGCAACAGAAACGCCCCGGCAAACCGGGCGATCAGCTTTTCCTCATCCTTTTCCGCAAGCTTCTTCGGCAACGTGAGAACCACATGGGCCAGCTCGTGGACGACCGTCATGCGCTTGCGCAGAATATTGCCGTTGAGCCAGGACGCGATGGCGATGACCGGCCCGGCTTCCGTGGTGGCACAGAGTCCGTCGAAATGCCGGTCCTCGGTCTGGATCTCCTGAATCTTGATGCCCTTGCCTTCCAGCATGGCGATCACATTCGGAATCGGATCATGGCCGAGATGCCATTCCTTCCGCAAAATCTTGGCTTGGGCTTCGGCGTCTTCCGTCGTGGCGATCGCACGGGCGCCCAGTGGATTGGTGAACGGCTTGGCGATGCCCAGCAGTTCCTCGATCTCCGCATAGCGTTCGAAGTAATCCAACGCGCTGTCCCGGATGGCATCCTCCGCCGTGCGTGCCAACCGCGCCATCTTGCGGAATCGCACATCCGTCAGTTTGAGCGTCGGTGGACGGAAGAAAAAATCCGGCGACTGCTCCAGCGCTTGGCTAAGAACAACGAGGAGGGTGCTGTCCGGCATCATCTGCCCCTTCTCATACTTGGCCAAGGCCGCATGGGAGACTGCCCGGTCGATCTTCTCGGAGAGTTCCCGCAGGGACAGACCGGTCATTTTCCGTGCCTGATTAAGACGGAGACCGAAGGTGGTTTTGGGATTTGGGGAGGGCATATTTACAAGAAGTCTTGACAAATCGCGTTTGTCAACCCATACTACATCGCATGAAACAAAATTACTACGTCACCAAACACCGTTCTGCATGGGCGGTAAAGGGCGAAGGCAACCATCGTTCCTCTTCGCTTCACTCCACCCAAGGAGCCGCCATTCAAGCATGGAAACCACTGGCTAAACAAGCCGGTGGCGAGCTTCGCATTCAGGGCCGGAACGGACAGTTCCGTGAAGCCTACAGCTACGGCAACGACCCCTTCCCGCCGAAAGGCTGAGCCATGATCCAGATTGCAACTCCAGGCCTTGAGCCCCCGCGAATCTCATCCAATCAGTTGGGCGAGTTCGTCTTCGCGTCAGAAAAGAAGCGACTGAGCATCTTGCGCGGCCAGAAGTTCGGGAATCGGATCGCCGCACCCTACTACATCCCGGCAAACTCCGCGATTTTGCACTCTCTCGGCAAGACGCATTTCTCTGCAGATGTGCTGGATGCGGCGGCAGAGGCCATCGCAGCCAAGAAAGTCGAGACGCCCTATCAACTGCACCAACGCGCGAACAATCTGGCTGTGCTGGAGCACTTCGGCTGCATCATCGAACAGTGCAACCCGCCCGCAGGTGTCCACCGCATCGTGAGGCGAAATGCCACCATCGAGATCGACGGCGTCATGGTCAGTGTCCTGCCCGAGATCGTCACCGAGAATCCGGAAGAGCGATTCATCGCGTTCACCAAGCTCCGCTTTTCCAAGAGCAAAGTTTCGCTCGACGCTTGCGAGATCATCCTTCTCCTCCTGCACCACTACGGCCAGCGACAAAGCCGCGCCGGTATGGAGTTCGACTTCGGCAGAACCAAGATCATCGACTGCTTCTCCAAAACCGTCATCCACGGCCACTCCATCGGACGTCATCGCGACCAACAACTGCATCGCGCACTCGCGGAGATTCGGAGACTGTGGCCCCACGTGGAGCAAAAGCTCAACTAATCAAACCGGTTCAGGCGCTTGACGTGCCCCACAGATTATCTTCTCACAATCCCCGCACCTCCACACGCTTTTAATAAATCATTCGGGAGAAAATTATGATTATTCAGAAACGCAGAATTCGGAATGTGGCTCGGTATCTTCCTGCCCTCCAACACGGAACGCCAATCATCGTTGGAGTTCCGCTCGAAGGTGTTTCTTCGCGCAAATTAACGCAAATTGGATTCTCCGAGAATCCTAATGTTAACACCGCCATACTTCCCTCCCCGATCTTTGGTCCAATTTCAGTGTTTAATGCGAATGGCAAGGAGCAACCCCAACGAGATCAACCGATGGAAACTGTGACTCGATGGGTTTATAGAACTTGGGAAGATTGGCATGGAAACTCTCATAGCGGATACGTTGCTTGTGACTATCAAAGATACCCACGGAGATTCGTTCCGCCTCCTGGAGAAGAGCTTCGTATCTCCATCACCACAGAAAATGAGTGGTTAATCACTACTGAGAAAATCGTTTTCGAGCCTACAAACTTCTCAGCTGTAGCACATGCAATCAACCTTCTCTTGGAAATATTTCAGGAATGTCACGTCTTTACAGAAAACTTAGGCCGAATTATCCAAGCGCCCTTACAGCGCTTAAATTGGCGGCTGTTGCCACCGGGGAGCAGAACCTTCGAACAATTGACACAGGAAGTAGCTCCGATTGTGCGTCGCCAACCAGACGAACATCAACCAGTAATTATGCAACGCTTAGAAACCATCAACGCCCATGCGCCTGACTTTGTTGCAATTGGAAAATCTGGATTTGAAGGTTACGTCGTTTTTGGTTTTCAGGAACGTCAAATCTTCCTGTTCGAAAGCGTTTTTATTGATAACGCGACTTATGTATTTGGAGACGACTGGAAGGCGCTGTCACAGATGACAAAGGGTGACATTATTAATAACAATTTGGCTCAAGCCCGCATCTACCATCGACCAGGATGGCATCAGGAGATTCGTCAATTACTTGCATGAATCTGATCGGTATTCAGCGAGATATGGCAGTCCAATCCAAGAGAACATCGCATCAGGTAAATCGGTTCTGACAAATCGCCAAGCCAAGATTTTCTTACTTTGATGCAACCAGTGCTTATCGAGCCTTTTTGATGACCGACTGTTTCACGCTGAGCTGAATTGGAAGCGTTAATCGGCCATCTTTTTCAATCGCTTGATTGTGGCCTTACCGCCTGCCAGAGCCGGTTCAACCCATCGACCCAAACGACGAGCGCAGTCTTCGCCTCGGCTGGATTGGTCAAAGGCTGCTCCTGATGCGCTACGCGCGTATTGCGGAAGTCGTTGATGGTTTTCACCCGGTCGAGCAGGTCGCGCCCTCCGGCGAACTTGAGTTCCGCCTTCACTGCCTCGAAAACACCTGTCAGCCGCGTGTTGTCGTTTAGTGCGTAATCGAGGCAGTTGCGAAGCAAGCCGAGCGGCGAGACACCATTCTTGTAAACGAGCGTCTTTCGCAGATTGCGCGCGACCTCCTCGTAGTGTCGCCGCTTCGTGTGCTCCACTGCTCCGAAGTGCGGTTCAAACCAGTCGCGCTGGTCCTGCATGTTGGGCGGCATCTTCGGCGTGAGCTTTTGCAGCACCAAGCCCTTCGCCGTTTCGTCGATGACACCCAGCAGCGCGGTGAAGACCGGCGCATAGTTCACGCCCTGCTTTTTCTCGAAGAAACCAAACAACGAAATGGATTCGTCCGCCGCCTTGCGGAGCCGCTCCGGCAAGGCATCGAGGAGCTTCTTGTCCACGATGCTCTGCGCTTCGGCAGCTTTGCCTTCGAGCATTCCGAGACCGGCAAACAGCGGCAACTCCTCGCGAAACTTCTCTTCGTTCAGCAGATCGTGCAGCGACGGCGCGCACATCCGCGCGAGTTCAGCCACGGTGGTGCCTTGGAACCGCTGGAACACCCCTTCCGGCACGAACAGATATTCCCACTTCACCTGCTTCGTGGATGCCGCCTTGCACCACTCCACAGCGGCCCGTGCCTTCAGCGGCACGTCCTTGTCCACCTGACCTTTCGTCTCGACGAGGAAGTAGTTTCCCGCCGTGACGCGGACAAAGAAGTCTGGCGTGTAGAACGCTAGGCGCACTCCATCGGCGAGGTAATCCACCCGCAGGCATTGCGGTCCCGCATTCTTGGCGAACGCGGCCACGTCCGACGCCTTTCCGCACAGCCCGACAAAAGCCGTCTCCAGCGTCCGATTGCATGGCACGAGGTTGAAAACTGTCCGGTCCGACTGCTGCACCGGCCTCCGCTCGCTGACGGTCACTTGGAATGGCCTCCACAACGCCACGGAAATCGGCGTCGCCTCCAGCGTGCGCAACTGCTTCTGAATCGTCTTCCGGCGCACCAGCGGCACGAACACCGCCCGCACATGCTCGCGCACGTCGCTATCCGAGAGCCGCGCAACTAACGCCGATTCAAAGACCGAATGCCCAGGCCCAAAGAGCATCTCCTCGAAAAACTTCTGCAACAGCGGAGCCAGCACTTGGTGCGTGCTCTTTACCTTGCAGATGTATTCCACTTCCTGAACGTAGAAGGAAATCGCCCCGACGCCTGACTCCAGCAGGGCGAGGTTGACCTTCATGTGTTCGACGACTTCGCCGGTGATGAGATGCCGTCCCTCGTATTGCACCTCGTCCGGTCCGCGTTCGCAGATGGGCAGCGGCTTGAAGCTCTTGAATGCCTCCTGCAATTCCGCCTCCGTGATCGGACCCAGCACCGGCAGCGTCTGATTCGCCGCCGTCAGTCGCGGGATGGAGATGGCCAGCGCTTCCGCGTCCTTCTTTGGGTCGGGATAAATGGACACCGTGGTCGTCGGCACCTTGTCCACGTCCACGATTTCGATGGGCAAACCCTCCTGCGCGAGTTCATCCCGATACAGCCGGGCAAACGCCTCATGCTCGATGACCGCAACAATCTCATTCGCCTGTCCCGGCGGAGTCATGCGGCGCAAGCCACGACCCAGCGTCTGCTCCGGCAGAATGCCCGCCTTCGAGCTGAAAGCACGCAGCGGCACAATCGTCGTCACGTTCTTCACGTCCCAGCCCTCGCGCAGCATCAGCACGCTCACGATGCAGTAATACGGGCTCGTTCCTGAATCCAGTTCGCGACTGAGTTTCCGCAATGCCTTCAAGTCCTCGTCGCTGATGTCCTTCTCGCTCTCGACGAACTCTTCCCGTGCCTCTGCGCCCTTCCCGACTTTCTTGATTTTGCCCTTGAGGTTCGTGTGCAGGTTGATGGTGCGCCCGTTGACCTCCTTGAAAATCGCATCACCGTTCAACCGCGCCGTGATTTCGTCCGCTGCCGCCGTGTTTTCGCACATGACGAAGAGCAGCGGCTTCTTCCCGCTCTTCAACCACTCATCACGGCTCTTGAGCCAGCGTTCGTATCCAAGCCGCAGATGGCTTTCATAACGATAGGCCGCGTTGTCCGTCGCCTGCTCCACAAGTTGACCGGCCCGCCCGATGATGGGCGTCTTGACGATGCCCGCATCCACCGCTTCGCCGAGTGGCGTGTCGCAGATGATATGCTTGAAATAGTTCGCCTTGTTGTCCTTGGGCGTGGCGGAGAAATCAAGCTGTGCCACCAGTCCGCCTTGGGTCCGCTTGCGGATCGTGTCGTGCAAGTAGGTGATGGCCTCATTCCAGGCCGAGTCCGGGTCCCAGACATGGTGCGCCTCGTCATTCAACACCATCACTCGCTGATGCCCTGTAATGCGCTCCCGCAGAGCCGCACCGGTATCGAGCGCCTTCGCCTTGCTCACGGCTGGCCCCATCCAGTCGTGCATTTCGCCCGCCTTCCGCTCCCGAGTGTTGTCGAAGAGCCGGTGAATGTTCGTCAGGTAAAGCGTTCCGCCCGTGCTCGCGCCGCTCGCCTCGTCCTGCAAGACTGTCGTCAGGTTCCAATCCCCACGCCATTCCACCGGGATGAGCGGGTCGGTGTCGAAGATATCGGGTCCGCCGCCGGCCGGTTTGAAATCCTCTTTCAGTCGCTCGAACACCGTCAGGTTCGGCGCAATGACGACAAAATGCCGTGCCATCGGTGAATCGCTCTCCCGCAGTGCGTGGAAATAGCTCCATACAATCGCGAGGCTCATGACCTTGGTCTTGCCCGAGCCGGTCGCCATCTTGAAGGCGTAGCGGCTCCACGCGTCCTCCTCTTCGGTCACGCCCAGTGCCGCAGTCTCCGCATGGGCGCCGCCATACTCTGCGATGAGCTGAGAGAGACACTCCTGCTTCCGCACTTCCTTCAGGTAAATCAGCGTTTCAATCGCCTCGCGCTGGCAGAAGTAATATCGAAATTCCCGCGAACTCCCGTTCGTGCCAATGGTGTGTGTCCGACCGAACCAGTGATTGAGCAACTGCCGCGACGTGTCGCTCGCCCCGAAATAGAAGTTGTCCCGCCACTCCTTCACCATCGCCCGCAAATTCTGCGCAATGGCGATGCGCGTCGGTCGCCGCCCTTGGCGCTCGACTGCGCCCTCGCCGCTGTCCGCCCGCACGCGATGCTTGTCCGGTTCCTCCCACGCTGCAAACAACGGTTCCAGCGCCTCAGTCTTGATGGTGAGTGCTTCAGGCATGGCGGTTAGATGGTTACCTCCATAGTGATGCTCGTATCGCAGCCGAAGACATCCACCACCTTCACGCAGATGGTGTGTTTCCCGGCTTTCTCGTAGGTGTGTCCGGCGTCGCTCACGGTCTTGAGCGAGCGGTCTTTCCGGGTGCGGTAGTCCTGCCAGTGATGATTGAAGGGTTTGCCGGGGTGCCAGTCAAAGTCCACCGCCCAGAAATCAATGAAGTCGAAGCCGCTCTTCACCGCGCGCTCCTTCAGCGCCTCCAGTTCCTTGCTCGGCACTTCGGCCAGCGATGGGAGAAACTTCGTCAGCTTCACATCCAGTGACTTCTTGCCGCCACTCGTGCGCACGACCGGCTCCGCTTCCAGCACCGCCATTTCGAGAAAGGGCGGCGGGCTCTTGCGGTTCTTCTCCATGATTTCGCGCGGGATGGGCACCAGCTTCATCTTGATCTTGAACTCTGCCTCCAGCGCGAGGCAGTGCTGGCGCAGCTCCATCTCGAACTCCCAAGCGAGGCAATACACTTCACGTCCTCCGGCCTGAACCGTCGCTTCCGCCACCGCGCGGGCTTCATCCCGTGTGAAGAGTCCATCAATTCCGTCCACATGGCAGAAGGATCCGGCTTTGCGACCATGCAGCAGCGGGCTTGGCGGGCTGTTCAGGATTTCCGCTTTGAAAAACTCCAGCACGACGCGGCGATGCTCCTCCTCTGCACCTTTCAGCCGGTCCTTCTGCCACCATTGGCGTTCGTATCGCCCGAGGTTGTAAACGTCGAAGGCGCGATACGACTGGCCGCCATCGAAGAGTTTACGTTGGCGTTCGATGAGCCGCTTGCGGCTGGTATGTATCGAAAATCTTCCGAAGTCAGACATGATCCATCGTCTGCCTAACAGTTCAGCCACAGCTCCAGTCGTTCCGCTCCCGCAAAAGAAATCCGCAACGAGGTCACCTTCATCAGTTGACGCCTGAATCACCCTGCTCAAAAGGGCTTCTGGCTTCTGTGTAGCGTAACCAAGATATTCCGTTTTATCCGCAGGTTGGAGCATTGAAATTCGCCAAACATCATCCAAACGCTTGTCTTCCTTGAGTTGGTATTGAACATTTCCTTCCTCATCCCGTGCGTTGATTGCCTTACCGCCAATGAATTTGCGCTTGAGCTGCATTACAGGCTTATCGCGCTTCTCGTATTGCTGGTGAAACACATAACCCTCGCGGCTCTTGGCAAAAGAAATGATTCGGTCCGAGGCACGCGGAAAACAACGACTGACGGGTGCCATTTTGTTGTAGTAGTGCCAAGTAATTTCATTGATGAAATTCTCTTCACCAAAAACTTCGAGGCAGAGAGTTTTGAGAAAGTGGCCAACGTGCCAGTCCGAGTGAACGTAAATGGAACCTTTTTCGGAGAGCAGGTCTTTCATCAGCCTTAGCCGCTCGAACATCATGTGGAGGTAGGAGTCGGTGCCTTTGCCCCACATGTCGCGGTAAGCGACCATTTCGAGCGTAGACTGGTCCTTGCCGATGGTCTCCTTCCCGTCGCCGATGGGCACGTTCATCGTGAAATCGGAGCCCACGTCGAAGGGCGGGTCGATGTAGATGAGGTCGATGCGGCCCTTGAACTCCTTGAGCAGGCTGGCCATGACGAGCTTGTTGTCGCCCCAGATGAGCCGGTTGCGGAAGTCATCGCGCTTCTTGCCGCCAAGCTGCCTTTCGAACAGCTCCAGATTCCCCGCCGCCGCCGCCCGTTGCCGGGGCTCGTCTACCGTCTCAATCTTCTGCATCGGCATCGCGCACGCCGCGACATCCACCTCGCGGCGGTTGCCGAACTCGTCGTATTTCCCATCCCACACCAACTCGGTGCGCATCTTCGAGAGCGGATGGGGATTTGTAGGCCCCCAGTGAAAAGCGTTCTTGGTGTCGTCCATGCTATTTTTTGCTCCGTTTGGGAGGATCATTTGTGGATCAAATCGTTTTCCTTCAGAAGCGTGGAAGCCTTTAAGGAGGCGAGCGTCTTGCCGCTGCCGACGTCGGTGATCGCAGCCCGGAACTGGTCAATGCTGCCGCCGAGACACATTTCGATTGAAGCGTCTTTTCCGGAGGAGACAATCCAACGCATGGGGGGAATGTTTAAAAGGTGAGAGCAGCTTCTTGAAGCTTATTGCGGCCTTCCATCCCTCAACCCTCAACTCTCATCTTTCAACTCTCCCCCAAGCTTGGTCGTTGAAGAGTTCCAGGCGGAAGGTGCCGTCGGGTTGCTCCTCGGCCATCCAGAGGTGGATGTTGTGGATGTGGTTGCCGTCCTCCAGAACGCGCGCGTCACCGGTCAGCTCGCGGGCCAGCAGACGGCCCGCATTGCCATGACCGACGACGAGGATGGTTTTGTCGGTGCCGGCGAATTTCTCGCGCAAAAGCTCGGCAGCGCGGGCGACGATGGCGCGGCGGTCGGCCACTTCCTGCTCGGAGTCCGCACCGATCTTGACCAGTGTCGCCGCACCCGGACGCAGGGTGAAAAATTCCTTCTCGTTGTCGGGAAGGACGATCTCCGCTCCGCCGGTGAAGAGGTCCGGGCTGTGCGGGTGATCCCCGGCGACGTTTTCGTTGCCCTCGAGGATGTCCTCGATCGACACGTCGAATTCCGCCAGCTCCGGCCAGATTTCCCCCTTCTGGCCGGTGGCGCGCAGGTAGGGAAGGATGGTGTTGCGCGTGCGCCAGAGCGGACTCACGACGATGAAGTCGAAGGCATGGTCCTTGAGTTTGCCCGCCACCTCCTGCGCCTGCTCCTCCCCTTTTGGCGAGAAGGTGTCGGGATTGCCGAGGTAGGACGGCCATTGGTCGCGCGGGACCTGCTTCCAGCGAGGGTTGTATGCGGCATTCGCCCCGCTCTCCGCATGCCGCAGATAATAAACCTTCAACCCCGCATGCGCCGGAACCGCACAGAGGGCGAACAGCAGGACGGACAGAAGCCGCAGGGAACAATGGCCGAAGGCCGGGGGAATCCTCATCATGCCGCGAAGGCTCGCAGGCAGTCCGCCCCCCTGCCAAGTGCGAAGCGCGCCCGACGCGGCGCCTCACGCCATGATTCTCAGGGCGATGTAGGGCACGAAGTTGAACACCAGTATCGCGATCTTGTATCGGGCCAGATACTGGAAGTAGGCACAGGACAACTCGGCCTCGCTCATCCCGAAAATCCGGGCGTGGATGCGCGCCACGGATCGGCGGAAAAGCGCCATCATGACCGTGGAGAAGAGCAGGACGCCCACGTTGATGACCGTGCACCAGCCGAGCAGCTCCTGCAGGGATTCAAGCGTGATCATGAGTTTTGTCCTCCGCTCCCCCGGCCATCCGGCCGGGAATGATGCCACCCTACCACACGGCCGCAGGCTCCGCCACGGCAACCGCGGGGCGGGCGCACGCCAAAACCCTTGCCATCACGGGGGCGCGGCCCTAATCCGGACGGTTTCCAAATCCCGCCAAACCGATGCACGAACCCTCCCACGACCCGCGCCTGTGGAATGAGGATCTTGCCCCGGTTCCCCTGAGCCGGCGGACATGGTCCGCATGGCATGTGACGGCGCTGTGGGTCGGCATGGCCGTGTGCATCACGACCTACACGCTGGCGAGCAGCCTCATCGAGCAGGGCATGAACTGGTGGCAGGCCACCCTCACGATCCTTCTCGGCAACCTCATCGTGCTGATCCCGATGACGCTCAACGCGCATCCGGGCACCGCCTACGGCATCCCCTTCCCCGTGCTGCTGCGCGCGTCGTTCGGCACGTTCGGGTCGAACATCCCGGCGCTCATGCGCGGACTCGTGGCCTGCGGATGGTTCGGCATCCAGACATGGGTCGGCGGCGCGGCGATCTATGCGACGGCGGCGGTCATTTTCGGTTTCGACCCAGGCACGCGCCAAGCCCTCCCCATCCTCGGCATTTCGCCCGGCGAGTTCCTCTGCTTCATGATCTTCTGGGCGGTCAACGTGTGGTTCATCGTCCGCGGCATGGAGTCGATCAAGTGGATGGAAACCCTGAGCGCGCCGTTCCTGCTCCTCATCGGCCTCGTGCTCGTCTGGTGGGCATGGGATGCGGCGGACGGATTCGGCCCGATCTTCTCCCAGCCGTCCACCCTCGACACGTCGGCGAAGTTCTGGCCGGTCTTCGGCGCGGGGCTCACGGCGATGGTCGGCTATTGGGCGACGCTCTCGCTGAACATCCCCGACTTCTCGCGGTTCGCCCGCTCGCAGCGCGCGCAGATCACCGGGCAGGCGCTCGGCCTGCCCACGACGATGACATTCTACGCCTTCATCGGCATCGTGGTGACGAGCGCGACCGTCGTCATTTTCGGCGCGCCGATCTGGGACCCGGTGCAGGTCATCGCCAAACTCCACCATCCTTGGATCTCGGCGCTGGCGCTGGTCACCCTCGCGGTGGCCACGCTCTCGACGAACATCGCGGCCAACGTCGTCTCGCCCGCGAATGATTTCTCGAACGTCGCCCCGAACAGGGTCAGCTTCCGGACCGGCGGACTCATCACCGCGCTCATCGGCATCCTGATGTTCCCGTGGAAACTCTATCAGGACCCGCGGGGCTACATCTTCACATGGCTCATCGGCTACAGCGCGCTGCTCGGACCGATCGCGGGCATCATGATCGCGGACTATTTCGTGTGGCGCCGCAAGAAGCTCGATGCGGACGCCCTCTACCGGCGCCACGGCGCCTACCGCTACACCGGCGGATTCAGCCTGGTCGGCTTCGGCGTCCTCGCCGCCTCGATCCTGCCGAACCTCCCCGGGTTCCTTGTCACCGTGAAGGTGCTCCCGGCGGACATGTTCCCCGGCTGGCTGGTCGCGGGCTACAACTACGCCTGGTTTGTGGGCTTCGCTCTGGCGTTTTTGTTGTATAGCCTGATCCGACCGATATTTCCGAACAGATGAAAACACCAAACCTCCCCCCATTCGACCATACCCCGCGGCCCTACACCGGTCCCTCGAAGGACGATGTGCTCGCCCTGCGCAAGCAGTTCATGAACCCGGGCATCTTCCTCTACTACAAACAGCCGCTCATGATCGTGGAGGGCGTGATGCAATACGTCTGGGACGACACCGGCAAACGCTACCTCGACGGCCTCGGCGGCATCGTGACGATCAGCGTCGGCCATTGCCACCCGCATGTCATCTCCGCGGGCAACCGCCAGAGCGAGATCTACCAGCACTCGACCACCATCTACCTGCACCCGAACGTCTCGGAATACGCCGCGAAGCTCGCGTCGAAGATGCCCGGCAAGCTGAAGGTCTGCTACTTCGTCAATTCCGGCTCGGAGGCCAACGACCTCGCGCTGCTCATGGCGCGCGCCCACACCGGCAACTACGACATCATCGGCCTGCGCAACGCCTACCACGGCGGCAACGCCGCGGGCATGGGCCTCACCGCCCACAGCACGTGGAAATACAACGTGCCCCACAGCTTCGGCGTGCACCACGCCATCGCCCCCTACCCCTACCGCGGACCCTACGGGCACGATGATCCCGATGCGGGCCGCAAATACGCGAACGACGTCAAGGAGGTCATCGAATACACCACGCCGGGCAAGGTCGCCGGATTCATCGCGGAATCCATCCAGGGCGTCGGCGGCTTCGTCGAATTCCCGAAGGGCTACCTCAAGAATGTCTATGAACATGTCCGCGCCGCCGGCGGCGTGTGCATCGCGGACGAGGTCCAGACCGGCTTCGGACGCACGGGCACGCATTTCTGGGGGTTCGAGACGCAGGACGTGATCCCGGACATCGTCACGATGGCCAAGGGCATCGGCAACGGCTGCCCGCTCGCCGCCGTGGTCACCACGCCGGAAGTCGCGCAGTCCCTCGTCGGCAAGGTCCACTTCAACACCTTCGGCGGCAACCCGGTCGTCAGCGCCATGGGCAAGGCCGTGCTCGAGGTGATCGAGAAGGACAACCTGCAGGCGAACTCGCTCAAGATCGGCAACCGCATCCTCGAGGGACTCAACAAGCTCAAGGACAAGCACGCCATCATCGGCGAGGTGCGCGGCAAGGGACTCATGCTCGGCATCGAGATGGTCAAGGACCGCAAGACCAAGGAGCCCGCGAAGGAGGAATGCGCCGCGGTGCTCGAGACCGCCCGCGAACTCGGGCTCCTCATCGGCAAGGGCGGCCTCTACGGACAGACGATCCGCTTCGCCCCGCCCATGTGCATCAACGAAGCCGACGCCGACTTCCTCATCGAGGTGCTCGACGAGTCGTTCAGCCGGCTGTGACGCGACGGGGACACGCCATCGGTGTGTCCCGCCCGCGGCCATGAGCGACCTGCTGGAGGAACTTCTGGAAGCGCGCCGCGCGGGGCGTCCCTGCGCACTCGCCACCGTCGCCGCGACCACGGGCTCCGTCCCGCGCCATCCGGGCGCCAGGATGCTCGTCCACGCCGACGGTTCGATCTCCGGAACCATCGGCGGCGGCAAGTTCGAGTCGCTCGTCATCGCCGAGGCGCTGGAATGCCTGCGTCAGCGCCAGCCCGTGCTGAAAACGTGGCCGTTGCGGGAGGACAAACCGGATTCGTTCGGCGCGATCTGCGGCGGCGAGGTCACCGTGCTCATCGAGCCGCACGTCCCGGCGCAATCGATGTTCCTCGTGGGCGGCGGACATTGCGCACAGGCCATCGCGAAACTCGCGGCGGAATGCGGATTCCATGTCACGGCGGCCGACGACCGGGATGATGTCCTGTCCCAGTGTGCGGCCGCCCACGTCCGCCTGACGGTTCCCGCGCCGGAATGCATCGGCGCGAGGGACTGGAATGCAAGCGAGGCCGTGGTGATCGTGAGCCGTCACTACGACATCGACCGCGAAGCCCTGGCCGCCGCCCTGCGCAAGGGCGGCATGGGCTATGTCGGCATGATCGGCAGCCGGCGCAAGGTGTTGCAGGTGTATGACCGGCTGAAGGCGGACGGCTTCACCGCCGCGCAGCTCGCCGGCGTCCACGCCCCGCTGGGTCTGGACATCGGGGCCGATTCGCCCGCCGAGATCGCCGTGAGTGTCGTGGCCGAGGTTCTCATGGTCCTGCGCGGGAAGCCCGGCACGCCCCTGCGGCTGGCCCCCTGATCCGCCATTGCACCCCGCGGCATTCGGGGTAATCTCGCAGGTATGAAGAAGATCCTCTTCACCCTCCTCGGCGCCTTCATTCTCACGGCTCCGCTCGCGCAAGCGCAGTGCAAGGAATGCGGCTGCAAGAAAAAGTGCGAGACGGCCTGCGCGTGCAAGCACGACCAGAAGCCCCAGTGAACTCCCTCGATCCGCGGGGCAAACGCTTCCGCGCCGCCGACCGGTCCCTGCAACAGGCCCGCAATGCCCTGAACGGGGCCGTGTTGGCCCTGCAGGACATCCCCCACTCGAACGTCTCGCCCCTCGCCGCCGCGATGGACTCCATCAACGCCGCGCTCGGGAATCTGGATTCCGCCGCGGAACACATCGACGAGGCGCGGCTCGCCGCCGCGGATGACGACGCCGTCTGATTCTGCTTTCCAGCAGGCGGACGCTGATTTGAAATGGGGGTCATGACACCCCGCGTCAAAGAAATCCTCTCCTGTTACGGGGCCGACAACCCCGGAACCCTCACGAACCTCGCCCGCCTACTCAACCACGGCACGCTCGGCGGCACCGGCAAGATGGTGATCCTGCCCGTGGACCAGGGCTTCGAACACGGGCCGGCCCGCAGTTTCGCCGTCAATCCCCCGGGCTACAACCCGCTCTACCATTTCGAGCTCGCCATCGAGGCCGGATGCAACGCCTACGCCGCGCCGCTCGGGTTCCTCGAGGCCGGCGCGCGCGAATTCGCCGGCGACATCCCGCTCATCCTCAAGATCAACAGCAAGGACCTCACCGCCGACGAGAAGGACCCGATCTCGGCCCGCACCGGGACCATTGACGACGCCCTGCGCCTCGGCTGCTCCGCGGTCGGCTTCACAATCTACCCGGGCTCGGCCATGCGCATCGAGATGTATGAGCAGCTCGCCGAGCTCGCCCACGAGGCGAAACAGGCCGGCCTCGTCGTCATCGTCTGGTCCTACCCGCGCGGCACCAGCCTGAGCAAGGACGGCGAAACCGCCATGGACGTGGACGGCTATGCCGCGCACATCGCCTGCCAGCTCGGCGCCCACATCGTCAAAATCAAGCTGCCGTCGGATCACCTCGAACAGCCGGCCGCCAAGAAGGTTTACGAGACCGAGAAAATCCCCATCGCCACCACGGCCGAGCGCGTGCGGCATGCCGTGCAGTGCGCGTTCGACGGACGCCGCATCCTCATCTTTTCCGGCGGACCGAGCGAATCGGACGACAAGCTGCTCGACGGCATCCGCGCCATCCGCGACGGCGGCGGCTTCGGCTCGATCATCGGGCGCAATTCCTTCCAGCGCTCGAAGAAGGACGGACTCAAACTCCTCCGCACCATCATGGACATCTACGCGGGGAAAACCAAATAACGCTTATGCAACTCGGAATGATCGGACTCGGCCGGATGGGCGCCAACATCGTGCGCCGCCTCATGCGCAACGGACACACCTGCGTGGTCTATGACACCCACCCGGATGCCGTCGCGGATCTCGTCAAGGAAGGCGCAATCGGCGCCTCCTCGCTCGAGGAATTCGCCGCCAAGCTCGAAGCGCCGCGCGCCGCGTGGATCATGGTTCCCGCCGCCGTGACCGACAAGGTCATCGACAGCCTCGTCCCCCATTTCGCGAAGGGCGACATCATCATCGACGGCGGCAATTCCTATTTCCGCGACGACCGGCGACGCGCGGCGGCGCTCGCCCCGAAGGGCATCCGCTACATCGACTGCGGCACCAGCGGCGGCGTGTGGGGGCTGGAGCGCGGTTACTGCCTCATGATCGGCGGCGACACCGATGCCGTGAAGCACCTCGACCCGATCTTCAAGACCATCGCCCCCGGACGCGGCGACCTGCCGCGCACTCCCGGACGCGAGAAGCTCGGCGGGACGTCCGAGGACGGCTACCTGCATTGCGGCGCGGCCGGCGCGGGCCATTTCGTCAAGATGGTCCACAACGGCATCGAATACGGCATGATGGCCGCCCTCGCCGAGGGCTTCGACATCCTCAAGAACGCCGATGTCGATGCGCGTCCGGTCTCGCACGACGCGGAAACCGCCCCGCGCCTCAGCAACGACCTCGACTACAAGCTCCCCATCGACCAGATCGCCGAAGTGTGGCGCCGCGGCAGCGTCGTCCAGTGCTGGCTGCTCGACCTCATCGCCATCTCGATGGCCTCCGACCCGGAACTCAAGCAGTTCTCCGGCCGCGTCTCCGACTCCGGCGAGGGACGGTGGACCATCATGGCCGCCATCGAGGAAGGCGTCCCCGCCGACGTGCTCAGCGCGGCGCTCTACGCCCGCTTCCGTTCGCAGGAGCCCGCGTTCTCGGACAAAGTCTGCTCGGCCATGCGCTACCAGTTCGGCGGACATTTGGAAAAATCCGCCGGAGCCTGACCTCGCGGCATCGGCGCTTTCTTGGCGGCGAACCATGAAAATCCGGTTTCTCGCCCTCATCCTTTTGACGGCAACATTGCAGGCAGGGGAACCCACGGAGGCGGAACTGGCGCGCCTGCAGCATGCTTTGGAGGAGGCCAATTCGCAGGCCGACATGAACATGGCCTCCCGCGATCTTGCGGAATACTGGGATCGCGTCCTCGAACGCGAGGAAACCCGGGTGCTCGCAGCCTGCGATGCAGATCAGGCGAAGCTCTTCCAAAAGGCCCAGAAACTGTGGCGCGCATTCCGGAACGCGGAGGTCGAATTCCAAGGCGACTCCTCACGCGGCGGCTCGATCCAGCCTTTGATCCACAACACCACCTACGCCGCCCTCACCGAACGACGCGTCAAGGAACTGCAGTCTTCATCCGAGATGCATTAGCTCATTTCAGGTAGGGTCGGCTGGCCTCAGCCGACCGGGCGCGTGAGGCCACACGCCCCTACCAGCAACTTCGGTGCGGCTGCAATATTTCCTAAACCGCTCTTGATTCGGCCATGGGACACACAGGGATCGCGCCTTCGACAATGTCATGCAGGGCCCGGGACCGGCCGCGTCCCTCACCGCCCGTGCGGCGGTTTGTGCTTCTTCGGCTTCTTCCGCCGGTCGGAGAGCGGGGTCACGGTGATCATGCCCCGCGAGGTTTCCATCTGATTTCCGGAGGGTGAAAGCCCCTGCGCGAAGGCGGCGGGGACTTCGACCAAAGACGCGCTTTCGCCGAGATCGATCACCCCGACATCGCGGGCGGGAATGCCCGCACCCTCGACCAGCAAATCCACCAAGTCCCGGGGACTGCCCAGCTCGCTCCGCCCCAAACCGACGGTGATCCAGAGTTTTCCCGGAGCAGCCTTGCGCTGGGCTGACGGCGCGGCCGTCGGGGCTTTCGGTTGGGCTTGGGGTTTCGGTGCAGGCGATGCGGACTTCGGCTCATCCGCCACGGGACCGGCGAGGATTTGAAGCAATGCCGCCGCCAGTTCGGTCGAGTCCACACCCTCTTCAAGAAGACGGTCCACCGTGTTGGAGTGCGGACGCCATGAACCCTCCGCCAACACGCTGCGCACCCTGGCGAGCAGGGCATCCGTGCGTTTCTCCCCGATCTCCCCGGCGGTGGGCAGCGTTCCGCGCCGGATCTTGGTGCGGGCGAATCTTTCGAGGAACTGGATCTTCCGGAGGTCGCGTCCGCCGACCAGCGTCACGGCCATGCCGCTTTTGCCGGCGCGCCCCGTGCGCCCGATCCGGTGCACGTAGTCCTCGGGGTCGTAGGGAAGGTCGTAATTCACGACAAGCTCGAGGTCGTTCACGTCGATGCCGCGCGCGGCCACATCGGTCGCGACGAGGAACTCAAACCCGGCCTTCTTGAACTTGTTCATGACCCGCGTGCGCTGCGCCTGCGCGATGCCGCCGTGCAGCCTGTCCGAGGGCACCCCCTGCGCCTGCAGATCGTCCGCCAGTTCATCGACCATCCGCTGCGTGTTGCAGAAGATCACCCCCGAACGGAAGGAGTGGAAATCGATGAGGCGCAGCAACGCATCGAACTTGGCGCGCGGATGCACCTCGTAAAACCACTGCTCGATGGCCGGGGCAGAGACCTCCTTCTGCTCGATGTCGAGCGTCACCGGATCGCGCGCGTAGCGGTTGATCAGGCCTCGGATCGCCGGCGACACCGTGGCGGAGAAGAAGGCGGTCTGGCGCTCCGCCGGAACGGCATCGAGGATGGTGCGGATGTCGTCGCGGAACCCCATGTCGAGCATGCGGTCCGCCTCGTCGAGGACGACAAGCTTGACCCGGTCCAGCTTGAGCGTGCCGCGGTTCATGTGGTCCATGATGCGCCCCGGTGTGCCGATGACCATCTGCGCGCCCCGCTTCAATTCGTGGGCCTGCCGTTCGAACGAGGCCCCGCCATAGACCGGCAGCGCATGGATGCCGCGCTTGAACGCCGCCAATTTGTGAGTCTGCTCGGCCACTTGGGTCGCCAGTTCGCGGGTCGGACAAAGCACAAGGACCTGCACGGCATGCTCGGCGGCAACGGTCTTCTCGATCGCCGGGATGGCAAATGCCGCGGTTTTGCCGGAACCCGTCTGGGATTTCCCCACCACGTCCTGTCCGGCGAGGAGGACGGGAATCGCCGCCCCCTGGATCGGTGACGCTTCCTCGAACCCGAGCGCGGCCACGGCTTTCAGAACTTCCGGCGAAAGCCCGAGCCGGTCAAAGGTGAGTTTTTCCATCTGCTGTCCAACGTAGCGTCCGCCGCACCCCGCGTCACGGGTTCTTGCGCCGGCCGCCCGTCAAGCCTAGCTTCTCCCGCTCCCGTGCTCACTGTTTCATCCATCAGCAAATCCTACGGCGGACGCATTCTCTTCGAGGATGCGTCGCTCCAGATCAATCCGGGCGACCGTCTCGGGCTGATCGGTCCGAACGGCGCGGGCAAATCGACCCTGTTCTCCCTCATCCTCGGGGAGAACGGTCCGGATGAGGGCTCGGTGAATCTGCAGCGGGGACGCACCGTCGGCTTCCTTCCACAGGAAAGCGCACCCTCCGGCAACGAAACCATCCTCCAACTCGCGACCAGCGTTTCCCCGGAAATGGCGTCCGTCCACGAAATGCTGCGGGAGTTCCCGAGCGAGGACTCCGCCGAGCATCACGAGGCGGTCGAAAAGTTCATCGAGCTGGACGGATACAATCTCGAGGCCAAGGCGAAGCGCATTCTCGCCGGGTTGGCCTTCCGCGAGACGGATTTCGACCGTCCGGCCCGCACGATGAGCGGCGGGTGGATCATGCGGGCGCATCTCGCCCGCCTGCTCGTGATGGAACCCGACCTCCTCATGCTCGACGAGCCGACAAACCATCTCGACCTCGAAACCCTCGGATGGTTCCAGGACCATCTGGTCGCCTACTCCGGCGCGCTTCTCGTCATTTCTCACGACCGGGCGTTCCTCAATGCCATCTGCGACTCGATCGTCGAGATTTCCCGCCAGCGCCTCCACCGCTACCAAGGCAACTACGAGGACTACCTCGTGCAGAAGAAGGACCGCGAGGAACAATACCTCGCCGCCTACAAGAACCAGCAGCGCGAGATCGCTCACCTCGAGGAATTCATCAACCGCTTCCGCGCGAAGGCCAGCAAGGCCTCGCAGGCCCAGGAGCGCATGAAACGCCTCGCGCGCATCGAACGGCTGGCCCCGCCGGACAATCATGAGGCCACGGTGAAGTTCCGCTTCCCACAACCTCCCCGCGGTGGCCAGCGCGCCATCGAACTCAAGGGCGTCCGCCAAGCCTACGGCGACCATGTCGTTTACCGCGACCTCGACCTCGTGGTCGAACGCGGACAGCGCACGGTGCTCGTCGGTCCCAACGGTGCAGGCAAATCCACACTGCTGAAGATCCTCGCCGGTCTCCTGCCGCTCGAAGCCGGCGAGCGGACCCCGGGGCACAATTCGAGCATCGGCTACTTCGCCCAGCACCGCACGGACACCCTCGACGTCACGCGCACCGTGCTGGAGGAGGCGGCGGATGGCGTCAGCGGTCTCGGCGAGCAGACCATACGCACCGTGCTCGGTTCGTTCCTTTTCCGTGGTGACGACGCCTTCAAGCGGGTCGGCGTGCTGAGCGGCGGGGAAAAGAGCCGTTTGGCGCTGGTGAAGCTCCTGCTGCGCCCCCCCAACCTCCTTCTTCTCGACGAACCGACCACCCACCTCGACATGGCGAGCATCAACGCGCTCATCGGCGCGCTGCAGCCCTACGAGGGAACGCTCCTTTTCGTGAGCCACGACGTGCATTTCATCCGGTCGCTGGCCACGACCGTCCTGCACATCAATGCGGGACGGATCAAACCCTACGCCGGCGACTACGACTACTACTTGGAGAAATCCGGTGCGGGCTGCGACCGGCGCGCGCTCGTCGCCCCGCTTGGCAACCACCGCCCGGCCGAGGCCCCGGCGCCCGCACCCGCGAGTCCCAAGTTGGGCATCAAGGAAATCCGCGAACAACGCCGCGCGGAGGCGGAAGCGCGCAAGGCCGCCGCGGCCGCCCGTCGCAACGCGGAGAAGCAGCATGCCGCGCTCGAGGCCGAGGTCATGGCCTTGGAAGCGCGGCAGCGGGAGCTCACCGCCACCCTCGAGAATGCGCCGAACGACTCGACGTCGTTCGCCCTGCACCGCGAGCTGGCGGATGTCACCGAGGCGCTCGAAAAGGCCAACACCGAATGGTCGGCCATTGCGGACGCTTTGGCTTCCGCTCAAAGCACATCGGCCGCGGGGGTCTGAGCCCCGCGGGTCAGGGCGCCATCACGAAATCGCCCAGCTCCTTGATCAGGCGGTTGCGCGAAGCCTTGATCTCCGCGACGCTTTCTTCCGAGAAATCGTAGAAGCGACGGGCGTATTGCAGCGCCTCGAGGCCGCCGTCCTTTTTCGTGATCCGCCAGAGGTTCCACTCGGCAAATTGCGGCTCCTTGTCGCGCGGTGAAAATGCGAGGAAGTCGGCGACATAGACATCGTCATCGTCATTCTTGAACACCTGCCCCTTCGCGGCGGGGTCGGAAGCCTCGGCCGCGGCCACCACCTTGAGGGCATAGGCGCGCGGATCCTGAAGCTTTGGAAAATGACGCAGCGAAATGAGCCGGTTCCAATGCGCAAAGGTCTCCCCCGCGGGCAGGAATTCGCGAATCCCCGCCTCGTCACCGCGCTGGAAAAACTCCACCCCGGCAAAGCGGAATGCCGCTTCCTCCGCGGGGCTCGGGGTGGCCACGCAGGACATCAGGACGGACAGCAGGATGATGACGCGGGGGCTCACGGGTCTATTTCACCTCCGAAACCGGAGGTGGCACGGCCGCCTTGCGCATCGAGCGGAATGCGCCGCCGGAGGTGAACGCATTCCATCCGCGCACCAGCCACCGCAGGACGGCGACTGCGAGCCACAGCGCCCACACGAGCATGGCAAGCCGATACCACCAGACCGAAACGGATTGGACGAATGGCTCGGGCAACGTCGCGGCGGCGCGGTCGAGATACCACTGGAGCGAACCTGCGGTGGAGCCGTTGCCCGTGATGAACATTTCCGGGGAGCCGAGAAGACCGGCTGCCACGGCGCGGATCAGGACACCAAGCGCCACTGCGGTCGCGATCACGACGACCGCCTGCATGAGATTGTAGGCGCCGGGGGCGAGCTTCTGGAACGACGGACGTCCGCGCCAGACCAGCAGGAAGAGCCACCCCACCACGATGAGCGCCTCGGGGAGCGTGACCTGCGTGAGACCGATGCCGAGCAGCATCCATTCGGGCGTGCGCAATGGACTGGCCTTGAGACGCCCGAGAATGACCGCAGCGAGGAGCGAAAAGGCCAGCACCGTCCAGAACCGCACCGCAGGTCCGCGCTGCGGGCCTCCGGTCCACAGCACCCACCGGTTGCCGGGCATCGTCACCGTGGTGTTGATGTTCGCACTCTCCACGGGAAGCGTGACAGGTTCGACCTGCGCACGCGAAGTGAGGGCCACGGACGTCTTCCATGCGATGCGGACATCCTGCTCACCCGGCTGCAAGGGGATGACCACGCGGTCGCCGTCCATGCGCACGGGCATGTCCTTGCCGTCACGCGACAGCGACGTGATCTGTGCCCCCTCGGGCAGTCCGACAAGGAAGTCCTCTCCGAGGCTGCTGGTCAGCGCGAGGTCGAGCGTGGAAGTGCGCTGGCGGTCGCCGACACCCACGCCGTGATTCACGCGCCGCACGGTGACGGTCGCGCCGGGCACGGGTTCCGGACGCCCGATGGAAATCCCGACCTTCTCGCCCGGCCACGGACGCCAGACGGGCACCAGATCCCCGGCATCATTTTCAAAGATCGGCGCCAACCCTTCAAAGTTCACATTCCAGACGGGCGAGACCACGAGCTTCCATTGCTCGGCCCACGTGTCCCCCTCCCGTGCTGCCAGTGCGAGCCGGTCGGCAAGCACCAGCTCGCTCTCCCAGGAAACGGCCTGCTCGCCCGCGGACAGGCGGACCTCGGCGGCGCCGTTCTTGATCGGGACATTGCCGGAAAGCATGTTTTCCCCCTCAAGCAGCGGAACACGCAGCGAGAGCGCCTTGCCCGGCGGGGTCAGCCGCCGCACCGTCGTGCGAACCTGCCAGATCAGGCCGAGCTCCAGCTCGCGCTCGACGACGGCGACCGCCTGGTAATCCTGCCGGTCATAGGCGGCTTCCGCGGCGGTCGTCTTCTGCTGTCGCGCGAAGAACACCTGCTGCTCGGGAACGCCGTCGGGGTTGATGCCGCTGACATTCCAACCGGGCGCCTCGACACGGACGCGACGCGGTTTCAACTGGAACGTCCACTCCCACTCCGAGGCATCGCCGATGACCCCCTCCACACGCACGGTGTGGACGCCCGCGGCGAGGGCGACCCACAGATAGTTGTCGTCGCGGCGCAATGCGGCGCCGGGCTTGCCATCCACCGTCACCGTCATCGGCGACCACGCGGGAAGGCGCCCCGGCAGCGGCACGGCGACCAGCGCGGCGGCGTGGATCTCCGCCTCCATCACGAGATTGCGGTCGGCAAGGCTGAGTGTGACCACCGGGATTTCCGCGGCTAGGGGCGGCAGGTCGCGTTTCTCGATCAGACGTTCGCGCAACGTCTCAAGCATCCCGTCCTCGGGGAATTGCGCATGCGCGGGTGCGGCACCGAACAGGATGGCAACAACGAGCAACGGTGCCACGGACGCCACGGGGATGCGGCGCAGACCCAGCACGACGAATGCCAGCGCGACGACCAGCAGGATGCGAAGCACCGTGAGGAGGCGTTCCAATCCGGAGGAGATGAACACTGGATGAAACGTCTGCGCGGCGGTCACCGGCCCATTCCAACCGAAACGCACCACGCGCCAATACCACTCCGGAACACCGGGACCGGTTTGGATGCGCGCCTTGGCCTCGTAGAGCATGTTCTGGTTCTGACTTTGGACAAGCCGAGACCTCGGACTGAAAGGCGCCAGTTTTGACATGGCGTAGCTGTCAACCGGAGCGGGTGTGGATTCTTGCTCCATCACCACCGCCTCGGAGCGGGGCATCGCCAGACGGGCGTCGTCAGCAAATCCCCCCGTGAAAAATCCCGACACGCGCTCGAGTTGGGGATAAATCGCCTGCTGGATTTGCAGGGAGAGGAAGGGAACGACGGAGAGGACGAATATGATGACCGTCGCCCATTTCCAAATTTGCACGAGCATGCGGAGGCGACCGGGCGGGACGACACTCAGGATGGCAACCGGCGCGAGAAGGGCGAGCCAGAGCAATTGCGGCGCGTCGAATTCGCGATAGGACAAAGCCAGGGCCGCAAAGGCCAGAACCGCCGCACCCGCACCGCGGAGGCGGAACATGGCCAGCGTGAAGATCAGGACAACGAAGATGTCGAGCAACGACCATGACGTGAGCCAGTCACCCCGCACCCAATCGGCGCCGAACAGCGCGAACAACCGCCATCCCGGTGGGAGGTTCAGCGTCACCTCGAGGTTGTCGGCATCGGTCTTCCAACCCGTCGCCGGGAAGGTCTTGCCTTTGGCCATGCGACCGGTCGCTTCGAGCGAGAGATTCCTCGATCGGATTTCAACCCCGGGGGCTCCATCCGCGGGATCGCGGGTGATCAGCTGCCCGGTTCCGTCGATGCGCACCGAGCCGAGCTCCTGCCCCACCGCCGCGTCGAGACGCCAGATTTTCTGCCTCGTGCCGCTGATCGTGTCGCGGAAGGTCATGCCGCGCCCGTCCTCGTCGAGCCAGATTGCACGCGCGATGCGCAGACCCTCGGGAGCCTGCTCGCCCATGCCGCGCAGCCTTTCCTCGATCCGCAGCCCCTCGGCGGTCGGCCACTGGTAAACAGGAAGATCCCGCCAGTCCTCGGGATAGGTCGTCATCGTGACATCGACCGGCGAAACCCCCGCGAACTCGATGATCCGGAAATCCGGACGCAGCCGCAGGCCGATCAGCACGGACTCCGCGGCGGGTTCGGCCCCGGGGGCGAACTGAAGTTCACGCGCATCATCCAGACGGAACGCCGACACATTGATCATCCAGCGTCCGGCGCGCACCTGCGCCTTGGCGCGGCCGCCGGCGTCGATGGCCACGGGGATCGGACTGTCCACGGACGACACCTCCCAGCCCTCCGGAAGGATGTTGCCGAGATCCTCCTCGCGGCTTTTTCCGGACACGATCAGCTCGACCCGCGTGCGCAGCCACAGCGGGATGCCGTCGTCGAGGGCCGCGTAGAGATTCACCGAGAGAAAATCCGGTCCCGCGGCCTCCTCCGGAGACGCGTCGCGCTTCAACCAGAGGCGCCCCGCCCCGTCCCACAGCGGGGACTCGACGGGTTTCCCGTCCACCTCGAGACGCACGACGCCAGTCTGCGGGGGAAGCGGCAGGTTCTGGGGCATGGATTTCCATGCGAGCGAGCCCGAGATTTCCTGCGTGCCCGGGAGGAGCCGCACCACCGGGCGTCCCTCCCGCTCGAGCACGGCCAGCGGTTTGCCGCCCGAGGCCACCCCGGAGGGCCAGACCAAGGCGCCACCGGGAAGCGGAACCCACGAAGCGCTGTAAACCGTCACGGTCTGCCGGAACACGGCCCCACTCTCCGTGGCGGCGAGCTGCAACTCGGAGGGCCAGAATGTCAGCGGGGTATCCGCCGCGGCGTAGGGCGCCGGACTTTGCAGCAACGCCTCGTCATTCCATGCGGCCCACGACTCCCAAGGCTTGAGCGGATCGGGGACGTTCGCCGCTTGCGCGTGGCTTTCGTTGCAGGACGCGCCGCACAAAACAGCCAAGGCAACGCACAACAAGGGTGCATTTTTCATAGGGGTGGACAAATCGTGGCCTCCGCCCGCCACAGTTGCCAGCCGATTTCATGCCCGGCACGGTGACCAGCACAAGGCGCCGATCAATCAGCGAAATGATCGAAGCCGTGCACCGGACCAATTCCCGCTCTGGTAGCGCTGGACTCAAGCCGGCCAATGCGGGTGAGCCTTATTCCGGGCCACCGCCTCTTCCATGCCGCAGACAGCCGTGCGGCGTCCCGGGGAGCCACGGCAAAAAGGAGCTCGAAATCCTCCCCGTCCCCCAGCGCCGCCGCGACCGTCGCGCCTCTTCGACGCGGCAACAACCCCGGTTCGATGGAATACCCCGTTCCGCTTGCGACCGCCAAACGCGGCAGGTCGGCCGCCAGACCGTCGCTCAGATCCATCATGGCCCGCACGCGGAAATGCTTCACCAGCCATCGCGCCTGTTCCAGCCGCGGCGGGAAGCGGAGATGCCATCCGGAGGCCAGCGAGCCACCCAGGACACCGGTCACGAAAAGCACATCGCCGGGACGACCGCCGCTACGCCGCACGAGCCGGTTTTTCTCCACGTCGCCGGTCATGGAAACCGTGATCACTGCCGGTCCCTCCGTGCGCGCCAATTCGCCTCCGACCACATCGAAGCCGAAGGTGCGGGCGGCCTTTGCAATGCCGCGATAGCATCCGGAAAGCCACGCACCCTCCTGCCCTGCCCGGACCGCGCAGGCCACGAGCGCGGACCGGGGTTGGCCCCCGCAGGCGGCAATGTCGCTCACCGCCCGGCACACAGCCTTCCAACCGACATCCGACGCCCGATCCTTCACAACGAAATGCCTGCCTTCCACGACGCAGTCGGTCTTGAGCAGGATCAGGTTTCCGCGTCCGGGACCCTTCACCGCGGCGCAGTCATCGCCGATCCCGGCCACCACATCCCCTCCCGGAGCGGGCAACAGCCGCGCCAAGCGGGCGACCACGGCATCCTCCCGGTTGCGCGCCACCTTCACAGCAGGAAGAGGATCGCCACCACGGAGACGGTGTTGAAAACCGCATGCATGATCATCGGCACAAGGAGGGAGCCGGACTTTTCATAAGCCAGGCCGAGGCACATGGCCAAAGTGAAAAGTGCCGGGATGGAAGCCATGTGGCCGTGCAGCACGGCAAAAAGCAGGCTGGTGCCCACCATCGAGACGAAGGGCCCGAGGTGGCGCTTTCCGATCGGGTAGAGATATCCGCGGAAAATCATCTCCTCGGCCACCGGCGCAACGGCCACCGCCATCACGAGCACGGCGAGGCGGTCGCGCGGTGTCTCGGCGCCCTGCAGGAACTGCACCACATCCTGCGGCGCCATGTCTCCGCCGGCCGCGCCGTAAACCATGGCCTGCACGAGCACGAGCAGCGGATACGCGGCGAGCAGGGCGAGCATACCCCTCCACAATGCGCCCGGAAAACTGCAGCGGTTCCACCCGAACACGGAGGAAAGCGGAAGGCTCCGGTAAATGAGCAGCCCGGCGAGGAAAAGCACGATCGACGCGTAAACGGCCGCGCCCGAGACCACATGGCGGAATTCCACCGTGCGCGTCCCCTCCCCGAGCAGGGCGTCGCGGCCGAGCATGGCGAACCAAAGCGTCAGGACGATCGCAACCGCGAGATCGATCCGCCCGGTCCAATCGTCGGCAACGCGCCCGGCATTGCGCACGAGCACATCCCGCGCCAGCGGGAGGTAGAACCGCAGGCCGCCCGCGGTCCAGACGACGAGCACCAGCACCGCGAGGGCCGGAAGGAGAAAATCTACCACGCGTAGAATTCCGGGAGGAGGTAGGCGCAGCCCGGTTGGAGCTGGAACCGGGGGCCGGGGGCGATCTGCAACTGGACGTTGGTTTGCGCCCCGGCACCGAGCATCCGGAGCAGGCGCTGGAAGTTCGGCCCCGATTCGTAGCGGATCACACCGGCATCGGGCGCGTCGGCCAAGTCCCGCGCCTTGTCATAGGCATCCTCGATGTAGCCCAATTGGTCCGCCAACCCGGCCTTCTGCGCATCCCTGCCCGTCAGGATCCGGCCGTCCGCAATGCCGTTGCGCAGCTCTTCCGCCGGCAGGTCGCGGGCCTTCGCCACGATGCCGAGGAAGCGGTCGTAAACCTGCTGCACCATCCCCTCGACGTAGGCTTTCTCCTCGGGGGTCATCGGACGCGAGCCGCTGAGCATGTCCTTGAACTTGCCGCTTTTGAAAATGACCGAGTCCAGGCCGACCTTGTCGAACAACTCCTGGTAATTGAGCGTCTGGATGATCACGCCGATGCTGCCGGTGAACGTCGTCTCGTTCGCCACGATCCAGTCCGCCCCGCAGGCGATGTAATATGCACCCGATGCCGCGAGCGAATTCATCGAGACGACCACCGGCTTCACTTTCTGCACCTTGAGCACTTCATTGTAGAGGATGTCCGATGCGGTCACCTCTCCTCCCGGCGAATTGATCGCCAGCACCACGGCCTTCACGTCGTCATCGTCCGCCGCCGTCCGCAGCGCATTTTTGACATCGTCCACCATCGACGTCCCCCACTCGTTCCGGTCGTCGGTGTGGATGAGGCCCTGGATCGGAATGACCGCGATCTTACCCGCCCCGGAGGCGCCGTCCTCGACCGTCACCTCCTGCAGGTGCGGCGAGAACCGCCGCACGGCGATGGTCTCCGCCTTGTCCGCGCCGAAGAACGCCAGAAGGACGAAGTTGAAGAAAAGACTCGCGCACAACGCGAGAAACAAGGCCAGCAGCACGCATCCGGACTTTTTCATCGGCCGACACCATCGCCGAGGCCCGCGCACAAAACAAGCCGGCAGCCCCCGGCTGCTTGCCATCCGGCCCGAACAGGTTTAATTCCAAGTGGAAGCCATGCACCCGCAGAAAGAGGCGCTCGTCCGACTGCTTGCCGATGACGACGAGCAGACGGTCCGGTTGGTCAAGGAACAGCTGGCCGCGGACGGCCCCTCCATCATCGAGGATCTGCGCGATCTCGCGGGATGCGACGATCCGCTTGCGGCGCTGCACGCCCGCGACGTGCTTCACGAAGTGGTCCAGAACGAGGCCCTCGAGCGCTTCGAGGTCATGTGCCCGGTCTTCGGCGACGGCTCGGATCTCGAGGAGGCCTGCTGGCTGCTTGCGGCCGCCCTCCTCCGCGGGTTTGAAACCGCACCCTACCGCCAGCGTTTGTCGGCCTGGGGCGCGGAACTCAGCCGCCGCCTGCGCCGCACCTCGGGTGACCGGCAGCGGGTGGAGATCATGACCGATTTCCTCTCGGGCGAACTCGTTTTCACCGGCAACACCGACGATTACTACAACGAGCGCAATTCGCTGCTTCCCTGCGTCCTCGATTCGCGCAAAGGCATCCCGATCAGCCTCACCTTGGTTTACATCCTCGTCGGCCAGCGCGCGGGGATCACCGTCGAGGGCGTGAATCTTCCCGGGCATTTCCTCGCCCGCCACGGGCACATTCTCTTCGACCCGTTCCACCAGGGACGCACGCTGACGCGCCGCGACTGCGAGGAAATCCTCCGCCGCCAGAACCAGCAATTGGAGGAATGGCACCTTGCCCCGGCAACACCCCGCCAGATGCTCACCCGCATCCTTGCCAACCTGCTTTACGCCTATCACCGGGCGGGCAACAACACCCTCTATGCCCGCGTGAAGCATTGGAGCCAGTTGCTCTGCCGCACCTGATGCAGGCGGAGATCATCAACACCGGCTCGGAACTGCTTCTCGGCTTGGTTCAAAACAGGCACCTCTCCCACCTCGCGTTGGAACTGACCCCCCTCGGCATCACCGCGGAGCGCCAAGTGTGCGTGCCCGACGGCCCTCCCGTCCGTGAAGCCATCGACCAGGCGCTGGACCGCGCCGAGGTGGTCATCGTCACCGGCGGACTCGGACCGACCTCGGACGACATCACGCGCGAGGCGGCCGCGGAGCTGCTTGGCTGTCCGCTGCACACGGATGAAAGCATCCTGCAGGCCATCCGCGCCCGGTTCGCCCGGCGGAACCTGCCCATGGCCGACAACGTGGGGCGTCAGGCCATGGTGCCGGCGGGCGCCCGGGTGCTTCCGAACAATTTCGGAACGGCACCGGGCCTGTATTTTCCTCCGCCCACCTTGGGCATGCGCCCGGCACGGCACCTATTCCTGCTGCCGGGGCCTCCCCGCGAGCTTCATCCCATGGTCCGGGATCATGTGCTGCCGATCCTGCGGGCCGCGCTGCCCCCGGAGGAGGACCGCGAGTGCCGCATCTACCGGCTCACCGGCATCGGCGAGAGCCAGGTCGAAAGCCGCATCGGGTGCCAAGTCATGGCTCGCGGGGACATCGAGGTCGGCTACTGCGCGCGGCCGGCCGAGGTGGACTTCCGCATCATCGGTCCGCGGCGCGCGCTGGACGAGATCGAGCCCGGGATCGTGGCGGAAGTCGGGGAGTGGATTTATTCGCGGGGCGACACGCTCGAACAATCGCTGGTCGCGCACCTCCGCGCACAGCATCTCTCACTCGCCGTGGCGGAATCCTGCACCGGCGGCTCCGTGGCCGACCGCATCACCGATGTCCCCGGAGCCTCGGAAATCTTCCTCGCAGGCCTCGTCACTTATGCGAACTCGGCCAAGGAGACAGTCCTCGGCGTTCCCCGCGAGCTTCTGGAGAAACACGGGGCGGTGAGCGAGCCGGTGGCGGCGGCCATGGCGGACGGCGCCCGCCGTGCAAGCGGGAGCCACTTCGCCCTTTCCACCACCGGCATCGCGGGCCCGGATGGCGGCAGCGACGACAAGCCGGTCGGCACGGTGTTCATCGGACTCGCGGCGCAGGACCACCCGACAGTCGTGCGAAGGTGCTTCTTCCCGGTGGACCGCGCAACCTTCAAACAAATGGCCGCCTCCGCGGCCCTCGACCTTCTGCGGCGGCACCTGCTAGGTTTGCCTCTCGATCCCGGCGGCGGGAGCGCCCTCCCGACATTGGGCTGAACGCGCGCCGCATCCCACCTCCATGCGCATCGGCATCTTCGGCGGCAGCTTCAATCCGGTTCACCACGGGCACCTCATCCTTGCCCGCGCCGCAAGGGAGGAACTCGGCCTCGACCGCCTGCTCTTCATCCCGGCCAACCTTTCTCCGCACAAGACAGACACCACCCCGGCGACCGCGGATGACCGCATGGCCATGCTCCGGCTTGCCCTCGACGGGGAACCGGATTCCGAGGCCTGCGACTTCGAATTGCAACGTCCGCCCCCGAGCTACACGGTGGACACCCTGCGCCAGCTCGCGCCGCTCCATCCGGACACGGAGTTGGTCCTGCTCATCGGGGCGGACAACGTCGAAAAGTTCCACACGTGGCGCGAGCCCGAAGAAATCGCGCGGCTCGCACGCATCGCCGTCCTCGAACGCGCCACCGGCGCCCCCCCGCATCCGTGGCCCGTCGTCCGGCGGCTGATCGACATCTCCTCGACCGACATCCGCCAACGCGTCGCCCGCGGGGCCCGCATACGCTATTTGACGCCGGACAGCGTCTGCGATTACATCAGGCAGCAAGGCCTTTACCGAACGAGTGACACCTGATTCCGAAACCATCGCCCTCGCCGCAGCCCGCGCCGCATCCGACAAAAAGGCCGAGAACATCCGCATCCTTGATCTCCGCAAGGTTTCGAGCTTCGCCGATTTCTTCGTCATCTGCACCGGCACGAGCGATCCGCACCTGAAGGCGATCGGAAGCGAAGTCCGGGAACGCCTGCGCGACGAACTCGGCCTCACGGCCCATGCCGACGGTGCCCCCGCCAGCCAATGGATCGTCCTCGATTACAACGGCGTGCTCATCCATGTGTTCCAGCCGGACAAGCGCGAGTTCTACGACCTGGAATCCCTCTGGCGCGACGCACCGGAAGTCCCGTTCGAGGATGCCCCGGCGGGCTGAACCGCGGGCGCAGGGCGGCTCCCTCAGTTCCGGGGACGCATGCCTGCCCGCACCGCCGGAGAATCCTCTTGCCGGAAGGAAGCCGCCAGCCTACACGCAACGGCATCATGAAAATCGAATGCCGCAACCTCCTCCTCGCCATCTCCGCCGTCCTCTTGGCTGGCACCCCGGCCCTTCGCGCCGAATTGAGCACCCTGCACTACCCGACGCAGGACGAATCCATGTTTTCCATCGAGGCCCCCGGGGAATGGGAAGTGACAGAAATCAAGGAAGTGGGCGATTTCGGGTCGCTTGAAAGCGAGAATGGTTCCGTCCTTCAGTTCCGCGCCGTCGAACTCGAAAGCGAGGAGGAAGCCAAAAAGGAAATCGACTCCATCTTCGATTCCACCGCCAAGTTCCTCACCGAGAATTACACCGACGTCCAGCTCGACGAACCCCAGGAAGTTTCCATCAAAGGGCAGCCCGGCGCGCAGCTCACCGGCAGCGGCAAGGACAAGGAGGGCAACGATGTCAAATTCCTCTCCGCAATGATCGCGCTCGGGCCCACGACCATCGCCGAGATCTGGGCCGCCGTCGCGCATGAAGGAAACGACGACCTCGCCAAAGCCCAGAAAATTCTGGAGTCCTTCAAGCCCGCGTCCAACTGACGGAAGCAGGCGCCCTGCCAAAGGTGCCCTGCGGGCCAAGCCCCGTCCCGCTACTTCCGCGCCGTGGCCAGCACCGTCTGGAAATGCGGCGCCTTGGACTCGCGGCTCACGACGGACACCTCCGCGTCGCGGAATCCCGCGCGCTCGATCAGGCGGAGCAGTTCCACCTCGGAAAATCCGAGCCAGACGTGCGCGTAAAGGGTCCTCGCCTGCTCGAAGGAATGGCTCAGCAGGTCGAGCACCATGAGGCGTCCGCCCGGCTTGAGGATCTTGTGGGCCGCGGTCAGCGCCTTTCCGGGGCTCGCGGCGTGGTGAAGCGCCTGGCTGAAGAGCGCCAAGTCCACGATGCCGGCCTTGATCGGCGGATCCTCGATCTCGCCCAGGCAATACTCCAGGTTCGTGATTCCGTTCTCCGCCGCCAGTTTCGAACCGAACTCGACCATCGCCGGCGAGTTGTCCACCGCGATCACGCGCTTGGCTGTGCGGGCCAGCAATTGCGAAAGCGTCCCCTCGCCGGCCCCGAGATCCGCAATCACCATCGGCGGGAGCAGGCGCAGCAACCCGTGCGCCAGGGCCCGCCAGGATCGCCCCGGCACATAGGTCCTGCCGAATTTCCCCGCCAACTGGTTGAAATACTCCCCCGCCTGGTCCTGACGCTTGTGCAGCACGAGCTTCAAGGCCGCCGAGTCCTGCGGCGCCTCCGGAAGTTCGCTGCTGCCGCTCTCGACCAGCTCCTCGACGGCGGCCGGCAACGCGCGCGTCCTTGAATAGTAGATGTTCTTGCCAGCGCGGCGATCCGCCACCAGCCCCTCCGCCTTCAACTGCGCCAGATGCGCGCTGATGCGCGACTGCCCCATCCCGAGGATCTGCTGCAACTCGGCCACGGTCAGTTCCTCCTCCCCGAGCAGATGCAGAATCCGCAACCGCGTCGGATCGGAGAGCAGCTTCAGGATTTTCAGGGTGCCCCGCATCGTTTTTTCGATAGACGCATCAAAATATCATGATATCTTGATGCGTCACGTTCAAAAGCCGGCCTCCTCGGTCGGCGGGCGTGACCAACAACACCACATTCCATGACATCGAACTACATCTTCTCCTCCGAGTCCGTCGGCGAAGGCCATCCCGACAAAGTTTGCGACACCATTTCCGACGCCATTCTGGACGCCTGCCTCCGGATCGACCCGAAGAGCCGTGTGGCCTGCGAAACTTTCGCCAAGAGCAACCTCGTCGTCGTGGGCGGCGAAATCACCATCCCCAAGCTCCAGAACCTGAAGACCGGAACCACCAAACCCATCGATCAGGTCATCAACGTGGGCAAGGTCGTCCGCGATGCCGTCCAAGGCATCGGCTACGTGAATGACGACGACGTGTTCCACGCCGACAAGATTTTCATCAACAACAGCCTCACCACCCAGTCCCCCGACATCTCCCAAGGCGTCGATGCCAAGAAGGCCGTGGGAAAAAAGACCGCCGAGCAGGGCGCCGGCGACCAGGGGATCATGTTCGGCTACGCCTGCAATGAGACCAAGGAGCTGATGCCCGCTCCGATCATGTTCGCCCACCGCCTGGGACGCGAACTCACCCGCATCCGCAAGAGCGGCAAGGCCCCGTGGCTCCGCCCCGACGCCAAGAGCCAGGTGTCCGTCGAATACGTGGACGGCAAACCCGTCCGCATCACCAACGTCGTGATCTCCACCCAGCACGCCGCGAGTGCGAAGCACAAGGACATCGAGAAGTTCTGCATCGAGAACGTCATCAAGAAGGTCCTTCCCAAGTCCATGCTGACCTCCAAGACGGAGTATCTCATCAACCCGACCGGCAAGTTTGTCGTCGGTGGACCCCAGGGAGACAGCGGCCTCACCGGGCGCAAGATCATCGTGGACACCTACGGCGGCATGGGTCGCCACGGCGGCGGTGCCTTCTCCGGCAAGGATCCCTCCAAGGTGGACCGCAGCGCCGCCTACATGGCCCGCTGGGTTGCCAAGAACGTCGTGGCCTCCGGCCTCGCCGCCAAATGCGAGGTCCAATTCGCCTATGCCATCGGCCACCCCAAACCGGTCAGCGTCCACATCGACACCTTCGGAACCGGAGCCGTGTCCGACGCCAAAATCCTCAAGGCCGTCCTCAAGGTCTTCAGCTTCAAGCCGGCGGACATCGTCAGCCAGCTCAAGCTGTTGCGCCCGATCTATTCCAAGACGACCAACTACGGCCACTTCGGCAAGATCGGCGACAAGGACATCACCTGGGAGATCACCAACAAAGCCGCGGAACTCCGCAAGGCGGCCGGGCTCTGAGAGGCCGGCCGGAGTTTTCAGTGATTCAGTTTTCAGTGTTCAGCAAATCCACAGCACCATGGCTTACCGGTCTTTCGAGGAACTCGAAGTCTGGCAGCGTGCCTGCCGTCAGGCTGTGGAGGTCTCCCGGGCATTCGAAGACTGCAAGAACTGGACGTTCCGCGACCAAATCCAGCGCGCCGCGTTGTCCGTTCCCTCGAACATCGCCGAGGGCTGCGAGCGCAACAGCGCGCCGGATTTCAAGCGCTTCCTCAACATCGCGCTCGGCTCGAACGCCGAATTACGCACCCAACTCTACATCGCCGCGCGTATCGGCATAGTGTCCTCCGTCGATGCCATGGTCGCCGAAAACAAAGAAATCTCCGCCATGCTCAACGGCCTCCGCAAATCCCTCAAATCCTGAACTCACCAAAGACTGAAAACTGAACACTGAAAACTCCTCAAAAATCATGACCACCAAATCCGCCACCGCACCAAAAAGAGACGACTTCAAAGTCGCCGACCTCGGCCTCGCCGACTGGGGCCGCAAGGAAATCGAAATCGCCGAGAAGGAAATGCCCGGCCTGATGTCCATCCGCGAGAAATACGCCAAGGAAAAGCCGCTGGCCGGCGTCCGCGTCACCGGCTCGCTGCACATGACCATCCAGACCGCCGTCCTCATCGAGACGCTCGTCGCCCTCGGGGCCGACGTCCGCTGGGCGAGCTGCAACATCTTCTCGACGCAGGACCAGGCCGCCGCGGCCATCGCCGCCGCCGGCATCCCCGTCTTCGCGTGGAAGGGCGAGACCCTCGAGGAGTATTGGGACTGCACTTGGAAGGCCATCGTCAATGCCGAAGGCAAGGGCCCGCAGCTCGTCGTCGATGACGGCGGCGACGTCACCCTCTTCCTCCACAAGGGCTACGAGCTGGAAGACGGCGACGACTGGGTCAACACCCCCAGCGGCAGCCACGAGGAGAAGGTCATCAAGGACCTCCTCAAGAAGATCCACGCCGAGAGCCCCTACATCTTCCACGAACTCGTGAAGGAATGGCGCGGCGTCTCCGAGGAGACCACCACCGGCGTTCACCGCCTCTACAAGCTCCAGGAAATCGGCAAGCTCCTCGTCCCCGCGTTCAACGTCAACGACTCGGTCACCAAGTCGAAGTTCGACAACCTCTACGGCTGCCGCCACTCGCTGGTGGACGGACTCAACCGCGCGCTCGACGTCATGATTTCCGGCAAGGTCGCCGTGGTCTGCGGCTACGGGGACGTCGGCAAGGGCTCCGCCCAGTCGCTCCGCGGACAGGGCGCGCGCGTCATCGTCACCGAGATCGACCCGATCAACGCCCTGCAGGCCGCGATGGAGGGCTTCGAGGTCACCACGCTCGAGGACACCCTCGGCCGCGCCGACATCTACATCACCACGACCGGCAACAAGGACGTCATCACTGCCGACCACATCTCGAAGATGAAGGACCAGGCCGTCATCGCGAACATCGGACACTTCGACAACGAGATCCAAGTGGACAAGCTCAACAACCTGCCCGGCGTGAAGAAGGTCAACATCAAGCCGCAGCTCGACAAATACGTCTTTCCCGACGGCAAGGAAGTCTTCCTGCTCGCCGAGGGACGCCTCGTCAACCTCGGCTGCGCCACCGGCCACCCGAGCTTCGTCATGAGCAACAGCTTCTCCAATCAGACGCTGGCCGCGCTCGACCTGTGGAAGAACAAGGACGTTTACAAACCCGCCGTCTATGTCCTTCCCAAGAAACTCGACGAGGAAGTCGCCCGCCTGCACCTGGAGAAAATCGGCGTCAAGCTGACCAAGCTCACCAAGGAGCAGTCCGAGTATCTCAGCGTCCCCGTCGAAGGCCCCTACAAGCCCGAGCATTACCGTTACTAGGACGACTCACAGACCAGACCACATCAAAGGGGCCGTCCCGCAAGGGACGGCCTTCTTGCTGCGCGCCAAGACCGGCCCATGCCTTCCCTCGCCAAAGCACGGAGCGGGTGCTAAGATTCCTCCATGACCGTCGCAGTCACCGAAGCTGACCGGGAGTTCGTTCGGCGCTGGCAAACCGCCGGCCCCGCTCTTGATGCGGTCAAGTGGGCTGAGTTGCAGGCCATGGACGAAGCAGAGGGGTGCCGTCAGAGCGCCATCGTCATGGACATGGCCGACCGCTGGCTCCGGCAGAATCCGGAAATCACCCGTCCCTCGGGTCTGGTCGAGCAACAGAGAATCTTCGCGCGCTGGTGGAACAGCCGCACATAGGCGTCGTCGGAGCCGCGGCTCTCGAGCTGCAGCAGGTCTGCCTCGACCACGGTTGGAGGTATTGCTTCATCGGCGGTTTGGCCGTGCTGGCGTGGGCTTATCCGCGCAGCACGATTGATGCGGACATCACGCTGTTGCCGGGATTTGGCAGCGAGGAGCCTTGCATCGACACCCTTCTCGGTCGATTCGAGGCGCGCTTGCCAGACCCACGCGAGTTCGCCCTGCGTAACCGCGTGCTCTTGCTGCGAAGCCGGGACAACGTCGGCTTGGACGTCGGACTGGGCGCACTTCCCTTTGAGGGGAACAGCATCGCCCGCTCGGTCCCGCGCGAAATCTTCAAGGGCTGCACCCTCCGCGTATGCAGCGCCGAGGATCTCGTGGTGCACAAGGCCTTCGCCGCACGCGATCAGGACTGGGCCGATGTGGATTCGGTCCTCATGCGCCAAGGCCAACGCCTCAACATCCCTCAAATCTTGAACGAGCTGCAACCCTTGGTTGCCTTGAAGGAAGAACCGGAGATCATCGACCGGCTCATGGCACTCCTGCACAAAAGGGGATTGGCCTGAGCCGCTGACCTGAAAGCCCCAACAAGCCCGAGCATTACCGTTACTGACACACCCTCGCGCAGCGAAGGCGTGGGTTGGCATGTTGGCTGAGGCCTGTCTCGCAGCTCGGCTCAGTTGCCAGTTCACAGGCCCAACCAATCCAAAGGCCGTCCCGCAAGGGACGGCCTTTGGCGTCTGCGAACTCGGGCCGCGCTCAACGACCTTCCGCTCGATTACAACAAACCATGACTGCCCCCCACCTCCACAATTCATCCAATTCCAACCGAGGCGCAGCCTCTTCGGCCAGCTCAGGGCACTCCTGTGCGACTGAGCGCCAAGCCGCTGTCTTCGACCTTAGCCTTCTGTCAGGATTTGTTGACAGACCCCTTTTTAACACCCGGCGCTCTTGCCTCAGGCGAGATCATCACCGCCTCCGTGATTCTCAAGAGAGCTACCGCGACTTCACGGGGCCCCGACAATGGGATCAGGAATAAAAATGGCCTTTGCGATGGCTGAACGCGTGAGCACTTCTTTGCCTGTCGGCCTTTCCTCCCGCGCCATCCCGTGGTAGCGAAGAGGTTGAAACCCGAGTTCAAGCAGTTTGCTAAGCGGGGAGAGTTTCAGCGCAGGCTTCCAATCAGGAATGCCGCCAGTTTCGTAGTAAAGAATCCAAGATTTGTCCGGCTTCGCCCATCCAGCAACGAGCATCACGTGTTCTCGTGGAATATTCAAAATATCGCCCGGCCGAAGGTCGAGTGGATCGGCAATCGGATCACAAATTGATGGCAGCTGCGACGAGTCATAAGCGCGGGGAAGTTTCAAGCAACGACTGACAAAACCCGAGCAGTCCACTCCTACTGATTCCTCGCTGACGGCGGCGTTGTCGGCGGCACGTTTGGCCGGACTGGATACGTCTCCTCCGGCCAATCCGTTAGCGATGCCCGCATCAAAAATCTCTGGGCTGTCGAACCCGCCCCACTTGTAGGGCATCCCCACATTGACCTCACCGGGAACCCACCAACCTTTGAGTCCTGAAGGCGGTTGGTAGCTCGTGTCCGGCGTGTCAACCCGCACGCCTCTACGGTCAGCGCCGTGGAGAATGTTTCGAGCAAAAGGACGCCAGGCATGGTTGCAATAAACCTCAGCGTTCCTTATCGCCTCTGTCGGCGTCACCTGCGAAGGCGCATCGGCCCGACCTGGTTGCAGTGGCGACTCAACGGGCTTTGCTTCCGGTAAGGACTGACAACCGATCAGTCCAGCGCTCAATGCGAAAGCACAAAAGCCGCGGCAGAGTTCCAACATCCCAAGAGTTTGACCAATTTCCCGATTGCAGAAAAGCGCGCGCTTCGACGATGTTTCGGACGTGCCCCATTCGTTGAGAGCCATTGTTTCGATCGGACTTCTTGGCACCTTTCTCATGGTTGGGCTCAGGTCGGCACTTGCCGAAACCAGGGCACGGCCGAATACCGCCTTAGTCATCGGGAATTCGCGCTACGAGTCCTCGCTTGGAAGACTCCGAAACCCGGAAAACGATGCCGTAGCCATCGCCAAGACCCTCCGCTCGCTGGGGTTCGTCGTGATCGAAAAAACGAACGTTAACCGCGATCAGTTCGCGCAAGCAGTCGAGGCATTCCGAAAGACTCTGAGTGGCGCTGAGATTGCGATCTTTTACTACGCGGGGCATGGCGTTTCCATCAATGGGTCGAACTACCTCGTGCCTATTAAATCGGGTTTCGAGCCTGCCGGGACCGATTCCACAGCACTCAGACTGCTGGCGGAGACGCGTCTCTTCAATGCCGAGCAAGCAGTGGCTGACATGGGAGCCGGAGGAGCCCGATGCAACTTGGTTATACTGGATGCCTGCCGCACTCCGCCCGCTCTCAACCCCGAGCCCGTGCGAAGCTTTGGCGAGCAAAAGGGTCTTACTGAAATGACACCGCCTGCTGGCTCCCTCATCGCATTTGCATCGGATGCTGGGCAGGTTGCATTTGATGGCGACGGGCGCAACGGACTCTTTACGGAGGAGTTGCTTCGCAACATGCGCACGCCGGGGTTGACCATCGAGCAGGTCTTCAAGAAAACCCGTGCTGCTGTCATCGACCGCACCAAAGGTCGGCAAGTTCCAGCTGAGTATTCCCGTCTCGTCGGCGACGACGTCTATCTGGCAGGAAAACTGGCTAGAGCACCAACGAGTCCCCCGGTCTCTTCGAGTCCCGAGGCGGTCGTTTCGCGAGCCGAATCAGATCCCCTCACCAAACTCCGGTCATGGTCACAAGAAAGTGGCTCCGAGTCTGAAATGTTGGCTGCTATTTCTGCCATTCTTGAGGAGTCCAAGCTTTCCCTCAAGGATGCCGAATCAGCCAACCCTCGCATTCTGACCGTCGCCGAGCAATGCGGCGAACTGACAAAAATCATTCCATCGCTCGTCCCAAATGAGCACCCACGATTTCGTGGTCTTCAAGCAAAAGCGTTCAGCCGCTATGGTGATGCTTTGCTCGTGCTCGGAAAACCAACCGAGGCCCACGCTGCATTCAAAGCAGCCGTCTCGGTGGACCCCGAGGATGCTTATCTCCTCTACAATCGTGGCCGCGCAGCGCTCGCTCTCGGGAACAAAGAAGACGCCAAAGCCGACTTCAACGCCGCCGCAGGCCCACGCTTCTCTCAACCGGGTGCCAAACGACTTGCTCTCGAAGCTCTGAACTCACTCAACTGAGCATTCTGGAGCAAGTCTGAATGCCTAAACCGTGCGGCTGCCCCTCCTCAACGACCGAGGTGGAAGCGAGGGATAGGCTGGCTACAGCGTTCCTTGGGTGACCCCGAGTTGGTGAGTAGCGCGAAGTTCGCGCCAGAGGTCGGTGCCGCGCGCCAAAAGCAAAAGGGGTCTGTCAACAAATCCTGACAATATCTCCCTTGCAGCGAACCCGTGGATCGCTCAAGCCCGCTCGAGCCCGTGCGCCAAGAAAGGCGTGAAGTCGTGCTGATTTCCCGTGGCCAAGCGCGCTCCCGCCACGAGGGCCGTGGCTGCAATCATGGCGTCCACACGGAGGCTACGCTTTCGTCCGGCCGCATTGAACAGGCATGAGGCTTCACGGGCTTGTGCCTCCGCGAACGGGATCACCTCGGCAAGGAACCCCCGCATGATCTCCTCCTGCTCCGGCGTGACCGGACCGCAGAGGAGTTCATACCAAGCCGGCATCGGCGCCAAGAGGCGCTCGCCGCGGCGATACCACGCCATGATGCGTTCGGCCTCCTCCGAACCCGGTTCGAGGCAGCGGATGAGGTAATTCGTGTCGAGGCAGATCACGACGAGGCGCGCCAGTTTTTGCGGTCTTCGTCGATCTCGGCGATCCAGCGGTCGGCTTCCGCTTTGGCAACGCCGCCGCCCTTGGCGTGCAAAGCGTGCAGCAGCGCCACCGGATCACTCCCCGCTGTTTGCGCCGTCAGGTCGGACCGCTCGACGGAGCGTCTGACGACTTCGGCCTGTGACACATTCCACAGCTTCGCCAAGCGCTTGAGACGCCAGGCTGTTGTTTCGTCCAAAGCGAAGGTCGTGCGGTAAGTCATGGTAGGCATACCATCACGTTTCATCCGCGGCAAGGCGCTTCAAACCCTCTCCGGCCGCTTCCACAATGTCCTTTGGATCGCGGCGCATATCTCCTCACCCCTAACCCGCAGGACTTCCGCGGCATCGACGGACTCGAAGTGCTTCCCTATGGCAATTGATCAGGACGCCGTCTCGGCGGCCGGGGTTTCCACGGGGACGGACGATCCTTGTCCGAGGTTGTAGAGGAAATTCCCGAGGAACCCGAGGGCCCCGACCACGAGAAACACGGCGCCGAGTCCGAGCATCTGCTCCTCGCTCCCCCACGCGCCGACCACGACCAGGCCCGCGCCCACGGCGTAATTGAAGAACGAGGCGAGAAGCACCTGTCCGGCAATCTTTTCCTTGTCGGTCTGTTCGGCCCCTGCGCCGTTGCGCAGCTTCTGGAGCTGGAAAATCACGGCCACGAGTCCCGGCACCGCCGTGGCGATCAGCGCCGTCAGTCCCGTCGTCCAGTCCAAGGCCATGACGGGGATCGCCGCGGGGGCGACCGTTTCCGCCAGCCCCTCCGCCGCCTGCGGATCGAGGGCTGCAACCGGCTCGATGCCGAGCCGCTCCGCCACATTGTAGATCAGCACCGCGGCCGCGGCGGGGATCATCCAGACCGAGGCGAGGAGGATTTTGGCATCCCAACCGAGTTCCCGTTCGGTCCGTCGTTGGAGAAGGAACCAGAAATCCCCGAGGAAGATCAGCGAACCGGCCATGAACACCCCGGCGGTGAGCAGCAGGAACTGCAGGGGTCCGAACGTCGTTGCGGCAAAGCTCCATGCCACGCCGACATTGATGACCGACAGCGCATACCACGCTGCCGGTGTGCGCTCCTGCACAGCCCCCACGGCCGGGGGCGTCACCCGCAGGGCAAGCCCGATCTGCGCGTTGAAAAGGACGCCGGCAACCACGAAAAGCAGCCAGCCTGCGCTCCAATTCGTTCCGGCAAGGAAGGGCAGCGGAGGGTTCGCCGCGAACGGGAGCCCCATGAACGCGGCCACGGCCAGCCAGACGCAGACGGTGCTGACGAAGGCGCTCGCGGCATCCGGCCTTTCCATGCGCCGCAGCGAGAGCGCCACATTGACGATGAACACAACCGCCCCGCAGGCGATGAACGTCGCCCCCATGGAAGCCTGCGGCAGATCCGGGACAAACGGCAGCAGCATCACCACCATCATCCCGGCGATGTGGAATCCGTAATGCAGGAACACCATCTGTTTTCCCGCAAGGGGAACGCCGAACGCCTGCGGAAGGGCCCAGTAAATCGCACCGAACACGGCGGGCAGGCCGAATCCGTAGATCATGAGGTTGATCCATGCCTGACCGTGGCCCGTGAGCGTCTCCCCAAGGAGGAAACCGGGCCGGACGGCCAGCATGAGGCAGCCGAGGGCGAGAAAAACCAGCGCCGTGACGGCGAAGGTGATCGCCCCGGCGTGCGAGGAAGCATTGGTGTCTGTGTTGTTCATAAGCGTTTGGTGTTTGGAAAATATCCGGAAGCGGGAACCCGGAACCCGGCAAGGACGATGCCGATGGAAACCAACGAGCTGAGCGGCATGATCACGGCCGCCACAAGCGGACTCATCCATCCGGCCAGCGAGGCGGAAACTGCCAGCGCGTTGTAGGTCATCGCGAATGCGAACACCCGGAGCGTCGTCCGCCGGTGGCTTCGCCCCGCCCCGAACAACGTGCCGAGGCCGTTCAATCCCCTTCCGAGCAGGTAAAAATCCGCCTTGTGCTCGAGCAGCCCCGCATCGACGGCGGGCGTTCCCCGGCAGAGCGCCGCATCGAATGCCAGGCTGTCATTGGCCCCGTCTCCGAGCATGAGCGCATTGCCCGCCCAGCGACGCCGCACAAGGTCGGCCTTGTCATCCGGCGTCAATCCACCCAGCGCATGTCCCTCCGGGAGCGCGAGCGTTCCGCCCATTTTCTCCACGCGGGCCTGTTCGTCACCGCTCAGGAGGTAAACATCCATCCCGGCAGCTTGGAACTGCGCCACCTGCGCCGCGGCATCGGGGCGCAACTCCTCGCGGAAACGGAACCGGGCGACCTCGGTTCCATCAAGTGCCAGCACGGTCCCGCCGGAGTCATCGCCTTCCATCACCCACGAGCAGCGACCGAGTCTCCAACACCCGACCGGCGACTCCCATTCGAGACCCATGCCGGGGATTTCACGCACCGCACCATCTCCTTGGGCGGGCTCGATTCCGGACGACAGCAGCGCCTCGCGCAGGCATGCCGCCACCGGATGCAGACTCCGCTCCACCATGCGCAGGAGGTAGGACTTGGTCTGCACGGACAATTCGCCGAACACCCCGGGATTCGCCGGACGCAGGGTTTCCAAGGTGATCGTCCCGGTCTTGTCGAAAAGCAGCGTGGTCACATGCCTGAGCCGCGCCCAGACGGAGCCCGCGCGGAGGTAAACCCCGTATTGCTGGAGCCGGGCCGCGGCGATGTCGTCAAGAAGCGGCAAAGCCACGCCGATGGCGCACGGGCATGACACCACGAGCACGGAAATCATCACCTGGAATGCGGACAACCAGCTCCCGGCGCCGAATCCCCACGCGAAAAACCCCGTCGCCGCCAGCGTGAGGACGACTCCGAGGTAGATCCGGATCAGCCTCTCCAGCCCGCGGTTGCGCCATTCGCGCTCGGCATCGATGCGCAGCAACGCGGACAGCTGCGATTCCTCCCATCCCTCCAGCGCCTCGAAGGTCAGATCGCCGTCATCCAAGCTCCGCGCCCCCGCCGGCACGATGCCGCCCGCGGAAAAACTTCTCGGCGCCGGCTCACCAGTGATCCAGTTGAGGGCGAACGTCGCCCCGCGATGGCGCAACCTCGACCGCACAGGCACCACTTGGTTGCGGGCGACGATGAACTCTTCACCACCGCTGATTTCCCGGGCCTCCACTTCCTCCGTGGCGTCGCCCCGGACCATCCGCACGCGTCCCGGCGACAGCCGCAGCCCGAGCAGCCTCCGGCGGTTCGCCTCGACCGCCCGCTCCTGCAACCAGCGCCCGAGCAGCATCAGGAACGTGAAGATCGAGACGAAATCGAAATAGTTCAGGCTGTGCTGGTCCTTCAGCCACGCGCCGACGGACCCCGCATAGGCGAAAAGCAACCCGAGGGAAATCGGCAGGTCGATATGCAGCGCCCCCATCCGCAGCGCAGCCCAAGCGCGGCGGAAGAAATACGTCCCCCCGAGGGCAATGCTCGCGGTGGCCAGCCCGAAGGAAATGATGTCGAACAACGCCACCAAGGCATCGCCGGGGTCCATGCTGAAGTAGCGGGGCGAGGCGAACAGCATCGCATTCATCGCAAGGAACCCGCACAGGCCGAGCTTGCGGGTGAGCGCCCCCAGCGACGCGGAAGTCTTGCCCTGCAGCGGCCCCAACAGGTAGCCGAACCGCTGGAGGTCCCTCGCGTAGGCCGCGAGATCGGACATTCCCGTGTTCCACCGCAGGCGCACGGTGCCCGACGAGGAATTGACGAGGCAGGAGATGGCACCCGGATGCTCCATGAACACGGCCTCGATCAGCCAGACGCACCCTGCGCACGAGATCCCCTGCACATCGACCATGACCTCGGTCATCTCCTCCCCATTCGCCTCGGCGGTGCGCTGCAGCTCGCCGATCCACCGGTAATCGCGCTCATGGAAGACAAAGCTGCCCGCCGGCACCATGGTCTCGCCGAAATTGTAGAACTCCTCCAATCCCCGCTTGTGCAGCAGATGGTGGACGAACCGGCAGCCTTCGCAGCAGAACTCCTGCTCGTCCGACACCGGATGGAACCGCGTGTGGCAGTGCCGGCATTCAGCGTGCTTTCGTGCTGGAGCGGACGTTTTCAATGGCACATGGGGCATCCGGTCGATGCCGTGTAGGTCCCCCGCATCAGCAGAAGGACAATGCTGGCCAGCGCCAGCCCGCGCCTCAGGTAATCCATCGTCGCCGGGCTCAACCGGCTGCCGACCCGGAAAAACTGCGACTGCAACGCCATGAGCAGCGGCACCGTGCCGAGGGCGAACGACGCCATGATCACGCCGCCCGTCCACGCCGAGCCGGACAGCGTCGCGGCCACGACCACGAGATACAGCGGCGCGCAAGGCAGCAGCGGCGTGAAAAATCCGAGCACTCCCGCGCGTCCGCGCACACCGCAAAGCGCCGAGGTCGTGCCGAGGAAGGCCATCGCCCCCTTGGGCATCGGCACCCGGAGACGCTTGTCGAGTCCCACCACCACCGCGAGGAAGAACAGCACGAAAAGCCATGTGATCCAGCCGGTGGCCCCGCCGAGCAGGGCATCGGACAGCCGGCGCCCGACCAGTCCTCCGGCCAGCCCGACCAGGGTGTAGGACACGACACGCGACGCGTGGTAAACGAACACGGCCGCCATGCTTCCCTGCCCCCCGCCGCGGGCGCAAGCCGCACAGGCCAGCGGACCGCACATGCCCACGCAATGCAGGCTTGTGACAAGGCCCGCGACGAACGCCGCCACCGGTCCTGTGATTTCCATCGCGCTGTTCACGTCTTCCCCCTCCCCTGCAGAACGACGGCCTCCTCGGCCGGCGTGAGACGGCGCGAAGGCGCCCGCTGGCTGATGTTGTAGGTCACAACCCACATGGCGATGAGCAGCAGGAACGCGACCCATACGAGCAGCCACGGGCGCTTGGATAGGAATCCTGCGCTCATGACCCCTCGCGGAACGGTCCGAGGAAGGGCACCGATTTCTCGGCCTCCACCTTCCCGTCCGCCCCCCTCACCTGCACCTGAACGTCGAAATTGCCGCCGAAATCGGCGTCGGGAACCGTCATGATCAGCGGCTCCTGCACCTCCTCGCCCGGCCCCAGGGTCAATGGGTGCGACGAAGCCCCCGTCGCGGCGAGGCCGCTCACCGGGGAATCCACATTCACCGAATACTCGCACGCCTCGGCGCGCTTGTTGGCGATGCGCACCATGAAGTTGTTGCGGACGGCGCTCTCGTCGCGGAAATACGGCGCACCCTGCATGCGCAGGACGGAAAGGATGACCGGCTTGACCTGCTGTGCCGCAAAGACGAACGCCCCGCTCCCGACCGCACCGAGGATCATGTAGAGGAAGAGCCGCGGACGCCAGAACTTCGACGGACGGCCGGCCAGAGCGTTCAGCGAATCATGCCGGATGAGTCCCCGCGGGCGCTCCAGTTTGTCCATGATGACATCGCAGGCATCGATGCAGGCCTCGCACGAGATGCACTCCATCTGCAGGCCCTGGCGGATGTCGATGCCCGTCGGACAAACCTGCACGCAGCGGCGGCAGTCGATGCAGTCACCGGCAACGGTGCCCGCGCGTCCCCTCGGTTCGCCACGCACGGTGTCGTAGCCCACCACGATCGAATTGTCGTCGATGAGAACCGACCCCAGCCTCCCGTAGGGGCACATGATGATGCAGAACTGCTCCCGGAACCACGCGAAGTTGAAATAAAGGATGCCGGTCACGGCGGACACAAACAGGAAGAACTCCCAACTTTCGCCGGGCGCGTGCCGCATCATCCCGTAAAGCGCCGGGATCGAGACGAAATACGAGAGGAACATGTGCGCGATGGCCGCGGCCAGGAGGATGAAAATGGCATGCTTGAGGACGCGCTTGAGGATTTTCCCTCCCGTCCACAGTCCGTCTTCCAAGCGCCTGCGCGCGGATGCATCACCGTCGATCCACCGCTCGACCCGCCGGAAGACATGATCGAGGAACACCGTCTGCGGGCACGCCCAACCGCACCACAGGCGTCCCGCAATCGACGTGACCACGAACAGACCGAAGGCCATCCCCGTGATGATGAAGAACAGGAGCCAAAGGTCCTGGAACATCAAAGTCAGCCCGAAGAGGTGCAGCTTGCGGTGGAAGATGTCGAGAAACACCGCCGGCTCGCCTTTGATCTTGAGGAATGGAAGCGAGATGTAGATTGCGATCAGCAAGACCGCGACAGCGCGCCGGCTCCACGTGAAACGTCCGCCGACATCCGCGGGATGGACAAAATACCGCGAGCCGTCCTCATTGATCGTGGTGACAGAATCAATGGTTGGCGCTTTGGGCTTCATGCAGGGCGCTTACTCCTCCGGCGGCTTCTGGATCGTCGGGTTCTTGCTGATGATGAACGCCGTGACATCGGCGATCCGGGCCGCCCCCAGCACGGGTCCCCACACCGGCATTCCCTTCTCCAGCACGCCTTTCGTGACCGTGTTGTAGATGTCCGTCGGCTTGCCACCGTGGATCCACTGGCCGTCCACGAGGTTCTGTCCGATGCCGCCCTCGAGGTTCTCCCCGTGGCAAGCGACACAATTGGCGGTGTAGATTTTCTGTCCGGCCGCCACCACTGCTGGATCACCGCTCAGCCTCCAGAGCTGCACATCGGTCGGTGCGGCGCCGGTGGCCAGCGCTGCCTTCTGGATCTCCTCGATCTGCCGTTCGACGCGCACATAGCCCGGAACCATGTGCGCCGACCAGTGATAATAGGCCCAATAGGCGGCCGAGAAGGCGATCGCGCCATAGAGGGTGAAAAGCCACCAGTTCGGCAGGCGTTTGTCGTATTCCTGGATGCCGTCGTAGGTGTGGTGACGCAGCGCGTCATCCTCGGGATTGGTTTGCTGCTTCATGGTGCTTTGTCGTCCTGCCAGGGAAGGTTCTCCAGTTTCTCGATTTTCTTCTTCGGGCAGCGGAGGGTCGCCACCACGATCGCCACGAAACCGGCGAATGTGACGAGAAGCGCGATCACCGCGCCGATCGTGGCAAGTTCGGGGATTTGAAGTTGCTGGAACATGGTCAATCAGCCGACGCCTGCTTCTCCGCGTCCGGTTTGAATTTCCCGAGCTGCTGCATGTAGGCGATGAGCGCGATCACTTCCTTGTCGGGACTGATCCTCACGCCGCCCTTTTCAAGATCGCCGGCAATCTCCCGCCCCTGTGCGAGGAATTCCTCGCGGATCTGCTCCGTTGACCGCTCCGGGAAAGGAACACCGAGCACGCGGAGGACGCGGATCTTTTCCGGAAGCGCACCGATGTCCGCCGTCCGGCGGTAAAGCCAAGGGTAGGCCGGCATGTTGCTGCCGATCGAGGTGGATCGCGGATTCTCGAAATGCTGGAAATGCCAGGCATTCGGATACTTCCCGCCCACACGCGCAAGATCGGGGCCGGTGCGCTTGGATCCCCACTGGAACGGGTGGTCGTAGAGCGATTCCCCGAGACGGCCGCTCGGACCGTAGCGAAGGACCTCGCCGACCAGCGGACGGATCATCTGGCTGTGGCAGTTGTAGCAGCCTTCGCGCACGTAGATGTCGCGCCCGCACAACTCGAGGGGCGTGTAGACATATTGCATGGCCTGCTCGTAATCGACCGCCTGCCGGGAGAAGACGAGGGGGAGGATCTGGATGGCGCCGCCGATGACCACCGCGAGGAGTGTCAGGACCGTGAAGGGCAGCCAGCTTTCGAGAAGCCGGTCATACCACTGGCTCCACTTCGCCCCGGAGATGCTCAGGTGGATCATCGCCACAAGCACCGTCTCGACCATGAGCACGAAGGAAACCGTGCTCACCGCGCCGCCTGCAAACCCCCAGAGGCAGGCGAAAACCACCAGCAGCACCGAGTAGAGCATCGGAGCATTGAACAACCCGCCCGCGAGCGACATCCCCTCGGCCGTGCGCCGCTCCGGAGCCGGAACCTCGACCGTCGTGGTGACGGGCTTCCCGGTGCGGATCGTGCGGACGAGATTGTAGGCCATAAGGATGAACCCGAACAGGAAGAGCGCCCCGCCCAGGATGCGCATGTGCAGCATCGGCCGCACGGAGTTCACCACCTCGAGGAAATTCGGGTAGGCGAGGACGCCCTCGGATGTCACCGAGTTGAGCATCAGGCCGGTCGTGATGCCTGACACCCACATGGCCGCGATGTAGAGAAGGATCCCCACCATCCCGAGCCAGAAGTGGAGGTCGGCGAGTTTCGTCGAATACAGCCTTGTCCCCCAAAGCCGCGGGGTCAGCCAGTAGAACATGCCCGCAGCCATGAAGCTGTTCCACCCGAGCGTTCCGCTGTGCACGTGTCCGATCGTCCAATCGGTGTAGTGTGACAATGCGTTGACCGAGCGGATGGCGAGCAGCGGCCCCTCGAACGTGGACATGCCGTAGAACGTGACACCCGCCGCGAAGAACTTGAGCACCGGATCGGTGCGCAACTTGTGCCACGCCCCGCGCAGGGTGAGCAGGCCGTTGAGCATGCCGCCCCATGACGGCGCCCACAGCATGAGCGAAAAGACCATGCCCAGCGTCTGCAGCCATTCGGGAAGCGCCGTGTTGAGCAGATGGTGGGGCCCCGCCCAGATGTAGATGAAGACCAGCGACCAGAAGTGCACCACCGACAGGCGGTAGCTGTAAACGGGTCGCTCCGCCGCCTTCGGCAGATAGTAATACATGATGCCGAGGATCGGCGTCGTCAGGAAGAAGGCGACGGCGTTGTGTCCATACCACCACTGGACCAGGGCGTCCTGCACACCCCCGAAGATCGGATAGGAGTGCAGCAGGGAAGTCGGCAGCGAGAGGTGGTTGACGATGTAGAGCATCGCCACCGTGATGATCGTGGCGATGTAGAACCAGATGGCGACATAGAGCGACTTCTCGTTGCGCACCGCCAGCGTCCAGAAAAAGTTGATGGCGAAGACGACCCAGATGAGCGCCACCGCGATGTTGATCGGCCAGATGAGCTCGGCGTATTCCTTGCCCCGCGTGAACCCGAGTGGCAGCGTGATGGCCGCACCCACGATGATGAGCTGCCAGCCCCAGAAATGCAGCCATGACAGGAACCCGGACGCCAGCCGCGTGCGCACCAGGCGCTGCGTGGAATGGTAGATCCCGGCGAACATCATGTTGCCGACGAAGGCGAAGATCGCGGCATTCGTGTGGAGCGGACGCAGCCTCCCGAACGTGAGCCACGATGTGTCGAAGTTGAGCACGTAAAAGCTCATCTGGGCAGCGATGAGAACACCGGCAAGCATGGCGACGAGCCCCCAGAGGACAGCGGCCAGCATGAAATAGCGCACGACCTTGTCGTCGTAGGTCACCGAAACAGTTTGTGTGTTGTTCATGTCGAAGATTTCTTCCCGTCGGATTCCCCCGCCGAATCCTCCTTGTTCTCCTGTTTGTTGAATGGCAGCAGGCTGTCACGCAGCGGGTCGCCACCGGAAAAATCGTGGTGGTAGAGGAAGCCCGCGGCGAAAAAGAGGGCCAGCATCAGGCTTATGAAAATCGTGAGATAAAGAACGCTCATCGCATCCCCCATCCTTCCGGACCGCCGCTCGCCGAGCACCTCGCTGCGCCAATCATGATGCGGCCAACGTAGATGCGTCGGCCGCAACCGCTCCGCAGTTCGTCCGATATACTGCGCATTTTTTCGGAAATCCCCTTGTTCCGGGCCGAAAACCAACGAGAATTAGCGAAACTAATAGTGAGCAAGCCCTCCGACATCCTCCGTTCGACCCCCCTCGCACGCGACTACGCGAAGTCCTTCGCATCCGCCACCGGACTTTCCCTCGGTCTCAACGCCCCAGGCGAAGTGCATTTCGATCCCGCCGACCTTCCCGAATGCTGCCGCCGGATGCTCTCCAGCGGGAGAACATGCGACAAATGCGAACAGACGCACATGGCTCTCCAAGGGGACACGGCACGCACCGTGCGCTGCTTCGCGGGACTCACCTCCTCCGCCGTCCCCGTCGTGGTGCGGGACAAGACGGTCGCCTACCTCCACACCGGCCATGCCGCGGTGAACGGAGATGCCGACAAACGCCATTTCGGAGCGGCACGCAAGACCAGAGGTCAATACGAGGGTGCGCTGCGCCTGCTGGAGTTGTTCGCCCGCCAACTCGCTGAAAGCATGCCCGCCGAAACCGAGGGCGGACCGTATCCTGCCATCGACCGCGCCGCCCGCGCCATCCAGGCACACCCGGAAAAGCGGTGGCGCCTCACGGAACTCGCCCGCTCGGCCAAGATGAATCCCACCTACTTCAGCGAGATGTTCCGCCGGCGCCTCGGCATCACCCTGACCAGATTCATCGCCGGCGCCCGCATCGACAAGGCCCGGCTGCTGCTGCGCCACACCGATCTCAAAATCATCGAGGTCGCCTATGCAGCGGGGTTCGGTTCGGTCTCACAGTTCAACCGCATCTTTGCCGCCACCACGGGAACCTCGCCGCGGCGCTACCGCACGCCTTAGGAGCCGTCCCGGCACCGGAAATCTTGAGTCGGACCCCGCGAAGATGAAGAATCTGCCCGCATGTTCCCCTCACCCTCCCGTTACGACACCATGGAATACCGCCGGTGCGGCCGCAGCGGTTTGAAGTTGCCCGCACTCTCCCTCGGACTGTGGCACAACTTCGGTGCGAAGGATGACGAGGCCAATGCGCGCGACATGGTGCTCCGCTCGTTCGATGCGGGCATCACCCATTTCGACTTGGCCAACAACTACGGACCTCCTCCCGGCGGGGCGGAGGAAACATTCGGGCGCATCCTGCGCAAGGAGCTGGCCCCCCACCGCGACGAACTGATCATTTCCACGAAGGCCGGCTACCACATGTGGGCCGGTCCCTACGGCGACGGCGGCTCCCGGAAATACCTCCTCGCCAGCCTCGAGCAGAGCCTGAAACGGCTGGGGCTCGACCACGTGGATATCTTCTACAGCCACCGCCCCGATCAGGACACACCGCTGGAGGAAACCATGGGTGCCCTCATCCATGCCGTCCGCAGCGGGAAGGCCCTCTACGTCGGGATTTCCAGTTACGACGCCGATTCCACGCGCCACGCGGCGGAGATCCTGCGCGGCGAGGGCGTGCCTCTCCTCATCCACCAGCCGGTCTTCAACCTCTTCGACCGCTGGGTGGAACACGGTCTCTCCCGGGTGCTCGAGGAGGAAGGCATCGGCTGCATTCCCTTCAGCCCCCTCGCCCAGGGCGTGCTGGCCGGGCGCTACCTCGGCGGCATCGCCGGCGACTCCCGCGCGGGAAAACCCGGCGGCTTTCTCCGCCCGGAGCACATCAAGGAAGAACAACATCGGCGGGTGCAGGCCTTGTCCGACATCGCCGCCTCCCGGGGGCAGTCACTCGCCCAGATGTCCATTGCGTGGCTTGCAGCCAAACCCTTCGTGACCTCCGTCCTCATCGGCGCCAGCCGGTGGTCGCAGATCGAGGACAACCTCGGAGCCATCGGAAACACCACCTTCAGCCACGACGAACTCGGCGCCATCGACGCCGCGTGCTCGCTTTAGCCGTCAACGGACAAACGTGGACTGCACCCGCTTAGACACCAGAAGATAGGGGATCCAGATCGCGGCGCTTATGCAGACTTGGATGACCGCCTTGGTGGCGTCCGGCGCGAGCTCGTGAAAGACGGCACCCATCGACATGCACGCGAGATAGTCGATCAGGCCGAAAACCGCCCTGAACCCCAGAATGCCGATTTTGACGGCGGGAAAAGTTCGCCGCTTCTGGAAGAAAAGAACCGCCGCAAGGCATCCGGCGAAGAACATCCCGACATTCACAGCACCCTCCACGATCAAAATCGGACTCCAAAGGGAGTGATACAATGCGTTGCCGGGAACTGTCAGCTCCTGCCAACGGTCGATGTCGAGAAATGCCGCATAGGGGACCAAATCCACGATCAGACGTATCGGCGCGAGCGCCACGCCGAGGCCGAGGAGAACCAACCAACCGCGAAGCCCGAAGGGACCCGGAGGATTGACGGGCGGCGGCCATGAGGGACGCCAGAGCAACCCGGCGACGGCGAGCACCCCGAAAAGAACCGCCGCGAAGGAGAACACTCCCACCAACGGCCAGTTCATCCTCTCGAGGAGGGCGCGGAAATCCGGCACTGCATCCCGCGCTCCGGGGTCCGCGAGGGATTTCGGGACCGAAATCGAGTAGCCGAGGATCTCGCGGGCCGAACGGATGTTGCGCAGGTATTCCGCGATGCGCTCCGGCGGAACATGGTCGGCCAGGCTTTCGTAGCGGTGCGTGATGGTCAGCGTGTCGTTGGAAAAGTCCACGGTCTTCGCGAACCGGAAGGCCCCGTCGGCAATCTCGTGATGCTCGTTCTTGAAGACTCCTCCGCCGCGCGGAAGATTCATCACAAACCGCTCCGTGATCGTCTTGGGATGAGCGATGGCCAGAGGTGTGGATCGCAGGGCGGTGGCAGGATCCAGCAGCATGGAATCGACCTGGTATGGATAAACATCGGCCCGCAACCGGTGCAGGTCCTCGTTCGACGCCCGGAAAAAGGGGGATATCGTGTAACGCTCGCGCACATCCAAGATGTTCGAGTCCTTGTCATCGGAAAATTGCGGGAAGCCCTCGCTGCGCGCCCCGGGATGCTGACGGGCGATGAAATTGAGGTAATTCCGGCCGATCTCGTCGCGGTCCATGCCGTCAATCCGCCCCCGTATCCAGTCGGCCTCCAACCCTTGGTAAATTGACACGACGCTGAGGGCGACATCGGAGGCAAAGTCAGGAATGTCGTAAGTTTCCGTTGTCTCGATGGACATCTGCCGGTGGCCCCACGGCGGAACCGCGGTCAGGGCGTCCTCCCCCTCCCGAAGCACCAGGGCGAATCCACAATCCGCAACATACCGTTCACCCAGCGGTCCCGCCTGATGGTTCACTGTCGGATCGATCCAGTAATTGCGTCCATTCCAGCGCACGGTGACAATGACATGATCGAACGCCTCCGGGGTTGGCAGCCAATCGTAAACCGCCTTGCGGAACTGCGTGTTCACGAGGGCCGGACTGGCATCGAAGCCGAGCCTCTGCAGCATCGCCGCGAGCATGCGCGCCTTGTCCTTGCAGTCGCCGTAGCCGCGCCGAAGGACTTCATCGACTGGATACGGGGCATGGGAATGCACACCGTCGGAAACACTCAGATAACGCAGCCGTTTCTGCACATAGGTCAGCGCCGCGAGGATACGCTCATTTCCGGACGGCAACTCCCGGATGCGAGCCACTTCGGTCTCCACTTCCTCCGGCAGTTCCTCCGGCACCACATAAAATTCCCGCGCCCATCGCACGACCTCCTCCCAGTTCCTGTATTCGCTGAGTTGGAGCCAGCCATGGGGAGAATACCAAGCGGGTGTGTCTCCCTCGATGGGCGTCGGCACGATGTCGCGCTGCGACCAGACATGCTCTGTCACGCCTTCCTGTGCTGAGTTCCGGTATTCCAAATTTCCCATCTCGGGACGCACCCGCCATGCCAAATGCCGCCCCTCCGGCCACAGCAATCGGAACTGCTGGACCGCGGGGGGACGCATCCAAGTCGTGGACACAAAATTCGAATAGCGTCCCCCGAACACGGGATTCTCACCCTCGACGGTGAAGGCGTATTCGAGGATGTCCCCCACCCGGACGTCCTCGACGTCGATCGCCACGGTGACCGTGCCGTCATAAAGATCCGATTCCATGGATTGCTCACGTGCAAGAATGCGGACGGGTTCCGTCTCCAAGCGATCGAGAATCTGGCCGTTCCTATGGATCTTGAGCGCATGGAGTGCGACTTTTCTGTTGGAAGGATCGAAAGTGAGCAGGATGCGGGAACCGTCCTGGACCCCCTGCGCGCTTGTGAATGTCCGTGCATAGTGCCCGTAGGCTGATGTCAGCCCCGCATTGAACTGTTCGTCGATCAGGAGCACCCGGACACCTTCCGGGCTGTCCCCGTTTCCCTCGGGAAGCGGAAGCGGCTGCACCCAGTCGGGAGCCGGTTGGCGGATGATCTCGGGTGTCGGGACCGCCAAACCCGCAACGGCGCCAGGGAAAGTGATCAAGGCCGCACGGATCAAAAGCCTTCGCATCATCCTCAAACCGAGCCTCCGGCTTCCGGGTCGAGCGAAAAACAACGCCGCCGTTAAGGCTGCGATGCCCCGACCTCAGCCTTTCGCTCAAGGGTCAAAAGAAACCGGACCGCCCGGCTCCATGATTCCTTGGTTCCCTTGTAGGTCCCTGAGAGCAGCCCCTCCTTGTCCCCGATCACAAAGACAGCCGACAATGTGTCGGTCGCCGGGTCGGCGCCTCTCGCAAAGATCCCCTTGAACCCCTTGCCCGACAGCGAACCTTTTGTGATTTTGACCTCAGCCTCGGAGTCTTCTTGGGAATCCTTGATTTTCTCGGTCATGCCCCTTTGCAGTTCAGCCAGGGTCGTCGGGATTTTGGCGACCTCGCCTTCCTTCGGTGAGATCCTGAGTTCCGAATCCTGGCCGTTGCCCAAGACATAGGTGAATGTCCCGTCGTCCTGCCGGAACTCCACACTCCACCCGGGGGGCACCTCGACCACCAACGGGCCCTCATTCTCCTGCGCCGCAAAAGCGCAGGCCGACAGCAGCAGCCAAGCCAGAATACGCATAGGTTGCGGCATAGTATCCCCACCATCCGCGCCTCCCGAGAAAATTCCCACCTTTCCCGCACCGCCCACGGCCCGTCACCCGAACCGCCGATTCAACAGGCAGCCTTCCTGGGACGCACCACAACATAGGCGTCCGTTCCGAACAGCGGACTCAGGCGGAACAGCAGCTTTCTCGCCAGGCGGAACGGGAGGTAGGACGGCCGGTATTGGTGCCCGTAGAATCCCTGCACCCCTCCATGCTGCAGAACTTCAAATCCGTTCTTCTCAAACAGCAACCTCAGCTCCTTCCGCGTGTATTCGCGCCAGTGCAGACCGTGGAAGACATGCTTGCCGTTGGACAGATAATCCGCCGTGTCGCACAGCGCGTCGATTTCCCTCTCCTGCATGTTCCCGAAATACAGACGACGGACGCTGTAGATCCGAGGCGCGGTCCGGGACGATGACGATGATCCGCGCATCAGGCTTTGCGATCCTTCCCAGTTCCTTCACGAAGGGAACAGGATTGAACGAAAAATGCTCCATCGTTTCCCAGCACAGGATCGTGTCGAACAGGTCGTCTTCGTAGGGCAACCGGCGGCTCGCCCCCCGCGGGAAGCCGAAGAGCTCGTTGAGATCCGTGAAATTCGCCGCGATTCCCCGCCGTTCATACATTTTCACCAAAGGGTCCGCCGCAGGGTCATCGCCTTCCAACACAGACACCGAGCTTGAATTCGGTTGCAAAAGGAACGGCGTGAGGCTGAAAAACGGGCCGATATCGAGAAGGTTCCCGAGCGGCTTGAAGAGGTCGAAGCGGACAAGCCACTCATGCACCCGGTTGCTGTGCATGTCGAAATAGCCGTCGCCCCGGCCGTCCCCGAAGGCTTCGCGCAGAAGGTTGTCGCAAATGCTTCGGTATTCGTGGAACGTCATGGTTCGCCGGACCGGAGATAAGCTCACAGGGTGCAAGCATTACAAGCTCTTATGCGGACAATCCCGAAGGGCGGCCTCGTGAAGTTTGTTGTCGCGGGCGGGGCACCATCGGGCTTTGCTACCCGCCGGCTATGAACGACGGGCAAAAGCTGGAGTTGGCATCCCTCAAGGAGGCGCAAAAGGAACTCAAGCTGCGTCTCGAGGCTCTGGACCGGCGGATCGAGAAATTCTCCCAAAGCACGGAGCTTTCCGCCCGTGTCAAATCCACAACCCGGACCGAACTTCCTCCCGCCAGGCCGTCAGGTGCTCCTCCGGCCCTTCCCGTTTTCCCGGCCTTCAAGGCAAAGCCCTCCGAACCCACGCCGCCTCCACCGCCACCCCCGGGTGCACCATCCCAGCCTGCCCCCAAAGCCCCCGAACCCACCGGGGATTCCCTCGAACTGCGTCTCGGCCGCGTCTGGCTCGTGCGTCTGGGCATCCTCATCCTGCTCACCGGCCTTGTTTTTCTCGGCAACTTCGCATGGCAGGAGTTCGTCGGGAAACTGGGCCCCCTCGGAAAGCTCGTCCTGATCTATCTCGCAGGGGGCGCATTGGCCGGTGCCGGATGGTTTCTCAAACGGAAAAAGGAGGAGCTCAACCGATACGGCAGCGTGCTGGTCGGCGGAGGCATTGCGACGGTTTATTACGCCACCTACGCGGCCCATTTCGTCTCCGCGCTCCGGGTGATCGAGAGTCCCTTGGTGGGGGGGACCCTGCTGATGGCGCTTGCAGGCGCGATCCTCTGGCTGTCGGATCGCATGCGCTCGCAAGCCACGGCTTCGGCAACCGTGATCCTCGGATTTTACACTTCCGCCATCAATCCGATCGGGGCCTTTTCCCTTTTCAGCAATCTGCTGCTGGCCATCGTGGCCATTGTCTTGCTGCTCCGCCGCCGCTGGACGACGGTTTCCTTCCTCGGGCTTGCCGGATCTTACCTCGCGTTCGCCTTCTGGCGGTTCCATGTGACGGGATTGATCGGGGCCTTGGTGGTGGACGATACAGGGCTGTTCTGGACCGCACTCCTCTTCCCCGCCTGCTATTGGGTGGTATTCACCACCGCCACGATGCTGGATCGCGGGGGAGCCCTGTCACCGGTTGAACGTCCTGTGTTCCTGACCGTGAACAATGGCGCGTTCTTCGCGTTGTCGGCCCCGGTCGTGGCGGGAACGCATCCGGATCAGCTGTGGCTGTTCACCGTGATTTACGGGACGGTGTTGATCGGTCTCGCAGCGCTTTCGGCGCGGATTCATTCGCGGGAAACCGCCACGGATGGATCCTACCTTTCGCAGGGACTCGCCCTGCTCTCCTTGGGATTTCTTTTCAAGTTCAGCGGCTATCAGCTTGCGTTGGTTTTTGCGTTCCAAACCACCGCGCTTCTCAAGCTCTCCCGATCCCGGCAACGGATCATCTTCCAACTTTTCTCCGGCATCAGCGCGGTCATCGCCTCCGGATATGCCTTGGCAGACCTCATGAACGACGCCCCCCGCGCTTCCCTCACGGGGGCCGCAGTCGCCGTCCTCATGATCGCGACCACGTGGTTGTTCAAGCACCAGCGCGCCCTGTTCACCCCGCTGTCATTCCAATGGCGTGCCGCGGGCTACGTCGCCTTGGGCACCATGCTGGCACTGGCCGTCATCCAATCCGGCGAACCGACCGTTCTGGCATTCGCCGTCCTTGGACTTGCCATGACCGCCTCGCTCCCCGTGCTGCGCATGCCCGAAGTCGTCCTCGGCGGACAATTCGCAACGGCTGCGGCGTTCCTCACGTGGTTTGCACGACCCTTCGAGTCGTATTCCGAGGGAGCGCCGTATGCGATCGCGGCGTTCACGGCGCTGGCGCTGGTGCATTGGTGGGCGCGCCGGGATTCCGCGATGCCGGAGTCCTGCGGGAAAGGGTTCTGGACATGGTTCCACTCCGTCACCCTCGTCGTCATCACCTTCATGTGGGAACTGGTGAGACTTCAGGATTCCAACGACCGGATGCCTTTGGTCTTCGCGTGCTGGGGATTGGGTTTCCTGACCTATGGATTCCTGAGCCGCATTTGGCCGCTGGCCATCGCGGGGCAACTCTTTGCGGGGGCCGCGGCCATCACCGTTTTCCCAGCGATGCGGGAGCATGAATCGTGGGGTCTCATCGTTGCCGCCTTGCTGGTCTTTGCATGCCAGCCCCTCATGGCCTCCCTTCTGAGAAGGCGGCTTCCCGAATCCACGGAGCATTATCTTCTCGTTTACCGGCTTGTCGTGAACGCCATCGCGGTGTTGATCGCGATCTCCATCATCAAGACCTACGTCCCCATCGAATGGGAGTTCATCGCCCTGATCTCCTTCGCCTTCGCGCTGTTCCTTGCGGCTGCCGCGATGCAGCGGCAGATCATCCTTTTGTATGCAGCCGCCCCCTTCGTCGTGGCCGCCGTCGAATTCCTGATGAAAACCGCGGAGCGTCCGGTCTTTCTGCCGGATTTCGCGGGCGCCCTCCTGGTTCTCGCCGCGCAGGTTCTTGGAAGGAAGCGCTTGGCGGGCCAGTCCTTGTTCGGACCGCCCGTGCAATGCGCCTTGGCCATCCTCGGCATCTCGGCTTTGTGGGTTCTTAGCGGACGCTTCGCCGTCTCCCTGCACGACGGGTTCCTGCTCACCATCTCCTGGTCCCTGCTCGCGTTCCTCGTGCTCGGAGCAGGCTTCCTGCTCAAGGAGCGCGTTTACAGGATCTACGGGCTGGTCATCCTCGCGTCCGCCGTCGGCCGCATCTTCCTCGTGGATGTCTGGGGGCTGGAGACGATCTACAGGATCCTCAGCTTCCTCATCCTCGGCGTCGTCCTGCTCGCCCTCGGCTTCCTCTACAACCACTTCGCCACGGCGCTCCGGAAGTGGCTTTGATACGGCTGGGGATTAAGTCACTCCCGAACGAAACGGAAAAAGGCGTTGGCGGTGTGCTCCGTGTCGGAAGCGACCTGGTCGAGCGTTGCGCCGCGCAGCTCGGCGATTCTCTCGGCGGTGAGGCGTGTGTGGGCCGGTTCGCAGGTCCTGCCGCGGAAAGGCACGGGGGCGAGATATGGACAGTCGGTCTCGATCATGTAGCCGTCGGAAGCGACGGATTGCGCGGTCTGCTGGACCAAGGCCGCATTCTTGAATGTCACGATGCCGGTGAAGGACACCAGGTGGCCCATGGCGGCGATCTCGGCAGCATCCTCCGGCGAGCCGCCGAAACAGTGGAACACCGCGCGCAGCTTTCCTGCGTGGGGGCGCAGAATGTCGAGTGTGTCCTGCCAAGCCTCCCGCTGGTGGACAATGACATTCAATCCCAGTTCGATGGCGAGATCGATCTGGGCCCGGAAGGCCTCCTCCTGCGCCGTCTTCATGGCGCCGTCGGCAATCGCCGCCTCGGTCGCCTCGGCGGTGCCGGCCTGCAGGGTGCTGAAGACGGACTCGACTTTCCGATCCGTCAGCGCGCGCCCCGGCAAATGATGGTAATCCATCCCCGTCTCGCCGATCGCCACGACCTTCGGATGCCGCGCAAGGGCCGGAAGCCGCCCGAGGAACTCCATGGCGCCGGGTTCCATCACCGAACACGGATGCAGCCCGACCGCGGCGAAAACATTGTCGTATTTCTCCGCAAGCCCGACCGAACGCCGGCAACTTTCGGCATCGATCCCGATGGTGATCACCCGGTGCACCCCCGCGGCGCGGGCACGATCCAGAATGGCCTCGATGTGGCCGTCGAACTCGGGGAAGTCGAGGTGGGCGTGGGTGTCGGTGAGCACGCTACCAGCGCACCACGGATGAGGCCCATGTCAAGCCTCCCCCGAACACGACCATGAGGATGTGGTCGCCGCGCTTCACACGCCCGCTGCGCTGCGCCTCGTCGAGCGCAATGGCCACGGCGGCGGCGGACGTGTTGCCGTATTCGGTGAGGTTCACGAAAAAGCGGTCCATCGACACCTGGAGCTTCTGGGCGATGGTCTCGATGATCCGGAGGTTGGCTTGGTGCGGAATGAAGCAGGAAATGTCGTCGGGGGTCAGCCCGGCCCGGTCGATGGCCTCGCGCGCGGCGGACATCATCGTCTGCACGGCGTGGCGGTAAACCTCGCGTCCGGCCATCTTCATGGTGTTGAGCTTTGCGCCCAGGTTCTCCGCGGTGAGAGGCAGGCGCGAGCCACCCCCGGGCACGTTGAGAATCTCATCAAGGTTGCCATTGCTTCCCGAATAGGCGGAAAGGATCTCGCTGCTGTCTTCCGTGGCTGGCTGCAGCACGGCGGCGCCGGCGCCGTCGCCGAAGAGCACACAGGTGTTGCGATCCGTCCAGTCGATGATGCCGCTGAGCTTGTCCGCCCCGATGACCAGGGCCTTCTGGGCCGCACCGGATGCGATGAACTGGCGCGCCAGCTCCATGCCGTAAAGGAAGCCCGCGCAGGCGGCCGAGACATCGAAGCAGGTGGCCTTGGGCGCGCCGATGGCCTTCTGCACGAAGCATGCCGTGGCAGGAAAAGCCATGTCCGGCGTGACCGTCGCCACGATGATCAGGTCGAGATCGGCCGCTGCCACGCCCGCGTTTTCCAGGGCATCAAGGGCGGCCCTGACCGCAAGGTCGCTGGTGGCCTCGTGCTCGGCGGCGATGCGGCGCCGCTTGATCCCGGTGCGCTCGGTGATCCACTCGTCACTCGTGTCCACCATGCGCTGGAGGTCCTCGTTGGTCAGGACTTTCTCCGGCAGGTATTTCCCGGTGCCGGCAATGGCCACCGGACGTATGAGACCGCCGCTCTTCGTGCTCATCGGCGGGCGTGGAATGCGGCGATCTCCTCGACGATGTGCGGGTTGATCTTTGTTTGGATGGATTCCATGGCGACTCGGATGGCGTTCTTGATCGCCTTCGGGCTGCTCGAGCCGTGGGCGATGATGCAGATTCCGTCAACGCCGAGAAGCGGGCTTCCTCCGTATTCCTCGTAGTTGGTGCGCTTCTTGATCGCCTTGAACGCGCCCTTGGCGATCAGCGCGCCGAGCATGCGGATCGGCGTGCTTTTGAGCTCGTTCTTGAGCCAGTGGAACACCGCCTCGGCGGTGGCCTCGCAGGACTTGAGGACCACGTTGCCGGTGAACCCGTCGCAAAGCACGACCTCGACCGGGTTCTGGAAAAGGTCGTGGCCCTCGATGTTGCCGCGGAAATTCAACCCGCTCGCGCGCAGGAGCTTGAAAATTTCCTTCGTGAACTCGCTTCCCTTCGCGTCCTCGCCTCCGATGGACATCAACCCGATGGCCGGATTCTTGTAGCCGAGGACGTAGCGCGAGAACACCGCACCCATGATGGCGTATTGCAGCATGTGCTCGGGACGGGCATCGGTGTTCGCTCCGGCGTCGATGAGGACGCAAAGGTTGGTCTCCGTGGGAAGAACCGCGGCGATGCCCGGACGGTCGACGCCCTCAAGTGTGCGCAGTTTGATCGTGGTCGCGGCAACCGCAGCCCCGGTGTGGCCGGCGCTCACCACGGCATCGGCATCGCGCCGCTTGACGAGATCCACCGCCCGGGAAATCGAGGAGTCTTTCTTGCGGCGCACTGCATCAACCGCAGTCTCGGACATCTCCACGACCTGGGTGGTGTGGACGATCTCGATGCGCGGGTCGTGGCAGCTGTGCTTGTCGAGCTCGGCCCGGATGGCCGCCTCGTCGCCGACGAGGTAGAGCTTGTCGAGGGCCGGGAACTCCCGGATGGCGAGGACCGCCCCCGCGACGGAACTCTGCGGGGCGTAGTCGCCGCCCATGGCATCGAGCGCAACCCTCATAGGAGTCCGGTATGAACCGGGATTACGCCGCCCCGACCGAGAGCACTTGGCGGCCCTTGTAGTAGCCGCAGGCCGGGCAGGCGGTGTGGGAGGGAACCTTGGCGCCGCATTGGCCGCAGGTTCCGAGCTCGCCGGCGCGCCAGCGATTGGCCGCCTTGCGGGTGCGCAGGCGCATTTTGGACACTTTACGTTTGGGAACTGGCATAAGAAGTCAGCGTTGAATTTTGAGCTTATCCAACTGGTCCCAAGCAGATTCCGCGTTTTTCGGTGCTCCGCCCCCGCCGTTCTCCGGCTGCGTGAAAGGACAAGATTGGTCGGCAAGGTAATCACACCGGGGGTGGTTAGGTAAAGCCAATAAAAGCTCCTCCCTCACCCAAGGGGTGAGGTCCACCAATTCCCTCCCGTCGATCTCCACCTGCGCGGCAAACGGATCGGCCACTGCCTCGTAAACAAAGGGCCGCAGGCAGGCCACACAGGTCAATTCAACCTTCGCAGAAACCACTCCCGTGGCGAAAAGCCCCCCCCCGGAAAGCCCCACATCCAGGCTGTAGCGGACGGGACCCGCCGGCTTGGCATGGATTTCGCCGAGATCAAGGAACCCGGCGTCATCCTCACCCTCGAGGTGCAGCCCCTCGGGTGGGATTTGCTGGAGATGAACGGCGATCATGGGTTTTCCCCTCCGAGTTTGCGCCGAAGGGCTTCGCGCACCGGTGCCGGAACCACGCCGGAAACATCGCCGCCCAGCCGCGCCACCTCCTTGACAATGCGACTGCTGATGTAGCTGTAGTCCTCCTTGGGCATCAGGAAGATCGTCTCCACCCCGGGCGCCAGCCGGCGGTTCATCAGGGCCATCTGGAACTCGAACTCGAAGTCCGAGACGGCCCGCAGGCCGCGGATGACCACCCCGGCCTTCTCGGCCTGCACGAAGTCCACAAGCAACCCGTCGAGTTTCTTGACCTTGAGGCGGGATTCCCCCGGCAAAGCGGCCCGCAACAATTCCAGCCGCTCCTCGATGGAAAACAGCGGATGCTTGCCCTCGCTCGGGGCGGCGGCCACCACCACCTCGTCGAAGAGGCGAAGCGCCCGCTCGATCACATCCACATGCCCGAAGGTGACCGGGTCAAAGCTTCCTGGGTAAATGGCTCGTGTCATGGTCTGTCACTCCCATTCGATGGTCGCGGGCGGTTTGCTCGAAACATCATAGCAGACACGGTTGACCCCGCGCACCTCATTGATGATGCGCCCGGAAAGCTTCGCCAGCAACTCGTAAGGCAGCCTCACCCAGTCGGCCGTCATTCCGTCGCGGCTCTCCACGACCCGCAACGCCACGGTGTTCTCGAAGGTCCGCTCGTCGCCCATGACCCCCACCGAGCGCACGGGCAGCAGCACGGCGAAGGACTGCCACACGCGGTCATACCAGCCCGAGGAAACCATCTCCGCCTGCACGATCTCGTCGGCCGCCTGGAGCACGCGCACCCGCGCCCGCGTCACCTCACCCAGAATCCGCACGGCAAGACCCGGACCGGGGAAGGGCTGGCGGTGGACGATTTCGCGGGGCAGACCGAGCTGGAGCCCGACCTCGCGCACCTCGTCCTTGAACAACTGCCGCAACGGCTCGACCAGCTCGAACTTCATGCGCTTGGGCAGGCCGCCCACGTTGTGGTGGCTCTTGATCAACGAGGCCGGATTGCCCGCGATCGGAACACTCTCGATCACGTCGGGATAAAGCGTGCCCTGTGCGAGGAAACGGCAGGGGCGCCCCTTCCGCCTCCGCGCGAGCGACGCGGCGGCCGCCTCGAAGACACGGATGAATTCCTGCCCGATGATCTTGCGCTTGCGCTCGGGATCGGTGACGCCGCGCAGTTTGCCAAGGAAGCGCGCCGAGGCATCGATGATCTTCAGGTCGATGTGGAAGTGCCGCCCGAAAATCTCGCGCACCCACTCCCTCTCGCCCGCCCTCAACAGGCCGTTGTCCACGAAGATGCATGTCAACTGCCTCCCGATCGCCTTGTGCAGCAACGCGGCGGCCACCGAGGAATCCACCCCGCCGCTGAGCCCGAGCACCACGCGATCCTCCCCGACCTGCGCCCGGATTTCCGCACAAGCCCGCTCGATGAACGACCCCGGCGTCCAGTCCGGGCGGCATCCGCAGATGCCGAGGACGAAATTTTCGATGATCTCGCTCCCCCGCGGGGTGTGCGAGACCTCGGGATGGAACTGCAGCCCGTAAAACCCGCGCCTGGTGTCGGCGATGGCCGCCGCCTTGGAATTCTCCGTGGCGCCCACGGACACGAAGCCCGCGGGCAGCTTCGTGACCCGATCCCCGTGGCTGTTCCAGACATCGAGCCCGCGGGGCAGACCCGCGAAGAGCGGGGACTTCCGCGTCACGGTCAGCCGGCCCGAACCGTATTCCCTTTCCACGGAGGGCTCCACCGCCCCGCCGAGATCGCGGGCGAGCAGTTGCATGCCGTAGCAAATCCCCAACACCGGCACCCCGAGGCGGTAAATCCCGCGGTCCACCCGCGGCGCCCCCTTCGCATAGACGCTGGCCGGACCTCCCGAAAGGATGATCCCTGCCGCCCCGCCGGTCGCCAGTTCGTCCGCCGTCGTCGTGTGCGGGAGGATTTCGGAATACACGCGGCACTCGCGCACGCGCCGGGCGATGACCTGCGTGTATTGCGAGCCGAAATCGAGGATGACGATTTTGGATTGCGCCGGGACCGGCACCCGTCGGCGGCTCACTGGTAATACGAGCCGAATTGGTCGCCCGTGGGGTCTGACGAGATGAGCCGTCCCTGGCCGGTGATTCCATCCTCGAATTTTCGGGAGGCATCACTTCCCGCGTCCTCCATCGCCGTGCATGCGCTCAGCGCCAGCACCGCGACGACAAGAAAGGCCCAAGCATGGGTTGTGGCAGCCATCTTCGGATTGGTTTGCATGCAAAAAATTAACGTCCGCCTCCGGCCGGGGCAAGCGGTAAGGATCAGCGCGACCTCGAAAGCGCATCCACCACGCCCCTCGCCCATGCCGCACCCGCGTCATCCGAGAAATGCACGCCGTCACCCCCCGTGCCCCCCTTGCGGTAAGGCCCGGTGATCCGCCGGGAATTGATCGTCCCGAAACCGAGCGAGCGCCCCGAATCCGCGATCCAATCCTCCACCTCCTCGTGCACCCGGGCCGGATATTTTGACGACGACGGCGGCATCACCCACACGACGTGCGGAGGGGTTCCCCGACCGCCCCGCAACTGCCGGACGAATTCCCGGATGATGCGGCGGTAGGCCGCGCCGTCGGGATGGCTCTCGGCGGCGAGCTTCGTCATCCAGTTGGTGCCGAGCTGCACGATGACCACCTCCGGCTGGTAGCGGCGCAGGATCTCGGGAAGCTTCGGCGTCTTCACCGGCCGCGGGCGGCGTCCGTTGGAATACTCGTAGGCCAGCGAACCGCCCGGCGTGCTCTGGCGATACCCGCAGTTCGTCGTGAAAACCGGCTCGCCTCGCAGCCAATCCTCCGGCGAGGACCCGCAGGAGGCGAAAAGGCAATACCCGCGCGGGCCGTAGCGGCGCTTCAGCGCTGCCTCCAGCGTCTTGCCGAACGGCCCGACCGAAAGCGAGTCGCCGATCACCATCACCCGCACCGGAACGGCCGCTCCGCGGACATCCGGCAGCTCGGCCCGGAGCGCCCCGGCGGTGGCAAGCGCCATCAGCCCACCCAGCGCCGTGCGGCGGATGCTCACAGATGCCGCGCCAGCTTGGCGTGGTCCTCCTCGTTGATGAAACGCTCGAGTTCGAGAAAGCGCGGGTCGTCCTTCGCCTTGAGCGTGGCCCACGGCGTCTGCTCCACCGGGCGCAACCGGAGGATCCGGCTTTGGCCGAGGCTGAACTGGTGCATGGATTGGCGTTTGCCTGCGATGTGCGCGGCATGGAGCACCACGAGATGTGTCCCGTGGAATTCCCCCTTCAGCACCTGCTGCACGCGGTAAACGAACGCCACCAGCGAATCGTGGTAGGGCGCGATCTCCTCGTGGCGGAACGGCGCATTGATCCGCTCGAGCGAACATTGCACAAGCAACGTCCTTTCCTCGGCGGAGGTTTCCGGCACATCCCCCGAGGCGATCACCGGCGCATCGGCCGCCGTCGGTGGCGAGACCTGCATGTCCTCCTCGATGAGGGCGAACACATTGTCCGCCCAGATCCGCATGTCCGGATCGAGGAAATGCTGCTTGTCCGGCTGCAGCTTGCTGTAGGGGTAGGTCAGCAGCTCGCGGCTGTCGATGACCCGCATGGCCGGGCCGCCGCACATCCGCAACCGCTCGACCAGGAGGTCCTGCGCCTGCTGAGGGATCGCGCCGCTCACCGGCGGCGCCACCCAATAGACGCGCCGCACCGGCGAAGCCGCCACCTTGGAGAGAAAAGGCACGATGAAAGGCTCCAACACGGCGCCATTGCCCGACTTCTCGCGCCCCTTGAGCAGATCGAAGAGGTTGTTGCCCAGTTGCACGACAAGGATCTCCGGCTGCACCTCCGGCAGCAGATTCTCGATCTTGGGCACCTCGTAGTGATCCGGCCGGTGCCCGCGCTTCACCCCCGGCATGCCATAGGTGTCGCGGAACGTGACCGGCGCCCCGCCGTGTGCCGGCGTCTCGATGGACCAGTAACCGCAGCGCGACTGCGCCTTGGCATAGGCCGGCTGGGTCGTCCACGACAGCGGATGCGTGCCGCAGGCCATGTAGGTGTTCACACAACTCACGCCGCATTTGCGGAACCTCTCGTCTAGGCGGCTGCCGAAGCCGCACAGCGCCATGGAATCGCCAAGGATCAGGACCGAAGAAAGCGGGCGCGATCGCGGGGCGGCGAAAGCGTGGCTGGAAAATGCCGGCGCCACGGCGATGGCCCCGAGCAGCTTGAGGAAACGCCGACGGGGCCAAAGCGCGGCATCGCTATTCTGCGTCTTCAACAATTGGCGATGCATTAGTCACATCGCGCCCCGCTTTTCCAGCGCAAAAATCAAAGATTTTACTTTTGGCGATCCATGCGGCAGAAGCTTCCGGCATGCGAAGCGGCAACATCTTGCGGGAAATTCCGGCAGCGATCCGGACGATCCTCGTCACCGCCGCGGTCGTTGCCGTGTCACCCGCGGCATCCGCGCAGCAGGAACCCACCAACATCGTCATCACGCCGGAGAATCCTGTCGTGCTCACCACGACGACACCGCTGGGTGAGGCCAGGATCACGCTGCCCGCCGGCGTGCCGCTTGAAAATTACCGCCTCGAGGGGGATTGGGTCGTCGTCTCCTCCGGCCCCTTCAACGCCCGCGTGCCGCTCACGGAACTCGTTCCCCCCACCCCGGTGCCGACGCCCACGCCGCCGGAAGAAATCGTGGTGGAACCGGAGCCGACGCCCGAACCCACGCCAACCCCCGTGCTCGAGGCAAACCTCCAAGCCCTGCGCAACGGCGAAACCACCGCGCTCATCATCGCAAGCTCCTGCGCCTTCCTCGTCCTCTACGCGCTGCTGATGACCATCCTCTGGCTAAACCTGCGCCGAACAGCCGGCCGGCGGAATCGGACATCATCATCCTGAGCCGGCGAGACGGACTTCCAGCCATCTCCCTCCAGCCATTGCGCCTCTGGCATTGAGCCCCTCCAACCGGCTGTTCAAATTTGGCTCACCATGATGAAACCAAAATGGATGGTCGGTCTTGTCGTCGCGCTGATTCTCGCTGGAATTTCATTTGCCGCCTATCGGACGAAGATCCACGAAGTCTTCTTCCTGATTTCCTACATGAGCAGTCAGATGAAAAATGGCGCGGCCTACATCAACTCGCTGAGCGAGGAGGATCTCCAGCAGTGGACAATCCGGACCCAGAGTTTGATTGAGGAGTTTTCGCCAGCACAGGCAACGATCGAGTTGGTGAGCGGGGAGATACCTCCCGATTTGGCTCAGTTGGGCATAATTCGTGTGGACATCGCACCAAGGTCGGTTCGCTACGTGTGGCTTGGAGGGATGGATCACACGAATCTTCTCGTCACCAAGAACGACGCAGGCCATTTCGAGATACATGCAAACTTCAATGACGAGACCCCGAAGGTTCGTCTTTGGCCACGGTAAGACATCACAACATCATTGACCTGTGCAATCTCCCCGCTGGATCGATCGGCATTTCTGGTCCGTGGTGCCGCCTCTCGCCATCTTGGGATCGATCGCTTGGGCTTATGAGCCGGCAACCGCCTTGAGCACCGGGCTGGCATTCATCCCCCGAATTTGCGGTGCATTCGCGTGCTATCTCTGGGCGAGTTATCTTCGGAAAGACGGATTGGTTCTCTGGTTTTTTCTCGGACTCATTCCCGTGCTGCCGGAACTTTACCTCTTGGGATGGCATCGGGCCGTTCTCCGTCAGCAACGACAGACCTCTCCTCCCCCTGCCGATTGCCCGAGATGCGGATTCTCGCTCGTGCCTTCAACACCGCAGCACTGCCCGAACTGTTCTTGGACATCCCACGATGTCTGAAAACATGCCTGACTCGGCTTGCATCCCGGCAACCGTCCGTTCCACAATTCAACATCCGGTGATGAATACGCCCCTGTTGTTGCTGGTTTTTCTGCTCCCGACAATTTCTACAGCGGGACCGCACCCGCCGCAATCTGCGACGGACGTTTCCCAACCGATCCCAGACCAGATACAGATCCCCGACGCTCCAGCCACCGCACGTGTTTTGGAGCCATTTCAGCGGATTCAACCGGAGATGAGCATGGTCGATGTTGCAAGGCTCTGCGGCATTCCGGATGAGCATCATGGAAGCGGCATTTTCATATTCATCTACCGTCTCCAAGATGGTTCCACCGTGGCAATCGGCACAGGGGATTTGGAGCACCTGCTGTATGCGAATCACATCGCCGTCTGGGGCAAAGTAACAGCGCTGATACCATCGCAATCCTCCCGGCCATGGCAACATCGCTGCTTTCAGATTGGCCGACCCGTCTGGCGCAGCCCAATCACATCCCGGCGGCTGTCCGTGCCGCAGATTCCTTGAGGGACTTTTCGTAGTCCGTCTGCAACTCGTTGCTGAAAAGCAGCGCGCGTCCCTCGCCTGTTGCGGGATTCACCTGGAGCTGCGCGCTCACGAGTTGTCCCGGCCAAACCAGGGATGTGTCGCCATTCGCATGCGGCGGGGCGGCATAGCCCAGATCGAGGGCCTGGCGCAGGATGTCGGTCTGGCGCGTGTCGGGTGTGGAGAAGGACACCGCGTAGAAGCGCCCATGAAGGAAGTAATACACGACCTCGCGCGCCACGATGCCGCCGAGCACATGCGACTCCTCTTCGCGGAGATACAACCGCACCGGATCATCCGGCACGGAAGCCCCCTCGATCTCCTCGAGTTGCCATTTCTGCTGCGCCTCCTCGAGCGTCGCGCCGAACGGCACCCCGGCGAAGGTGTTGCTCCGGTCGGGAAATGAGCCGCCGTCCGCGGATTGGGCCATCAATGGAACGGGATTCGCCCACGCGATCAACGCCGCCAAGGCGACGGTGCGGGCCGGTTTTTTGAACAAGGGCAGCATACCGTCAACGCCTACGCCAGCGAGGCATGGGAACCGTCGCAGAACGGCGGATTCGCCGTTTGCTTGCAGAGGCACCATGCCACCTTGCGCTTCGTGTCGATCTCGACTTTCACCGGCGCGAAACCGCACCCCTTGTGCGAGCCGTCGCAGAATGGCTGCTTGCCTGAACGGCCGCACGAGCACCACCAGTAGGTGCCCGGCTCCATTTCCTCGACTTTCGGGGACCTCCCGCAGACGTGAGGCTCGCTCATGGAACCCGTTCTACCGGCCGCCGGAAGTGCGGTCAACAACCGGCCGCGACAACTCGATCACCCACCCGTCGCCTTCCCGGCGATGGCTCACCCGGTCGAAAACCTGGCCGATGACATGGAGGCCGAGCCCGCCCACGCGTTCACCGCACGAGGGAGGCTTGCGGAACTTCTCGTATTCCGCGTCGGTCAGACCCTCCCCGCAATGCACGATGCGGAACCACAGACGGCCGTCCCCGAGGCGCGCTTGCAGGGAGACCGGACAGGCCCCATCCGGCTTCCGGTAGGCATGGCGGCTCAGGTTGCTGAGAACCTCGTCGCACCCGAGCACCACGAGGCCCGTCTCCCCGTCATCCAGTCCCGCGTGCCGCGCCCATGCCTCGACAAATTCCCGTCCGCTGCAGAAGGACTGCGGAAGGCACTCGAAATCGATCCGCGACGGCGGGGAATCCGGAGCCGGCGTGCTCACGGTGCGGGCGTCGCAGCGGGGGCTTCGGTCCGTCTCCCGGAGCGGCGCGGTTCTTCCGTGGCGGCGGACGGAAATGGCGTCCGCGTGCGGCGCAAATGATCGATGATCTCCTCCTTCGTGGGCAGGTCATTCTGGCGTCCGCCGAAAATGAGGCGGTTCGGCCGACCGGCCAGTGTGCCCGTGAAGATGCCTCCCCACACGGTGAGGACGTTCAGCTCCTCGACCAGGGTCGTTGTCTTGGAAAGCACGTCATCCAGGCGCCGCCCCAACCCCGGACCGTCCCCGCCCTTGAGCAGCGTCTGCAATTCCGCCGTGATGTCGTCCATGCGCTGGCGCAACCCCGGCGAGCCCGGACTGCCCGCGAGCATGAGGTTCAGTTCGCGGGAAACATTTTCCACATTCTTGAGCGTCACGTCGGTTCGTGCCGAGATCCCCTCGTTTTCGCGCCCCTCGGGACCGAGAACGAGATTCTGCAACCCGGTGGCGGCACGGTCGATTTTCCCGACGGCATCGGTCAACTGCGCCCCCGCACCCGGCTGTCCGTCCCCGCCGTCCATGATCCGGTTCAACTCCGCGGTGAACTGCTCGAGATTTTCAAGGGTGGCCGCGATCTTGCGTCCGGCATCGTCCTTGACCAACGGGGTGGTCACCGAGCGGAGGGAGGCGACGATCTCCCGCAGGTCGGCAATCAAGGCGTCACCGCCCGGGATCAATTGGTCGAGCATGCCCGCCCCCTGCGTTGCCGTCAGTTGCGCCCCCTCGGCCAGAACCTCGCCCCCGCTGTCCAGCGGCAGCAACGCCAGGTGCTTCTCCCCCAGCAGGGAGGGCGCCCCGATCGTGGCGCGCAGGTTCGCGGCCAGCGGCATCTCGCGTGTCACCGCCACATGCGCACGCACCGACAAGTCAGGGCGCTGCCGGTCACCGTATTCGAGGTGCTCAATGCTCTCCACGCGACCGATCCGGTCGCCGGCGTAGAAAACATCGGAATTCCTGCCGATTCCCGTGATGTCGGCGAAATCCACCGTGAAGCGCAACGTGGGCCGTGACAACAGGCCGCTGCCACCCCCGACCAGCGTCACGAGGGCCCCCAGCAACGCCAGCGAGCACACCACCACGACGGCCGCCACCACGATGTCGCTTCTGTTGTTCATTGCCGGAATCCGCCGGGGAATGATGCCACGACGCAGGCTGCGGGCGAGCACGGATTCATGGGGAGGAACTCAAAAGCGTCTCGCGGTAGAGGTCGCCCGCCGCCGCATCGCCGCCCGGCGCGATCTCCCCACGGATGAATTGCTGCACGACGGGGTCCGGATTCGCCCGGATCTCCTCCGGGGTCCCCTGCGCCACGATTTTCCCCTGCCGCTCCCCCGTCCCCAGCATGATGATCTGCGTTCCGATCCGGAACACGCTGGCCATGTCGTGGGTCACCACCACCGCGGTCGCGCCGATCTTGAGCGTCAGCTTCTGCGTCAGGTCGTCCACCACCGCGGTCATGATCGGGTCCAGCCCCGCCGTCGGCTCGTCGCTGAAGAGCAGGGACGGATCCAACGCGAGCGCCCGCGCCAGCGCGGCGCGTTTCTTCATGCCGCCGCTGATCTGCGCGGGTTTCTTGTGGCCATGCCCGGTGAGGCCGACCTGCTCCAGCTTCATCTTGACCACGGTGTCCACGAGGTCGCGCGGCAATCCCGTGTGCTCGACGAGGGGCAACGCCACATTCTCCTCGATCGTGAGCGACTGGAGCAGGGCCCCGGACTGGAAAAGCATCCCGTAGCGCCGCCGGATGCGCTCGAGGTCCGAGGACCCCATCGTCGTGATCTCCTCACCGAACACCCTGATGCTCCCCTCGGTCGGTTTGCGCGCGCCGATCAGGAGCTTCAGCAGCGAGCTTTTGCCGCAACCGCTGCCGCCCATGATGATGAACGTGTCGCCCGCATGGACCGTGAAATCCAGTCCGTTGAGGACGGTCTGCGGGCCGAACTTCTGCACGACGCTCCGGACCTCGATGACGGGCTCGCGCGCCGTCGTGCTGCTGGGAGGAGGCACGCCCATGGTCAGAAGAAGAAGATCGCAGTGAGCACGGCATTCGCCGCGAACACCGCGAGCAGGGAAATGACAACCGACCGCGTGGTCGCCCGCCCGACGCCTTCCGCGCCCCCGCTCACCGTGAGCCCGGTGTGGCAGGCGATCGTCACGACGAGCACGCCGAACACCGTGCTCTTGAGGAGTCCGATGGCCACGTCGCGCAGCTCCACGTAATCCAGCGCGCGAGAGATGAAGAAGGCCGCCGACATGTCGAGCGCCGACCACGCGATGAGCCAGCCTCCGAACATGCCGATGTAGATCGAAAAAACCGTGAGCAGGGGCATCATCACCGTCATCGCCCAGAACTTCGGCACCACCAGGTAGGACATCGGCGGGATCGCCATGACTTCGAGGGCCTCGATCTCCTCGGACACCTTCATCGTGCCGAGCTCGGCGGTGACGGCGGAGCCGCTGCGGCCGATCACGATGATCGCGGTGATGAGCGGCGCCAGTTCCTTGATCAGGCTCGAGGCCACCAGGGACGGCACGAGCGACTCCGCCCCCATCTTGCGCAATTCCGCCGCCACCTGCATGGCCAGCACCGCGCCGATGGTCAGGGACGTGAGGGCGTTCATCGGCACCGCCTGCACGCCGATGCGCACGGTCTGGGCGAACACCTGCGCCATGCGGTAGGGCTTCCCTTGGAAGGGTGCCACCAACAACCAGTAAAGCAGGCTCCCGCAAAGGCCGAAATAGCCGCGCCAACCGTCCTTCATGGCCAAGCTCAGCCGCGCAGGGCGGCCGCGGCTTCCTCCACGCTCGGGCGGTGCGTGATGAACTCGCCGAGCCGCACGATGTTGAACGAAGCCTCCGCGCGGCCATGCAGGCCGGCCAAGGCGACGCCCCCGCCCGACTTCTGTGTGTGCTTGAAATACTCCACGATCACCGCCCACGCCGGCGTGCTGACGAAGTTCACCTTCGAAAAATCCACCACCAGCGCCCGGGTGCCGCCCTTCATGTGCCCGCGCAGGACCTGACGGAACTCCTGGACGATCATCATGTCCGCATCGCCGTCGAGTTCGACCACCACCGTGTCGCCAAGGTTGCGCTGATTGAGTTTCATCGGGTTCTGTTCGCGTGGGACCACCGGACGGGTAGCCGCATCCGCACGGACCGACAAGCGCAATCGGGACGGAGGCGCCACGTCCGGCGAGGGGGAAAGCGGGTGAAGGGACTCGAACCCTCGACATCTTCGTTGGCAACGAAGTGCTCTACCAACTGAGCTACACCCGCGGAAACGGACAGGAATACTGCCCGCAAGGCACGGTAATGTCAATGTTCTTGCTCCTGTCGGGCCGTTTGCGAGATTCCCCTCCATGCCCCAAACAGCACCTCCCATGTCCCCGGGCCGGACACCGTATCGCCGGTTCCTTCTCACCCTGCTTCCGGCCCTCCTCCTCACCGCCTGCGGTCAGGCGGCCGGCCCCTCGAAATCCGAACCCGCAACCGTCGAGGAGGCGGCCGCCGTGATCGATCTCAACAAGACGGATCTCGTCCCCGGGTCCGAACCGCCGCAATCCCGTGCCGTCTCGGGATTCACCTACAATGCCGCCGCGGGCGTGCCCGCCGCCTTCACATTCCATCGCGACCAACTCACCGCAGCCGGGTGGAAGGAGGAACCCGGCAGCACGGCATCCGATGCCATGGGCAGCGGGGTTTTCACCAAGGATGGATACCAACTCAGCCTCACGGTGATGCCGACCGGACAGCCGGACAAGGCGATGGTCATGCTCCAGAACCACGGCAATGTGCGCCCCGACTCCGTCCCGCTCCCGCCGGACTCGAAGCTGGTGTTCGCCTCCCCGATCGTCGCCAATTATTCCAACCCGGCTTCCGTCGAGGCCGCCCGCGAAGCCGCCGAGGCCGGGCTGAGGGCCGCGGGATGGGTTCCCTACGGTGCTGCGGGGGACGTGCGCTGGTTCAAGAAAAACGCCGTGCGCCTGAGCCTGAATGTCATGGCCGCCCCCGCAGCACCGTAGGGAACCCATCCCGCGGCCCTCAGCCCGGCCT
>JACSRX010000032.1 GCA_014879535.1 Chthoniobacterales bacterium
GGGTGGGCTCCTCCGAAGATGCGAGAAATTGGGCTCTCTCTTCCCGATAGGCGCTCATGTCGTCGCCTGTCGGTTGTGCGGGTGAATCGGGCACGGGTGGTTGCGGGGCAACCGGTGTGTCCGCCGTCGGGATGTCGTCTTGGGCTGTCGCCGCAGTGGAATCCATGCCGAAGGCATTACGGGGTGTTCTCGATCTCGTCAAGTTTTTTTTGCAAGACCACCCGGACCGTGATACACGGCCCACGTGGCCGATCACGATGACATTCCCGCCATGGGAGGCAGCAAGGCGCTGGAGGCGCTGCAATCTTTGCAGGCGAGCACTTCGGCAGCGCGGGCGCACTCGGCCTCGCGTCGCGCCATGGCACGGGTCAACGGCCTGCCCACGGCGCTTATCCAAGTGCCGGGGGCCGACGGGGGGACCACTTCCTACCAGGCGATGGGTGACTATGCCGGGAAGTTCTCAGGGCGCGGGACGCACGGGCCCTTCGATGTGGTGAAACTCGATGGAACGAAGTTCATGATGAGCTACGGCCCGGTGAATTGGCAGTTCCCCGTCAACGCCACTGAAGAGATGGATGCCTCGAGCAATCCGACGTTCGTATGGTTGAAGCTCTCCTTCGCCCCCGATGGCGAGTTCTTGGAATCCCGCTGGGGCCATGGTGGCGAGCTACCCCAACCCATCGTGGGACAGTTTGCCAACCTGGGCTATGCCTCGTTGATCCATGTCCCCGCCGCCGTGGTCTTCCCCAACGACAAGGGCAGCGGCATCGCCGACTACCATCTGTGCTTGGGGGCGCCGATCATGGTGCATCCGGTGGTGGCCAGCATCGAAAACCCGTTGGTGCATTACAAGATGCTGGCGGCGCGACTGTAATGCTCGCTCTCGAACGGGCCAACCTCGGCAATCCCCTGCCCGGCCTGTGGGATGGGTGGTGGGAGAGTCTGCTCAATGGCGTCTCCCGCACCGCCCGCCTGCGGGCCACGCCGGCAAGTTCGGCAATCAGCGGCGGATTCCATGCCGCCGTGGCGGAACTGCCGGTCCTCGGCTACCATGGACATGAATTGTTTTCGTGTCCTGACACAGATGCGATGGGCAAGCCGGAAAGGCTCCAACGGTATCACGTTCTGACAAAATCGGTGGAATACACCCATGAAAGCTCGCCAGACAGCGGGAGTTGGGGGCCGACATCGGCCATAGTTCCACAATTCGGACTGCGCACTCAATCTGGCACATGGAACCGCACGGAATCGTGGAGTGTAAGGTTGGTCGTCAAATGCACCATTGATGCTACAGGAAAGAAAAGTTGGGAAGGTGGTGGCACCACCATATGGGATTTCCATGACACATCAACATTGCATGACAGTGCCGCAGGGAACGATGCCACCAGCACAACAACAATCACAGGAGACGGAATGTGGACTGCAAAAGTTGATCCTAATACCGGAACTATTACATGGGACGGCCAAGGATCAATAACCACCACCAACACGGGAACCCGATTGGCCTTTGTAAACTATTATGAAATCGTCGATGGCGAATTGATTCACCAACATGGCGTAAGGATTATTCCAAACGACGGCATCGAAACCAGTCAGGCGAATCGCCCCTCTGCACCAGAGCCACAAAATCTAAATATAACACCCACCACAAAACGTGGTGATATGTCATTGAATGGTGGCTCAGGATTATACATCGAAGAACTATCAGAGCCCTACAAATTCGATGCATATTTAGAAAACATTGATATCAGATTCCAGCAGGCCCAACAGGTGGCCGAAGGCATCGTGGCGGCGGTGAAAGACCGGGGGTTGGGCAGCATCCAGCTTTCCATTGCCGTGGTGAAGATCGACCACTTGCCCGGGAATCCCTCCCTTGAGGATGTGCGGGAGTATTACCTCAACCCCGCGGAGGAGCAATTTGAGGCGGCTTTGGCCGAAGGGAAGGCGCTCATGCAATCGCGCAAGCAAAAGCTCTCGCAAGCCGACACCAAGTTCAACGGGGTGATGCAGACCATGGCCAAGGCGCTGCAGGATCACTGGCACGGCCAGGCGCTGCTTGCACGCGCCGAGAAGATCGGCGGCGAGGAAGCATTGTCCCTACGGGCGCAAGGCCAAGAGTTGCTATCCCGGGCATGGCAGGCGGCGGGCAAAGCCGACGAGCCCCTGCGGGAAGCGCAAGGGGAAGCGGAAATGCCCCCGGAGTGGACGGGCAGCCCGACCACCGGCCTTGGCACAAATCTGGATGGCGCCCTGCTGCACCTCGCCCTTGCCGGGGAAATATCCCGCTTCAACGACACCCGCACCCCGGCCGCCCTCGGGAAAGACGATGAGGTGCTGCACATCACGGCGTGGGCCAACGCGTGGCCGAATGCGGCCGAAGCCATGAGCACGTGGGATGCGACCAATCTCGAGGCGCGCAAGACGCTGGTGTGGGCGCGACCAGCGTGTGAAATGCCCGGCCTGCATGTCGGGTTTGATGGAACAACCGACAGCGTTCCCTTTGTCGAATCCGGCGGCGCATCCTCGCGGGCAACCGCCCGGTTCCAGGCCACCAAGTTGGAATACCGGCGCTCGGGAAACAACGTGGTGCATCTCTGGGATGCCACCTTCCTGGGAGAATTCTCCGCGACCTTGGAGCCCTCGCCCTCGGCGCTTCGCATCCTTGCCGCCAAAATCCCGGCATGGCTTGCCATGGCCGGCGACTGGCGGCTGCTGGATCCCGCGCGTTCGGTGTTTGACGGCGACGCCCCCTCCTATCTCTACGAGAGCATGGTCTGCGGCTGTGAGGGCATGTATCAACAGACCACACACCCCAAGCGACCCTTCGCGGGCGCTGCCGGTGCGGTGTTGTGGCGCGAGGCTCCCGCGCTCGATCTGGTGCTCGAACAGCGCCAGTTCCCCTCCGACGGTCCGCACGTCTGGTATGGCTCGAATTACGCAGCCCCCACAGGCGCGGGCGCCCCGGCCTTTCTGCCCGCGACCAACCCGGTGTGGTATCGCAAGGCCGTGGCCGTTTATCACAACGAAGCCACCGGCGCGAGCGGATCATGGGAGGATGGCAATGTCTCGGGCACCTTCCCTCTTTGGGCCAAGGAACGCCTGCATGTTCCCGGCCATGCCGCCGCCCCGGCGGGGGCTTACCGCGTGATCGAATCCCGCGGGCAGACCACGCTGCACTATCGCAACAAGGTGAAAATCACCTTCCGGGACAGCGACGGGAGGGAAATCTCCAAATACCAGACCTTGGAAGTCACGCTCTCCGACCCGTGGATGCCGACCAGGAACACCCGGCCGCGGCTGTATGCGGATGATCTGCGGCTCTATGCCTACAGTTTTCCCTATGGGATGCTTTCCATGTCGGCTCGCGGCACGGCAAGGCAGTTCTACGGCATCGATTCGGGCTACCTTTTCCAGCACTACCCCTACAAACTGCCCAGCAACTGGACCTTGCGCACCAGTCTGGCCCCGCTGTGGATCTGGCGACCCTCGCCATTGCCTGCCAGTCAAATGGACCCCGCCTCACCGCTTTTGACCCGCTACATGACGCGGCTGCACAAGCTGATTTTCGAGCCCACCAAGCCGGAGGATGCGGCCAAGCCCGTGAAGACCGAGTTGATCGGGGCGTATCCGACCTACGCCCCGCGGGAATTGCCCGTGCAACTGGAATGCACGGGAAGCACGAAGGCGATGTCGTTGGCCGTGGAGCGGGAGGATTATTTCCCGTGGTCGTGCGAGGTTACGGTGTAGCCAGAATCTTCTGGCAGGATGCCTCATCCACGGCTGGCATGTCGGCCAGTTCCACAAGTGCCTTGCGGATGCGGCGAAGGATGATGAGTTCCTCGGCGGGAAGATCCTCGTTCTCGAGGATCGTCACCTCCAACGCGGCGATCTTCTCCCCAAGCCGCCGCTGGTGGTAGTCCGCGAAGGGGCGGAATTTTTTCAAGGCAAGGATGTGCTCCAAATCCTCGGCGGCCTTGTGGCGGGATTCGCTCATTTGCGGCGTCTGGTCGTTTTCGGTTGGCATTCTTGGTCGAGGTAGGTTTGGAGTTTGGCGGCTTCGGCGGCGGCCTCTGCGGGGTCGTCGAATTCGAATCGGGAGATGGGAAAAACACCGCCGCGGGCAAGGCGCATGCCGGCGGGATTCAACCCCGCGGCGCTCTCGACAAAGAGCTTGTGCACGGTGCGCACGGTGATCTTCAGCCGTCCGAGTTCTGACATGGTGTGCTCGCGTCCTCGACCAGTGCCAGATACTGCTGGGCGCTGGCGATGCGCGCATAGTGGTTGCCTGCACCGCTGTGCAGCATGATGGTGTTCGGCCCCTCCCGGTGTGTCACGATGACCACCACCGAATCAAAAACCTCACCCAGTCTCACGGCTTCCCCGTGGACAATGTTGCTGAGGTGCTGGATGTGCGCGCTCACAGGTTGGCCTCGCTGCGGGGCGGGTTGATCGGCGCGGCCGCCTCGGCCAGCGCCCCGGTGTTGACCTCTGGGACTTGGCCGGGAAGCTGCGGGACGTTGATTGGCACGATGATTTCGTCGGCATTCGGCACGCCCAAAACCTTGAGCATGTCCCGATACATCGGCGCGACACGCTCCTGCACGTGGAACTGGTAGGTGTAGAACTGCACCACGAGATTGGCTGCCTGTCCCGAGCTGGCCAAGACCTGCTCACCGCGGTAGCGGGTAAGGAGAAGCGAAATATCGAGCTGGAGGTCCTGCACGTCCTCGGGGCGGATCTCGATGATGTGCGACACGTCGCCTTCAAAGAACGTGAATACCTCGGCTTGGTTGAAGTGCTGGAAAAGGAAGCCCATGGCCCGGCGGGCGATGGACGTCAACCCCGGCTCCAGATGCGAGAGATAGAGGGCGAACATCTCCTGGCCGCTTTTCTCGATGTTGCGGATCCCGGTGGCCAGCTTGGCGGAATCCAGCCCGACCATGTTGGCATCGTTGGCATGCTGCACGCCGCTTTCGTTCATCACCATCTGCAGGAAGAATTCAAACATCCCCTGCAGTGCCTCGAATTTGATGTCGCGCAGATAGACGACCTCCAGACAATCCTCGGCCTTTTTATCACCCTTGGGCGTGAAGGTCCCGCCCCAGTTGAGGGGGAGGCTCTTGTTGAGTTCTCCCTCGACGGTGTTGTGCGGCTTCCAGAAATCGACCCGGCCGGCGCGGGATTGCGAATGGTTCCAGCGGTTGATGAGCAGGTCGATTATCTCCTGCGAGCTTTCGAACATCTCAAAACACCCCATGCCGTGCCAGCGGCCGTCGATCACCGCCGGGCGCACCACGTCGAAGGGCCGCTCGCCGTTGAAGGTGATGTTGGCGGTGTAATCGTAGAAGATGGGGGCGTTGTTCTTGCGGTCCACGATCAGCATGATTTCTTCCTCGATCCCGTCGTCATCGACATCTCGGCGCAGCCACAACTCGGCAATCTCGGCGGTGGATTGCGTCTTGCGCTCAGCGGCGGTGTTGGATTCGCCGAGTTCTTCGCGGCCTTGATCCTTGGCTGCCTTGGCCTCGCCGCTCTCTGTGGAAAGTCGGCGCAAAAGCTCGATGGCCTTGCGCGTGGCTTCGATGTCGGCGCCCTCGCCGGGTCTGGTGAAGACCCCGCGGCGGCGATACATGTCGGCCAGCGTGCCCACGGGCATGTCGTAAAGGTGAGCGATGCAATCGGCGTCCTGCACCGAGGCGGCCGAAAGCGGGCAAAGAAAATCGCGGTAATAAACCGATGCGCTCTCCGGTCCCTCGTATTGGGTAAGGCGGCGTGTGATGAGCTGCCGGGCAAAGACGGGATTCTCCGGCAGCGGCGTCTGCCCGTCGCGCTTGAGCACCATTTGCCCGGTGGGGATCCCCGCGGGCTCGCCGGTTTGCGGATCGACGGCCACGGTGCCCGTGCCCTGGTCGATCTGCATTTCCGTCTCGGGGATGAAAAGGTCGGTGTCTTCGATGAAGTCGCCGTTGGCGTCCAAGATCGGCTGGCCCGTGGCGGGGTTGATGAGGACCTTCGTGTCCTTCTTGTAAATCTGTTCCTTCTTCTTGTAGGCCGTCTTCACCACGCACTCGCCGCGCACGAAGGCGAGTTCCACGGCGAGTTGCTCGGCCTCCTTTGTCTTGGCCTCGTCGAGCTTGTGGCGGGTGTAGCGGTCCACCTTGTCGGCCAGGGGCTTGTCGCTTTTGCCCACGGGGTAGGCCGAGAGCCACGGGTCGGTGCCGAAGAAATAGTTGTTGGCCCGGGCAATCATCTGCCGCACGACGCGGCGCACGATGGGCACGGTGAGGTTGGTATCCTTGAAAATGCCGCCCAGCACGGCCGGCCGCCACTCCATGCGGTTGTGGTAAGCCATTTCGTAGAGCTTGCGCTTTTCAAGGAACTTCCGCTCCCCAGAGGAATTGGCCGCGCTCGGGCCGTTGGCGTCGCCGTTCTCGGTGCGGCCGAGTTCATCCTCAAGTTCCTCCAGCCGGGTTTTTGCCCACTCAAGAAGATCATCTTCCTGCTCGCGGGTGAGGCGCAGCGAGGAGGCGAAGGGGACGCGGGGGGCGTTCTCCCTCCCGGCCTGCGCGGCATCCTCATCCCCCTCCGGGGCTTCCCCGACCACCTGAAGCTGTGCCCCGGCGGCGGCAATGTCCTCCTCGGTGCGATCGAGGAACCGGGAGACGTTGCTTGCGGCGGATGGGGCGGCCATGTTCTCGGAACAAGACCATCTCTTTTGCAAGACCGCAAGATTTTCCTTGCGGTTTGGGGTTGACATTCTGCCGGGGCGGGATGGGACTTGGGGTGTATGCGCCCCCTGCTGTTCACAGCCATGCTTGTGGGATTGGCTGCTTCTCTCTCTGGAAACGAGGCACGAGAAAAAATCGACCGCGATGTGCGGGAGTTCGAGAATCGCGCACAAGCAGCTGCGGTAGCCGCACAACAGCGGGAAAACAAGGAGAAGCCTGCCGACAGAAACGGTCAACTTTACTCGGACGAAACGGAAGTTCACCGCCTTTTTCTTGCCGAAGTGGAAATGGCCAAGCAACTGGCCGTGGACATCTACCCGGACACCACAGAACGGGACTCCCGGCTGTGCAAACTCATGGTGGAAATCGACAACGAGTGGAGGGATTCCAACAACCCCTTTTACTACTCGTCGATGAAGCCCGTTCTCCTTGCCCATCTGGCCGCGGCGAAACTCGGGATTGCCCCGCAGGCGGCGGCTTCCGAAGCCATCCAATCGCAGGCCCGGCAAGCCGCAGAACGCGAACAGTTGGCGAAGGAAAAAGAAGCACTCGCCAGACAACAGGCAACGCAAGCCGCAGAGCGCGAACGACTGGCGAGGGAGAAGGAGTCGCTCGCCCAACAACAAGCCGTCATCCGCTCCACACAAGCCGGATTCAACGCTTTCGTCGAGGAACAGCGGAACCTGAGCGGACCGCGCCAGATTAAGGGGGGATCATCCAAGGCGGGGGCCAGATACTCGCAAGGGCCTTGGAAGGGCAAGACCCAAGGGGAGGGTATGGAGATGGCTATACGCCAGTGGGAAGCCATGTCCGATGGGCAAAAAATGGCATACGAGCGGCGGGCGACACTCTACGGGAGCGCGGGGCAATATCGCCAAGATTCGCCTTCTCCGAGCTCAAACCGCGACAACTACATCTCCAATACCGGGCAGCGCATGGCCTCGCCGGAAAACGCTTCCGTGCGCCAAGTGCTCGTCAACGGCGAGTCCTACATCGTCACCGAATCGGGGGATACCACCGTGGTGACCGGCGGTCCCATCGGCCCGAGAATGCAGCATCGCCCCATCGAACCGATCCGACCGCCACCCCGGATGGGAGATTGGTGATCCCCTCCCCGGCCCCGCGGTGAAGCGGGACCGGGGAAGTTGAATCAGTTTTTCTCCTCGTCGGGGTGGATCAGTTTGTAGCCGTATTGCTCCACCTTTTTGATGGCCTCGGGCAGGGCCTCTTTGAGGTCGGTCTCCTGCTCGTGGCGTTCGATGTCGGCAGCCATGGTTAAGAGCACCCATTCGTTGACGGTCACGCCCTCGCGCCGGGCGCAGTTCTCGGCGGCGCGGAACATGCTCTTGGGGATGTCGAGGGGGTAGATCACTGGGCACCTCCCTTCACCACCACCCAGAGGCCTTGGGCATCCTTGGTGACCCGATCTTGGCCGCGCAGGATGTTCCATGCCCGGTAGAAGGCCGCTTGGGAGACCCCCTGTGTCTCGGCCATCTTCTTCTGGAGGGCGCCGGTCTGCCATGCTTGGTCGCCCATCGCGGACAGAATGGCATCCACTGTCACGGTGTTTTCGCCCCGGCGCGGCCGTGGAAGTGGCAGAAGCGCGGGATCCGGAGGGGGCGGGAGCACCATGGGCAACACCTGCCGGTTGCTCTGGTAAGCCCCGGCAAGGGCGCTCTGGAACAGGTTGCCGACACTGTAGAGCGTCTTCTCGGTCGAGGCCCCGCGCATCCGCAGGGCGTCGATCACCTCGATGAACTGCACTGCCGGGTGCGCCACGGGCATGGGCGGGGCGCTCTCGCCCTGCATGAGCCGGTAGTTCCCCGTGCGGCGAATCGCCGGCAGGACCTCCGCCGTGACCCACTTCCGGAACTCTTTGGCCTTGGGCTTCCGGCTCCGGAATATCAGGGCGTAGAGGCCGCTTTCGTTGATGACGGTGGTGTTTTGGCTTCTCCCAAGAGAGTCGATGATGTGAGTAATACTCACCTCATCCTCTTCAAGGTTTTGGACTGCTCGGGCTGCTTGCCCAATTTCGAGGATGTCGCAGACATCCTTCGCCACGAACCAATCCTGGCCGTCGATGTTGGCGGCGCGGAGGGTGTAACCTTCTTCCTCGCGGAAGAACTCGATCATTTGCATGGTTTTTTTCCTCCGTTGGGTTAAGGGTTGCTCTGTGAAGCCATCGAGCCAGCATTTGGTCGAGATTTCGCTTCGGGTGCTGCTTTCCGAGGAAGATGGGCAGGTCTGTGCCCATGCGCTGGAAGTCGATCTCGTCGGCTATGGTCCGGATGAAGAAACCGCCATGCGCGATCTGGTCGATGCCATTGGAACGCAGGTTTCCTTCGCTGTGACAGAGAACAAGCCCGGCGTGATCTACTTTCCAGCCCCGAAAGAGGAGTTTGACCGCTGGGAGCGGGTTCACCGGGAATCCCTCCAAGGGTTCCCCCGCACCCGCAAGGGGAAGTTCCGAGCGACCGTGCTCGTGTGGAGCCCGGCCAAGGCGACGAAACAAGAATTTGTCCCGGCCTGTGCCTAAACCGCTCACGGCAGACGACGTTTTCCGCCGCTTGCGCGATCACGATTCCGCCTTTGTTGTTCTCATCCGCCGGGGCAAGGGGAGCCACAGGCTGATTTATCATCCCGACACGGATCGCGCTTTCACGATCCCCTACCACAAGGGACGGACTCTCGGGAAGGGGCTCCTTCACAAGCTGATCCGCCGTTTCGATCTGCCGAAGGATATTTTCGGCTGATTTTGTCTTTTGCATTGGTGTGCTTTTCCTTTCGGTTTTTCAGGCCGATTCGGGCCACACCTCCCGCCCACAGCAAAAAGCCGCACACGGAAGGGGTGAAGCCCTTGTCAGCCAACAGCACGACCTGTTGAAGCCTATCCGTGCGCGGGTTTTTACTCCCGCGCCGTGACAGCACAAAATCCGCCTTTAACCTCTCGCACGGTCGTAACGTGCCTGCGGATCGCCGAGGATGGCCACTTCACTGACCATGAGGCGAGAGATAGCGGGATTTTCGCGGGTGTCAAAGAAAAATGGGTGTCAAAGTTGCTATGCCGAACCAGTCGCGTCACCGAACGCCCTTGGCGTCGGTGCGCTCACCGAGGATTCCTGAGTAGAGCGTCATGGCATCGAGTTGCCGGTTGAGCCGGGATTGTTCCTGCTCTGGCAGCCCCCGGTAGATGTCGCTCCCGCCGATGAAGGCCGTGAGCTTATTACGCTTCTCGTCGAGTTCTTCCTTTTCTTTCACGACTCGTTCTTGATGTGGTTGCATGTTTTCCTTTCTGAGGAATGCCCGAACATGGCACTCCAGCTAATCGCCACCCGCCGTGGCGTTTCTTTTCGGGTTGGAGCCATCAGCGGCGGGTGCCGATAGCTGAGTTTTGACGTTGCCGCCCACGCGAACGCTTTCGCGTTCGCTCTCCGGTGCCCCGTATCCGCATCCAGTGCAATACACATAGACTATCCCGCGTGCTGTCATTTCGCATGCACATACCGGGCACCTGCGGGGCGGCAACGGGCGGGCTGCCATGCCTACGGGCGACTCGTTTCCCCCGTTCGCGTGGGCGGCAACCAGCGGCTGGACGTGACCTTCGATCGGACGCTCTTCGTTCATCGGTCGCCCTCCGGCACGTCAGCCCGCCCGTTCGTAGAAATAAGCGTCGCGAGGGGTTCGAGGTATCCGCGAAGCTCCTCCGAGCAGCGTGCCAAGAGAGCTTCCAGCGATGCGTCACCGTCGCCATTGAAGATACCGTCTTCCACTGGGCCGTAGCATGAGCAATGACCGCAGTTGTGGTGATACCACTGGCCATTTTTCCGCGCCAGAATGTGGCCAGTTCCTTCATACGATCCCGCGCCATACCAGTAGGCGACGAGATCAGCGCCGGAGCTTTCCAGCCGCTCCACGTACCATTCACTGAACGCTTCGGATTCGTAGTAGTCGTGCCCTTTCGGGAGTGTTTCGTATCTGAGTAGTTTCATAGCCTTTCTCCAAGAAATTCTGCGAACAAAGTGGCGCAGCTAATCCCTACCCGCGCCACGTTTTGGGTTGAGTTCGGAGCCGTCACCAGCGGGTAGGGATTGCTGGCCTTGGTCGTTCGGCTCATACCCTGTGATAATATCGATCACGGTTATTCCTCCCCGGGAATATTTGCGGGCGGGATAAGGCCTTCGGGCGCCTGGGTATAGCGGATCTTCTTCCCATGGCCCCCCTCAAAGGGGACGCCCAACCGGCGGGCGATGGCCTGAGCCGAAGCGGTCGTCTTCCCCGTTTTTGTCTGGCGCTGGCCACGGTTGTTGTGGTGCCGACGGGCTTTCATACGCCCGCACTTTCATGCCGCATCATACCGCTGTCAACCCCCAATTGCGGTATTTCTGCGGTATGTTTTAATTTTCTCCCGGGATGGTGATGGGGGCTCCGAAGAGGAAGGCTTTGGCATCGCGGGTGGCGCGCATGAGGGCGGAGCGCACCTTTTCCTTTTCGTCCGCGGTGGGGCGTTTGTGGCCGAGCATGGCGTTGATGCCCAGAAGTTCGCGGTCTTGGAACTGGCCGCGCACGCGGAGGAATTCGCTGTATTGCCGGGGGGTCATGCGGCGTTTCTCGCCGCGGGCGTCGGTGTAGGTGGGTGCGGGGCGCTGCGGCGCCCATCGCTCGGCCGGGTTCTCGCGGTTGTAGTTGGTGATGAAACGGTCGAGCGGCTTGGGCTGGCGAGCACTCTCGATGTTGCCCGGCAGGAGGGCGCGTGTGGCGAAGTTGCCGCCCTTGACGATCTCGCGGCCGTGCAGGTCGCGCTGGGCGGGCGGTGCAAAGACCGGGTTTGGCAGGAAGTTGTAAACAATGGCCTCCTTGGAAAAGGGCTCGGTGCGCATGTCGCGCACTTTGTCGTCGAGTGCCCGCAGCGGATTGCGGATGATGTTGGGCACGAGCACGGCGGCCATCTGCCGCACGGCCCATTCGGGAACGGAGCGCGTGCCCTCCAAGAGCAATGCCATGTCCTGCATGCCGCGCATGAAGGTTTTGTCCTGCACTTGGGCGACCATGTGGCCCTGCAGGCCGGCCAGCGCGTCGTTGAAGCCCCGGCCCTTGCGCATGGCCTTGATCTGGCGGATGGCATCCACCGTGGTGGCGATGATCGTGGAGAACGGATCCAGTCGCGCGTAGCTGAATTGGATGCCGCCCTCCCCGCCAAGGCGGATGGTCTGCGGGGGCACGGTGCGCATGGCAAGTTCCCTCTCCCCGCGGGTGGATTCGGCAACCGGGCGGGTGCCGGTGACCAAGAGGAACTTGTCCTTGTCGTCATCGTCGCCCTCGGTAAGAGCCCAGAGCACGCCGAAGGCCATGGCGGCGGCGAAGCCATCGGCCATGAGCGAGAGTTTTTGCGCATCGGTGAGGCTGGCAAAGGTGATCTTGCCATCGATGATGCGCAGCCCCCCCAAGGCGCGGATGCCGTTGAATCCCGCGCCCAGCCATGTCTTGCGAAGACCTGCTTGGGCCAGCCGGAAGGGCGTGGTGATGAAGGGCAGGAACATCTGCCCCAAGATTTCCCCGATCTGGCCGGAGAGGGTGTCCCGGCGCTCGTTGACGATGTCGGAAACCTTCTTCACGGTGGCTTCGATGGCCCCCCCTCCCTGCCTGGCGGTGCGCAGGGGATTGGTGAAGGTCCACTCGCCGGCGAGTTCCGAGGCGGCTTGCCATGCGGCGCTTCCGGGCAGATTGACCTGCCCGGCGATGAAGTCGCTCAAGGCTTGGCCCTGCAGCCCGGCTGCCTTGCCCATGCGGTGGGCAAGGGCGCCCACCTCCGTCATCGCCACAAGCGAGCGGGCAAAGGTATCCATGGCCAAAAGGAAGCGCGTGGGCGTGCGCAGGACGCGGCCGGCGCGTCCCGGGATGACGTGGCGGGCTTGGCGGCTGTCCATCGTCGGGTTGCCGGAGGTGAGCGGCTGGTCCAAGAATTCGCGCGAGAAGGGGCTGCGTTCGTCGTCCCATGCCTCGATGGCCAGTTGCCACGATTTGGCCACCTTGCCCTTGAGCCCCTCGGCGATGATGCGGAATTCCGCGAAACTCGGGCCTTCTTTACCGGTGGCCGTGGCGAAGGTCGCCTCCAGCGCCCGCTGGATGGTGGATTGGTAGATGGCGTAGCCGTAGCCGGTGGCGTTGGCCATGGCGGTGGTGGGGGCCGAGAGGATGTTGTTGATGAATCCCTCTCGCACATAATCGTTCCACCGTGCACCGCGAGCCATGTCGATCGCATCGCCCACGGCCAGCACATGGCGTTCGTTGGAGGGGTCGAAGACGGGGCCGACCACCTGCCCCTTGCGGCGCTTGGTGGCCTTGCGGCGGAAGTTGCGTTGCTGTGCATCGTATTCCTTGAGGCTTGTCGGCACGCCCATGGCGCGCTTGATGGCGGCGATGCGGGCGGCGCGTTCCCCGGCGCTGAGTTTGGCCGCCCCGGCCGACACGGCGGCGAAAAGCTGGCTCACGTCGAACTTGTCGGGGTCCAAGGCGGCGTCTCCCAGCTTGGAGAGTTTCTCGTCGAGGTTGCGGTTGAGGTCGGCGAGGACGGCATCCATTTGCGCGGAGGTAAGCCCGGTCACGCGGCGGATGCGGCCCACGGAAATGCCATCGAGCATCATCTCGACCGCCCGGCGGCGGCGCTCATCGAGCCCCTTGGTGGCTTCTTTGATGTAGGTGCGGCCCTTCAGTCGCAGTTCGGCGCGGTCGCTGAAGATGTCGTCCATGGTGATGCCCATGTCAGCCAGTGCCTTGTCGATCTTGGCGCGCCATTCGGCGTTGGCGTCGTTTTGCATGGTGGCGTATTCCATGCGCTCACGGCGGAGGGCCTCGGTGAGGGCGGCGATTTCGCTGCGGTTGTTCTGTGCCTTGGCAGCGGCGAGGCGGCCCTTGAGCCTGTCGATCGTGGCGCTTTTGCGGGCGGCCTCGGGGCTGGCGTGAAAGCGGGCGACCACGGCGGGGTCGATGGAAAAGAGGCGGTCCAAGAGGTAATCGCGGTTGCGGTCGGCGCGCTTTTTGAAGGGGTCGCGCCGGGCGAGTCCCAAGGCGCGGGCCTGCTGGGTGCCGCTCTCCCGGTAAGCCCATGTGAGAATCTCGGCTTCGCGCATGAGGTCGCGGTTGCCGGTGGCCACGGCGCGCTGGGCCAAGTCCACGCGGAGAAGGGCGGCGGCGCGGGTTTCGATGTCGGTCAGGTTGCCGTGGAGGTCCGGATCGGTGGCGGCTTCGAGCAGGCGGCGTTTCATGCCCTCGTAGTCGGCCTTGAGCATGGCTTGTGCTTCGGCGTGTAGCCGGTCGTTGCTCACGCGGGTGGCTGTGCTTTTCCGGGTTTCATCAATCGCTCTGGTCACGGCATCCCCGGCACCGTGGGCCAAATCAGGGCGGCCGATGGTGAACTCCCCCTCGGCCTCGGCCATGGCTTGGTGGCGGTATTTCTCGATAAGGTCGTGCGGGATGCGCCCCTCCACTTCGCGCATGGCGTCTGCAATGGCCTCGGCATGGGGGACCGGTCTCTGCGGCTCGCTGGTGCGGGCCATGAGCCCTTGGGCACGGGCAGAACCATGCTCTTCGGATGCGATGTCGTGAACGTGAACCAGGGCGTCGGAAAGATCGTCCACAATGCGGCGGGGCCGGTGTGAGCTGGAGCCAATATCCAGCCACACACCTTGAGCGCCTTCACGGGCGGTGCCGCGGATAATGCGTGCGACAAACTCCGGCTTGCCAACCTCGGCGACCGGGAAACGCTCGACGCCGAGGATGTTGAGCCGCGTGCCGCCGTAAATGATGTGCCCGAACTCCCCGGAGTCCTCTTGACGAAGCACGGTGCGCAGGGTGTCGAACTTCTCAGTTTGCTGCATGAGCTTGAGGCTCGACCTTGGGACCGTCTCCCAAGATGCCAGTTGCGGATTGGCAAAGGGTTCGGTGCCATGGCCCCGGAAGGAGTAGAATGTTTCCCCGTTGGTGATGATGTGGTCGAGCACGTCGATCCCCTGCCCCTTGAGCACCTTTTCAAACTTGCGGTGCATGGCGATGTCGGCACTGCTCGGACTGGGATCGCCGCTTGGATGGTTGTGGGCGAAGATGGCCGAGACTGCCTTGCCCTTGCGCCGGGCCTCGGCCAGGGCCATGACGGCGTCGCGCTGGTGCGCAATGGTTTCGCCGAGTGTGCCGACCGTGAGAATCTGGCTGTGCAGCACGCGGTTGTTCTTGTCGAGGAAGGCGACCTTGAGCGACTCGAAATACGGGGAGCGAAGCGGCAACAACAGGGCCGCAAGGTCCTTGGGTGCATTGATCTTGTGCCCGGCGATGTCGAAGGCGGGGATGGTGCGGGTGACCAGCGAGGGGAGGATCGAGGAAACCGTGTCGGTCTCGCGGAAGGCTTCGGCAAACTCTTGGCCGGCCATGAAGGGCGCGGTCAGCGTGGCTTGGGCGTGTGCTTTTTCGCGCGATAGGTCGCGAGCCGAGGAAGCAGGCGGTTGGGCGGCGCGGGCTGGCCGCTGTGCGGATCCCATGGCGGGGTCAACCCCTCCGTCCCACCCGGGTAGGTATGGCTGGGCGCCTTCGAGGGCGGCGATTCGGTCGAGGCGGCTCTTGAGGTCCTTGGTGGCACGGGCCATCAATGTAACCGGCACGCCTTGATGGCGCAAGAATGTGACGATGCTTTTGCCTTGGCGCGCTTCATCCCATGTGCTGCGCCGGGCGTGGAGTTGTGGGCCAGCGGGGGGAGTTTCGGATTCCCGGGGTTTGACAGGATTGGAGTCGGCAAATATTTTCCCTTCGTCCTGAATTTGACCGGCATCCCTGGGCAATCGCAGCCCAGACCGCCGGTCAGATTCAGGGCCTTTTTGTGTCTGGGGTTGATCCGTTCCGGCGGCGGGGGTAGCGTCCCCTCGGAATTCCTCCCGGCGAGGGCCGGAAACCGTTGAGTCGGGAGGCGTCGCCCGGGGTGCGTTCCGGCGTAGCCCCGGTTCTTCTCTCTCTGGATTGGGGTTGACCTCGGCGAAAAGCTGTCGCAAGGTGAGATAGCCCGGTGAGGCTGACGATGGCACTGCGCGAGCATCCCCGTCAGATGTGCTAGCCGGGCTACTTTTTTCCACAACCACGTCCTCCACTCTGGCGCTGTGCAGTTTCGCGCCACGCGCTGCCGATTCCTGGAATTCCTTCACAAGCAGGCGGATTCGGTAAGTTTCTCCCTTGTGGTGAAAAGGGCTGTAAATTTCGTGGATTGTTTTGACCTGCGGGTCAGACCCGTTGTCGGGCCGGGAGAACCGGGCGCCGTGATAAAAAAGCGGTTGAAGATGCAGCACGGCGGCCATGCGCACTTCGGGAAAGGGTTTCCCGCCACTTGTGATTTTGCTGATGCTCTTGCCAGAAACTGAAGCTTCCAAACCGGGGCGAATCACCTTTCTCGGTCCGCGCTCCTTCCACCAACTTTCAGCTTGGGCCGAGCTTTTCGGAGCATCTGTGTCAGATTCCACGATGGTGATTTTTTCGCCCTGTCTTTCCCCAAATTCCGGAAGATTGCGCGGGAATTCTGATTGACGTGCAAAGAGGGAAAGTTGCCGCCCTGCCGGGGCGGAAGACGTTTCTGCGGCCGCTTCCTGTGCGCTCTCCAAGGCGAAGTCAGATGGCTCGGCAGCAAAGGGCATGAAGGCTTGGCCTTCGGCGCGTTCGAGCATCTCGAGTTCCCAGTGCTCGGCGCGCGTGAGGCCTTGGGTGGATTTTTCCTTTTGCAGCAGGAATCGGATGCGCTGGGGCCGAGTAAGGCTCTTGCGGGCGCGCAATGTGGCCGGCTGGGCGGCGCCGATGGCATCGCGGATCACGTGCTCCGGGGTGCGCACGTCGCCGAAGATGTCGGCTTCGCCGTCGAGGGCGGCGATGCCTCGGGTGATCGAGCCGAGGACTTCGCCGAAGCCTTCCACGGTCTTTTCGGTGTCGATGGGGCGGCTACCGTCTTTGCGCTGGGGGTGGTGGACGATGCGCGAGGCGAGGGCTTGCGCCAAGAGCCGGGCGGTCTCGGCGCCCTCGCCCATTTCGACCTGTTCGGCGGCATTTTTGAGCGCGGTGGAGACGGTCGTGTTTTTCCCGCGACGCAGGTAATCGGCGGCCGTGGCGAGGGTGCGGGAAAGGGCGTCGGCCAAGGCGGGGGCGTTGCGGGAACGCATGGCGATGGCGGCGGGGATGGCCGCTTCGACAAGCCCGCGCAGGGCGCCGGAATTGCCCGCCTCGGCGGTGAAGAGCCAAGCTTCCAGGGCAGGCGAGCGCAGTGCGGCACTGGCCATGAGGCGGTCGAGGAAGGCTTGCGCTTCGGCCTGGGCCCCGGGTCGGGTGAGATGGTCGAGCTTGTTGGCGTTGAGCGCGCCGGAGGCGATGCGGGCGGCAATCCACTCCTGGGCGGCGGCGGGATCGGGATGGAAGGGCAGCCCCGCCAGTTCGCCCGGGTCGATGGCTGTCTCGGCAGCGATCTGGGCTTCGCGGTTCTGGCCCTGTGCCTTGGTCTCCTGCGCGTTGGTGTCGGCCACCGCGCGCTGGAAGGCTTCGCGTTGGCCGTCCTTGCGCAAATCGAACTCGCCGATGAACCGGTAGATGCCGGTGCCGGGGGAAATATCGCCCTCGATGCCCAAGCCGGGTGCGGCCTGCGCGGTTGCGGCGTCGAGGGCTTGGCGCTGCGAGTCATCAATCCGGTCGCGCATCATGCGGCGCGAGTTGCCTCCCACCACGGCGAGGACGGCGGTGCCGTCCTCCCGGATCACGCGGGCGATGATGGGCGGGCCGCTGTCGGAACTCGGGGTGTTCGACAGGTCGGGCTCGGGGAGGTAATCGGAGGCGTTGCGGATCACCTTCTCGGCTTCGCCGGAGGCGGGGTCGTCGTAGGCGCGGGTATTCTCGCCCGGGTAGTCGGCGTTTTTGGCGAAGGTCTTGCCGTCGTGGCTGGCAACCACGCTCTCGTCGGGCACGGCGACATAGACGGCGGGGATCTGCCGCTTGTTGGCCCCCAACACGTAGGTGGTGGAGCCGGTCGCCCCCTCGGGGAATTCCCCGGCGAGGGCGGTGGCCTGAGCGCTGCGTTCCTGCCGTGCCTGCGCGCGCTTTTCCTCCTGCTGCCGTCGCTGCTCGGCCAGTTCCCGGAAGGCCGCCAATTCCTGCCGCTCGTCTTCGGAGAGGGCCGATTCGCCGCCGAAGATGTAGCGTTCCTCGGCCTCCATGCGGCGCACGAGCTTGGCGAAGTCGCTCTGGTAAAGGGCGTGGTCGCGGGAGCGGATCGCGCTGGCAAATCCCCGCAGTTCCCCCACGGCGTCGCGGATCCATTTGGCGATGGCGGCGAGGATGTCGCGCAATGTCTGCTCGGTGATTTTCCCGGCCTCCTGCATCTGCCGAAGCTGGCGGGCAAACTCGTGGATGTAGGCGACATGATCGGCGTGGCGGCCTTCGAATCCCCCGTCTTCAATGGCGGCGGCGATGTCCTCCACGGTGCGGATATCCGGCGCCTTGGCGGATCGGGGATCGCCCCAATACATGCGGAAACTGGCGACCATGGCGCGCTCGACCTCCCGGCGCTCGGTGCCTTTGAGCTTGGCGGTGCGCCCTCGAAGATCGCGGAACGTCGCGCGTGCATGCGCCTTTAGGTGGTCGTTGAATTTGATGGGCTTGCCCGCGATCTCCCATGCCCTGCGGATGGCCAAAAGCGCAAACACATGCTTGAACTCCTCGTCGTGGGATCGCTCAACGTAGCCGGGGCCTTCATCGGCGCCCTGATGCGGGCTGAGGTTGAGGCGGATCGTGCCGTCGTCGTCGGCCTCGACCATCGAGCGCTTTGCGGAATCGGCGGTGACCCTTACTCCATGCTGTGCGAGGGCTTGGGCCTTGCCTGCCGATGCACCCAACTCGTCTTCGGATGGTAGGGAAACTTGAGCATCTGGTGTCGGGGATTCAGACGGCGCGAGGCGCTCTGCCGTGGAACCAACATCACCTTGCGCCTGTCCTTCGAGGGCGGCATTTTTGCCACCTCCTCCATGATCCTGTCCATCTCCTCTTGGAGTTCCTCCATCTTTTGCTCCAGAGTCATCATCGGCAATTTGCTCCGAAAGGATTTTGTTGGCAAGCGCGCGATTCGCCCCGGTGACCGCCTCGGCGTCGAGGGCCTGATGGTCGCGGGCGTTTTGGGCAAATTCGGCGGCTTGCTCGGGGGAGTAGCCCGCATCGACCCAGAATTGCTCATCCGCGTTGTAGTTGGCGCTGGCGGATTGGCCCGGAACCTTGCCCCCGGCCTCGCGGAAGGCGGCAAGCACACTGTCGCGGTCCTGCTCGATCGTGGTCCCCTCGCCCGCGTTCTGCTCGTCCCATCGGCGGGCGAAGACTTCGGCGACGTCGGGATCCACGCCTTGGTTGGCAAGGACCTTGGCGAGGATGCCTGCGCGCTTGGTGGGCGGCTGTCCCGACCACGATTCCCGCACGGTGCGGGGGGTTGCAGGGGCGGGATTCGAACCCGCGACCTCCAGATTATGAGTCTGGCGCTCTACCGCTGCGCTACCCTGCTGTTGTTGTGGTTGGGTTACATGGCCGTCCTGGTGGGCTCCGGTTGTTTCGCGTGGAACATCCTGCCGCGTGATGGTCTCGCGATCAAGAAGTTCTCCCGACGCGTCCAGACCTTGCGCGCGGCGCTGCCGGGCCAAGGCAACGGCGAGCTTTGCGGCGGCCTGGGTCTCGTTGGCGGCCTCCGCGAGAGGGATGCTGATGGGCGTGCCATCCCGCCCGCGGGCCGTCCACTGGCCGCCCGTGGCGTCCTGCGGGGCTTCGGCGGTAGATGACGGCGGGGAAGATTCTGCTTCCGCGGAATTCCGGTCTATGGCCCGTTGGCGCGCCGTGGCCTCATCCATCTGGACGATGGCGCGAGCCGCGGGGAAGTGCCGCTCCATGGACTCGAGTTGTCCCTCGGTGAGAATGGGGTCGCCATGAACGGTGTCCATGCGGGCGCGTCCGTCCGCCGTCTTGGTCTTCAAGGCAGCCTGCTCGTCGGAGGTGAGAGATTCAACCGGCTGGCCCGTCGCCAGCTTGACCGCCGCCAGCGCCGCCAGTTTCTCGGTCTGCGCGACGGCGGGATCCATGCCGGGAATTTCGGCGTCCGCAATTTCGACCTGTGCAGCGGCAAGCTGCTCGGGCATGACGGGAGCACTGTCATCCAGCTGTGGGCCCGGACCGGGTTGCGGGGGCACCTCTGTAGGCGGGGCCTGCGGTCCGGTGCCTGCCTGCGATTGGCGGCGGGCGCGGAAGGTGTCAAACCCGACCTTGGCACCTCCGAGAAATGACAAGCCGACGGCCATCGCACCAATCTGCGACCAATCCGTGCCCGGCGCGGCTTCGTGCCCGGAGGAGTGCCGCCGCATGTAGGCTTCCTTCCATTCGTTGGTGAAGACTTCTTGGAACAGTTCGGCGCCGGTGTTGGCTGCGCCGTCCAAAACGCGGCCGATCATGCGCGCGCGGGCCGCCTTTGGCATCTTCAGGAACATGGTCGGCTCGACCATTTCCGTGACGCTGGGCAGTTGGGATGCATAGAAGGCTTCGGTGGCCTCTTTGTAGAGCGCCGCCTGTTTGTCGGGCGGCAATTCAGCCACGGTCTTGACGTCGTTCGATTTGAGGGCGTCCTGCACGACAGTCTGGAAGTAATCCAAGCCATAGACATTGGCGTTGGCGTAGGCGCTGGCGGCAATGCCGACGGCCGGGGCCGCGGTGGCGCCTGCCGCGGCGATCGAGGGCCTGCGCAAAAGCAAGCCCATGAGCATGGTCGCCCCACGCACGGCCCATTCCGCGGCACCCTGCTGGCCGATCTGTGCGATGGGCTGGCCCAATGTCTGCCCGGCCGTGGACCAGAATTCATCGGCAAAGGGGTCGGCGTTTTTCTGCTGGGCGGCGATGATGCCCTCGATCAGGTCGAACACGGCCTTGCGGCTTTCCGCGGTGTCGCCTTGGCGGATGGCCTGACGCAGCTTTTCGCCGTCGATCTCCATTTCAAACTGCCCGGCGGCCCCCTGCTTGATGCCCTTGAAAAAGTCACCGACGATAGCCACCGGACCTTTGCGCCAATCGGAATACTCTCGCAAAATGTCGTCGTCGGATTTCCCGGATGCCTTCTTGTCAGTGTATCCCGGCAACGCCTGCACAAACTGCAACTGCTGGTCGCGTCTGGCCGCGTCGGCGGCTTCCAAAGCCTCGACGGCCGCCTGCGCCTGCGCAGTATCGAGACGGCCTTCGTCCTTGAGCCGGGCAATGGCGGCCAGCGCCTTTTCCGGGTCCTCCTGCAGCGGGCGCGAGAAGACAGGCTGACCCTGCACCACCGCCACGTCGGCCTCTCCTTTCATCACCTTGCCCCACTCGGCCGCTTCGGCTTCGATCTGGCGGCGTTCCTCGGGCGTGGAGTCGGCAAAGATTGTCTCAAGCGCGGCCTTCATTTGCTGCTTGGTCTGCTCGTGGCCGGCTTTGATCTCCTCCCATGCGGCGTGGGATTTTTCGACGGCACCGGGCATGTCGGGGCCGTCGAATCCCGCCATGCCGGAAACCCCGCCATAGGCTGCGTTGGCCGCCTCGGCATGCTTGGAGGCCATGCGCGCGGCATCGACTTCCAACTGCCTCGAAAGGAGCATGACGTCGCGCGCTTTCTCCATGCGCTTCTGCCGCATCCCCCCGGCCTCCTGCCATGCAGCGCCGATCTCTTCCTGCTTGCGCGCGGCCAGTTTGTCCAACGTGGCCAATTCGACCGCGCGAAGCTTCCGGGACTGCGGAGAAGCGTTGTCCCGGTGCCGATTTTCGATGGCGTCTCGCCGGGCTTGGTATTCGCTGTCCCATGCCTCCATCTGATCGGCCACGGGCGCGAAATCGGGATTTTTCCGGAGGTCCTCACGATGCCGGGCGCGCTCCTGTCGCTCCATCGCTGTCTTCGCAACAGCTTGGGCCGCCTGCCCATCGGCAATCTGTCTCGCCTCGGAATCCAGTTGTTCGATTTTGGCGAATGACTCGTTGTGGGCGGCAATACGGGCATCCAGCGCCGCGCCCCGGCTCTTCAACTCCCCGACATTGGCCGCGGTGACACCAGCCCGGGCAACCTCGGCCAGCTTGGCTTTCTCTTGGTCGATCCCGGCGCGCTCCGCCGTGAGAGACTCGAGTCCTGCATCACGGGCCTGCACACGCTCGGCAATGGCCTCCTGCGCCTCCTGCGGGCCAAGCCCGGAAAGCTTCTGCTTCTGCCCCTCCAGCCATCGGGAATAAAACCCGCCAACCTTGCCCGCGCGGCTGGACTCGAGTTCCTTGGAGGCTGCCAGCAAGTCGGCATCCACCTGCCTGCGCTCCTGCTGGCCGGCAAGCAGGGTGTCGATCTCCTCGAGGCGTGCCGTGCGCTGCATCGCCATCGCCTCGCGCGCCTCGCGGTCCTCGACACTCTCGCCCCCCATGCCAAACCACCCCGGTTGCGGGGGCGGCTCATCCTGGATCGCCGCAAGCCCCTCGCGCTCGGCCCGCAGCTTGGCCTCTTGCTGGTCAGTCAAAAGCGAAAGCCCGGTGCGCTTGGTGCGCAGTTCCTCGACCTTGGAGCCGAGAGTTTCCAGTTCCCGCCGGTAAAGCTCCTTGGCCGATGCTACGCGCACCTTGCCATTCGCGCTCTTGATGCCCTCCTCGGGGTCGATGGCGTCCCATGGCGCCGTCTCGCGCTGGTGGTAGATGTTCTTGTCCTCGGCCGGCTGCAGGTCGTGGCGACCAATGGGCTTGCCCTCGTCGGGATCAATGCGCGAAACCTTGCCGAACTTGTCGCGCACTTCCACGAAGGGCTTGCCGTCGTCGCCATATTGCACGTCGCTCTTTGCCTCCTGAAACAACGGCCGGCCCTCAAGGTCGCTCTTGTGCTTCCATTCCCCGGTCTCGATGTCTCTCTCGGCCACCGCCCCCATGGCGTCCAATTCGCGCTTCCGCCGGTTGTTCGCATGGATCGCCTCCTGATTTTTGAGCCGCTCCTGCTCTTTCTCCTGTGCCGCCTGTTGCTTGCGCTGCCCCTCGGCGACGCGGTCCCAACCGGCATGCAGCCGGTCGGTATTCGCATAGCGAGGGTCAACCGAGGAATCCCGACGTCCACCCGTGCGAACTTCGGGTGAATGCTCCGGGGACCGCTCGGGCGATGGACCCGCCGTTGCACGCTCGGGTGATGGCCCCCGGCGCTGCGGCACGGATGTGTTGATCGACGCGGCAAACCGGCGCGGTTGCTCCACCGGCTCAGGCTCCGGAACAACCTCCTCCTCGCCGGCGTCTTCGATCTCCGGCGGCTCCCAATCGTCCAAGACTGCCGTGCGCTTCGGGTGGAGCATGTCAGGACATCATCGCTTTCCAACTGTGATCAACACCGGCAACCGGTCCTGCCCCGGCCGGAGCGGACGCACGTTGCGCATTTTGCTTCTCCTGCGCCCGCTTGAAGGCGGCATCCCGCTCGGCCGTTCCTCGCTGAGGCAATACCCCGTTGTTCTCCGCCGCAATGGCATTTTCCACCGCCCGGTTCGTCCGGAACGCCGCGAAATCGTCACGAGCTTCCGCCGCGGTGTTGATCCTCATGCCTTCCTGCTGCGGGGTCACAATGGGGGCCGCAAAGACAGGCTGGGCTCTCGGGACATCACTCGCGCCATTGGCCGTGATCTGCCTCGCGGGCATGTCGGGCCCCCGGTCAATCAGCACGTTGGTTGACGGTCCGCTGGTTCCCACCACGCGGTTGGACTGGTCTCTCACTTCCCGCCTCCCATCCGCAAATTCAAAGGTCGTCCCGCGTGTCGCACCCATCCTCCCGACATGCTTGCCGGGATCAAAGTAATCCGTCCGCTTCGTGCCGCTCTTGTCGAACGTGGTCCGTTCGAAGAGCCCCCGGCCATCATCGAAGGACACGTTGGCGGCGTATTGCGCCTGCGTAAGATCGTAGCCACCCGAACGGCCATCCGCGCCCTGCCCACGAGTGTAGGTCAGCTTCGTTCCCTTCCGGTCGGTGCGCGTCATGCTGCTGGGCATGTCGGTGGGATTGCGCACCCCGGCTTCCCCCGCCTGCTGGTTGAAGCTCATCGTGCCGCCGTCGGGATTCTTGCGGTCCAAATCCATGTTCCACTGGTTCGAAAACTCCCGGTTGTTGAAGAGCATCTGCCGAATCGGCATGGCCAGCCGCGTGTCGTTGGCCGGATTCGCATGGCCTCGGTCCATCGAACGCTGCGCCACTCGACCCAGGGCTGTGCCACTGTTGTTGACCAGCTCGCCGAAGTTGTGCTCGGCAGTCTGATTGCGCCTCACCGTGTTGTCTCGGCCTTTGCCTTCGAGTCCTCGGCCTTCCGGAAGTGGCAACGTGCGGTATTGCGGGGCTGTGATCGGGGCGGCAAATGTGGACGATTGGGGCTGACCAGGTGCAATGTCGGATGCGATTTGTCCCGGGGCCTGTTGTGTCCAGTTGAAACGATCAATCTCCAGCCGGGCCGCCTCCTCGGGCGTCATCTTCGTGAGGTCAATCCCCTGATCCCGGAAATGTTTCAGAGTTGCATCACGCCGCACATCCTTGGGCGTCCCGCCCGGGGCGATAAGGCGCCCGCGCTGCACCTTCATCCGGGGACGCGTCAATTCGGCGATGTCCGCAGCGAAGGCATCCCCGGCGAAGGGATTTGGCATGGAGGATCCGGGGTGTGTAGAGGCAACGGGCATGGCTACGCCTGTGCCTTCATCCGGTCTCGGTGTCAAGATGTTTTGATTCCAAGACCATCACAATCACGAAAAAGTCCCCCGGGCTCCGCGGTAATCAACGCCCCCGGGGTGCGTGGCCATGAGACGCTGCAGGTCGGGCGGCAGACTGCGGGCCACATGCGGACGCGCAAAGGCCGTGGCGCCGTCGAGCGTGGCCAAGCCGATGCAGAGCTTCAACACGCGATCGTCATGCTTCCCCTCGTCGGCCTCGGCCCTCCCGTTGGCCTTGATGACGAAATGCTCGAGTTCCTCGATCGTGTCCATGTCAAAGCACTCGATGCCCTCGCCCTCGGTGTCCCATTCGCGGATGGCGCGGGCCAGCATCTCGATGATCATCCCGCGCGTCTCGGTGTTGGTGAGCCAACCCAGCGCCTTGGTGCGCTTCTGCTCGCGCCGGTTGAACTGCTCGCGCTCGTAGATGTTCGCTCCTCTGAGCTTGAGCAATTCGATCAGGCCACGGTCCATGTTGACCTCCGGGACGATGAGGCAGCCCCCGTAGTAGTCCGAAAGCTTGGCGATTTCGACCTCCAGCACGTCGATGTCCCACTCCACGGGCGGAAGGGAGGCCACGACCTTCGGCGGTCGCCATCCGCGGCCATGCTCCCAGCGGCCGGCGCGCAGCACGCCAACCCCATGCCGGTCCGGATCGGTGCCCGTGGTCTGGCTGGCGCCGGTGGCTGGGTCCACCGGCAGGACGTATTTGCCGCCCTCGTAGGGGCCTTCCCAGCGCCGGAGCATGGCCTCGTGTGCCGGGCATGACCGCCAGATAACCGTTCCGTCCTTCTGCCGCTCGAGATTGCCGTAGTCGGGGGGATTCTGCTCGGCCATGCGGCGGAGGTAGGCCAAGCCTTGCCCATTGAAGCGCCGACGGCCCGAAGAAAGGAAGGCGCTCTCCTCGTCGAAGGGGTAGTCCTGGCAGAAGACGTCAAAGTCGCCCCGGCACTCCTCGCGCACCGCCCATTGCATCCAAGCGATCTGCCAGTCATCAAGGCCCCACTTGGACCGGAGCATCTCGACCTGGTCGGGTTTGACGTATTGCTTCAGGCCGGCTTCCAAGGCCGGATCCCGGCGGCATTCCGGAAACTGGAACCACGCGGCGAAGATTTTGACGTAGCCATCCTTGCCGGCAAGCCACTCCTCGGGGGTGATTGCATCCTGCCAACGCTCGTAGAAGTCGCCGGATTTGCCGAAGGCGGTGGACTCGAGGATGATCGCCGTGCCGGGCTCGTTGCCTACGCACTTGAGAAGGCCGGCCAGCACGGCCTTGGCATTGGCGACACCTTCCTCGGCCCAGCGCGCCACCTCTGTGCAGATGAGGAATTGGAAGGTTCCGGAGCGGCCAACCTCGGGGTTGCGGGCACTGTATTGCGTGAGACTCGAGCCGTTCGCCCAGCGCGCGAAGCCGTCGAGGACTTCGCACTTGTTCTGGGTGTATTTGTCGGCGCCCGCGTAGTGCTTGAGAATCTTGAGGAGGTTGGCCGCTTGGTCGTGGGCGCCGCCGACGATCGCGCCCCGCTTCGCCTCGTGCGTGAGTTCGTGGTAGCAACAGGCCACCGAAAACGTCGAGCTGCCCTTCTGCCGGGGCTTGAGGATCATTGCCCGGAAGGGGCGGCCGGTTTCCTTCGCGTGCTCGTAGAGTTCCCCGAATTTGTCCTGCAGGTAATTGCACGAGGGCCGGACAACCTCACCCAGCTTGTTGACGATGGTCAGCACCGCGGCGAAGTAGGCGCGGACGCTGGATGCCAGGGCCGCGCGGATGATGTTTTCCTCGGTCTCCTCGGGAGTCGGCCCCTTTGGCTTCTTGGCGCGCGGCTGGGGCGGTTTGCTGCGCGTGTAAGTCTTCCGGGGTGTGCCATCCTTGTTCACCCTCGGCGGAGGCGGCCCGAACTTGGGCTTGGCCCGGACCTTGGTGTTGGGTTTCTTCGACGGATCAAACACCCAGTCCGGAACGCCATTGGGCCAGATGCCATTGACCGGCTTCTCGATCTGCGGAGGCGGCTGGGGTGTCGTGGGCGGTTCCATTCTGCGAAAGCCCTACCGGGTCAATAACTTGATACAACGGCACTTTGGTATAGTGGCCATCAGAGTAAATCAGGCGGCCTTTTCCGGTTTCCGGATCGCGTCCAAATCCGTCTCTGTCGGTGGGGCGCTGTCCCTATTTTTGAGCGCCGGGGCAAGCCGGATCACGGCGGCCCGCAGCTCGGGCAAATCCGGCAGTTTTTCGCGGAGTTCGCGGAGGCTGTTGGCTTGGAAAGAAACGATGTGCTGGCGCTGGATCGGCAAGCCCTCGATGTAGGCCATGATGAGCTTGGCCGCGTCCAGCCTGGCCTTCCAGTCGGGCACCTGATGGCCGGTGAGCGACACCTTTTTTGCTTTGAGCCCGTCCATGAGCACCTTGGCCGCCTTCTCGGCCCCTCCCTGCTTCT
>JACSRX010000055.1 GCA_014879535.1 Chthoniobacterales bacterium
AGATGTGTATAAGAGACAGGCTGGAACCTGCGCTTGGACACAAATTGGGGATTCTTGGCCTGACTCGGAGATTGTTCCGCAAACGGATTTTTGTGCCTCCTCATGAGGACCAAGGCAGCGACGGATACTCCCACCACCCCTTGGAATTGCGTGGTTACGAACACGCCCATGGTGTCGGCCTTTGTAGCCGCCGCCATGATCAACAATCCGAGAACAAACCGCAGGGAGGTCATGGGCACGCCGACCGTCGATTTTGTCACGATTGAATAGAATATCCCGAGGACCACGGCCAAGGCGGCGACACCCAAGTATCCGAAGTTGGCATAGGCCTCGGGAACGAGACCCCATGCGATCGATGTTGTTTTCGTTTGTTCCTCGGTCTGAAGACCATAATGCATGCTCAGGATGATGTTTCCGGCATGACTGATGCCTTTTGCATCGTCGAGAAACCGCGGAATCAGCAGCCTGGGAATCGGTTCATAGGTCGAGCCGTTGAGGAATGGGATTTCCACCGGGCTTTTCTGCTGCACCAGCAGGAGCATGTGCAGGTTTCCGGAACGGTCGAAAACACTGCTCGGGGACTCCTCTTTCTGCGGCCCGGAAATGACACCGGTGAATCCTCCCAATTCTTCGAGCCCGAAGTTGAACCAGTCGATGTAGAACTGCGGCAGCGTCTGCAGATCAAGCGAAGGCCCCTCGCCGCTCCAATATTCCTTCCGCATCTCGTATTTCCCCGCATGCAGAATTGCCATGACGACAAAGACCAGCGCCATCATCCGCCATGGCAGCTTGTTGCTGCCGAGCATGTAGCCGAAGATCACCATGGCGACCGGAACGATCGCCTGTGCGAGCATGAGCGACGTCATCCCCATGATCATGGTCGCGGATGCCCCAAGGATGAAAAGCACCAGTGACCGCATGTCCAAGAGCCCGCGTCCTTGGTAGTAGGCCAGAACGAACAGCGCCAAGGCATTGAGCGACATCGCGATGCCACGAACCACGGACATGAGGTTGCCCGGGAAGGAAATCCACCCTGCAAGCTGGTTCAACCCGAACAGCACCCCTCCGGCCACGAAAAGCAGCAGGTAACGCACCGCATGTTCCTCCTCGATCATGAACACTTTTTTCGGGGCCGGGGGAGTCTGGGAGGTCATGAACACCCAGATGGTGCTGGCCAGCAGGATGAAACCCACCGTGGTCATCCCACCGAGAATGATCTCGAAGGAGGAATAGCCGTCGAGCGTCTCGGGATCCTGGAACATTGGCAGCGCATAGGTCATCCCGAGCACCAGCGAAAATACGGGCCAGATCGGCAGTCCGTGCGACCAACCGAGAAGCCACACATAGAATGGAAGCATCGATACCAGCGCGAGCAGCACACCGGCTGCGGTGACGGCAGGGTCGGATTGATCGGCGGTGAGGAATGCCACCGCCGCAAGGACGCCTGCAATCAGCCAGAACAGCTGCGTGGTTTTGCTTCCTTCTAATTTGATCAGTTGCATCCTTGGAAAATATCAAGAGGGATCGCCGGAATCACGCGGGCGACCATGCCAACCCGCCCGGCCGGACACGGTGCCATTGCAAGTTATTCCAATCCGGCCGAGGCACAAGCACCACGGTGTTTATAGGCGGCCAGCACCCGGGCCACCGAATCTGCTGTAAGCCCCGGCGCAAACGCCCCGGAATGCCTCGAAACCTCGGCGGGTGAAGCCGGGAGCGTCAGCACCTCCCCGATCGCCACGGCCATTTCCCGCACGTCTCCCTCCCTGAAGATCCGGGTGCACGGATTATGGGCTGCAAAATCCTCGGCGCATCCGCATGAAGAACTCACGACCGTCGGAACCCCTGCCGCCGTCGCCTCGTTTACCACGAGGCCCCACGTTTCCCATGCGTTGCTGGGCAGCACCAGGGCATCTGCAACGGCATACGCCTTGGAAATCTCCGACTGGTTCAGGAACCCGGCAAACGTTGCAGGCGGCTTGAAACTCCCGTCGCAGCTGTCCCCCGGCCCGGAGTCAGCGCCCACCTGCCCTTGAGCGTCGTGACGCACGTCACACGCCTCGCGCAACACCCCTCCGAGTTCGCCGCTTCCCACGAACAACAGATGCCAAGGCTTCACCCGGCGCCCTGCCGCTCTCATCTCCTCCCTCTGCAGCCTCGCAGCGGCCACCACATCAATCGGCCTCTTTTTGGCGACGAATTTTCCGCAAAACATGACCACGGCCACATCCTCGGGAATATTCCAAGCTTTTCTGATATCTGCCGCCCCATCCCGCCGGATTGCTTCCGCCCCACGACGGAAGAACTCGTTGTCCACGCAATAAGGGGCCTCGAGCAGTTTCCGTGCAGGCACACCGTGACGGAGGTAAAATCGCCGGCTTGCCTGCCCGATCGCAAGAAAGTGATCCACTTTTGAAAACAACCGGCGCAGCGCGATCCTCCGGACCATTCCGGACAATCCCTGCCTTTCGCGGATCTTGTCGCTCGTCTCCCCGCGAAGAAGGACTGTGAGCCCCAGCTTTCTGGCCGCCGAGACGGCATCCCACTGCACCTTGAACCTCCACCCCTCTGTCCACAGGGCCGTTGCACCGGACTCCTTCAACGACTTGCCAATCGGCCGCGCCAACGGGATGCCGTTGAACTTGCGGAGATCCCAAGATCCCCGGAGATCGAGAAACCTGTGCCGGTATCCGGAAAGCAGATCGATATCCCAGGCGAATGCATTGCCGAAATCTGCGTCTTCAGTGTGCCGGACCCCTTGATCCGTCAGGAACCAGACCTCGAACTCCAAACCCCGTGCAGCCATCGCCCGCCACAGCGGGACTTGGTATTGGATCGGGTGGGAAGTCAGGACAACGAGCATGAAGAAATCGCTCCGTGTAGCCGGCACAGCAAACCGGCGTAGGCCGCGGCATACCTCCGCCATGTGAATTGCGCGGCCGTCTCGTGCGCATGATCCCCCATGACGCGCGTGCGCGCAGGATCGGCCAGAAACCCTTCCATGGCGAGACGCAGCTTCTTCGGATCGCCTGCTGGCACAAGCAGACCCTCCCGACCGTCCCGCAAAAGATCAGGGGCCGCCGTATTCGGCGTGGTGATCACGGGAAGTCCGGCGGCCATCGCCTCCAACAGCACCAAGCCGAACCCTTCAAACAAACTCGGGAAGACAAAGGCATCGGCATCCTGCATTTCACGCAGAAGATCCTCGCGCGAGGTCTGGCCGAGAAAGATCACATTCCGAGCGTTCCCAGCATCGGCGCGTCCCCCGCCGGCGAGTCTCAATTCCGCACCGGAAACATCCATCTCCCTCCAGGCATCGAGCAATATCCCGACACCCTTCCGCGGGGTCACATATCCCGCGTAGAGGAAACGGTATGGCCGCCCCGCGGGTCTCGATTGTTGCCTCCTCGATCTGCCCGCCTCGATCCACTCCTCCCCGACACCGTATGGAATCACGCGGACTTTGTCTGCGGGAACCCCGTTCTCGACCAGCGTCTGCTTGGCGAAGGAACTCGCCGCCACCACGGCATCCGCCAAACGGTGTTCCCGGGATTCGGCCTGCCGGACATCCTCCCGCCGTGGCACGAAGGCTCCCGGCCACATGGTCTCGTTTCCACCGGCTGCACGCACCGCCCCGGCACGCGAGAGAGGGTGGGCAACGGATTGATCCAGCACGAATTTCTTGCCGGCATGCACGGCACGCCCACCGATCATCCAGGCGGCCGTGTCGAATCCGATCACTACATCCGCTGCTTCGATCTCGCATTGAGGAACCAGACGCTGGAACAAGCCATTCCGCAGGTGCCAAAGCCGTTCCTTCGGGAACCCCATCCTCGAAAGGACAAGAGCCGCCATTTCGACCGGGACCATCGTCCGCAGCTTTTCGGGGGGGATATCCACGCGTCTTTTCCCTCTCACCCCGTTGCCGATGCTGCGCGCGTAACCCGTCCAATACCGGAGAAGCAATCCCTCCCGTTCAAGCTCTGCCGCGAGACGGGGGGCATGCTGTGTTCCCGGATGGACAAGCAGCACCCGCGGGCGACGCCTTGACCCCGCTTCAGCGCTCATTTCCCTCCCAATCCCGGGGCTTCTCCGCACTGCGTCTCCCGGATTCAAAGAATGCACGGAACGTGCGGCAACTTACCGGGCTGCGCTTTTGGATATAACGCGGCAGGCATCGCACGAAATCCACCACGCCCAGCAGACCGGCCCAACGCTCCTCCTTTCTTCCCTTCCATCCCCAGCGCACGAGATTGAATGCCTTGCCCGGAAGGTAATACAGGACATCGGGCATCGGCGCCCTCAGGAAGCCGAACATCAGATCGTTCAGGGTTCCCGACCTGTGCTGACGCCCCCAGTCGCGCCCCACGGATGACTTGTCGTGCCACACATGCACTCCGGGGAGGAAACGAACCTCCCATCCGCGATCAAGAAAACGCAGGCACAGATCCCTCTCTTCCGAGCCGTAGGGACCCGGAAGATCGGCATAATTCCCGGCAGCAAGCACCATCTCCCGCCGCAGCATGTGGCCACAGCCTACAAAGCTCATCGCTGGCCGCCCCGGCTGCCTTTCTACGGGTTCCGGGCGGTCAGGTGAAAGAATGTCGAAGGCAATCCCGGCCAACGCCGATGTCTTGATGAATTCACCCACGGCACGCGCAATCTCATCGCAGCCGGAAAACCAAGCATCGTCGTCAACACAGCAAAACAAATCGTATCCCGGCTCGGCCATCATTGCTGCACGGGCCTCGATGAGCGAACGCCCCGCCTCCCCCCCGTCAATCCGCACATCCGGAAACTCGGCCGCAACCTCCACATTCATCCGGCGCGCCTGCACATCGGTGGAATTGTCGCACACGACGATCTCCTTCGGCTTGTAGGTTTGTGAGACACACGACGCGAGGCATTTGCGCAGGTCCTCCGGACGGTTCATCGTGACGATGCCGATCCGGACCACCATGGAGGCATCGCTTGAAGCAGTCGCTGTCATGCACTCCAGAGGCCGATCATTTCGCCAACCCATCCGGAGCGCCGTCCCTTGATCAGCGCCGCGGTGACAAACATGCGGTGCACAAAGGATTTCCAGAAGACCTCCCACGCCCCCTTTCCCATGGCCTCCCTTGCAATGCGTTTTTGATTGCGCACGACCATGCGACCAAGACGGAAACGGTCGGCTTTGACTCCGCTTTGGATGGAAAGGTGATCGAACTCCGGAGCACCCAGAAAATACAACTTCCTGCCCGCAGGCTCCGCATCGCGCCAGACGCGATGAGTCAGATGCGCATCCTCGCCGAAACTGTAGCCTTCAAAATCCGGGAATCTGTGGCGCCGGAAAGCCGCTGCTTTCATCCACAGCATTGTCGAGGGAAGCCAGTTGGCCTCGACGGGTGCAGGCTGGATATCCCAACACGGATAACAGGTGATCCCGGCACCGAACAATCGACCTCCGTATGTCCCGTCGGGAAAACCCGCCTGCAGACCATAGTAACGACGCAGCCAGCGACCGGGACGCGGGTGGGATGCACCACGCATCCGCGGTGACACCGCAACCGCTTCAGGATGCGCCGCCAGAAACTCAAGAACCACGGCGGCAAGATCCGGCGCGAAACGAACATCATCATCGCAAAAAACAATCCATTCGGTTTCGACGACCTCGGCCCCGAGGTTGCGCTGGCGCGCCGCGCTTCTGACCGGCGAGACAAGCCTTGTGACGTTGGCCTCATCACCGCCCCCTGCCGATGCGTTCCGGCCGGGTGCATCCGCCCCGGTCACCACCACCTTTTCTGGTGGCGCTGTTTGTGCACTCCAATCTTCGAGCACCCTTGCCAGGGGTTCGTCCCTGTCGCAGGTCGCGATCACCACGGAATATCCGCCCTTCACGTTGTGATTTCCTTACGGCCAGAGTCCGCATCCATGCATGAAGCACTTCACCGCACGGTGCAACGGCCGCTCCAAATGACGTGGCAGCTTCGCCTCGTCGATGACCATCGTTCCCGAGCCGTCATCATACTCCAATTCCGACGCAGCCCGGATCTTGTCGCGCCAGTCTCGGCTGCGATCATAAGCTGCGAAGATGTTGTATCCCTCCTCGATCGCCTGCGCCCTGGTGGCCAGACGCGCCTGAATCTGCCCGGGAGAGCGATACTGCAGGTGCTTCAGGCGGATGCGCCTCGGATGAGCCATCCCCATGTGGGTCGGCCAGCTGCTGCCGGACCACACAAGTCCGGCACGGTGCCGGCAGAACCTCACCTCGGACCAATTGCACTCGTAATACCGCAACCGCTGCTCGACCGGCCGCGCCAAAAACGCCTCGGGATCCGCCTGATACTCCACGAGATCCCTGTCCGTGAAATAATACTGGCAGCTCGCAGAAAACACCGCGTGATGCAACGGGGGGACGCGGGAGAGAAACTGCCTCGGATCATCGATGTAAATCTCGTCGGCATCCAACCGGCACCACCAATCGCCGGGAGCCGCTTCATTCCGCACCGCATGGAACAACTCCGCCCTCAATTCATCCCGGAAAGCGCGCGTCTCATTGCGGAAGGGGATGATCCGCGGGTTCTCCCGGGCCAAGTCCTGAAGCGCCTCCCACGTGCGGTCGGTGCTTCCCGTGTCGAAAACATGGATGGCATCGCACCACACTGAGGCCTTTCCCAAGGTCTCCCGGATGATGTCCTCCTCGTTCTTGACGAGGGACAGGCCGAAGATTTTCACGGCTTCGGAACCTCCCGGCGCTTCAGCCGACTACTTACGTGCTTCCACATACAGGCTTTCCCAAGCCTGATCCTCGCGGTCCACCAGCAACTCCGGCAACGCCCCCATTTTCACCTCGCACCGCCGGATATCTGTGAATCCTGCGCGGCTCAACACATCCGACATGCTCTCGAAGTCATGGATGAAGTGATGACCGTCATTCCACCACCGGCTGCGGCTCATCCAGACATGGCCGGAATAAAACACACGGTTGAATGCCTCCGCCGTCGAAAGCTTCCCGTCGTCAGCAACGCTTTCTCCGCGCTGACGGGCAACATAGGCCTCCGCATACTTCGCCAAGTCCGGCACCACGAGGCGCAGCACGCCGGACGGCGCAAGAATGCGGTGGATCTCCCTCAGAACTCCTGAAAGCTGGTTCAAATCGAAGTGCTCGAGGCAATGCTCGGTGAACACACCGTCGAACCGGTTGTCCGGAAATGGGAGCGGGCGCAGCACGTCCCAGACCACGTCGATTCCGGGGCGCCACCGGTAATCGAGATTCACAAAACCTTCCTCCGGGAAGGGTCCGCACCCCAAATTGAGGAAACGCCGTTCACGCCAACTTTCGCTTTTCAGCAGGCCGCGGCGGTTGCGGAGCAAATCTCCGAGGAGCGCCTGCACTTTCATGTAGCTGGTCAATTTTCTCATGTTGACTCCAAATCCGTGCCGGCCCGGAAGGGACGCAATCTTTCCGCCTCCTCGGACGGAACCGCGACAAAACACATGCTGACAACGGTCTCCCCGTGCATGGCATAGTCATACACGCTGAGTTGGCGGTCTGCGAGAAGCCAGCACCGCCATCCGCAGCGCCGTTCAAGAAGGTTCAACGCCTCGGCAATGGTGCTCCGGACCTTCTTCCAAGCACCTCCAAGATACTCGAACTGCAGCGCCTTCACGCGCCGGCTCCGGATCGCCTCCTCCGCCCCGCACAGCACATGGAGGTCGTATCCTTCGGCATCTATCTTGAGGTAATCAATCGACCTTATCCCGCGGGCATCAAGCTCCTCATCAAGTCTCGCCACCCTCACCACCTCGGAATGCGCTCCCCCCTCGGGGGGAGCGGCAAACGAGCACAATTTGTCATTCCAAGAGGAAATGTGAATGCTCGCCTCTCCGGACACATCGCCCAAGGCGCTTGCGATCACCCGAACCCGCGGATTCCCTTGGAACCGCTTCTCCAACGCGGTGACATTGGCCGACACGGGCTCGTAGAGCAGGAAAGTTGGATCATCGGCCTTGCGGATTTCCGCGACCATGGCGGTCCAATCCCCCACATTCGCCCCGACATCCACCACCGTTGATATGGGCCCGGGGAAACGCTCGAGGAACCACTGCTCCCGGTCGAAATCCGTCGAGTGGCCGGCAAGCTGCCTGCCCCGGAGCATTTCACATTGATTCGAGAGCTTCCCCAGAGCCCGGAGCACCTTGGGGCTGGCCCCCAGTCTGGCATGCAGCCGTCCGAGCAGCCGTCGCACCATGATTGGTGATTTCATGGCTGACACCCCGCGGTCGAAAGGGGGGATTTGTGCGGCCTCGCCACACTTTGCAACAGTCCGTGGAAGCCCTCGACAATTCGGGTTGGATCAAAATCCCGGAGTCCGGCCTCCACGGCGAGCTGCGCCATCTCCCTTCGCCAGCCTCCGTTCTCCGTGAGCTTTCTCAACGCCGAGCCGAGTTCCTCCCGGTTGGTGCAGGCCACGGCACCGCTGGGCGCTCCCCCTCCCGCGGAATGCCCGGCCCAGCGGACCCCCGCGGCGAACTCAGGACCGACCACCACCACCGGCATCCCCAGCCCGAGATACTCGGTGAGCTTGCTTGGGAAATGCGTGCGGTAGAGAAGTTCGTTGCGGCCGGCGGGCATCGCATAGGGAAGAATCATCACATCCGCCCGCTCCTGCATCTCCCGCCACATCGCGTTGATGTCCACACGGTGCGGCATCCACTCGACAACATCTTGCGCAAGGGAAAGCTGGGCCAGCTTCTCAGGTGGCTTGGGGGTGGATATCAGGATCCTCGCTCCAGCCTCGCGCAATACCGGGATCAAGCCGACCAGAGCCTCCCCATAGCCGTATGCGAGCGAACCTGCATAGCCGAGTGTCAGCCGTGGCGCGTCTTTCAGCATCAGCGCCATGTCAACCGACCGGGGCACCAAATCCTCACTTCGATTGGGATACATCACTTCCCCCCGCTCGCCGTATCGATCCGCCAGATAGGACGCCATCTCGGGGCTCACGCACAGCCGTCGTGCGGCGGACCGGTAAACCCTCTGATTTTGACGGAACAGGGCGCGACGGGCCCACGGGAAAACCTGTTCAAACTCCTCGTTGAGATCGTGGACGATCAACACAAGGGGGATGCCGAGTTTCCTGGCCGTGCGCTCGGCTGTCAGCATCCATGGCGTGTTGGCCATCACGCAGACCACCACATCCGGTTTGAAATCCCCCAGCATGCGCATCACCCGGTCATGCGAGGGCAAAGGGATCAGGCCGCAGGCGGACAGCGAACGTTTGTGGACACTCAAGCGCGTCTGCTCGAAGCGCCGCAACGGCATCCACAACTCGCGGTAGGGACAATCCAGAAGCTCCGCGCCGTCCTGCGCCCTCGGCCCCATGACGAACAAGCGGTCCGAAGGATAGTCGGCAAAGAGCCGGTGCAGCACGATCGCCCCGGCAAGGCGCGTCTGGGGGATTTCCCCGGAAAGCACAAGCACGCGGGAGTGTCGCATGGATGCCGCGGCATCCCGAACCGTCATGGCATTTACCATTGCCAGTCGGACAACCCGTCATCGACGAACAGCGCATTCCCTTCAAGGAACGGCTGGGATCCTTCGCCGCCAAGGGGACGGCCACCTTCACCGAACGCCGAATATCCGTGGGCAATCATGAAGGCTGATTTCTCGGGCCACAGGGGCTCGGCTTCCATGAGAAGGAATCGCGGCCGCTGAGCATCGAAGTCGAATCCCGCCAAGGCGGAAAGTTCCGCACCTTCGACATCCATCTTCACAACAGTCGGCCCACCCCATCCGAGGTCGCTGACAACGCCGTAGAACGGCACAGCAGGAACAAGATAGTCGGCCTGTTCTCCGTCGCGTGCCATATGCGACCACGCCGTGGTGCCGCCCTCGGTCCCGGCATGCCGCCATGGCACCAGACAGGATTCGGCGGCGACGGCGGCGTGCACGAGATGAACCGAGGGACGGTTGTTGCGTCCGACATTGTCTCGCAAACGCAGGAAGGATGCAGGATTGGGTTCGAAACTGAGCACCCGCACGTCACGAGCTGCGGACATCGTGCATGTGAACAGACCATGGTGTGCCCCGACATCCGCAAACCATCCCCCGTGCCGCTCCAGCAGCCTCCGGCTCAACGCCAGCGACTCCGGCTCAAAGCACCCTTTTGTAAGGATCTCCCACCCGATGAAGTCCGACGGAACAGCGAGAAACCGGGTTTCATTTCGGGGCTCAAGGTAAATCCAGGCATTCAACGGGAGACTTGCTGCAAGCAGCTTGAGAATCCTCACCTTCGCCGGATGATCTGGAGACCTCCGGGCATAGAGGGCGAGAGCTTTCACCGCGGGATGCAGCGGCTGCCAGCACCGGTCTCCGTCTTGCGTCTTCATGCTCCTCTTCCCTGATCTCTGCGGGAGAGATCGGCCCCGAGATACTCAAGGAACCTCCAAGCCATGGCGGATGGCGCATAATGCTGCATGGCCCACTCGCGGCCGGCAGACGCCACACGCTCCAGCACGCCGGGATCATCCCTCAGCCGGTCGAGAGCCCGTGTCGGATTGGCCAGATCAACCCCGATGTAATGCTTCCAGTTCTCGGGCATCATGGGGAGTTCAGCCCCGTAGAGGTCGAGATCGAGGTTGATCGTTGCGCAACCCGCCACCCACGCCTCCCACGCCCGGAAACTGTCCCATTGGACGGAACGCGCCGGTCTCGGATCAAACCGGGCCAGTGTGTCGAAAAACTTCCGCTTCAACCGCGCCTTGTTCCCACCCACAAGATACTGCCCCGGATCCTTCCACGGCATCGGGGGAATGAGTTCGCCGCAAAAGCAGGCCACAGCCCGGCTCGTCTTCAGCCGCTCGTAGTAGCTGCGCGAGAACCTCATGCCCGTCTGCTCCCACAGGATCAGGTCGTAGGAATCTTCCGGCTTGCACTTCAGATCGTCCTTGGACGTGTCGATGGGCACCTGCTTTTCCAGTTCCGGCAGGAAAACCTTCGCCGCCTCCGTGCGCGCCCCATGCCCATACGGATGGGATGCTCCGAAATTCACCAAGACGACACGACGGCGATCGGCAAACGCCGGCGCCCCCGATGTGGCTTCGACAATACGATTGGTAAATCCGAGCACCCATGGCCTCATGTTCTCCGGATGCCATGCACGGCGGTTCAACTTGGAACGCAGGATGAGGTCGAACTGCCGATACTCGGGCTCCCATGACACCGTTCGGTGCCCGTCATGGTTGTCCATGCAGACCGTCGTGTAACGGCGCCCCTTCTTGAAAAGGCCCTCCGGCAGCGGGCGTTCAAGGACGTCGAAGCTGCCCGGACGCATGAAGACCGACCACGTGTAGCTGACCACCACGACATCGCAATCATCGGGGCGGATTTCCGGATCGTGTCTGATCAGGTAGTCGCCGGGCTCCGCGGATTGCAGCCAGTAGTTGCAGCTTCCATGAAATGGGATCCCGATGTCCTTCAATCCTTCGGCAATCGTCACCACATCCTCCTGGAGATTGAAGGGCTCGTCGCGACAGTAAAAATAGACCCGCATGGAATCAGTCGCGACTTCCGGCGCCGTTTCTGTTTTTCAAGCCCCATGCCCTTTCGGCCAACTCCGCCGCGTAGTCCCTCAATTCCTCCGCATTCCCGGTGATCTGGGCCACCGCCTTCCACATTCCCTCCCGTCGCGCCATCTCGATCTCCCACTCCAGGCGCCTGCGCCGGGGACGTTTCACCCATGCCAAGAGCCAGTAGCGCCAGTCGTTGCGGGGAGGTGTCGCGGTGCCGTGCTCCACATAACCGTGCATCACGGTGGAGTAGCCGTTCGCCTCTGCGGTTCTGAGCAAATATTCGTCCGAGCAGCGGCCGACGGGCATCAGGTGGTCCATGATAAGCCGTTTGAAAGCCCCCTTCCCAAAGCCTGCGCGGCATCCGGCATAGGAGATGTCGGAATCCCCCCCGAAACCGGGGCGCCGCGGCGACGGATCCAGCAAACGCCGGTGCGGATTCTCCTCCACGGACTGCCGGTAAAGCTCCAACACCTCGTGCCGGACGCAAAGCCCCGCCCCCCAAGGTGTGGAGGCATGGTGATGGATGTCGTTGGACCAGATGTCGTGGGCCAGTTCGCGCGTGCACAAGGCGCCGCGCAGCCACGGCTCCGGAGCTTTGTCGGGTTCGTCGAATTTGAGCAGGATCTGCCCCCCCCATGTTCCGATCTTCGGATGTTCACGCGCGATTGCCGCCACGCCCTGCAGGTAGTCGGAACGCAGGGCGTTGTCCTGATCGACGAATACGCAGACCTGCCCGCACGCGTGCTCGCTTCCCCAGAGCCTCGAACCCACCAACCCGATCCCCTTGCGCTCGGGGTCCGTCTCCACCACGCGTGCTCCGGGATGCCAGGAAAGATCCACTCTTCCGCGCAAAGGCTCCTTCGACGCATCGTCCACCAGGATCAACTCCCATTCATCCATCGGCAGCGTCTGGTTGCGAAGCGCCTCCAGCACGATGCCAAGATGCCGCATTCCCGGATTGCAGCACGGCATGATGACGGAAATGAAAGGCATAGAAACAGCTGCAGTAAAAGGTGGCTGAACCAAGGTGTGAACGTCGCGCTACGCGCGAGGGTGCCTCCGAAAACTTGCGATTCTCCGGGAGAGGGTTTCGTATTCCACGCGCAATTTCTCGGCCTCCACTTATCGCAGAATCGCCACGTCTTCTGCGGCGAAGGTCATGCTGCGAACCTCACCGGACAATCCTTTGGCAAGGTCAAGGAAGTGTGCGAAGTCCTTCTTCGTGCGTCTTTCGAATCCCTCGGCAATATCGTTCATAACCGACAAGGCCGCACGGCGCATTTGATCGCGGAAGCTGTAGTCCTTGCAGCCCCGCAGCGCCAGATGCACTTGCTTGTGCAGGCTCCGTGCCTCCCGCCAAATCTCCAACTCCTCGAACCGCTCAGCAAAACTCACTTTCACACCCTTCTGCCTTCCCACCTCTACACCTTCCCACTCAGATCCTTCCGGAACACCTCCGCATATTCCGCAAGGCACACCTTCCAATCGCGCATGAAATTGATCCCCCGGCGCTCAAGCTTCATGTTCACGAGCTTTTCGGAATGGGGCCTCGGGGCGAAATATTCCTTCTGCCAATGGGAGGAATCCACCTCCGTGACCTTCACCTCGTGCTCGAGCCCGAGCAGGCGCACGAACTCCCGTGCCACGTCAAGCCGGCTGCCGCTGCCGCCGCACACCTGGTTGTAGAGTCCGTAAAATCCGGTTTCGAGCACGCGGAACATCCCGTTGGCAAAATCCACGGTGTAGGTCGGCGTTCCCAATTTGTCGGCGACCACGAACAGTTCCTTCGCGCCGCCCTTGATCTGGCGGTAGATTTTGTTCACGAATTTTTTGTCCTTTTCCGGACCGCCCCCCATCATCCATCCGGCACGGAAGATGAAATATTTCGACATCTTCCGCTCCACGAAAAGTTCCCCGTAATATTTCGACTTGGCGTAGTGACTCGTCGGCTGCGGCATGTCGAAGTCGGTGTAGAACTCCTGCTCGCCACCGAAAATCCCCGCCGTGCTCACATAGACCAGCGTCAGCCCGCGCTTCTCGGCCAGAAGTGCCGAGTTCTCCGGGCTAAGCGCGTTGGTCGCCCACGAATCCTCCGGATTCGTCTCGCAATACTCGAGGTCCGTGAGGGCCCCGAGATGGAAGACAATGGTCGGCTTGAACTCGTCGAACAGCCGCTCCAAAGATGCCAGGTCGCGGAAATCCTGATGCACAAGCCACGGCTCGTTCAGGTCGATATCGGTCGCCAGAACATGGGAATGGCGGACCGTTGCCGCCTCGTAAACGGCGGAGCCGAGCATGCCCCCTGCACCGAGAAGAAGCACGCGCTCGTTTGTCTTTGTTGATGTTGCGCTCATGGACGTTCAGCCTTTCAGTATTTCGGTTTTCAGATGTTCAAAAGTCTCCCCGATCTGGTCTTTGGCCGACACAGTCGGCGGATGTTCTCCACGGGGCCATGTGATGCCCAAATCCGGATCATTCCAACGGATGCACCGCTCGTGGGCGGGCGAATAGAAATTCGTTGTCTTGTAAACCACATCGGCAAAATCCGACAGCACCAGGAATCCATGGGCGAATCCCTCGGGAATCCAAAGCATCTCTCGCGACTCGTCACTGAGGATTTCACCCACCCATCGGCCGCAGGTCGGGGACTCCGGACGGATATCAACAGCCACATCGAAAATCCTTCCCCGCATCACGGTGATGAGCTTGGCTTGGGCGGCCGGTTCGATCTGGAAGTGGAGCCCCCGCAGGACACCCCTCACCGAACGCGAGTGGTTGTCTTGGACGAATTCCACACGGCGTCCCACGGCCTCGTTGAAGCGCTCACGATTCCAGGATTCGAGGAAGAAGCCCCGGTCGTCGCGAAAAATCCTCGGTCGGAGCAGGAGAACGCCGCGCAGTGCTGTGGTTAGGGTTTCCAATTCTGGATTGACGGGTGAAGGGGGTGTCATCCTCGGTGCAAGGAGGGCTTTTCCACGAAAAGCCAGCTGGGCCACGCGCACGCGACTGCCATCACCATGCTGACCGCGAAGAACAATGCCACCGACTTGGAGGCAATCCCCGTGGCGAAAAGAACCTGCTGGCATGGAAAGGAATAGATGTAAATCCCATAGGACAAATCCTGCTTCAACCGCAGACGGAACAATCCCCCGGCTGCCAGCACCATGGCAGTGACAAACAACGGGGCGATGATCAAAAATCCGCCGAGCTTGATGGTCAACAAGGAGATCCCACCCATCACCACGACTGTCTTCCATGAAAAGCGGATCCAGTCCTTCCACGCACAAGCGCAGGCGCCCAGACAGAATGCCGTGATGAACGGCGAGTAATTCGTGAAGGCGTAGAACGAAGGAATGTGGGGAAAAGCTTCGCGGCCGGCAACGGTCGCAAGAACATGGTCTGTAAACGCGGCCAAAGCTGCGATCCCGAGAAGCCATCGGCTGCCCGAAAGCGCTCCCCCGAACCCCAGCACCGCGATGCCTGCGTAACAGGCAAACTCGGGAAAGAGCGACCACAGACTGCCGTTGAGCGAGGATTGCCATGCAGCCTGATCGAGAACCGTCCCGATTGTATGGTGGGTGATTCTCAACAGGGCATTCCCGCGGATGTAGCTCAAGGCCCCGTCGGCTCCGCGGATCGGGTATTCCCCCAAGGTCCTGTCATTGAGGAGCCACAACAGCGGACCGAACAGAAATGCCGTCGCGAGCAGACACACCCAGAATCCCGGGAAGATGCGGCGCAGGCGTTTCATGAAAAACGCGCGCAGCGATGAAGATCGCTGGAAGCTTGCCGTCACCAAGAAGCCGCTGAGCCCGAAGAACCCGAGGACTCCCAACTCCCCGAGAATCACACCCTCCTTCGAGAGACGCCGCAGCGGTTCCTCGCCGAAGCCCCCCACCGCATAGGTATGGGAATAGACCACAAATGCAGCAAGCAGGAGTCGCAAAGCATCATAGCCGTTGTCCTGAAGCGACAGCACCCGCTCTGTGCCGGAATTGTGATGCAAACTCATCGAGACGGGGGATTGCCCCTGTAGGCACCACCCGAAGTCTCCCGCCGTTTGACGACCCGAGCCGGCACTCCGGCGACAATGCTCCCGGCGGCAACATCACGATGCACCACGGATCCGGCCGCAATCACGGCACCGTCGCCGATGGTGACACCGCCCAGCACCACCGCATTTGCACCGATCCACACATCACGCCCGATATTCGTCGGCAAAAGCTCGTCCGCGGCCTTCCGGATCGATCCACCATCCGGAGGCACGCCGTGGTTTGAGGAGACGATGGTCACCTTCATCGAGATGAGTGAATCTTCCCCGATCTCCACCCCTCCATGACCGTAGATGGTCACGTAGGGGCCGAGATACACGTTGCGCCCGAGGCGGATGCTGCCATCGAACGCCCAGAGAACCGCCCCTCGCTCGATCCACACCGATTCCTCCAAGACGATGCAGCCGCGCGACGACTTGGGACGGAGCGTATTCTTGAAAGCACCTCCAAGATTGAAATCCACCCCCGCTCCAAGCCGGAGGTTGGGACCGAACACCACTCCCTGCGCCGCCGCGGCACGCCGTCGCCAAGCGAGGGCGACTTTCCAAAACTGGTTGAGGACCTTTTCCATCAGCGCCTGTCGAGTGATGCCGCCAACCCGTCAAGCAAGCCGACGAATGTGCCCACCGGATCGGGGTCCCGTTTGGAATCAAAAGCTGCACGAGCGGCCAGACCCATCTCCGGCCAGCGCCTGCGTTCATCCAGGGCCCGTTTCAGGGCTTCCGCGACGGAATCCGCCGAAGCCGCAACCGCAAGAAAGGCATTCACGCCGTCTTGCAGCCAATCGTCCACCCCGCCCACACGGGTGGTCAGCAGCGGGCGTCCGCACATCATGGCCTCGAGCATCGTGCTGGCGCATCCTTCCGACCGCGACGGCAGCAGGAAAAGTTCCCCCGCCCTCCAGAAACCCTCCAACTCCTCTGCGGGCAGAAACTCCCGGACCACCAAGCGGGAGGCCAGACCGTAGTGGGCTGCATACTCATTGATCAGCGCGGCATCGGGACCGCGCCCGGCCAGATGGATGACAAAGTCCTGGTCACACGCCACCTTGGACGCAGCTGCGAGCAAAATATCCCATCCCTTTTGCCAAAGATCCATCCTGCCCACGGCGAACAGAACCGCCGGACCAGCAGGCTTTTTCTCCGGCCATGGCAGCGGTTCTGCGCGCGTCCAGGCGAGCGGATTCTGGATGACCGAAGCCCGGGGAATGGCGAGTCTCAACTGATGTTCCGCCGCCGCAAGGTTGGCGGAGGATACGAACAATGTCCGCGCAGCGCGGGAAAAGACATCCACGAGGCCCTCACGCCCTGCGGCATCGGGCGGCGGACTATCCGAACCTTGGTGGCAAACCAGCACGAAAGGTGTCATGGAAGATTCGAGCCACTCGAGCAGATGGTGCTCGGCAGTAAAATCAAACGTGCCGCCCTGTGTCAGCACCACGAGGTCCGGAGCGAAATCCGAAAGATGGGTCTCCAGATACTTTCCCCGGGTCACGGGCGCGCGACGCTGCAGGCTGTGTCGACGTCCGCGGAACACAGAATTCTCGCGGCGGAGAAACAGCCGCCCCCCCCTGGCCTGCAACCTGCGGACGTCATCATGATCGGCGGTGAGCGGACTTATTCCAAGGAATACGGAATCCCCCCGCTCCTGCATCCTTTGGGCGGTCTCGGTCCAAAGACGGTCGGGACCACCCCATGGGTATCCGAGAACGCTGGAGACAAAGGCAATTTTCACCGGACAGCTCAGGCCCTGCGCAGCACGAGATGGAAGCCCCTTTCAGGTGAAGCGTCCGCATCCCAATCCCACGGAATGTTGGGATTGCCGGAACCTCGAGGAAAGTCCTTCACCCGCCATCCTCCCTGCACCTCGGCCAGACCGGGCGCAATCCGTCCGATCGCTGCCAGCCACCATGACTTGGGTTGCACGGTCTGGTGCCAACGCATCCCCGTTGTTGCGTCAGCATCCTCATACGTCGCGACCGAGGCCGCGAAGATGCCCCCCGGGGCCAGATGACGGACCACATTGGCGAACAATCCGGGAATGAGTTCCTCCGGAATGTGCTCCAGCACCTCCCACGCCGTGATCAGGTCAAATTCGGCGGGACCGTTCGTCCTTGTGTCCTCCAGCCGGAAGTCCTTCGTGATGTCCGCCACGAAAAGGCGGTTCCGTATCGTTCCCCATTCGGCGCGGGAAAATTTCGCGCTCAGGTCGCTGCCCTCCACGCCGATGGCGTCATGCCCTGCGGACACCATGTCGAAGACCAACCCTCCCCCCGCGCAGCCCAGATCCATGCAACGCACCTTGCGCCCGAACTGCTCCTCCGCCCAGACCGCCATGCGCGGCCAGCGTGTGTTGTCGCGGACGGTCCCCTTCGGGAGTATGTGGTCGATGGAGTGCAGTGCCGGACCCGCGGAGGAAACCAAGGTGATTGAGGTTTCACGGGACAGGTTCCCTGCGTCCAGCAAATCCCTGCGCGCCAGTTCCAATTCCTTCTGCAACAGGCCCAACTGCGCCTCCAATCCGTCGAGACGAAGATTGATGAGGTTCAATCCGAGCAGCTTCTGCACGGCGGCACGAAGTCGATGTTTCCAGGTCATAGATTGTTGCGGACACCCAGGCGCAGCATCATGTGCGCGTTTCCTTGTGCCCGACTGCAAGCACACCCACATAAATTGGCGGTGTTTGTGCACCGTCTTCCATCACCGCAAATTTCCCGAAGTGCCGGTCCGCCTGCCGGTTCAGCCAGGACAGATTCCCTGTTGCAACAGCCCGCACCGCATTCCAACCCGCCCCGAAGAAGCTCTTCATGGTCGGCTTTCCCGTCCCGCCGTGGCGCATCGCCCAGAACAAAAGCGCCCTCGGACCGCAGGTGAGCTTCCAACCTCGGCCCCTGCGGAACCCCGCCTCCTCCAACTCGCAGAAAAGCCCCTCCAACGTCCAGCGCCGGAAATCGATCGGCGCGCCGTGTTCCTCGAACAGCCCGTGGGTGGACACGATGATCCGCCCCCCGGGCTTGAGGAGCCTCCAAGCCTCCCTCAGATAAAGCTGCGGGTGCCGCACATGCTCGAGCACCTGCGTTGAGAGAACGAGATCGAACACCTCGTCGCTCTCGGAAATTTTTTCGTCGGCACCGAAAATGTAATCAAGTCCCGGCAACTCCACGCAATCGGCACGGCGGTAATCCGCCTTGGGAAAAAGCGGCCGATAGGGCGAACCTCCCGCCCCGTAGTCGAGAACACGCACCGCCTCGTCCGATCGCACGAGATCCAACGCCATCCTCAAATCTGCCAGAGCGACGTAGGCTGGATCGTCGAATGACGGCTCCAATCGGCTGCGATTGTAGTCGGCGGCATCCAAGCCATGCTTGTCGACGCGCGCCTGGATGTGACCGGCACTCATGAGACCCATTTCTTCCACAGGCGCTTCAAGGGATTTTTCACGAGATCGTCCAGTCCCTCATGCCGGCAATGCATGTTCTGCACAAGGCGTCTCAGCGCCAGGTTCATGAACAACCCGTGCTTCTGGACGATCACACGCTCCAACCGCCGCATTCTTTCCGGATCGTCCGACGCCGCGCCGGCATGCTTCCGGTAACGCACCAGAACCTCGTTGAGAAGCACGAACCGGCAGCCCGCCTCCACCAGACGGATCCACAGGTCGTAATCCTCGGCGTGCTGGATTTCCTTGGCCGTGTCAAACAGGCCGGCTTTGTCCATCGCCTCTTTGCGCAAGACGGTGGCGCTGGGTGCGATGAAGTTGGTGACCGCCAGCGACGCGGGAAAATTCGCAATCTCCCACGGCCATAACTTCACGGCCCTGTCATCCGACAACCGCTCGCCTCGAAGTTCTCCGAACAGCGCCAGTCGCGCATTGACAACGGAAACACCCGGATCCTCCCGAAGCACACCCACCATCCTCGCCAGATACCCGTCCATCCAGATGTCATCCGGATCGAGAAACGCCAGGTATTCCCCTTGCGCAGCGGCAATCGCACTGTTGCGTGCTGCACTGACGCCCATGTTGTGTTCATGGCGGAGGAAAACCGCCCGGCGCTCCGGGTTCCGTCTGGCAAAATCCTCGAAAATGCCCTTGGTGCCATCCTCGGGTCCGGCATCGTCCACCATGATCAATTCCCAGGACGGGAAAGTCTGGCTCTCAACCGAGGCGAGCGCCTCAGGGAGAAACTCCCCCATCTTGTAGCAGGGAATGATGATGCTGACCGCGCTTTCCACGCTTGAAGTGTCCTGATGCTTTGTCATGAGTCCGGCTTCACTGCATCTCGCCCGGCGGGTGTGGCCGCGCTCCTCGCGGGCTTCACGACCGCAGCAATCGACCACAAACAGGCTTTCGCGAACAGCTCCAGCGCTTCTCTTGCAGTCAAAGTCCCCCGCTTCCAACCTGTCCAGACCACGGACATGCCCGGGAGGAGCCTGCCCGCCTTGGCATTGCTTCTCACCCAGAGGGCGCTTCCCATCGCAAGGGCGTCTGTCGCCCCCTCCAAAATCAGGTCCTGCAATTCCGAGGAGTCTCCGAGCGATCCCTCGGGGGCGCACGGCGGCTGGTTCTTGCGCAGGACTTCCGCAAGTTCCCTTTGCAGAGTCCGCTTGTCCGGAACCGATGACTCACCTCCGATCTCCACCATCGGCTCGAACCACAGCTTTGCCATGGATCGGATATACCGGCGCAACTCGCTCTCCCCCTTTCCCTGCACCAACACCTTCAGGAATATCCAGTAAACCCAGATGCGATCCGGCAGCACTCTCTGGTAGAAAAAATCCCCGCGTCCCCGGAAGTTGAACGATGCACCCTTCTCGTGGATGCGGTAAACGCTGCCGACAAAATTCTGGTATCTCACCCGCCCCTGCAGGGCAAGGCTGAGGTGCGCCACCAAATCCCCCCCGATTGTGAATGCGAACATGCTGGGAAAAATCTCCGGCCTTCTGCGGAACATCATGCTCGCCGTAGAGATGAACCATCCCCGTGGAACCATTGCCGCGAAGTCGAAATCGTCCCGGTCCAGCCCGTAATTCATGAAGTAATCCTTGCGGCTGTCCTCATGCCGCACCCATGCGTTGTGGAATGTGAGCGAGACCTCCGGATGACCTTCAAGAAGACGGACCTGGGTCTCCAGCTTTGAAGGGTCGATCCAATAATCGTCTCCCTCGCACAAGGCGATGAATCTCCCGCGCGCAGCCCCATAGACTTCGGGTGCGACATTGATTCCCCGCGACCACAGGTTTTCCCTGCGGAGGATGTTGCGGAACAACATCGGATGCTTCGCCTCGTATTCACGAATGATCTCCACGGAGCGGTCCGTGGATGCATCGTCGTGAAGAATGATTTCGACGCTAAACGTCGTCTCTTGCATCAAAATGCCCTCGATCGCATCACGCAAAAATTTCTCATGGTTAAAGACCCAGCTGATGATGCTCACGATGGGTTCGATCCCCTCAGGCCAGACCTGCTCGGAGATCCGCTGGGGCCTGTCCATCCGCAACGAGGCAATGCTGCCGGCGGGATGATCCACCTCGTGCCTATCGTCCGACATTCCTTACCTTGCAACCGCTTTGTGAATGGTCCTGCAAACCTGCCGCACCGTCTCCTCAACGACAGTCTGCCCCGTGGGCAGCACGATGACACGCGCTGCGATGCGCTCCGTCTGCCCCAGACGTCTCCATGCGTCTGGTTGCGTTCTGCAATACGGCTCCATGCGATGGCAACCAGGCCAGAAATACTTGCGGGCGATCACGTTTTCCGAATGCAGGGCCTCGACTATCTCGTCGCGGGACCGCCCGCATGCATCTGGATCCACCTCGACCACGACGTATTGAAAATTGTTCCGCTCAGCCTCCTCATACCGAACAACTGAAATGCCGTCCATCGCCCGCAACTCCCTGCAATATGCGAGATAATTGCGCCTGTTCGCTGCAACAATTCCATCCATCGCCTCCAGATTTGTCAGGCCCATCGCGGCGCAGACTTCGCTCATCTTCCCGTTCACACCCAGATACACCACATTGTCAAAGCCGCTGAATCCGAAGTTCCTCATCAGCCGCATCTTTCCTGCAAGCTCGTCATCGTTGGTCGTGACAACACCGCCCTCGAAGCAGTTGATGAACTTTGTGGCGTGGAAACTGAACACTTCGCAGGCCCCAAACCCCCCGATCATCCTCCCCTTCGACGAGCAACCGAAGGCATGAGAGGCGTCATACATCACCTTCAGTCCATGCTTTCTGGCAACCTTCTCGATGCCCGCGGTGTCGCACGGCCGTCCCCATACGTGGACAGCCACGATCCCCGACGTCTGCGGTGTGACGAGTCCCTCGATCTTGTCCGGATCCATGTTGTGCGTCGAAGGATCGATGTCGCAGAACACTGGTTTTATTCCCTGCCATTGCAGGGCATGGGCGGTTGCGACGAAGGTGTAGCTCGGCACGATCACCTCGCCCTCGAGTCCAAGGGCTTTGCTGGCTATCTCGATTCCGACGGTTGCATTGCACAAAGCGACTGCGTGGCGGACTCCAAGGTGGGCGCACACGGCTGCTTCAAACTCACGGACAAGGGGGCCATCGTTGGAGAACCAACGCCGGTCCAGCATGGCCTCCACTCTGGCGAGAAACGCAGACCGATCACCAAGATTGGGCCTTCCCACATGCAAGATGTCATGCGGGGAATTCACGGATGTCTGTTGGTGATGCGCACTTCCAAAACCAGGGACTCGGCTTGGGCCAGAGGTCTGCAACGGTAAGCCAGAGCAGCGAGACATCCTTGGACTGAGGGGTTCGATCGTGCAAGCAGCCCGCGGTGCATCCAATCCGGGCCGCCGAATCCGCGGATGCGCACCGCTGCATCTATCCCGGCGTCGGCCAACCCGGACCGTGCAATGGTCATCAGCTCCTCCGGTTGATAGAAACGCACTTGGTAGAGTTTGTCGGTGCCGGCCTTCCGGCGGAACATCTCATGCATCTTGGAATTGGCTGCGTTGTGCACCAAAGCGAGAAGCGTGCCTCTCGTCACGCGAAGTTGCTCCGCGAAGAGCAGTGCCACATCGTCATCATCCCCGAAACAGCTCCAGAACCCCTTGTGGAATGACAGGTCGAATGCCCCGTCGGGAAAGTCGAGATTCCTGGCATCCATCGTGCATGCCCGGAGATTGAGCGGGGGGCGGCTCTCGCGGAGCGCGTCCATCGCGCCGGACGAGAAATCGACGCATGTTACCGAGCGCGCTCTTGCCGCGAGGAACCGAGACTCCCGACCGCTTCCAGCCCCGAGCTCCAGCGTATCCCGTCCGTCAACCTTCTGCGACCAGGCCAACCACATGCCAAGCCTCGGCGTTCCCCTGGAGTATCGGGCAAACCACTTCTCCCACTCCGCATTCCAAGATTCCGCTGAATTCAGTCCGATCTCCATACAGGCGCTCAACTTTCCTCCTTAGAAGGTCCGGGGATGGGAACAAGACGCTTCATCATTGTCACCCCCGGCTTGTAGTAGGGGGCGCTGTTGGAAACCTGCTTGCCACGGATCATGTCCACGATCAGACGCGGGAAATCCGCACCGGCAAGGTGCGAGACGGGATACCCCCCCCCGAACCGCAGGTTCAACTCAAGCACCCACAAACGTCCCGACGAATCCCGGAAGAAATCCCCGTCAAAAGGACCGATGATGCCCACAGACCGGACCAGCTCTTCTGCCATGCGGACCAATTCGGAACACTCCACTGTCTCCGCCCGCTCCGTTTCACCGAGGGTGGACAGCCATTTGCGCCAAGGCACAACCGAGACCGGCTCCGCCTCAAGACTCCCCAACCCGTCTACATTGAGCGCTTCCGCCTCGACAAACTGCTGAACGATCATCCCCGGCGCGTAATCGAAGAAGACCCGCAATTCGTTCTCGCTTCGGGCCAAAAAGGTGTTGGCGCTTCCGAAGCCGAACCGCGGCTTCACAATCAAAGGGAAGGCCAATCGTCCCTCTCGCAAGCCATCCATCGCTGCACCGAAGGTTTCGGTCGTCTCAGGAGTCAAAACGCCCTGCGCGGAGAGAAAGCGGTGAGTCTCCATCTTGTCGAAGGCAATGGTGGCCGCCCGTTCGGCGGGGAGGACAGGAACCACGCCCCTGGCCAGTAAGTCTGCACGGTGCGGGGCCAACCTTCGGACATCGGGATCGAACATGGAAAGCAACCCGGAAACTTTGCGTCTGGAGCATTCATCAAGAAGGGCCGGAACATAGGCATCCGAGTCGAGGGGAGGCAGGATGACCGCTTCGTCGCATCGTGAGAACCCCGGCGTCCACGGAGTGTTGCTCGTCCCGATAATCCTGCTTCCTGGAGGCAGCACCTCGCGGAAGTAATCTGCGATGTAGCCGCGCTTGCCGATGCAGGAGAGAAGAAGATTCATGAGTCGGAAACTGCGGACGTGGTTTAACGGGCTGCGGACCTCGTATGCTCTGGCACCCGAGCGAACAGCACAGTCTCCTCCGAATGAATAGTGAAATGGCGGAGGTAGAACCGATAACCCAAGCCCAATCCATCAATGTAGCGAGGAATCGTCCAGAAGTCCTTGAAGTCATGATAGACGGTGACTGCCAACTTGGGCCGGAACTGGCGGAGCACAAATTCACTGCCTTTAAGGGCCTCAAGTTCCGCTCCTTCGATGTCCATCTTGATGAAATCGATGCGAGGCAGTCCACCCCGGGCCACCAGATCGTCAATCTTGAAGGTGCGAACCGCGAGTGAGCCCGGATCATGCGGAGCACTCTGCACACGCGTCCCGGGCCCGTTCTCCACCACGAACAACTCCCTACCGGATTCCGAATAGACAGGGCACTCGTGAAGCTGGATCCGTGCGGCGAGTTCCGGGTTCAATTCCATGTTTCTCCGGAAAACCGACAAATTGACCGGCAGGAACTCGAAGGAAGCAACCATGCCCTCAGCTCCGGATTTGTGGGCAAAATACAGCGCGGTATCCCCATAGCATCCACCTGCATCAACAACCATGTCCCCGGACTCACACTCGATCACGCCATCCGCAGTCTCACACCGATACTGCTGATGGACAAAAGTCGTGTAGCAAGCGCCCGGACCGGTGAACATCGTGATGGGGTAATTGAAGTTGGCGAGGTTTCGTTGATGCAATTTCCAGCCGAGGAAGCCCGGATCAATCTCTTCGATACCGCACGGAATTCGCTTCGCTTCGTCCCTCCCGTGCCAAAACCCGGGTGCATTCGTCGGCAATTTCACCTTGCGGTGGCCTAAAGCACGAAAGGCTGCCAGTTGCACCAGCATGCTCCTCGATTCCTCATCGGCTAACACCCCGTAAAGCCATTCAAGATCATCCAGATGCGGTTCTACAAACCGAATTCCTCCCGCAACGGTCTGGCGTGCCGCCCCGATCGTCATCAACCCCGCACTCGCCAGCAGCCGCCGGATCCCCGGATGCCGGACGCTTGCGTCTGCCGGCTCCGGACCGAACCGGTCGGTGTCCCAGTTGTCACCGAAATCTGCACCGATGGCACCGGTTAGAGCGCGGGTGTAATCAAGCAGGAAGGAATTCATTGTCTCAATCGGGCCGAGTCGCTTCGGGCATCAACTCCGCAGGTTCGTATGTATTGGGAAACAACTGCTCTCCGAGAGTCGCAGCATTAGTCACACTCGACAATGATCGGTCTCGCCATCCGTCCCCAATGGGCGTGGTCAGCAAAAACACGGAATTCTTCAAGACCTTGCGACCGAAGCAGGACCCTTGAGGAGACGGGGTCGAATATCGAGAGCGTGAAGCTGTATTTGCCTGAGACCAGATCTATCACACCGAGATCCAGATCCAGACGGTGGATTCCGGATCGGTAGCGCTGCATGCTGCCATCGGCAACGGTCACAGGCATGCAGATCACCGGCATCATCGCTTCATCCATGATGTAAAGATTGACCGATGCCTCGGTCTCTTTCCCGTCGATTTCCAATTCGACACTCAGGCGCCCTTGGGTGCCGTGTTTGATCCGGGTGCCCCCACCCAATGCGATATGTCGGATGGAAGCCCCTCCTGCTCCGGTCTCATTCTTCTCGGAGCGGATCATCTCGTAATAGCAGTCGATCGCCTCCGCCGGATGTGCGGTGTCGAGAACCGCGCTCCCGTGGTCCATGAACATCACGCGCGAGCAGAAGGAGGAGATCGACTGCATGTTGTGCGAGACGAGAATCACCGCGGCATTGCTCGTCAACTTGCGGACGCGGTTCAGGCATTTGATCACAAACCCGATGTCCCCCACCGCCAGCACCTCGTCCAAGATCAGCACATCCGGGCTCAGCGAACTCGCAATGGCGAAGCCGAGACGCACGCTCATCCCGGAACTGTAGTTCTGCACGGGTGTGTCGATGAACTCGCCGATCTCGGAAAAATCAATGATCTCCCCGAGCTTTTCGTCGATCTCCTTCTTGCTGAGTCCGAGCACGGATCCGTTGATGTAGATATTCTCCCGTCCAGTCAGGATCGGATTGAATCCGGCCCCCAAGGCGATGAGCGCCCCCACCC